>JAVBOA010000036.1:0-159403 GCA_031551135.1 Eubacteriales bacterium | reverse complement strand
TATTTCAAACTTACTATGATTGAATTTATAAGATGTCTACGCGTTAATGAATTTCAAACCGAGCTTTTTATTTTTCTTCTTAATTTTCTATCTGCTTTTAAAACTTAAATTGTAATATTATGGATAATCAACAGGCCTGATTCGGAAGTAATACTATTTTCATTTTGATAAGTAGAAAAAAGTATAAAATAAAAGCGCATAAAAAAAGCCGCTGAATTTATATCAGCAGCCTATTGCAGTTGAGAAATTTCTATTTTAAAGCATTAACCAAAAACGGCAGCTCGGCTTCAAAATGAACTCCGTATTTCGGATCGGTTTTTTCTGCATATGTGTGTTTGATTGCTCTGATTGTAAAATCTACGGCAAGCTGTGCGGATTCTAAAAGTGTTTTGCCATTCAGAACCGCCCCGCAAAATACCGAACCAAAAATATCTCCCGTACCATGATACGAACCCTCGATTTTATCGCCCATCGCATATTCGATTTTATTTTCGGCAGCGTCATAACAAGCCGCGCCCAATTTTTCACTATCAAAATAAACTCCCGTAAGAACAATTTTTTTCGGACCGAGCATCGATAATTTTATTAGTAGATTTTCGATATATTCCTTAGTATACGGCCCTTCATGAAATTTTTCGCCCAATAAAAGTACAGCTTCGGTTATATTTGGAATAATTATATCCGCTTTTTCGCAAAGCTTACGCATTTCTTTTGGAAAATCATCATCAAAAACCGAATACAATTCGCCGTTATCAGCCATAACAGGATCAACAATAACAAGGGTATTTTCTTTTTTTAATAATTCGATAGAGTTCATAATAATTTGAATCTGTCTGAAAGAGCCCAAAAACCCCGAATAAATCGCGTCTATGCTCAAATCAAGGCTTTTCCAATGCTCCGCAACAGCCGTCAAATCATCTGTCAAATCCCGATAAGTAAATCCTGTAAATCCGCCTGTATGTGTGGATAAAAAAGCCGTCGGCATACAGGCACATTCAACATTGCACGCGGATATTATCGGCAAACATACGGTTAATGAGCATTTTCCAACTCCTGAAATATCGTGTACCGCTAAAAGTCTTTTCATTAATTTTTCCTCCTGAGATTTATTCATACTATTTACTTTTTTATATCCTTTGGAATGAAATAGTATGAGCAAACAAATTTTGAAAACGAAATAAAATCATTTTATACTATTTTCATTATAAAGGATAGAATTAAAATTTAAAAAAATCTAATCGCATCGAAAAATATCTTGTTTTACGAAAAAACTTTTGTTAAGATAATTT
This sequence comes from Eubacteriales bacterium, assembly GCA_031551135.1. Taxonomy (GTDB): domain Bacteria; phylum Bacillota; class Clostridia; order Lachnospirales; family JAITVM01; genus JAITVM01. The sequence goes on along the minus strand of JAVBOA010000036.1, from coordinate 158,114 downwards.
GACGATATTTTCTATAAATATTCTCGAATTTTTATAAAAATCAAAAAGCTTTTAGAGGTAAAACATGAAAAAAATTATTTTGGCATCGGGTTCGCCGCGCAGAAAAGAAATACTCCAAAATCTAAATTTGAATTTTGAAATTATTGTGCCCGACATTGATGAAACTATTTATTCCGCTTATTCTCCCGAAGAATATATTAATAAACTCTCGAAAGAGAAAGGCGAATTTGTTTATAATAAAATTACGGATGATTGTTTAATAATTTCGGCAGACACGATTGTATTGTCCGAAAATAAAATACTGGGAAAACCAAAGGATGAATCAACGGCCACGGAAATGCTTTCAAGACTTTCGGGCAAAAGCCATGAAGTTATGACATCGCTGAGTTTATTGAATTGCGATAAGCAGGGCTTTGAAGCTTTGACCAAAACTGAAATAACAAAAGTTTATTTTAAAAAATTAACCGATACGGAAATCCAAAATTATATAAAAACCGGTGAACCGTTTGACAAGGCCGGAGCTTATGGGATTCAAGGAATCGGCGCTTTTATGGTTGAACGAATCGAAGGCGATTATTTTAATGTTGTCGGTTTGCCTATTCATCTTTTATATATTTTGTTTTCGAATTTCGGATATAATATTTTTGAATTTTCTAAAGATATTCGAAAATCAAAAATAATTCCTTAAAAATATCAATAAATATTGGTTTTTATTGAAAAATAATTAATTAGAGTGTATTATTAGATAATAGAGTAAAAATTTAGCTTTTTTGTATTATATCGATCAATTTTAATTTATCGTACACGATATTTTTTATTTTATAAAATATTTATTTATATATATGTCTCGATCTGTATTTTTTTGTTAATAATCTAAATGATGACGTTTTTTATTGTTTCGCAAAATTTTCGAAATATTTATTTGAATGTAGTTTTTTATTTAAAAGTTTTTGTTACAATAGGACGGGCTATAAATTTGCCTTATTTTAGGGAGGAAAATTAATGTTTGAAAAAGATCTAGGTATCGATTTAGGTACAGCTAATATCCTTGTTTTTCTGAAAAACAAAGGAATTATTATAAATGAACCTTCTGTTGTTGCTGTTAATACCGAAAATAACGAAGTTCAGGCCGTTGGCGACAGCGCCAAGGAAATGATCGGCAGAACTCCGGGATATATTAAAGCTATACGGCCTTTACGAGACGGCGTTATTTCTGATTTTGAAATCACAAAAGCAATGCTTCGGTATTTTATTAAAAAAGCTCTCGGCGCAAGCGGATTTATTAATTCAAAGGTCCGTGTAGTAATCTGCGTGCCGTCCGGCGTTACGGAAGTTGAAAAACGCGCGGTTTATGGAGCTGCGACTTCTTCCGGTACAAAAGAACGCGGAACTTTTTTAATCGAAGAACCAATGGCGGCTGCTATCGGTGCAGGCTTGCCCGTTGCCGAACCTATCGGCAGCATGATTGTTGATATAGGCGGCGGTACTTCAGAAGTAGCCGTAATCAGCCTCGGCGGAATCGTAACAAGCAAATCTTTAAGAGTCGGCGGAGACCGCTTGGACGAGCATATTGCCAACTTTGTAAAAAAAGAATTTAATGTTGCAATCGGCGAGCGTACAGCAGAAAATATTAAAATCAATATCGGAAATGCGTTTGATATAAACGAAAAATCTCAAATGGAAATTCGGGGCCGTGATTTAATTTCCGGCTTGCCAAAAATTATTTCGATAACTTCCGACCAAGTCCGCTCGGCAATTGACGAGCCGATAAACTCCATTGTTGACGCTATTAAGGTTACTTTGGAAAAAACTCCGCCGGAACTTTCTGCGGATATTATGGAAGCCGGAATTATGCTGACCGGCGGCGGCGCACTTTTGCGCGGCTTGGATAGATTGATTTCTTATGAAACCGGAATGCCTGTGCATATTGCAAACGATCCGCTTAGCTGTGTTGCGATCGGCACCGGGCTTGTTTTAGAAAATATTGATACATTGTCTAATGTGCTCTTAAGTTCGAAAGGTACAAAATTTTAGAACGTGCTTAAAATCTATGCCTTTAAACACGATCTAGTAAGGAGTTTCTAACTTGAAGTTTATTAAAGAACATAAAAAGTTCTATATTCTTACAGCTAGTTTTTTATGCGTGCTCATGATTTTGCTTGGCTTTTTTTTCAAAACAAAAGCAACTTTCGCTGAAAATATAGTGGATTTTTTTGTGACTCCATTTGTAAAAATCAATTTTACAATCAGCAAGTTTTTTACCGATAAAATAGAGTTTTTTTCTAATATAAACCGCATAGAAGTTGAAAACAAAACCATGACAAAAGAGATTGCAGAACTAAGAGAAGAAAATAAAAAATTGCAAAATGTCGAAACAGAATATAAAAAGCTTCTCAAACTTTTAGATATGAAAGAAAAATACCCCGATTATGAAAAAGTCGGCGCGTATGTTATTGATAAAAGTATCGGAAACTGGTACAGCACTTTTAATATTGATGTCGGAACGAATAACGGAATAAAAGAAAATATGGTAGTCATCAGTACCGGCGGGCTTGTCGGGCGTATTTTGACAGCAAGGGCAACCAGCTCTACCGTAATTTCAATTATCGACGATACTTCTGTGGCGGCGGCAAGCGGCTTGCGCTCCAATGCCCTGGGAATGGTTCGCGGAGATATCGGGCTTGTTATGGATGGCTTATGTTTGATGGAAAATATTGATTATGAAGCCGATATTGTGGAAGGCGAAGAAGTTGTTACTTCTAATTTGAGTAATATTTATCCGCCCGGAATCTCTATGGGCGTTGTTACAAAAATAAAAACCGATGCCAAAGGCCTCACAAAATCGGCGGAAATTAAGCCTTTCGTTGATTTTAAAAATCTCGATACAGTACTTGTTATAAAGCAAACATTTGAAAAAACTGATGATATTACCAATACGGAGGTTCAATAATTTGCGCCGTTTTTCTATAGTTACATTTTGGGTAATAACTAATTTTGTCATACAAGCTTCACTTTTTAAATACATAGAAATCAACGGCATAAAACCAAATACCGGTCTTATTATTGTAATTTGCTACGCTATTCTGCGCGGCGATGTAGAAGGCTCGATTATTGGTTTTTGTACCGGTTTTTTACATGATATGTATTTCGGAAAAATAATAGGTTTACATGCACTCCTCGGCTTACTGACAGGTTATTTTTGCGGTAAGCCTTTTAAAGATTTTTATAACGAAAACTATCTGCTGCCGATTGTATTAACCGGAATAAGTAGTTTATTATATGAAACCGCTTTTTATATAACAAATTTCTTTTTTATGGCACGTATGGATTTTTTATTTTATTTTGAGCGGATTATTTTCCCCGGCTCGGTTTATAATATTGTATTCTGCGTCCCGATATATATGTTGATGTACACTATAAACAGAGATTTAGAAAGCTATGAGCGCAAAACAAATTCTAATTTTTAGCGTACCAAACCGTTCGTCAGTATAATCGAAAGGAATTTTTAATGAAAGATTTTCTAAAAGACCTTTATAAAACCTTAACTAACAGAATTTTTATTACTTTTCTGGTAATATGCCTTTTATTTTATTTTATTGTCGCAAGGCTTTTTGATATGCAGGTTGTAAATTCGCAGCATTACGAAAACCAAATTAAAAAAACTTCTACAATACCGGTTAGGGTAAAAGCTCCGCGCGGAATTATTGTTGATAAATACGGGCGGCCTATAGCCTCCAATAAATCTGTTCGTGTAGTAAAAATAGATTACTCAATGTTTTCGAATGACGGAAAGCCGATTATTGCACGCGGCGACAACAATGCTAACCAAAATAAAATCTTGGTAGATTCGTCTGATGTCGGCGACCTTAGCACCATACTTTATAAATTAATAAAAATTTTTGAAAAAAATAACGAAACTTATAAAGATGACTTTCCGATTTCTAAAACAGAGCCGTTTGAATATTTATACGACGGAAACAAGAAAAAGGAAATGCGTTTTATAAATAAAGAGCTGAAGCTCGGCGAAGAGTATATTTCCGCAGATGAAGCAATAAAAAGACTCAGAGAAGACAAAACTTATAATATACCCGAAGAATGGACAAATATAGAAGCTAGAAATGTGCTTTCATTTTTGACATATTATAGACAAAATGCATTCATGCTTTATTCGCCGATTATAATTGCACAAGACATCAGCGATACCACCGCTGTTGCCATAGCCGAATACCACACTTTTTTTCATGGAGTTTCTGTAGAATCCGAATCGGTCAGAGAGTATCCGTACGCCGAATCTTTATCCAACTTAATCGGCTATACAGGAAAAATCAGCCAAAAAGAATTAGATGAGAAAGAATCTCAGGGCTATAAAAACAACGATCTTATCGGAAAAACCGGGCTCGAAGCCTCTATGGAGGACTATTTGCGCGGCAAAGACGGCAAAAATACCATCGAAGTTACTAATTTGAATAAAAGAGTCGGCACCATTGAGCAAATAGAACCTCAACAGGGCAATACCTGCGTTACGAATATCGATGCCGAGCTTCAACATAAAGTCTATAAAATAATTCAAGATGAATTAAAGACCGTTATCCTCAACAAATTAAACCGTGTCAGCCCGTTTGATGAATATATTTCGGATGTTGATATTTTAAATTCTATCGCAAAAGGCAACAATGTTAATATGAAAAAAATCATGGAATCCGGCGAAAATTCGTATTCCCACAAATTCCGTGAGATAATTCTGTCAAATTATCCGGACATTGATATTACTGACCCCGATTCTGTTTTGCTTGCGCGAAAGCTTTTTGCGGAAGCCCTCGATAACGAATACCTGACAAAATCGGATATAATCATGATTATGCGAGAACAATCGATTATCACGGGCGATGATGAATATTTTAACTCTTATTTAATCGGTCAGATATCTACAATTACAGTTTTGAAAGACAAAATAGAAAACGACGAGCTTACACCGCAAATTTTGGGTCTCGACCCTTTTAGTGCTTCAATTGTACTTGTAAATGTAAATACTGGAGCTATCATAGTATCTGTAGGATACCCAAGCTATGATAACAATATTGTACTTAATTTAGACTATTTTAACAAAGTAAACGGCGATAATATTACAACTCCTTTATTTAACCGCCCGTTCAGGGAGAATATTGCGCCGGGTTCTGTATTTAAAATAATAACCGCAATCACGGGTTTGGAAACCGGAACTATAGACGAAAATACTTATGTTTATGATAATGTTACATTTACCGATGCCGGATTTCCGCCGTCTTCCTGTTGGAGGCAGGCCGGCCACGGCGCAGTAAATGTTGTGACTGCTTTGGAGGTTTCTTGCAATTATTTCTTTTTTCAAACAGCTTACAATATGATTAGCGGTGAAAATCCTTTTAGCAGTATCAGGAATATGATGCATTATATGACTGAATTCGGGTTGAACGACAAAACAGGTGTAGAAATCACTGAATCGGCGATTGCGAACGACGCGGATATTCATATTTCCTCACCGGAGCTAAAAGAAATCAGAAAACCGGATGAACCGTGGTCCGAGGGCGACACTATCCGTACAGCAATCGGTCAATCCGAAAACGCTTATACCGCCGCTGTTATGGCAAAATATATTGCAACTGTTGCAACAAAAGGTGTTCGCCATTCCTTGCATTTACTGGACAAAATTATTACTTCCGACGGCGATCTTGTTAAAAAACAAGAACCGGTTGTGGAAAAAAACTTAGAAATAAGCGATCATACTTGGGATTTAGTTTTTCAAGGGCTAAGAAATGTTATCGTAGGTGAAAGAGGCACCGCGGTTTCAGTTTTTAAAGGATTTAATATTGATGTCGGCGGAAAAACCGGTACGGCTCAGCAAGATAAAAGCCGTCCCGACCATTCAACCTTCGGCGGATTTGCTCCATTTGACAAACCCGAAGTTGCGATTTATGTTGCTGTACCAAACGGCGATTCCAAAGGCACACCGGCGGTTGCTTCTCAGCTCGCCAGAAAAGTTTTTGATTTATATTTTAATACTTATACAGAACCGGAGCGTCCTGCGCTCGCAAATACATTAGCAGAATAGTTGGGAGGGTAGTTATGGATAACAGCGTTGTTTTTAAAGGAAAAAAAAGCGGCATTGTTATTATCTTAGATGATGCCATTCCGTTTTCCGAACTAAAAGATAATTTTCGAAAAAAAGTAATACAAGCAAAATCTTTTTTTGGCAGCTCCAAGGCCACAATTTCTTTCCAAGGCAGAGAATTATCTTTTAATGAGGAAAAAGAGCTTCTTAGTATTATATCCTGTGAATCGGGCTTAAATATTGCTTTTTTGGATGCCGGCTTTGATAATAAACCCTCAGATACAATCGAACTGGAATATTTTAATCCATTAGAAAATCAAACTCTTTATCATAAAGGCTCACTGCGTTCCGGACAGTCGATAATATATTCCGGTTCTGTTGTTGTTATCGGAGACGTCAATCCCGGCGGCGAAATTATCGCCGAAGGCAATATAACTATCCTTGGCTCTTTGAAAGGTCTGGCGCACGCCGGTTGTTCCGGCAACAAAGAATGTTTTATTTCAGCATTTGTTATGAGGCCGACTCAGCTTCGAATCGGCAATATAATAACATATATACCAAAAGAATTAGCAAAAAAATCCAAGGCTGCATTTGACCCATGCGTTGCTTATATCAAAGACAGCCAAATCTATATTGCTCCTCTTTTATAAAAAATATTGTAATAATTTGCTTTTATTTTTTAGTGAAAGTTTAGCATTTTTTTGATAACATGAATTTAGCACATTTTTATTGCTAGGAGGAATAAAATGGGAGAAGTAATTGTAATAACATCCGGCAAAGGCGGAGTTGGAAAAACAACAACTTCCGCCAATATCGGAACCGGGCTTGCAATGCTCGGAAAAACAGTTGTAATGATTGACGCTGATATCGGACTTCGTAACCTCGATGTTGTTTTGGGTTTAGAAAACAGGATTGTTTATGATTTGATTGATGTTATCGAAGGAAATTGCCGAACAAAGCAAGCTTTTATTAAGGACAAGCGTTACAACAACCTATTCTTGTTGCCTGCCGCACAAACTAAAGATAAAACAGCGGTTAGCCCCGAACAAATGCAAAAATTATGCTCTGCACTAAAAGATGAATATGATTTTATTATTATCGACTGTCCTGCCGGTATTGAACAAGGCTTCAAAAATGCTGTTGCGGGCGCGGACCGCGCTATCGTTGTTACTACGCCGGAAGTCTCGGCTGTACGAGATGCCGACCGCATTATTGGTCTTTTAGAATCCAGCGATTTGAAAAACCCGATGCTGATACTTAACCGCCTTAGACAAGATATGGTCAAGCGCGGTGATATGATGGCGATTGAAGATGTTACCGAAATTTTAGCAATAGATATATTGGGCGTTGTTCCGGAAGATGAAGCCATCGTTATCTCAAGCAACAAAGGCGAACCTGCTGTAACCGATGATAACTCGCGCGCAGGTAAAGCTTTTCGCAATATAACCCGCCGTATTGTCGGCGAAAATATTCCGATTATGGATCTTACAACAGATAACGGTTTCTTTTCAAAAATGAAAAAATTGTTAAAGTTTGGTAGTTAAAGGATGTGAGTTTATGGACTTTTTAAGTTCTTTGTTTAGCAAAAAAACATCTTCCAAAGATGTTGCTAAAGATAGATTAAAACTTGTTTTAATTCACGATAGGGTGAACTGCTCTACTCAAATTTTAGAAATGCTTAAAAATGATATTCTTAAAGTAATTTCGAACTATATGGAAATTGATGACGACGAGCTTGACTTTCAGATAACACACACATCGACTGATAATAACGAAAATATACCTGTTTTATATGCAAACATTCCGATTAAAAACATGCGTAAAACGATGTATTAAAATTACATATCTGCTACGCGCAACAATATTTTAACCAAGAGTCTCTGCACAATAAAACTATTTTCATAAAATATACAATTCTTGGAATCATGTTTATAAAAACTGATATTATAAATTAGGGGTCGGCCTGTAAGCCTGCCCCTATATCTATTCCAAAACATTTCCATTTTTCTATCCCTAGAATTAAATTTGTATAAAAAACAAAACTGCTATATTATAGCAATTTCACATATATTATTTCAAAACTGTTTCATTTTTTTGATTTACTGCTATATTACCAATAATTCCTTTGCCTAATATCAATTAATTTGTTAAAAAAGTATTTTCTTATTTATTGTATTATTGTTTAAATTATGATTTAATGTATTATAGTTGTTTGTTTTTACAGTTTATGAAATCAAAAAAATTTGAAATTTTGAAAATCGATAAAATTATTGTTTTGCGGAAAATATTTTCGATTGCATGATTAAAAATGAAAATAGTATTAATAGAGGAATCGTATGAATTTAAAACGTGATTACAAATCATTTGACTTTGTTTTGTTGATACTGGTTTGTATAGCAATATTATACAGTTTGATTATTTTGGGCAGTATATCTCATAATTTAGTTGATGTAAACAAAACTTTTTTAAAACAGCAAATTACGGCTGTTGTAGGAATCCTTATACTCTTGGCTGCCGCTTTTATAGATTATCATTTTATATGTAAATTTTATATACCGATTTATTTTGTCAATTTGGCTCTGTCAATAGCCGTTTTTGCTATTCCAAATGAAGCGAGCCTTAACACAAATACTACACGTTGGATTAATGTTTTTGGGTTTTCATTACAGCCTTCCGAATTTACAAAAATCTTTATGTTAATTTTTTTGGCGGTATTGATTGATAAAAAGAAAGAAACGATAAACGAATTTAAAACCCTGCTGATGATTATTTCACTTACGCTTATTCCGTTTTTTCTTGTTTTGAGACAGCCGGCACTCTCGGCCAGCTTAGTTTTGATGATGCTTTTTGTAACAATAATTTTCAATGCAGGTATTTCTTATAAATACGTTTTAGCCGCAATGGCTCTGATTATTCCGACGATTTCTCTGGTTTTTTACGAGCTTATTTCGGGAAAAAAAATGTTACTTAATTTTTTGATAGAAAAAAATATTATTGAGAGTTATCAGCTCAATCGGATTAAACTTTTTATAGAAAAAAATCCTGAAGTCGATGAATATGTACAAACTTTCAATTCCGTAAACGCAATTGGCTCCGGAGGTTTGTTCGGAAAAGGTCTTTACAATGGTACAGTTACTAAATACGGTTATATCAGCAATAACGAAAATGATTTTATAATGTCCGCAATCGGTGAAGAATTAGGATTTGTGGGCTGCATAATCGCGATTGCTTTGCTGATGTTAATAATAATAAAATGCCTTTTGATTGCAAAAAAAGCGAATACCACATTGGGCAAATTTTTAATAATGGGTGTTGTTGGAATACTCGCGTTTCAAGTTTTCGCAAACGTTGCAGTGGCAACAGACCTAATACCAAACACCGGAATGCCGTTTCCTTTTATAAGCTCGGGCGGCTCATCTCTGATGGTTAATATGGCCATGATTGGTTTGGTTATTAACGTTGGGATGGAAAAAACAAAATCTATTTTTGAAGGGTGATTTAGATAAATGAACATAGCACTTATAGCACATGACAATAAAAAGAAACTTATGCAAAATTTATGTATAGCATACAGACATATTTTGGCAAAGCACAATTTATATGCTACCGGAACAACCGGCCGGCTTGTAGAAGAAGCCACTAATCTCAATGTTCACAAATATTTGGCAGGGCATTTGGGCGGCGAACAGCAGCTTGGAGCGCAGGTTGCCCATAATGATATCGATTTAGTTATTTTTTTGCGTGACCCTGTTTCTCAAAAACAATATGAGCCGGATATTTCTTCTGTTCTGCGCCTTTGCGATATCCACAATATTCCGCTCGCAAGTAATCTTGCTACCGCCGAATCGCTTTTATTAGCCTTAGACCGCGGAGATTTGGATTGGCGAAACATTGTTAAAAACTAATGCCATATTATTATTTTGCCATAAATATATTTTTGTTTTATTTATTTTACCGTGATAAAATTTCCGCAAAACGTCACGATTGGCGCATCAAAGAATCTACTCTCCTGTCAATTGGGCTTTTGGGTGGTGCTGTCGGCGGTTTTTTGGGAATGTTTCTGTTTCATCATAAAATTCGTAAAACATATTTTTTTGTTGTATATATTTTATCTGTAATAATTCATCCCTTATTCTTATATTTTATTTTGTATAGCAATATTTGAGGTGCTTATGAATTTTAAATATAGAAAAAAGGATTGGCGAAACTCTCAAAAACGCCAATCCTTTTTCTATTATAAATAAAAACCAACATAAATCTTTCCAACAATTAAAGCTTTAAATCAAATGAGCATTAATGGATTAAATATTTTTTGAGTGGAACACAAACAAAATAACCCAAAAAAGATATCATCAGAGCTTTTACAAAATTAAATCCGCCGATAGAAAAAATAATAAATTTTGGATAACTATCGACAAAGCCCATAACTTTTTGTGCCGCAGCTACATAAACATCCGCCGGAAGTCCTTGCGTTTGCAAATAAAACGGAATCAGTACAAAATAGTTAAACAAACAAGCGAAAAACATCATAGATAATGCACCGGCTATCGCACCGATGATATAACCCTTATCGTCTTTTAGTTTTCTAAAAACAATACCCAATGGAACTATGTACGCCGCACCAACAATAAAATTAGCTAATTCGCCAATACCAAAAGTTCTTGTTTGAGTTATAAAATGAAGCAAGTTCTTTATAAACTCAATACAAATCCCAACAAATGGACCAAAAAATACTGTGCCGATAATTGCAGGCAAATCTGTAAAATCGATTTTTAGAAAATCGGGAAACAGAAAGGCAAGCGGAAATTCAATTGGATAAATCGCAATCGATACCGCAGCCAACATCGCGATAACTGTTATCTGATGTGTTTTAGAGAGTTTTAGTGTACTTACGTTTTTCATTTCTAAGCTCCTTATATAATATTTTATAATACATTAAAAATCCCATATTAAGTTTTATATGAAACTTCGCTTCCGCCCCTATTTTAAAAAATTCACTTAGTCTCATATACTGAACATTTCCATATTAAGTAATATAAATATACGCAAAAGTTAAGTTGATAATAAGAATCTCACAAAAAATATTGAACAAGCCAAAATATACAACTAAAAACAATATTTTCCAACACAAATCTTTCCAACAAAAAAAGCCCCAAGGGCCAATGGCATCAACCTAACTTCTACCATCCAGACTTTACTGTCGGTATTGGAATTTCACCAATTCAGCATCAATAATGATACTCACGGACTATCACCGCCGGTCGGGAATTTCACCCTGCCCTGAAGTTTTAAAACATGTATTAATAATAATATTATATTCTAAATATTAAAAATGTCAATGCTTAATTTATAATCATTTTGTAATTTTTTGTAGTTTTATATCGGAATAATAATACAAACGTGTAAAATAAAGTATTTTCTTGAAGGATTAATAAAAATATATTTTAAAAAAAATTAATTTTTGGGGATTTTTAGGTTAAGAGAATAAAATACAAAATTAGAATAAATTAGGATAAAATAATTTTTTAACATAAAAAAGTCATTTAAAATATCTCTGCCGGCCATGGCGCAGATAACCTTGGCCGCAAAATTTAAATTAATTAAGTTTCCTTAATCAAAAATATTTTAAATGACTTTCTTAAAAGATTAACCTTCTTTTATGTGCTTCGTTAAACAATTTATTATATTCTTCCTTGCAAAATTCATAATACAGTCTTGACATTAAAAAACTGCAGTAATTGTTTTCATCAAAATCTTTACAAGCCTCATCATAATCAGCTTTACGCTCTTTACATTTATGTTTGGTCTCGTTCAATCTTTCGATAAGTTCTTTATCACTTATGTCCATATCTTCATAATGAATTTTTAGTTCGTTTGCTCTCAAAAAATCATCTCCTTCAAATATTTGAAGGTCAATCTAAAGTATTGTAACATAGAATCGCGGGTAGCGCACAAAAAAATTTAGACAATAAACGCACAAAATATTTTTTGTAAATCTGCATTAGCGATTTATGTTAAACTTGTGAAATTCAATCGTAATTTGGTAATACAGCCCAGCATATTACATAAAAAATAATTGAAGTTAAAAAAAAGTTATTCAACAAAATAGTTACCGCACACCAAATTATGCGGATAAAAGTTGGATCGGCATTAAAATAATCTGCAAATCCTCCGCAAACCCCTGCCAATATCTTATTACTTTTTGATAATTTAAGTTTGCTTTTCATAAAAAATCATCCTGCCTTTAAATAAACTAACTAGTTGTGTTTGGAAACAATAACGCCGACAATCCGCAGCAGTATTAAATTTTCAAACGCCTTCTATATGAAATATATACGGCATTGCAAAAACATAGTCTGCATACTCAAAATTTTTAGTCGAGAGCCACGAATTTCTCTATCTCAGCCCAAAGCTCATCTTTTCCGTTTCTGGTTTGGCTGGAAAAAGGAATTATTACGGTGGCTTCTTTCAACTGTTTTCTAAACATTGCCAAATTTTTATTAATTTGATTTTTCGTTAGTTTATCCGATTTAGTCAGCACAACAATCATACTATGATTGTAATGTACCAGCCAATCATACATCATTTTATCATTGGCAGAAATTTCATGCCTAATATCTATTAAAAGCACGATGGCTTTTAATGATTTGCGTTTTTTCAAATAATCCTCGGTCATTTTACCCCATTTTTCAACCTCGGTTTTAGAAGCCTTCGCATATCCATATCCCGGCAAATCCACAAAATACATCTTTTCTTCAATTTCATAAAAATTTATTGTTCTCGTTTTGCCGGGATTTTGGCTTGTTCTGGCAAGCGCCTTTCGGTTAATCATCGTGTTTATTAAAGAAGATTTTCCGACATTGGACTTTCCGGCAAAAGCAATTTCGGGTTTATTATCATCCGGATATTGCTCGAATTTTACACCGACTGCTTTTAAAATAACATTGTTTACGTTCATTAAAATCCCCTAATATAGCAATTTCATTTTTTGCTTATAATAATTTCAGCGTATAAAATAAAACTTCATTGTATCATTATATTATCAAAATACTATATAAGAGTATACTATAAAAAATGTTCTGTTAAAAGCTTTTTTTGAGTTATCTTTTATATCGGCAAATATTTTTCTTTATATAGGCTGTATTTATTAAATAGTATTTTTTTACAATATAATCATATTCCAAATATATTAAATCCCAAAATTTATTTGCGGCTCAGTAATTATATTTTTTTCTGAAAAAAGCTCATTTATCAATTCGAAAACATTATTTATATAAATAATTTCGATATCAAATTTTTCAAATAGCTTCTGATAATTTTCTTTTGGGACGAAAACCTTTGTGACTCCGGCTTCTTTAGCGGCTTCGATTTTTTCAAAAACTCCTCCGACAGGCAGAACTTTTCCTTTTATGCTGACTTCTCCGGTCATCGCTACCGTTGAAGTAACTTCTTTTTTGCTGATACATGAAAAAATCGCGCAAAACATGGCTATTCCTGCAGACGGTCCATCTACAGGCATTCCGCCCGGAAAATTGACATGCAAATCATAGTCATAAGTATTTATTCCCAAATGTTGATTTAAAACCGTTACAACATTTTCCAAAGACGACCTGACATTTGATTTCCGTTTGATTTTGCCGATTCCGGAATTCAGTTCTTCCTCGTCAATAATTCCCGTAATATTTAATTTACCGATTTTTCCGGATTCGCAAGGACTTGCAATAGCTTCGATTTCAAGAATCATTCCGTTTGCGCCGGAGACCCCAAGCCCGTTAACGATTCCGATATTGCTGTTCTTTGAGATTTTTTTAGTCACATTCGGCGAATATTTTCCGTTTTCGATTACTTCTTCAATGTCCTCCGAAGTAATAATTTCCCGATTATCCAATGCGCAAATCGAAACCGCAGTTTGAATAATATTTACGGTATCCCGTCCGTTTGTGGAATATTTCGAAATTAAATCAATAGCTTCTTTTTCGGCTTCGAATCCTGCTCTTTTTATTGCATTCTTGCTGATTATAACGACTTCCGAAGGCGAAAGTGATTTGAAAAATATTTCTGCACAACGCGAACGCAGGGCCGGCGGAATTTCCTCGGGCCGCCGTGTTGTTGCGCCAATTAGACGAAAATCAGCCGGCAAACCATTGTTAAATATATCCTGAATATAACGGGGCATATTTTCTTCCTCTTTAGAATAATATGCTGAATTTAAGAAAACCGTTCTGTCTTCCAAAACTTTCAAAAGCTTGTTCATTTGCAAATTATGAAGCTCGCCGATTTCATCAATAAACAAAATTCCACCGTGAGCCTTTGTTACAGCCCCGATTTTCGGCTGTGGAATTCCTGCTTGCCCCAAGGTTCCCGAGCCTTGATAAATCGGGTCATGCACCGAGCCAATCAACGGATCTGCAATACTTCTTTCATCAAACTGCAATATTGTTGCATCCATTTCGATAAACGGCGCTTCTGTCAAAAAAGGTGATTTTTCATCTTTCAGACATTCTTCAAGAATCAACCGTGCCGCTGCTGTTTTTCCAACGCCCGGCGGTCCATAAATAATCACATGCTGCGGATTCGGTCCGCAAAGTGCCGCCCTCAGAGCACGAACGCCCTTTTCCTGACCGATTATTTCCGAAAAGTCCTGCGGTCTGGTTTTTTCGGATAAAGGCGGAGTTAATTGTATTGAGCGCATTTTTTTCAGCTTATCCATCTCTTTTTTCGATTCCAAAGTAATTGTTTTTCGCGTACCTTTCTGAGACTTTATATTGTTATAAAAATAAACAATCCCAATAATTGAAAATACTAACTGACTTAAAATTAAAACAGAAACTAAATTTTCCATATTCAACACCCCTAATAGCTTACAATTTGAAATTCATCTTTCATGCTATTGAAAAATTTTTGAATCTCGACTGCTTTTAAATTATACTGAAATTTATTTTTTATTATTATGGGCAATAAACAGGATAATTATTCCATATATTTTCTTTCTATAAATATTTCTGCAAAATAAAAAACCGATGATTACTCACCGGTTTTATTTTCCAAATATTATCAGCTTGCGGATATTCTTTTATTCCGTTTTTTCTTTACAGGTTTTTTTACAATCGCCTGTCTGTTTTCATTATAAATATATTTCGGCTTTTCTTTATTCAAAACAGTTTCGGCCGTGATTATACATTTTTCAATAGTTTCGTCCGACGGCACTTCATACATAATATCGGTCATAAATTTCTCGATTATGGATCTCAGACCTCTTGCGCCTGTTTTACGCTCGATTGCAAGTTTTGCAATTGCTTTCAAAGCGTCGTCTTCAAACTCAAGAATTATATTTTCAAGCTCAAATAAATAAGCAAATTGTTTTGTGATAGCGTTTTTCGGTTCTTTCAAAATCGTAACCAGCGCATCCTCGTCGAGATGTTCTAAAGTCACGATAGCAGGAAGCCTGCCGATAAATTCCGGAATTAAGCCGTATTTTTGAAGATCATGCGGCAAAATTTCTTTTAAAATAGTTTTATCAATTTCTTTTCTGTCTTTTTGCTCCTGCCCAAAACCGATTACTTTTTTATTCAATCTTTGTTCGATTATTTTATCCACACCGTCAAACGCTCCGCCGCAGATAAACAAAATATTAGTTGTATCAATTTGTATAAAATCCTGATGCGGATGTTTTCTTCCGCCTTGCGGAGGCACAGATGCTACCGTACCTTCCAGAATTTTAAGCAAAGCTTGCTGAACTCCCTCGCCGCTAACGTCGCGAGTTATAGAAGGGTTATCCGATTTACGTGCAATTTTATCGATTTCATCTATATAGATTATTCCTTTTTCTGCACGGTCAATATCAAAATCTGCCGATTGGATCAATTTTAACAAGATATTTTCAACATCTTCGCCAACATATCCGGCCTCTGTTAAAGAAGTTGCGTCTGCAATCGCAAACGGAACATTCAACATTCTGGCAAGAGTTTGAGCAAGATAAGTTTTTCCAACGCCGGTCGGTCCAACCAAAAGTATGTTGGATTTTTGAACTTCAACGCCGTCATCACCGATAGTTTGTGCTGTTGAGATTCTTTTATAATGATTGTAAACAGCAACTGCCAATGCTTTTTTTGCGTCGTTTTGGCCGATTACATATTCGTCCAAAAATTGCGTGATTTCTGCCGGGCGCAGAACTTTCAATTCATCATTATCAGAATCTTCATACATTGTATAATCTTCGCCCAAAATGTCATAGCACAAATCTATACATTCGTTGCAAATATAAGCGTTTGGACCGGCAATGATTTTCTTTACTTGCTCTTGTGGCTTTCCGCAAAAAGAACATCTAACAGATTGTTTTTTATCATCGGATTTAGATGCCATTTAGTCATCTCCTTTACTTAATTTTCGTGATTACTGAATCGATTAATCCATATTCTTTAGCTTCATCTGCAGACAAAAAGTTATCGCGTTCTGTATCTCTAAAAATAATTTCCAGTGGTTGGCCTGTATTTTCAGACAAAATCTGATTAAGTTTTTCTCGTGTTCTCAAAATATGGTCGGCATGAATTTTTATATCGGTCGCTTGGCCTCTGGTGCCGCCCATCGGCTGATGAATCATTATTTCTGCGTTAGGAAGAGCAAAGCGTTTGCCTTTAGTACCGCCGGACAGCAAAAATGCGCCCATGCTCGCCGCCATACCGATACAAATTGTGGAAACATCGGATTTTATATACTGCATGGTGTCATAAATAGCCAATCCCGCAGAAACGCTTCCGCCGGGACTGTTTATATATAAAGAAATATCTTTGCCCGGTTCGTTTGCTTCCAAAAACAAAAGCTGAGCGATAATAGAATTTGCCGAGTAATCAGAAACTTCCTCGCCTAAGAATATTATTCTATCTTTAAGCAGCCTCGAATAAATATCATAACTCTTTTCAAAACCTCTGTTATCTTGTTCGATTACTATAGGTATGCTCATAATATATCCTCCTTCAAACTGTACCTTTATACTTTTAACATATTTTCAAAAAATATCCGATTTTCTATAGAACAAATTGCTACAAATAACGCAGTGCCAAAAATTTCGACAAGTCTTTATATTCTAAATCGACATAAATTTAAAATAAGTTCGTATCTTATATCATTTTTAAATTGTGTAAGAGAAATATTTTTGCGCTTTTTTACATAATAAATACAGCCTTTGATTTTCCAATATAAAAAACAATGAAAATCAAAAAGCTATAATGCAATTCTATCACAAAAATATAATATTTCAAGTAAGAGTGCGTTACATTTCGTATACACAATAAAAAAAATGTACTATAGCAAAGCGTTCTTTTACTATATACGTATAAAAACTCTGTTATCCGCAAAAATCCTGCTGATTTTCAAATATTTTTATCCATAAATTTTTCAAGAACGCTCTGATCTTTATTTATTCTATTCTTCGATAGCTGTGTTTAAAACAAACTCAAGTGCTTTTTGAATTTTAATATCTCCGCTGATTGATTCCATATCTTCAGGACGAAACGACGCTTTTGCTTTTTCAAATTCGATTCCGTATTGCTCCGAGATTTTTTTAATCTCATTATCGATATCTTCTTCGCTAATTTCAATATTTTCTTTTTTAGCAATACTCTCTAAAATCATTGAGCCTTTTACCTGCCTGAAAGCTTGGTCTTTATATCCTTCCCTAAAGCCCTCTTCGGTCTGGCCAACATATCGAAGATACGTTTCAAAGTCGATTCCGCTTGAATTTATACGATTTTTAAACTGACGCACAATGGCATCTATTTGGCTTTCAAGCATAACCTCAGGAATTTCAAATTCATTAGCTTCTAAAATTTTATCCATAATTGCATTTTCTTTAGCAAATTTTGCATCAGATTCTTTATCAGCTAAAATACGGGTTCTAATAGATTGCTTGTATTCCTCGACTGTATTAAATTCGCTGACATCCTGTACAAAATCGTCATCAAAATCAGGAAGTTCTTCATATTTAATCTCTTTTATATAAACATCAAATTGAGCCGGTTTTCCTTGCAATTCTTCTTTTCCGTATTCTCCCGGGAAAGTTACGTTTACAATTACTTTTTCGCCGAGTTTATGTCCGATCAGCTGGTCTTCAAAATTATCGATAAAAGTTTTGGAGCCTACAGTCAATTCATAATCATGACCCAATCCGCCTTCAAAAGGCACATTGTCGATGAAGCCCTCATAATCTATCAAAATTATATCTTTATCTTGAACCGGTCTGTCTTCCACCGTAATCATACGTGAATTTTTCTTTCTTTCTTCTTCGATTTCCGCGTTTATTTCATCGTCTGTAACAATAATTTCTACTTTATTATATTTAACCCCTGAATAATTAACAGCGTCTACTTCCGGTTTTGTAAAAACCTCCGCAGTCACGGTTACGTTTCCTTCTTCCGAAACATCGGTTATATCGATAGCCGGCCTGGAAACTGTATCAAGTTCATGCTCTTTCACAGCCTCCGTATATATTTCAGGCAAACAATGATTCACAGCATCCTCAAAAAAAACACCCTTGCCAAATTGTGCTTCAATAATTTTTCTTGGCGCTTTGCCTTTTCTGAACCCGGGAATATTAAATTTTGATTTGTTTGTGTTGTATACATGATTTGTTGCCTCTTCGATTTTTTCTTTACTAATATCAAAAGTGAGTTTCACTTTATTAGTTTCAAGTTTTTCAAGTTTAGCCATTTGCTAAGCTCCTCCTTATAAAATTAGGAATATGTTTATACCCGTCTACATATTTTCACATTATAACATAGTAGATTTTAAAAATCCATAAAATTTTATAAGTTATACTATTTCCATTTTTCTACACTATAGAATAAAAATAGTGTGACTCATACTAATTCCCATTTGATTTGTAGAAAAAAATTTTCACAGCGAAGCGTTCCGTGCAATGCTTCAAGCGCGGAATGAAATATTTTTTTCTATTCTTTAAAAGGGAATTACTATCAGCATATTGCAAAAAATTTAACTTCTCGATATAATAATCATCAATAAAAACAGATGGGGGAATTAAAAATGAAGACAAAAGATATAGTTATGACCGGTTTATTATCGGCTATAGTTTTTTTAGGTGTAAGCATATTAAAATTTCAGCCTCCTTTTTTACCAAACAACGGCGGTCTTGTTCATCTCGGCACAGCCATGATGGTAATAATAAATATTGTTTGGGGCAGAAAAAAATGCGCTTATTCGGCCGCTATAGGAATGACGCTTTTTGATATTCTGTCAGGATACGCAAACTGGGCCATCGCTACTTTTATAATTCGGTTTATAATGGGAAATATTATGGGTTATTTATCCGAAATAAAATTTATAAAAAATAAATATCTTATAAATATTTTCTCTGCTTTAGTTTCCGGCATTTTTATGACAGCGGGATATTATATCGCAGGCGCAATAATCGCCGGAGACTTTATCGCTCCGATTCAATCTCTGCCTTTTGACTTTTTGCAGGTAGGAATCGCGATTGTTATAGGAATTCCGGTTGGATTTTATTTAAAACATAATTTAAAATTTTTAGAACAAGCATAAAAAACAATCCCCCTTTCAGTCATAAAAGGGGGATTATTTTTTTCAAAGATTAATCAGCAAAATTCACAATATTTTCGGTATAATCTTTTTGCATATCTTCACGCATATAATTTATAAGGCGGTTAATCAGCGCCGCGCCCTCGGCTTTCGAAATACTGTCCAAAGGGCGAATCCTTCCGTCGGTATCTCCGGCAATAATCCCGATTCTGTTTGCAGCATAAATTTCCTGTTTCGCCCAATCCACAATCTGAGCGTCATCCACAAAGCTCGTTACTGGTGTCGGGTCAAGTCCTAAATTTTTAAGCCCCAAAACTCTCAGCAATAATACTAAAGCTTCCTGCCTTTCTATCGGCGCATCGATATAAAAATTTCCGTTTGACCTTCCGATAGCCAAGCCTTCATTATATGCCGCCATAATATACGGATATTCAGCTCTATCCGCCGTTACGTCCGGAAAAACTATTTTAACGGTATTTTTACTGCTTCGGCTTGAAGTCTTTTTTGTGGACGGCATTTCAATCGGCAGTTTTATAGCCTTAACCAATGCTGTTACAAATTCGCCGCGCGTCATAGCCTGCTCAGGACGGTAGAACTTTCCGTCTCCTGTCAAAACCTGCATTGCGAATAATTTTTTGATATCGCTTTCCGCAAAATGACCTTTCAAATATTCGAGATTCGGGGCGATTAATTGCTCGAAAGAATTAAAAACCTCAATCGAAGCAGAACCCGAGTCTTCTATATTATAGAATTTTTGCGGCTTTACAAAAATATCATATTGCAAGCCGGATTTATTCTGCATAACCTCGCGGTAATTTCCGCTGAAGCTTATCGCTGTCGGCTCGTTTTTCGAATACTGCAGTGTTTTATTAACCGAAACGCTTGGGCGTTCCTGATATTGCATCTGCCATTCGTCCGTAAAAATATTTGTATTTATTCTGTGCGTCTCCGTATTCGACCAAGCCGATTCATAACCGTAAATATCTCCCGAAGATTCGGCGGTTATTTTATTTTCATCGGAAATATAAACCGCACGTTTTGATAAATTCCCTTTATAATAAACAACGCCCGGCGTATGGTCTTCCAAAATTGAAACTCCGAAATACGATTGTTTCGGAACAATTTCAAATTGTTTTTTCCCAATCAAAATCGTTTCTTTCCAAGTTTTTATTTCATAATCTTTTATAATCTGATTGCTCTCTTTGCGGTAATTTACATTGAAAACAATATTCCGCCGCAGGTCAACCTCCGGATTGGAAGTTTCACTTGGCTTTATATCATAAGTCACTGTATAGCTTCCGATTGGCTCTTTGTCCATATCTTTAGCCGTGGTTTTGATAGTTATTTCGCCCTCGAACTCGACCGGCTCGCCCGATAAATAAAGAATTTCCTTATAAACCATGCTTTGATTCTGCGTTTTAGTTTTAGTATTCGCCGCCGCAAGCAAAACTTCTGTCGTTTTCGGAAGCCGTTTGCCCTCAGTTATTCCCCCGAAAAATCCCAAATCGCCGATTGCCGCTTTTGTATTTAATGTATTCGAAAAAATTACAATAATAGTTAAAACAAAAGTAAATATTTTTCTCATTGGTTTGCCCCTTTTATTTTTCAACTAAAACAATATATCCCGTGACATTCATTCCGCCCCCGATTTTCTCCGGCAGATTGTCGGTCAGAACTTTTATTTGATTTCCGACTTGCAAATCTTTGGCGTAAATAACTTTATTATTTTTAGCAATGGCGGAATTAAGAGGTATCGTAATTACAGCCGTGCTGTCTTTATTGCTTATCGGAGTCCATTTGCCGGTTTTCGCATCATAATAAGTCGCGTCTTTGATTTTCAAATTATTATTTTCGATTCCGTAAATAATTCCGCGAACACCTGTTTTTGCATAAGGACTGTCGATTATATGCGTCGCTTTCGAGCCGTCAACTATTACGTTAAAGACTTTATCAACAACCGAATCGCCGGTAAAATCCATAAATTTCTCAAGCGGCACAAAGCCATCTTTATTTATGAAAAGCGTATTGTAATCTATCGCATAATCGCGCTGTATCGGAGAGTACGACCAATCCATTTCATTCAGCACCGCAATAGATTGAACACGGAAAGATTTTCCCTCGTCTACGCTGTTTACCCTTGCTCTTACGAACATAGACTTAATATTTTCCGCAATTTTCGTAATATTCACAACCGCCGCATTATTTCCGTCATTTATCGAAGTCAAGGCAAAATCGTTCGCCGCAATGTCACTGCCTGTAATTAATCTTCCTTCTTTTACAACAATAGTTCCGTCGTCAGTTGTGATAAATTCATTTACAGACAAAATTCTGAATCCGCCTTCTTCGTTTGTCGCAATAACGGTATCACCTGCAAGAAGCGTATCTCTGCCATCTCGAAAAGTTACTTTCTTAACTTTTTCGCCGGTATAATTATTCTGCATTGCGATATAAACATCACCGTCGGCACGTTTCAGATATTTCAGAGCGTAATCCGCTGAAATACGCTTGGAATTATGATAGAATTCAATATCTTTATCCAACAAACTGAGCTGATTGAGCTGATTATAATTTGACCAGCCGTTTTGCGTCAGAATTTGCGAATTTTGAATCTGGATTTTATTTTGGATTGCATTTATTCCGGCAAGTTGCCCTTTTATTATCGAAGAAATAAAATGTTCGTCGCCTTCGATAACGATTTCCTTAGCCGTTTCCATTATATAACCCGGGCTGATTATCGCTTGATTTACCAGAATTTTTACATAATCGCCTATATTAATATCCTCAGTAGATTTATTTTTTCCGTCTTGAGACACAAAAATTTCTTTCGCCAAATCAAACCAAGTTGTTTGTTTATCGTCGTATTCCACAAGCATGGAATAATAATCATCGTTATCCACATATTTAAGGACTTTTCCTGTTTTCATAATATAATTTGTTGCCGCCGAAATCGATTCTATTGTTTCGGGGTCGTCTTTATACGGCCGAATAAAAACAATGTCGCCCGGCTCGATTTCCGAAATCACGCTGTCTCGCGGGTCATATCGAAAATCCGGAAAAACTTCATCATAATATCCGATTTCGTCTTCCAAATCATAATGATTCTGCTTTTCGACTTTTAAATCAGAAGAATTATAATTCATTGTCCTTTCGATTCCGTCATTATTTATATAAGTAATATATCCGAATTCATGATTATTTTCGGTCACGATTCCGCGCTCTTCGTTTATCAAAACGTCTTGCCCGATAAATTTAAGCTCACGCACAATATTATTTCTGAGCGTTAATTCGAATTTGCTTCCCATCGGCAATTTTTTTATATCATGTTTTTCTTGCCCGATAAAAATATAATTTATATTGTTTTGTGTATCCAAAAGCCCTTTTGAAAGATAAAAAATAAATGTTTTGTTATTGTCAGCGACTAAAGTAATATTTGCGTTCGCAAAATCAAGCGCTGTGAGTTTTCCTGTAAAAAATGTATCGTAAGCCGGAATTTCATCAGCTTTTACGTACAAAATACGCCCTGTTGCCGATTCCAGCAAAAATTCAATTTTATCGTTCTCCCTCAAATATCCCAAAGAATTTACATCATTATCTTTAAAAACCGGAACATCTTTATTAATCGCCTGCGGAGAGGAATTTTTCTGGGTTTGATATTTAATAATATTAACTGAGCCGTCCATCATCCGCAGATATATATTTCGCTCGAGATTGTAATTTCCGCTTTGCGATAATTGAACATCTTTAATTCCCGAAACCGTACCGTTTAGGCGGACGATTCCCATTGAATTAAAATAAATCGAATCCATATTACGTAAAACCTGCGCCATTTCCGCGCGGGTAATTTTTCCTTTCGGGCGGAAATTCGAAGAAGTATCGCCGTTCATTATTTTTGCGGAAGCTAAAGCTTCAACAGCCGCCGCTTTATCCACGGCGATATCCTTAAAATCATTAAATTTTAAAATCCCCTGAACGGTATTGTTATTAACAAATGCCGCCGGATTCATTGTGGATAAGCCGCGAAAAATATAATCAGCAACATTTTCACGGGTCACCGGAGCTGTCCGCACATATGAAACAGCCGGGTCTTGCAAAGCCGGATCGGGCGATATTGCCTCCAAAAATTGCTGGTCGGTTAACAAACCGATTTGACGTGCGATTTCCAGATACCCGATTGACCAATTCGTCAATAAATCTGCGTTTTGCGGAGCTTGCGCTCGCAAAGTCACCGCCGCATCATGCGCCGCTTTTTCCATACCCAAAGCACGAACTACAAAAGCCAAAGCTTCTTGATTGGAGACCGTTCCGTTCGGTTCAAAATAATCTCCGTAACCTTTTACTAAATTCAAAGCGCCGGTTTGAATAATCGTTTCTTTTGCCCAATGGCCATTGATGTCCTTGAATTTCAAATTTTCGATTAAATTCGCACCGTCGTCACGCCCATAAAAAGTATTGACAACGGGGTCTTTAAATATTGTTTCATCAATCTGCGCACTGACCGATTCCGTAAATATCATTATCGCCAAAAATGCGGCTAAAATTTTTCTCATTGTATCCTCCCTGTTTTATACTATTTTCAATATAAAGGATAGAAAAAAATATTTCATTTCGCGCTAGAAACATTGCGCGAAACGCTCCGCTGTGAAAAATTTTTTCTACTTATCAAAATGAAAATAGTATTATCTTTCCGTATTTATTGTTCGATTCGAAAACATAGTATATATTTTATTCGGACAAAATTAGACATTTATTTAGAACGATTAAATCGAAATAAAAAAAAGCCTTTGAAAACGTAATATGTTTTCAAAAGCTTTAATATTAAAATTTATTTAACTTCTTCTATTGTAATGCTGTTAATGATTATTTTTTCGGCAGGATAAGAAACTTCAGGGTTTGGAGATGTATCCGCCGGATTTGCTATACATTCAACGGCTGCGATTTTATCGACAACATCCATACCTTCCATAACTTGTCCGAAAACAGTATGTCTATTATCTAACCAGAAAACTCCGCCTTTTTCAATATAATAATCCATAATCAAATCCGGAAATCCTTCTCCGGTAAAGCCAACATTATTTTTTAAGATAGACCAAATATTTTCGTCATTATGATTGACTTTCAGAGCTTCAAAAATCTCCGAAACATCAGGATTTGGTTTAGCTTGAACAATGAAAAACTGACTGCTGTTCGAACTTGGCTGACCGGTGTTTGCCATAGAAATCGCACCGTTTATATTATATAAATACGGTGAAAACTCATCCTCGAAATCTTTTCCGTAAATACTCTCGCCGCCCATTCCTGTTCCGTCCGGGTCGCCGCTTTGAATCATAAAATCATTTACAACTCTATGAAAAATAACTCCGTCATAATATCCGTCTTTTGCATGTTTAACGAAGTTTTCAACAGTTTTCGGGGCATATTTTGGGAAAAGCGCTAATTTTATATCACCCATTGTGGTTTTCATTGTTGCGATATAATCGCCGGCCTGCGGTGCATTAAGCTGAGGCAATTCCTCTTTTTTTGTATTCCAGATATCGGATTCTTTTTTTGGAGCGCTGTCTTGCGTAGTACTTGGAGTTTCCGCATTTGCAGTCTCAGTACTTGCAGTTGATGTTTCCGCACTTTGAGTCGAATTAGAATCTAAGCTTTTAAATTCAACACCCGAACTGCATGCAGAAAATGAAAAAGTCAAAGCTGCCAAAGTCATTACTAAAACAATATTTTTCTTCATTTATTAAATTTCATCCTTTTCTAAATTTTCTGGCGGTAGTTTTGCCGGAATATTTTTCGGGCTGTAAATCTAAATCGCACCGCCTTTAATGCTATAATCAGCTTTTTTATTTTAACACTTTAAGCCGATTATAGCAAATCTTATATATGCCTTGATTTCGCCGAAATAAAATACTCATACTGTTTCCATTTTAAAATATAGAAATATTATTAGAAATCCATATGTAATATAAATATAATATAAATGAAGTCGTTTTTTTTATTTTTCAGGAAAGAATAAAATCAAACCGCTATATTACTTAAATATTACATATTTAATAAATATTTGACAATAGTTAATAATTTATTTATTATTTAAATAATATAGATTTTCGAACTCGCTGTATTTATACTTTTTTCAAAATCCAACACATATCACAAAGATTTCATACTATTCCAATACCGAATAGTAATACATAAGCTAGCAATTTTGGAGGTTTTGATGTGAAAAAATTCATTTTATTTATGCTTATATATACGCTTGTTTTTGCCACAATTATACCATGCAGCGTTTTTGCCGCAAGCGCTGATTATATCATTGCTGAAGAAGCGGCTAAATTTGTTTCGGAAAAAGATAGAGTAGGTTTGGAAATTTCGGGCTTTGTGCCGCAGCTTAAATATACAGCCTCTCCAACAGTTCAAGGCACTGTAAATTTAAAAGTACGTAATTTTGTACAAGAAGTAATCAAGAACGCAAAAAAATCTAATTATTCCCGTAAAATTAGTTTTTTTTATAAAGATTATTCGAATACAACAACAGGAAATATTGTATCCTGTTCGGTTACCGCATCCGTTACTTCTTCTACAACCAAAAATTACGAAACCGCATTTACAGTAGATTTAAAAACACCAAAACCAAGAGTTCTTACTTTGGAAAATGTTTTAAATTCTAAAAATGCAATGCCTATTGTTAATACGATTATAAACAATTCCATTGCAAACCATCCGGACAAATTTAATATTACCGAAAAAAAAGATCCTGAAAATGATAATTTTTACATTGAAAATAATTATGCGAAAGTAATTTACAACAACTATACTTTTTCGATTCGTTTTGGTAGCATAAAAGATTTTACATTGGATAAAAATTATTATTCGAAAGAAACATTCGACTTAAAAATGATTCCTCTTCGTACTGTTTGTGAACAATTTGGATACACTATTACTTACAACGGAAGAACAAAATCTATTTCTATTGAAAAAGGGGATTTCGAAACATCTATAAAAATCGGCGAAAATTCTTATTATACGGACATCAAACGCAAACGCACACTGGACGCTTCGCCTGAGCTTTCCAGAGGTGTAACCTATGTACCGATAACATTTTTTGAACAAATTTTAGGAATTTATTACAAGATCGAAAACAAAGAAATTACATTCAGTCAATATATAGGTTAATTTTTATGAAAAAAACGCCCTTCGTCTAGTGGGGCGTTTTCTTCATCTTTTCAAAAAAAAACAAAATTTAAGAATCTAAATTTTTAAAAATTTTTTATGAAAATCCCAGAATTCTTCATAAAATTCTGTTTCTTTGTTTAAAAGCAATTATCGAAGGCTCTAATTTTTTCAAGTAATAATAAGAGAATTTATCTACAAACACTTTTTCAATTGCGTTTCCTTTTTCAGCTTTAATTATTCTTATCTCATTTATTGGGTTTGATGCATAAATTTTATCGGCAGTGCTGGATTGTACTATAAAATATGACCCGACAGAGTAATATTTATCTGATATGGCTACGCCAAGTTTATTAGTTGGCTTCATTGTCTCGATTAGACCTTTTGCGTGTGTTATTTTTTTGTTCAGTATAAATTGATTTTTAGCGATTTCAGCATCATCATAATTATCATATATTTTGTACACAACATTCGAAATTTTGAATCCTTTTAGATCAGTTTGGGTAAGTTTTATTTTAAATTTGTTGCTCAATTCCACGGCTCGCTGCAAAACAGATTTTATATAAACGGTTTTGCCATTTTCAGAAACTTTTTGTGTCAAGTACTTATCGTTTTTAGACAGTTTAAAATTATAGACATTGAAATTCGGCTCAAAGCTTGATGGATTGTTTATCTGTACGAAATATTTTTCTGTATTGATTTTCATATATCCGGACAAAACCACGCCGTTTTCCGATACAAGCGTGTTAGCGGCATTTTCTTTAAAAGTACCGGCTTTGATTTTCTTAATCGCATCTTGAGCTTCATCCCTTGTGTTAAAAATCTGGAATTTTATTCCGGATACATTATTGCCATAGTTGTCGATAACATTAAATTTTATTTTGTAAAATTCTACAGATGCCGCAAAAATTTTTAACGGCAGCATTAAAATAATAATGCATAAAATTGATAAGATTTTCAAAAATCTCATCTTCCTCACCCCCATTGCAAACTAACATTAATCTATTCTCTTATAGCAGCTAAGCTTAATTTGTAGAAACCTGCTGTATAGTTAATATATAATTAACCCGCGATATCGGTTCTTAGGATTTCAGCTTTTTCCGAAAATATATTTTTTGCTTAACGAAGTACAAAATCAAGAAAACAATGACTTTTGAATCTATTATGTTTTAACAAAGGCCTATAATAAAACCGGATAAAAATGCAGTATCCGATTATAAACCGGATACTGCAAGACTTACATATGAGATTAACTCACCAGATTTTGATATAGTGTTTCCATCTGACAAAGCTTTTCACTCCGCCGGAAATCTGACTAAAGCCTCACATTTCCCGGATTGCAAATCAAAGATGAAATCACTATGTTAAAAACTCAAAAACAATGAATTATGTTATACATAAAACATTAAATTTACAATCTAATGCCTTTTCCGATATTTATCACAAAATTTAATCAATCCTATAGTATTCTTATTTAAAAAATGCTTGAAATATAAATTCTAAAAACTAGCAGCGGCCTCTGTTTCCATACCACCAATTGTTGCAACCGAACCAATTATACATCCACTTGTAATACCAGCACATATTTTTTCCCCCTTTAAAATATAAAATGTTTGAAAATTAAAATAACAAAGTAGGTTTGATTTTCTCTATTCATCAGGTATTATTTATTGTCAAAAAATCAACATGATTGAAAATATTTGGATCAAAAAAATTTTTATAATTAATAAATATCGATAAAAAGATTATAGTATTTGAAAATAACAACAAAATTACTATTTTTTTATAATTATTTAATATTTAATTAATTTTGTTAATTGTTGGTCAAAATTTTTTGGGATTTTAAATAAAGATTAAGAATGTTTTTAAAAGTTAGCTTATTTTCACAGCGCAAATGCTAAAAAGCCAGACATTGGGAGTGACTGGCTTTTTTAAAATTGACGCGAAATTAGAAAATCCAAATCATGTGAATTTGCGAAGCTTGAGAAGCAACACAAATGCGGTGCTGACTTTGCACGCGCAAGATATGAAATGAAGACTCAATTATCAAAATTCTTTGGCTAAATTTCTATAAATCCAAATAGATTTTAGAAGCGCCGATTTAAAAATACCAAATCAATATTGATAATTCAGTAATTAAATCTTATCATATAATTATAACACCAAAATTACATTTTTTTTATATTATTGTAAAAATTACATTATTTCTTAATAGCACTGTTAATTATTTTGCAAACCTCTTCTACACCATTTGTCAATTTAGAATCGCTCATGCGTTTTATATATTTCTCTTTTTCCGAAAAAAGTTCCTCAATATTTTTTATCAAATTTTCCGAATTTAGATTTTCCTCCGGCAAAACCTTGCTGAAGCCTTGCTTCAAAAAAGATTCTGCATTTAAAATCTGGTCTCCTCGGCTTGCTTTTTTTGATAACGGAATTAATAAATTAGGTTTTTTTAAAGCCAAAAATTCCGAAATACTGTTAGCTCCTGACCTAGAAACAACAATATCCGCGGCCGCAAACAAATCCTCAAGATTTTTTGAAATATATTCGTATTGTTTATAATTTTTTGCATTAATTGTTTTATCTAAATTATTTTTTCCGCACAAATGAATGATGTTGTATTTATTTTGTAAATTTCCCAATGATTCTCGAAGATATTTATTGATTTTAGCGGAGCCGAGGCTTCCGCCCATAACTAAAACTATAGGCATATTATTTTCAAAACCTGCCATTTTGCGCCCTTTTTCCGCATTTCCGCTAAATAATTCACGGCGTATCGGCGTGGCTGTCAAAAAAGATTTTTTCTTTGGCAAATGTTCGAGAGTCTCCGGAAACGAGCAGCAAATATATTTCGAAAACGGCATAGCCAGTTTATTCGCCAACCCGCAAGAAATATCCGACTCGTGAATTATTACCGGCACATTGTTCAGTTTTCCGGCAATAACAACCGGCACAGTAACAAATCCGCCTTTTGAGAAAATCACGTCCGGCTTAACTTTTTTTATAATATCGTTTGCGTCTCCAAGACCTTTAACGATTCTAAAAATATCCGTAAAATTCTTTAAATCAAAATATCTCCGAAGCTTCCCCGAGGATATTTTATGAAATTTTATTCCTAAATCTGAAATCAAGCTTTTTTCTATACCGTCTATGCTGCCAACGTATTCTATCTCAAACTCGTTTTTTAATCTGTCAATCAAAGCTATATTTGGCGTAACATGACCTGCCGTTCCGCCTCCGGTCATTAAAATTTTGTACATCAAAACACCACTTTCAATAGAAAATATGAGGCTCTCTCTGTCTCGAAATATTAATAGATCAATTTAATACTATTTTCATTTTTCTATCCTTTATATTGAAAATAGTTTAACTGAACAATATTATTGCTAAAACAATATACGGTTGATTCAAATAGATTCCAATTTTAATCAGAACCCTATTTGGAAGAATTTTTTAAATTATATCACAATAATATCCTGATTAATATTGTTATTTTTTCAGTAATTATGCTATAATTATAGGAAATCGCTTTTTTTCGGCGCAGAATATAAATTTATTTAAAAATTTTGCTTGCAAAATCAACATTTATGTACATCAAAATCCTTGCGCCAAAGGCGATATTCATGCTTTTAAACGAATTATTTTTTGAATTTCAAAAAAATAAGCTTTCGTAAAATACTTTAAGAAAATATCGCATAGACTATTATAAATTATCTATTCCTATACAATAATTTATATGTTAAAAAAAATCTTTTGCGAAATAAATTCTTTCTGAGCATCTAGGAGGTAATGATTTGCGGATTAAAAAAATTTTACCGCCGGTAATTTTTATTTTTTTATTAATTTATTCCGCTTTGATGCTGAAAATTGTTACGATAAAACCTGACACCCAATTTCAAAAATATGATGCAATTATTATTCTGGGACATTCTATAGATGATGAAAATTTACCGGGCGACTGGCTTTTAAAAAGGCTTAATGACGCGCTTTATTTATACGATAAAAATATTTCTGATAAAATTATAGTTACAGGCGGGCAAGGCCCCAACGACAAAATCGCCGTTTCTCAATCGATGAAACAATATCTTGTTGCTCAGGGTGTGCTTGAAAATAATATTTACATAGAAAATGAATCCCGAAATACATATGAAAATTTTAAATTTTCAAAATCAATTGCTGAAAAAGAGGACATAAATTCAATTATAATTGTGACAAATGATTTTCATATGTATAGGTCGGCTTTAATTTGCAAAAAATTTTTTGATAATTTCGGAATCTATTTTAGTAATCTGGATTTTGACGCAAAAAAATTTTTCGCTTATTCAAAAGAACCATTTTCAATTATTAAATTTTATATCGAATGGAGTCTTGAAGTTTACTTGAGAGCTTGATTTTATAAAATCAAAACACAAATATTATAATTAAGCTATTTCAGTATTGCATAAATTCATAGCTGCCTGGGAGGTTTACATTATAAAAAAAATAACTTTTTTATTAATATTAATAATTTTTTATACAGGATGCCAAAAAGCTACTCCAACAGAGACTCTTTCCCCCGAAGTTACGGTATATGAAACTGCAAAAAATGCTAATACAGCTATCAATAATGAATATACAATATCTTTTGAAATAGATGATTTTTCAAAAAAAAGTTTTGAAGGCTATGAATCTGTGTATTTTGTGAATTCAAGCAAAAGTCCAATCGATAAAATAAAGTTTAATTTACCGCTAAATATTTTAGAAAATATTGCAAATACTAATTCAGCAAACAAAGAATATGAAAATATTTTTGGTGACAATAAAGACAACGGACATATGATAATCCAAAATGTTAAAATAAATAATGAAGAAGTAAGTTTTAATATAGAAAATACAACGCTGGAGATTAGTTTAAAAGAATCTCTTCCACCCGGCCAAAAAGTTCAGATTTCCTTTAATTTTGAGGGCATAATTCCTCAAACAAAATATTATTTTGGTTGGAATAACAATTTGCTTTGGCTAAGTAATATTTTTCCGGAATTGGCTATTCTAAACGATAGAGGCTGGAACACGGATATATCTTATTTATCCGGCGACCCTAGGTTTAAAAATTGTTCCAATTACACGGTTTTGATGACTGTACCCGAATATTTTTCGGTAATCGGACATAATTTCGAGGCCCGGTCCTCTTCGGAAGACACTCCGGATAAAAAGACTTTGACATATAAATTTATGAATTCCAGAGATTTTTCTTTTGCGATTTATAATAATGACCAAATAAACACTACTAATTATGATTTCAGCCAAGCTTTGGATTTTAATTTTTATTTTTATTCAAAAGAGGCTAACGAAAAAATCGAAGATATAAAATCAGTAGTTGCCAAAACTGTCGATTTCTGTAACAATAATATAGGAAGGTATCCTTATGGCGTTATGGATTTTGTTGAAGTCGATTTTTATAAAAACGGCGGCTTTTCAAATTCTCAAACGATTTTTTTGGATTCGGGAAGCATAGCAAGTATGTCCGATACAACTATTGCGGCTTTGGTTGCGCGCCAATGGTTTTCCGCCATTATCGGCAGCGACCAGATTAAATCTCCGTGGATTTCGGAAGGACTTTCCGCTATTGTTGCTGAAATCATTACCAATAAAAACATCAGCAATACTTTGGAACGTGAATACATCGAGCTTGGAAAATTTATGTCAACTTATGAAAATAGCTCTATGCTATTGGATTTATCCGCTTACAAAGATAATTACGAATTTTCGAAAATTCAAGTTACCCGCTCAAAACTTATGTTTTTTGACCTTATGCAAAAAATGGGCGAAGTTAAATTTTATGAATTTCTAAATAGATTATTTGTCGATTACAGTTTTAATATTGTAGACCGAAACTCGTTGATTGACTTGGCTTCGGAAATATATGGCTCAGATTTGAATGATTTTTTTAAAGAATGGCAGGAAGGCTTTGTTTTGCCTAAAATGTTTTAATATACAAAAGAAAAATTTAAGGAGCAATTTTATGAAAATAATATCTTTGATATCAAGAACTCAAACCGATGAAATCGGCTTGGACAGTGCGGTCTCTGCTATTTATGATATCTTTTCGGAACTTGGCATTGATGTTTTGGAGATAGATTTGAGACAATTAAATCTGCCTTTATACAACAAGACTTTTAATGATGACTTCTTAAATGCTCTTGACAAAATAGAAAATTACGGCGGAATTATGATTGCTACAGCTTCAAATCTTTTCGGTCCTAGCCCTGATTTATTTAATTTTTTAACTTATTTGGAAAATTACCGTGAAAAAAATATTTTTCAAAACAAGAATTGTCTGGTTCTTGCGGTTTCAAAAACCGAAGGCGAAAAAAATACTCTCGATTATTTATCCCGATACATAAACTATTTTGAGGGATTTGACAGCGTGAAAATCGGCATGAACAGAGCAACGATTTTGGATTTAAATGAGAGCAATGAATTGAAAGACATTTTTGAAAAACAAATAGAGGATTTTTACCGGCTGGTTCGGCAAAACCGAAGATTTTTTATACCAAGGGAAACTTCTTATTCGAATGTAAAAACTCATGTTCAGATTTTTGACCGAATTACAAACGTTGAGAAAGCAAGCCAACGTATTTCTATAAATGAGCTTTTGAAAAAATATGACGACTCTAACGACGATGCTGTTTTTGAAATCGCTAAATATTATGAAACAAGATTGAAATCTGACACGGTCAGAGAAAAAAAGGAAGTCCGCAAGTTTTATTTGGACGAGCTTTCCGGCGGCGAAGTTCTTGTGCGCCCTAAAACTTATAAACAAAAAACTCAAACGCTTCCTCATTATTTTAAGGGAGATTTAATAACGAACGCTGTATTTTCTATACAGTTTATTATTGATGATGACGATACTAATGTGAATGAGGCTTATGAATCTTATTTAAAAATAAATAATGCGAATTGCGAAATATTTGAAGGTCAATCTGATTCTCCGGATATTGTAATTTATGCAAAATCGGGTGTTTGGGATGATATTTTATCCGGAAGGCGCACGGCGCAAAAATCTTTTATGACTGGTCAGCTAAAGGTAAAAGGAAATTTTGTTTTATTAACAAAATTCGACCAGCTATTTGATCCTGTACTATAATCAATTTGGGGTCTGGGAGCCTAGCTCCTTATAATAGTTTTGCTTTTTGCAAAACATACCGGGATAATATCCCGGTTTTTTATTTGAAAAATTTCATTTGAAAGCGCTGTAAGTCAAGATGTCACGGATACCGTCGAGCTTATACGCAACAATATAGTCCATTGTCAGGATACAAATTACATCCTCGGTACTTATTCCAAGAAAAATCCCTTCAAAAATCTCCTCCGAATAAGTCTGGACTTTTATCGACATACCGCGCATAAAAGTCTCTCCGTTAAAAAGCAGAGTCTCTTTTGGAAAATACCGATAGCATCGGTTTTGGATTCGGTTTAAATCAAAAGCATTAAAAGTATTGTCTTTTGTATTAATATTAACGGTTCTTAGCGCATTTGTAATTTTTAATACAGTAAAAGTAATTAATAATGATAAAAATGCTGCAGAAAATATTTCCGTAAAACCAAAAGGAATACTAGGCATGATTTCCCTCCAAACATTTTAGCATTTCTAAAAGGTTAAGCATTTTATTTTTATATACAGCGATTTAAACAGATTTAATTTTCCAGATTCCGCTCCAAAATAATTTGATTAATAAATTGTCTGGCTGTTCTGCCGGATAGACCTTTTTGATTCAATTCCCATTCGCGCGCCCTTTTTACAAGCTCGTGCTCAGGCAAATTCAAATTTTCTTTTTCGGCCATTTTCAGAACCATTTCAATATATTCGTCCGGCGTTGGCTTGCCGAAAGTTATGGTTAATCCAAATCTATCCGACAAAGAAAGTTTTTCGTTTACCGAATCCGTGCCGTGCAGCTCCTCGTCTTCATATTGAATATTTTTATCCGACCATTTTTCAGACAAAATATGCCTGCGGTTGCTTGTTGCATAAAACAAAACATTTTTTGGTTTTTTCTCTATACCGCCCTCCAAAATTGATTTTAAATATTTATATGAGGTTTCAAATTGCTCATATGATAAATCATCCAAAAATATAATGAATTTTTGTCCGCGATTATCCAAAATATTTAAAATCTCAAAAATATCGTTCAATTGGTCTTTGCTCAATTCCAAAATTCTTAAACCATCATTAAAAAACATATCTGCCAAAGCCTTTACACAAGAAGATTTTCCCGTCCCGCGCGATCCGACAAGAAGCATATTATGCGCATCCGCCCCCAGTAAAAAAGCCTTTGTGTTATTAATAATCTGTTCTTTTTGGTATTTATACGCCACAATATCATCAAATTTTATTTCATCATAATTTTTTATGCCTACGATTTTTTTATCTGCAGAATATTTCAGCATTTTATTAGCTCCGATTTGACCGCAGCCAAATTCCAAATAATATTCAACTAAAAATTTTTGCAGCTCATGCGCATTTCGAGAATACAAGATATCCGAAAATAATTGAGAGCTGAGCTGTGCCTCTATCGGAAGATAATTTACATTCAAAAATTGTAAAATATTCCCTTTTAAAATTTTATCGAAATCAAAATTAATTAACTCATAAATAATTTGCGCATCGTTAAGCGCCAGCTTATATAAAGATTTATGCGTCGTTATTTTTTTGCATTCGCAAGCAATGCTGAAAGGGTTTTCATCGTTTAATACTAGATGCAAAACATATTTCGCAAAAATATTTCCGTCAAGTTTTAAGCTTTCTGCTTTTTTTATCAGCTTGCCGAAAAAATCTGCCTCTAAAAAATACGGATTTGCATCAGATTCGAAAATCTTGCAAAATGCACTAATAACATCATCATTCAAAATATTCCTGTATATAATAAGGCTGTTCAAGTCCAAAATATTTGCCCCTTTGTTCTTAAATAAATTACAAAATATTTACAGATTGCGGATTAAAACCGACAAAATTTATTTCATTGGCTTCCAGTTCTTTGATTACAAAATAAATTTCTTTTGTAATGATTTCACCCGGTACAACTAAAGGTATACCCGGAGGATACGGAATAATAAAATCAGCAGATATATGGCCAACTGCCTCGGCCAACGGAAGACTTTTCGATTTATTATTAATCGCTTTATTAATGCCGAATTTTATTTCAGGCTTGGGATAGCTGAATATTTTTGATATATTTCTTGTATATTCGCTTTTGTCAATCTCAGTCAAAGCCTCGGAGAACCTCTCGAAACCCCGATTTGTATCGCAAACAGAAGTCAATGCCACAAAATGATTTTTCGAAAAAAACTCCAATTGCAGGCGAAATTTCTCCGCAAAAATATTCTCCAGTTTTGCGCAATTGAAAGTACAAAAAAAAGTCAATTTTGAAATATCAATATCGACTATAGCACCCGAACTTGTTGTA
The DNA here is from genome assembly GCA_031551135.1 of Eubacteriales bacterium. GTDB lineage: Bacteria > Bacillota > Clostridia > Lachnospirales > JAITVM01 > JAITVM01. The sequence goes on along the minus strand of JAVBOA010000036.1, from coordinate 121,871 downwards.
CCAATATCGAGTAATTTCATTTGTTTAAAATTACAAAGCCTTCCTCTATATTCTAACAATAAATTTGTATATTCGTCAAATGGAATTTTATTATTCGCCAAATTTGTAATTAATCTGTCAATAAGCGCCATTATTATATAAGAAGGGCTTGTCGTATGAAAAATTCCGATATAAAACCTAATTTTTTCGATATCAATTTTTTCATTCGTAATATGAATAATAGCAGATTGTCCCAAAGATGGCATTGTTTTGTGTAACGAATGGATTATAATATCGGCATAATTAACAGAAGATTCCGGAAATTTATCTGAGAACGCAAAATGCGCGCCGTGAGCTTCGTCAACAATCAATATTTTATTATATTTTTTCGTAATTTTTGAAATTTCACGGACATTCGAACAGAATCCCTCGTATGTCGGACTTGTTATAAAAACTGCTTTAATATCCGGATTTTTAATTATTTCACGCTCAACATCGTCAGGAAGCATTCCGCCTGTCAAGTTATCATCTGTTATTTTAGGATAAATGTAGACAGGAGAAGCTTCTGCAAGCATTACGCCATTATAAGCCGACTTATGCGAATTCCGCGCCAATAAAATTTTGTCGCCTTTTTTACAAACGCTCATTATTGCCGCCATTATTCCGCTGCTGGAGCCGTTTGTCAAATAAAAGCTATATTTTGAATTAAAAACTTTAGCCGCCAAAATTTGCGATTCCTTAATTATTTCTTTGGGATTATGGAAATTATCCATTCCGTCAAATTCGGTCATATCGAAATCCAGAAAATTTATTTGACCAAAAAAATCTAAATTGCGTTTATGCCCCGGCATATGAAAAGGGTAAATATCCTTTTTCAGATAGTCGGCGATATAATCAAAAATCAATATTATCATTCCTTTTTAAAATAAAAATTATTTTTAACCGATATATAGTATAACGTGATACGACGAAATCGAACAAATCCGCACATAGCATTAAAACCGAAGCTTTTATCTCGTTATAAAAACAATCGTACTTGGGGAGCATTTTTTATGAAAAACGGACGCTTATTAAAAATAACTATATATATTTTGAATTTCTTATTGTTTGCCTTTTTTTGCTATTGGTTTTTCGCAAACGACTCTATGCTGCTTTTCCCGACAGTCTTTAGTTTATTTAATATAATAATAATTTGTTCTTTAGTCAATAAGCTCGCGCAGCCTCTGGAAGAGATTTGGCATATTAACCGCGAAGACGAAATAGAGAGATATTTTTTTCCCGAAACTCCCGACAGAAGTTATTATATAAAAATAATTATTATCAGCTCAATTTTTTTTATATTAATCAGTGTAATTTTGATGGTATCCGTAAAAATCCGATACCCGGGGAGCAGCCTTAATTCTGCTTTATACAATCATTTTTCATCAATATCCGAAGTGGAGAAATACGTTTTTTTATCTATAAACTGGTATACAAATATACATGAAAATTTTGCTGATTATAAAAATATTTTTCCGCTGTATTTAATTTTAATATATCCTTTTGCCGCCACCGAATATGTTTATATTTTGCAGATTATAATAAATATCGTGCTCTCGGTTTTATCCTGCGTCTTTTTATTTAATGTCGCTCTTTTTGATTATGAAGAAGATACAGCCTTTAAGGCTTCGATTTTTTTAATAATGCTGCCATTTTCTTTTTTCTTGGTAACGCCTTTACCGCTGGCGCTTTTGCTGTTTGTTTCGCTGATTTATATATATTTTGTGCGGCGGCACGAATGGCTGTATTCTGCTGTAGCCGGCTATTTTGTGGGACTGATACATCCGATAGCCCTTGTTCTGATGGTTTTTGGTTTTGTTGAATTTATATCATATCTGCGTGAAGAAATGCATGATGTTTTTCAAGAAAACACAATAAATATTGATAAATCCGCCCTTTTTTATATTTCGAAAAAAGGAAATTTTAAATATTTTCTGCCTTTTATAATCAGAGGGCTTTCGATTTTCAGTATATTCGTTTCTTATTTGTTTTTTATATATTTGAACAAAAATATTTATGTGAACGAAGCTAATATATTTCTGACAATAAAAGAATTCAGTCAATTAGACGGACCGTATTTTTTTTCAAATGCGTTCTATATAATAAAGGATTTTGAAGATGCACTAAGAAATATGTTAAAATCCGCATTTAGCATTTATATTCCGACAATTTTGTCAATGGTTGTAATTTTGCTTATGCTTTTTAATAATCATAATAAACTCCGTGCTTCGTATTTTCTTTATTCGCTGGTTTTTTATATGATTTTATTCAGCAACGAAGCGGTGCTTTCGCAAACGAAATACCTTGCGGTTTTTTTCCCATTGACATTTATTTTGGCATTATTATCAGAAGAACGGCTGTTTTTTATAATATCTGCGGCGCTTTCAACGATCGCTTTGATTATTTATTATATTTTATATATAATCGGTTTTACAATCATGTAATACTATTTTCATTTTGATAATTAGAAAAAAGATTCATACCCGGCGCAAGACTGCCGGTTTTTTTTATTGCGCCGAAATCGCGATAAATATTATTTAATTTTTTCCGTCTTTTGGTTGTCAATAAATGACATGTACTATATAATTATGTCATATGTTGCGTTGCGATTTTAAATCATACGCCGAAATGCAAGCTTCCGGCATTTTTCGGTGTTGTGAGAGATATTTTATAACTTTCATGCAATATTATTTCAAAAAAAACCGAGGCAGAGGTAAATATTAAGGGTGGTGGATCATGAAAAAATCTTACACTGTTTTATTCATAATAATTATAATTATATTTATTATGAGTATGCCTGTGTATATTGAGACAAAAAGGGGGGATCCAACATATATTAATTACCATAACAATTCCGACTCATACAAATATGAGTTTCCAAACAAAAAAGCAGCTGTACAACCAAACCAAATTCTGCTTCTTTTGGATGGTAAATTTTCCGATTCTTGGTTCGGATTCATTTCAAATGATAATGTTTATGTCCCGATTAAATCACTTTCCAAGCTTCCCGGTACATATGTAACATGGGATAAAAACAACAGACAAGTGAACATTACGTCGAACAATTCCCGCATAATTATTTTTCCGGACAAAAAAACAGCTCTGGTAAATAATTCCGAAATAACTTTGGATTTTGAACCTTATATTATCGAAGAGCATGTATATGTTTCTCATTTTTTTGTAAAATCATATTTTAATTTTAAAACAGGTTTTTTAAAAAGCTCCGACCAAAATGCCGAAACCGGTATCGCAAAAAATCCAATTGTCTATATAGACTCTTATGATGCAGGTTCTAAATTAGAAAAGCTCAGAACGGATACTTTATTTACATTGCAAGATACCTTGTATGCGTCATACCAATCTTTTAAATTAATGAGCAACGGAAAACCAGTCGAGTCGAAAATTAAAAATGTTGATGAATTTATGAAGGATAAAATAAGCGGAATGCGTTTTATTGGTTTGATTGGAAGATATGCTGTTTACAGATGGTCCGGAACGATTTTATATGATGTGGAAGCAAATAATATTTTTGTATATCAACATGGAAAAAATATCTCTTCTATGGTTAGGCATAAAAAAGATACTCCGGATATTTTTTTCTATGAATATTTTTATAATTCAGATGAAGAAGTCAATTCACATTACGGAAATTAATACTATTTTCATTTTGATAAGTATGAAAAAAATAAAATCATGTTCTTGGAGAAAGGTTTTTCGAAAATCTTTCTCCAAAAAGCTTTTATATCGTTTTTTATTTCTAGCAAAAGTTCTTTGTATCGGATAGATATAAAATCTTTTTTGCGATTTCATTAATCGGCAGTTCATAATCTATCGCGCCCAAAGATTTTGCCGCTCTCGGCATTCCATAAACTACAGAGGTTTCTTTGTCTTGGCAAATAGTCTTTGCACCATTGTTATGCATTCTAAATGTCCCCTCTGCGCCGTCCACACCCATTCCTGTCAAAACAACCGCAATTGCGTTTTTACCGCAGCATTCGGCCATCGACAGAAATAAAACGTCAGCGGCAGGTATTACCCCATGAATCTTATTCGATTCAAAGCAATTTGTATAAATAAGATTATTCCTTTTTTCGACTTTCATATGAAAATCCGAAGGCGCAATCAAAGCTAATCCGTCTTTCACAATATCGCCTGTTTTCGCCTCCCTGACCTGCATTTTACAAATAGAGTCCAAGCGTTCGGCAAGCCTTTTTGTAAATCCGGATATAATATGCTGAACTATTAAAATAGGCGGGCTGTCCGCCGGCATTTCTTTCAAAATAATTTCAAGCGCATCTGTTCCTCCTGTAGAGGAAGCAATCGCAACAGTTTTTTTCTCACAGCGATTTTTCGATAAAATATTATTAATCACAATATTTATTTCTAAAACCAACAAATAGTAGTTTTTTGAGATTTTTGGCAGCACATAAATATTATTGCCGAACTCATTGCTAATAATTCCATTGCTCAATAAAATCACCGGAATTTTATAGAGCAATAAATCCGCTTCGGATATACGTACGGTTTCTGCGTCAATGACAATAACATCGTAATCGCTTAAACTAATGGGATGATCATAAAAATCCACATTACGAAACAAATTTATATTTTTAACATAAATTCTAAATTGAATATCATTCGTTAATATCGCAAGATTTATAAGAATCACCCTCTCATGTCATGCTATTTTCATTTTGATAAGTAGAAAAAAATTTTTCACAGCGGAGCGTTTCGCGCAATGTTTCTAGCGCGAAATGAAATATTTTTTTCTATCCTTTATATTGAAAATAGTATCAGTTTTTAAAAAGCTCATAAAGTGTTGGACTTATATTGAATCTGTGATTGATTAAATCAAATTCCGGATTATATTTTTTATCAGTAAAAACGGCGCGTATCATTAAATTTTTCGGAGTATGCTCCATATCGATAAACTCGAGAATATCGGTTTTATAACCTTTCGAAGATAAGATTTCCGCACGCAGAGCGTCGGTCATCAAAGCGGAAAAGCGCTCCTTTAAAACTCCGTATTTCAAAATAAAATCCATTTCTTTATTTTCTATTTGAGAATTTATTTCATGCTGACAGCACGGCACGGACATTATAACTTTTGCGCCCCATTTTACGGCGTTAAAAAGTGCATAATCAGTAGCTGTATCGCAGGCATGCAAAGTAATTACCATATTTACTTTTTTGTGCGTTTCAAAATCCTTTATATCTTGATTAAAAAACTTCAATTTATCATATTTCAAAATCTCTGAAATATTATTGCACTTTGATATTACATCGGCTTTTAAATCAAGACCAATGATATGAATATTTTTATTTTTCAATACATTCAAATAATAATAGAGCGCGAAAGTCAAATATGATTTTCCGCACCCGAAATCTATAATAATGCCGTCGTTATCCAGATATTTTTCAATATCATCAATAAATTCCAAAAACCGGTTTATCTGCCGGAATTTTTTCTGCATAGCATTAAAGACTTTTCCATTTTCGTCCATAACACCAAGATGTATCAAAAAATCAATTTTCGTGCCTTCGGGCAAAATATAATTCTTTTTGCGGTTATGCTCCGAATCAATTTTTTTATTATTAGATTTTTCTTTTGCCATTATAATTTTTTGATTTAGATTTTTATCAATCAAAATTTTAAAATCCCGATCCGTGCAAATAAAATCAAGCTGTTTATAATTAAGCATATAATTTTGAATCAACTCAAATATTTCGTCAATATCAAAAATATTTTTGTGAACAACCATATTATTTTGAAATTCCGAACTCTGATAAAAAATCTTCCCGTCGGTTTTATTTTCAATTATAATTTTTTTGATCTCGCCTTTTTTGGGATTAGAGATTATTATTTTAATTATAGAATTATTTTCCAATTTTAATTTAAGCATGACTCACCAATTTGCTACTCGCAAAATTCACCGAATTTTCTGAAACGGTCGTATCTTTCATTTAAAAGCGTATTCAAATCTTTTTCTTGCAATAATTTTAACTCCGTCTTTAATTGCTCTTTCAATATTTTTGCCGTATATTCGAGATTTCTATCCAAGCCTTCTCTCGGTTCATCAATTATTCTGTCAATAACTTTAAGCTCAAACAAATCTTTAGAGGTCAGCTTCATAAATTCGGCGGCCTCTTTCGCGCGGCTCGAATCTTTCCATAAAATACTTGCGAAACCTTCCGGCGATAAAATCGAATAAACAGCGTTTTTCAGCATCCAAACTTGATCCGCAACAGCCAACGCCAACGCGCCGCCGCTTCCGCCTTCTCCGATTAGAATCGAAATTACCGGAACTTTCAGCGCCGCCATTTCCATTAAATTTTTTGCTATTGCCTCGCCTTGACCTCGTTCTTCTGCGCCGATTCCGCAAAATGCACCTTGCGTATTAATAAAAGTTATCACCGGCCTTTTGAATTTTTCAGCCTGTTTCATCAGTCTCAGCGCTTTTCGGTAACCTTCAGGATTTACCGAGCCAAAATTGCGAAAAATATTTTCTTCCAAAGTTTGACCTTTCTGGATACCGATAACTGTTACTGACATTCCCGAAAGCCGTGCGATTCCGCCAACAATCGCTTTATCATCTTTAAAAAGCCTGTCACCGTGAAATTCTATAAAATCCTTGAAAATCGAATTTATAAACTGCAAGGCCGTTGGTCTTTTTAAATCGCGGGCGATGCTGACATTATCAAAAGCCGACATCTAAACCACCCTAACATGAATTTTTAGTATTTTTGAAATAACTTCCCTGAGTTCCGAACGATTAACAATTTTATCAATAAAACCGTGCTCCAATAAAAATTCCGCTTTTTGAAAATCTTCCGGCAATTCCTGCTTTATAGTTTGTTCGATAACGCGTCTGCCAGCAAAACCGATAAGCGCCTTTGGCTCTGCAAGAATTATATCTCCAAGCATTGCAAAAGAAGCCGTAACGCCGCCTGTTGTCGGGTCGGTCAAAACCGTGATATACAAAAGTCCCGCATCAGAATGTCTCGAAACAGCAGCCGAAACTTTCGCCATTTGCATAAGCGAAACAATTCCCTCCTGCATACGCGCGCCGCCGGATGTCGTGAAAACTATTACCGGAAGCGAATTTTCCGTAGCGTATTCAAAAGCCCGTGTAAGTTTTTCGCCAACAACAGAACCCATGCTGCCCATAATAAAATTGCTGTCCATTACCCCGATAACAGTTTTATATCCCATAATTTCCCCGACACCTGTAACAACAGCGTCCGAAAGATTTGCTTTTTTCTGCATTTTAACAATTTTATCTTCATAATCGGGATAATTAAGCGGATTCAGTGACTTCATATCTTTATCAAATTCTTTAAAATAACTGCTCTGATCCAAAATCAACGCAAGTCTTTCGTGTGCGTTCAGCCTAAAATGTCCGTTGCAATACGGACATAATTTGTACCTGCCAAGCTCCTGACGATAAATCGTTTTTCCGCAAAAATTGCATTTCAGCCAAAGCCCGTCGGGCACAATGGGCATAGTTTCCGCTGAATTATCTTTTTTCGTGCTTACAGGAATATATGTTTTCTTTTTGAATAAATTCAAATACTACACCCCAATCCTAAAAATACAAGCGTTTCTAAAATTTAAAATTTTTCTCGAGAAAAGAAGTATTTGTGTTTCCTTTAATAAAATCATCATTATTTAAAATTTCCAATTGGAAATCAATATTTGTCTCCACGCCTTCAACAACAAATTCGGAAAGCGCCCTTTTCATTTTTTCGATAGCTTCGCTTCGGTCCTTTCCATGCGTAATGACTTTGGCAATCATCGAATCATAATAAGGCAGAACCGTATATCCCGAATACACAAAGCTATCCACACGCAAGCCCAAACCACCGGAAGGCATCATTAAAAAATTAATTTTTCCCGGCGACGGAACAAAATTCTTTTCGGGATTTTCGGCGTTTATCCTGCATTCTATCGCATGTCCGGAAAATTTTATATCGTTTTGATTAAATCCCAATTTTTCGCCGAAAGCAATTTTTATTTGTTCCTTTACCAAATCTATATTAGTGACCATTTCCGTTACGGGATGCTCTACCTGAATCCTTGTGTTCATCTCCATAAAATAAAAATCGCCCGATGAATCATACAAAAACTCTATAGTTCCCGCATTTTTGTAATTGCAGGCTTTTGCGGCTTTGACAGCCGCCTCTCCCAGCATTATGCGTTTTTCATCCGAAATAACAAGTGACGGAGCTTCTTCCAAAACTTTTTGGTTTCTGCGCTGAAGCGAGCAGTCACGCTCACCCAAATGCACGGTATTTCCAAATTCGTCAGCTAATATTTGAACCTCAATATGTCTTGCGTTTTCTATATATTTTTCCATATAAACGCTGTCGTCACCGAATGCGGATTTTGCTTCCGCTTTCGCTTGATAAAATGCGCGCTCCAGCTCTGATTTTTCGCGCACAATTCGGATTCCGCGTCCGCCGCCGCCTGCCGAAGCTTTTATCATTATCGGATAATTATATTCCTCTGCTGTTTTTAATGCCGAATCCAAATCGGGCAAAATATTTTTGCTGCCCGGCACAACTCTGACTCCCGATTCTATCATAAGTTTTCGAGCTTTTGATTTATTTCCCATCATTTCTATAGTTTCGGAATCCGGACCTATGAATTTTATATTACATTCTTTGCACATACCGGCAAAAACCGAATTTTCTGCCAAAAATCCAAACCCGGGATGAATCGCCTTAGACTTTGTCAGAAACGCCGCCGAAATTATATTATACATATTTAAATACGAATCGGAAGCTTTATGTGAGCCTATACATACTGCTTCGTCAGCAAAATGCGTGTGCATCGAGTCTTTGTCTTTATCAGAATAAACAGCAACGGTTTTTATTCCCATTTCTTTACAGGCTCTGATTATTCTAACAGCAATTTCTCCTCTGTTAGCTATTAAAATTTTGTCAAACATAATTGCTCCTTTGATACGATTCCGAAACCCATACGAAACGTATCCGCTTTATACTTAATACAAAAATGTAATTTCTGCTTCACAAACTTTTTTGTTTTCAACAAAAGCCTCAGCCTTTGCGGTTCCTGCCATTGCTTTAAGTCGAATCATATTTACTTTCAAAATCAAAGTATCACCGGGAACGACTTTTGCACGGAATTTCGCTTTATCGATCGCGCCAAAATAAGCAATTTTGCCTTTATTTTCAGGCAATGACAAAAGCGCGACCGCTCCGGCCTGCGCCAAAGCTTCGATTATCAAAACGCCCGGCATAACCGGCTCACCCGGAAAATGCCCCTGAAAAAAATATTCGTTCATTGTAACATTTTTTACGGCAACAACAGATTCGCCGGGTGTTAATTCCGTAATTTTGTCTAATAACAAAAACGGCGGTCTATGCGGAATTATCTCCATAATTTCTTTTATATCCATTTTAACAGCCCCTAGACAATTCTAAATAAATTCTGGTCATATTCGACCATATCTTCGTTTTTAACATAAATCTGCTCGATTCTGCCCTCTTGTTCGCACAAAACCTCGTTCATAACTTTCATGGCCTCGATAATGCATAAAACCTGACCCTTTTTCACGATATCGCCAACGGAAACAAAAGGCGGTTTATCGGGAGAAGCCGCCGCATAAAAAGTTCCTACTATCGGAGATTTTACAAAAAAACCTTCGGTTTTTGTTATTTCTTGCGGCTTTGGAATTTCTTTTTCAATTATATCAGATATATCAGAAAAATTGTTTTCTAAATTCTCTTTTACAGATATTTTTTCTGTTCCGGCTGTTTTATTTTTGTTCATACGCAAATAAATCGCCGAATTTTTCAGCTCAATCTCTGTTAATGATGATTTATCGATTATATTTATCAGTTCTTTGATTTCCGAAAAATTCATTTTCTCACTCCCATTTTTTAAAGCATAGCACAGCGTTATGCCCGCCGAAACCAAATGAATTGCTCAAAACATATTTATTTTCATGGCTTACGCCCGTGTTTGGCACATAATTTAAATCACATACCGGATCTTTTTCTTTATAATTAATTGTCGGCGGTACAAAATTATCCTGAAGTGATTTTATTGCTATTATCGCTTCAACAGCGCCTGCCGCGCCCAAAAGATGCCCTGTCATGGATTTTGTAGAGCTGATTAATAATTCGTACGCGTATTCTTTGAAAACACTCTTAATCGCGTTTGTCTCCGCCGAGTCGTTCGGCATTGTGGAAGTTCCGTGAGCGTTTATATACGAGATTTCATTATTCGAAATACCCGCCTCGTTTATCGCCATCTGCATAGCTTTGCTTGCACCGCTTCCGTCCGGAGACGGCGCTGTCATATGATAAGCGTCGCAAGTTGTGCCGTATCCGACAATTTCCGCATATATTTTCGCACCGCGCTTCTGAGCGTGTTCAAGCTCTTCCAAAACCAATGCGCCCGCGCCTTCACCCATAACAAAACCATTTCTTTCTTTGTCGAAAGGAATCGACGCGCGGTTGATATCTTTTGACGGCGAAAGTGCCATAATCGAGGTAAATCCGCCGATTCCGATTTTGTCAATCGAAGCTTCTGCGCCTCCGGATACAATTATATCATGATAACCATGTTTTATGCTACGAAAAGCTTCGCCGATACAATTTGTCGCTGTGGCGCAGGCGGTCACCGTACAAGTGCAGATTCCTTTTGCGCCCAAATGAATCGCGATATTTCCCGCCGCCATATTTACAATTGACATCGGAATAAAAAGCGGCGCAATTCTGGAAGGTCCTTTTTCATGCATTTTAATTATCTGCTCTTCCATTGTGTTAAGTCCGCCGATTCCCGAGCCGTAAATAATTCCAAAACGGTCGGCGTTTATTTCGTCCGATTTTATTTCGCTGTCATTAAAAGCCTGAACTGCCGAAGCCACGCCGTATTGAGTAAATAAATCATATCTTTTTGTCAATTTTTTTTCCATATAATCCGTTGGCTGAAAATTTTTCACTTCTGCGGCAATTTTATTTTCGCAATCAGAAGTGTCAAATTTTGTTATAAAATCAATTCCGTTTTTGCTGTTTTTGATATTTTCCCAAAACTCGCTGACCGTATTTCCCAGCGGTGTAATATTTCCGATACCCGTAATTACAACTCTTCTATTCATAAAATTCCTCCATTATATCAATTATAAAAGACCGCCGTCGATACTCAAAACCTGACCCGTAATATATCCGCTTCCTGCCAAAAACAAACATGCATCCGCAATATCATCCGGCGTTCCAAAACGTTTCAGCGGAATATTTTTGAGCATTTCATTTTTTATATCCTCCGATAAAACATCGGTCATATCTGTTTGAATAAAGCCCGGCGCAATCGCATTGCATCTGATATTTCGAGAAGCCAATTCGCGCGCCACGGATTTTGTAAGCCCGATTATTCCGGCTTTGCTTGCGGCATAATTTGCCTGCCCGGCATTACCCATAATTCCGATTACCGACGAAATATTTATAATCACGCCCGATTTTTGTTTAAGCATAAAATTCGAAGCGTATTTTATCGTGTTAAACGTTCCTTTTAAATTGATATTTATAACATCGTCAAATTCTTTTTCTGTCATACGCAAAATGAGATTATCTTTTGTTATTCCGGCGTTATTTATTAAAATATCAACTGAATTAAACTTTTCTTTGGCTTTTTTAATCAATTCTTCGGCTTCTTCGATTTTGCTGACATCAGCCTTTACCGCCAAATAATTATAATTTTTTTCGGCGAATATACTTAATAAATCGCTTGGATAAGAGGAATTGTAATTTACAACAAGATTAGCTCCCGATTCCGCAAATTTTAATGCAACCGCCCTGCCGATTCCCCGAGAAGCTCCCGTAACTATCACGGTTTTATTCTGAAACAAAAAAACCACTCCCATCTTTCAAAATCAAATCAAGTTTTTCTTGGTTATCGAAATTAAAAATTGTGACATCTTTATTTATCCGCTTTATAAAAGACGAAAGCGCTTTTCCGGGCCCGATTTCTACAAAACGAGTCGCACCGTTTTCGATCATATAATTTATGCTGTCTTCCCAATAAACCGGCGACATAATTTGTTTATATAGAGTATCCGAAATTTCATTTTCTTTTATTTCTTTGCCTGTAAGATTCGTGATAACCGGTTTTTCCATTTTTTTAAATTCAATATTTTTTAATTCAATGCTTAATTTATCCGCCGCCGTTTTCAATAGTGCAGTATGAAAAGGCCCCGACACATTCAGTCGAATGGATTTTTTTATGCCGTTTTCTTTCAAAAGCGTTTCGGCTTTTTCAAGAGCTTTTATTTCGCCCGCAATCACGATTTGACCGGGCGCATTGAAATTCGCCGCCGAAATTATTCCGCAATCCGAAGCTTCGTTACAAATTTTTATAATCAATTCACGCTCTGCGTTCATTACGGCAGTCATTCCGCCGATGCCTTCGGGAACTGCTTCCTGCATGAATTTTCCGCGCTTGCGCACCAATGCAACCGCCTGTTTGAAATCCAATGCTCCCGAAGCCACAAGCGCCGAATATTCGCCCAAAGATAATCCAGCGTAACAATCTGCTTTGATTCCTAATTCCGTCAATAATCTAAAAAAAGCAATGCTGAACGCAAGAACAATCGGCTGTGTAAACTCCGTTACATTTAAATTTTCGTTCTCGAAAAAAGTCAAATCCTCGATTTTAAAATCCAGAACCGAATTCGCTTCCTCGATAGTTTTTCTGACTATTTCATAATTATCGTATAATTCCTTGCCCATATTAAAATATTGCGCGCCTTGACCCGCAAATACAAAAGCTGTTTTCATTCAAAACTCCTTCTTGCTTGAAAAGCTACTGATACTTATTTATAGTCGAATAAAATTCATCCATAATCTCTTCAATAATCTCTTTGCATGTTCCACGCTTGTTTACCATTCCCGAAATCTGACCGGCCATCAGCGAGCCGTTTTTTACATCGCCGTCAACCACTGCCGCACGCAGAGTTCCTGTTCCAAGTTCCTCCATTTTTTTTAAGTCCGGAGTATCTTTTTTCATTTCTTCTTTTTCGACAATATCATATTTGCGTGCGAGCTGATTTCGCAGAACCCTAACCGGATGTCCGGTAATTTGTCCTGTAATAACCGTATCTATATCGTTGGCTTTAATAATCGCCTGTTTGTAATTTTCATGAACGACACATTCCTCAGCCAATAAAAATCTTGTTCCCAATTGAACGCCTTTTGCCCCGAGCATAATACACGCCGCCATTCCGCGTCCGTCCCCGACTCCGCCTGCACCGACAACCGGAATATTTACCGCATCCACAACTTGCGGAAGAAGCGACATTGTTGTAAGCTTGCCGATATGCCCTCCGGCTTCCATTCCTTCCGCAACCAGAGCATCTGCGCCAAGCCTTTGCATAGATTTTGCAAGCGCAACCGACGGCACAACAGGAACGACTTTAATTCCCTTTTCCTGAAATGATTTTATATATTTAGACGGGTCACCCGCACCGGTAAAAACTATTTTTATGTCTTCTTCGCAGGCCAATCTTGCAATATCTTCCGCATGCGGCGAAAGCAGCATTATATTAAGCGCAAACGGTTTATCTGTCTTTTCACGAATTTTTTTAATTTCGGATTTAACATAATTGTAATCCGCATTTCCGCTTGCCAAAACTCCCAAGCCGCCTGCCTCCGAAACCGCAGCAACAAGATTATGCTCGGAAACCCAAGCCATTGCGCCGGATATTATCGGATATTTGATATTGAATAAATCACAGATTTCAAAATTCATTTTTATCACCTTTACAATTTTATTATTACGCTGCCCCATGTTAGTCCGCCGCCAAATCCGGCTAAAATCAATTTTTGCCCGCTGCCGATTTTTATTAAATTTTTGTCCAGCATTTCGGATAGTGCAATCGGGATTGAGGCCGCCGAAGTATTTCCGTATTCGCTTATGTTCATAAAAAATTTATCCATTTCAAGCTTCAGTTTTTTAGCCACAAAATCAATAATTCTGGAATTTGCCTGATGCGGCACGATATAATCGATTTCATCAAATGTCAGTCCGGATTTCTCCATTACCGACAAAATACTTTGCGGCACAGCTTTTGCAGCGAAATCAAAAATATCTCTGCCTTGCATTTGCATAAACTCACTTGCCGGTTTTCCGTCCACCCAATAATTACTGAGAGGAATATTTTTTCCCGTTAAAGACAATCCGCGCTTTCCGTCCGCCCTCAACTCCTCGCAAATCAGAAAATTCTCGTTTCCTTGTTTCAATAAAATTCCGCCGGCACCGTCACCAAAAAGGCAGCAAGTTCCACGGTCTGTCCAATCTACCATTTTTGATAAAGTTTCGCCTCCGACAACAAGAGCCGTTTTATACAAGCCGGATTTCATCATTTTTTCAGCGATTGAAATCGCATAAACAAAGCCCGTGCAGGCAACGTTTATATCAAAAGCCATTGCGTTTTCGGCGTTTATAATCGACTGAACCATACAAGAAACCGACGGCATCAAAGCATCCGGCGTTATAGTTGCAACAATTATTAAATCAATTTCTTTTGGATCAATTCCCTCTTTCTCGATTAAATCCTTGCAAACTTTCGCACATAAATCTGAAGTGTTTTCGTTCAATGAAATTCTTCGGTTTTTTATTCCTGTACGCGAAAAAATCCATTCGTCATTTGTTTCAACAATCTTAGAAATATCGTCGTTAGAAACAATATTTGACGGGGTATAAGCAGATATTTGCGAAACTACTATGTTGCTCAAAATAATCACCCCTTAATTTAATTATCCTTCATGGATATAAGTTTATTATTAAGAAATTTATGTATTTTATCAAGCGTACCCGATAAAATCGAAATCTCTTCTTTCGATAAATCCTTGAGCGATTCCAAAATCATCTCCTTATGAAATTTCTCATGAAGCCGAAAAATTGTGCGTCCTTTTTTAGTCAGGCCGATATTCACCACTCGTTTATCGTTCTGCGAATAATATCTTTCTACTAAACCTTTGTTTACTAAATTTTTTATGGCTACTGTTAAAGTACCCAGCGTAATATCCAGCTTTTTCGCGACCTGAGACATCGTCGGTCTTTCAGAAATCCCAATCGCCTCTATAGTATGAATTTCAGTAATCGAGACATCGCTGAAAAACGCATTTTTGAGTGATAATTCTTCTATGGATAAAATATCGTTAAACAAATCTACAAATAGTTTATTTATAATGCTCAATGAATCATCCATTCAAATCAAAACCTCCAAAATAACTTTGATAATCAAAGTATATTATTTTTTATTTCTCTCGTCAATTACTTATGCTGTACTTTCTTAATCAAAAATATATATTATAAGTATTTGCAGACATTTCAAATATATATCAGTATATATTAAAAATCGGATTTATTATAGATAGAAAGGAATTTTCCATATGGATGAAAACAAACGCAAGTCCGGTAAGAATAATTTAATTACATTTACAATCGTCTTATTTATTATTATGATGCTGATAAAATCCGGAATAAGCTCTTTATTTAATCATTATTTCGCGGACAGTTTAAAAAATATTTTTAGTTCTGCAACTAAAACTAATGAAATTAGCAATATGCACGGTGACGAACCCATCGTTCCTCCCAGCGCAATGACTGTCGAAGTTACAGAGGCCGTTCCATTAGAAGAATACCACTCTTTAGGCTTTTCGGAATTTATTTTTGACGATTTAAACAATATTAATCTCAACTTCATAAATTTAAGCGTAGATATTATAAAAGACAATTCTTTGGATACCGCCGCAAGAATTACGGTTTATTCTGATGATTTGAGTAAATATGTTATTAATGCAGAAAATTCTAATTTTTTGCTGACGCAGTCTGCAGTGGATAATAAAAATGGCCAAAACTCTGTTATGATCGAAATAAATCCGCAAAAATGTGATATTAATGATATAAATTTAAAAGGCTCAAACGGCAACATTTGGATCTCCGATATAGATTCCAAAACACTAAAAGCCGTTTTGGAAAATGGATATATAAATGTTGAAGATTGCAAAATTTCTGAAGTCTACTTAAACGGTACTTCCGCTGATTTATCCGTCAACGAAGTCGAAAAAAATGATGTTATAGATATTTCCACAATTTCAGGATATATCGATTTGACTTCAATCGAAACAAACAATCTTACAATCTCCAGTACATCGGGCAATATTTATACTGATGATATTTCTGCAAAAAATATAATATGCAAAACAATCAGCGCAGACCAAACATTGGATTTTGAATATATGGAAAAAGCAAATCTGGATACACGTTCGGTTTCCGGAAACATAACTTGCTTTTTTGATGAAGACCAAACTATTAATTCCTTGGACGGAAATCTACCGAATTCTGATGTCCGTGTAGACGCAAAATCTAAGTTTAATGTAAAAACTTCGACTGTCTCCGGCTCAATATATTTTTATTATGATTAATTATGATCAAAAAAAACGGCGCATTGCGCCGTTTTTTTTGCCGGTAAAATTTTATTGTATCAAAGTTTTTACAAACCGCTAAAATCATCTTTTATGATTTCCAAGATACCGTCGTTTTTTATCTCAGCAACGATTTTATGAATGGCCGAAAATTCTTCATATTTACCGTTTACAGACCCGTGCCAATTATCCGCAGCAACAACAAAATATTTATCTCCTAATTTTTTGGAAATCAAAACATCAGCGCCAAAAAGCATATTTTCCGCACCGGCAACAGGTTTATAATCACCGGAAATATTTCTTTCCAAAAGTTCTTTGTTAAAATTATTAATTTCGCTTGATGAAATTAAATTCGATTTATATTTCAAGCGCTCGATAAGAGCATTCTTAATAATTTCCTCATTTGCCGAGTCTACATTATGTTTTTTATAATCTTTTAAATTAATTTCGATTTCTTGAGATTCTTTTCTAATCGAAAAACTATTTATTCTTAATTTCAGATTCGAATTTCCAAAAGTATTTTCAATTTTTGATAAATCAAAAACGATATCTGTTCCATATTCAGCAGAAAGAACTTCTCCTTTAGTTTCAATTACAGAGCCGTCTGCATTTTCAAATATTAAATCAATATCTGCCCGAACTTCTTTTCGATTTGAATATTCATCATTGGCATTAACCGAATTTCCGAACGAATAATTATTTTCTGCATGCATGACCAAAATCGCGTTATTTTTCCCCAAGCCCATGGCTTCCAGCACAACAGTGAAATCCTCTAATGAAAAACGCAATTCACTTTCTTTCCTATTCGAAAAAAGATTGCTTGGGTCAATTTCCTTATGAATACCGTATTGCTTAAAAATATTATTGAATTTAATATAAACTTTGGAATCGAGACTGCGAAGCGGCTCAAAATCCATTCTGTAAAGCATAAGCTTATTATCTTCAAAAGCAAATTGGAGCGGTTTTTCTCTTTGTTCGACAAGTCTTAACGCATTTTCTTTAATTTCTATCGACCCATTTTCAGTATCCAAAAAAATCGAATTATCCTTATTTTTATAAGTAGAATCAAAATATAATGAAGTTCCTGCCGAAGAAAAATTTACTTTATCCAAAATTCCAATATTTTCAGTATCCGACAAAAAAATATTCTGAGGCTCATCAAAAACTACGGATTGCGCCAAAACTGATTTTTTTTTCAGTTTAAATGGAATATGTATTTCTTCTCCGCTTTCGATATCTTTCGCAAATAAATCAAAGCTTTTAATATCCTTCCCGAAAGCCGCAAAATGCAGTGATTTTACCCTTTCATTATCCACAAAAGAAATATCGGGTAAGTAAATATTATTATCTTGATCCAAAATCCCAACACGATAGCGTGATAAATCAATTTCGTTGTTAAAATAAATTATCGTATATCTGTCATCCATTAAGATTTTTTTAATCTCTATAATCTGATCCGATATCCTAAAAGCTTTATTAATAAAAATGAAATTTGCATTATTTAAAACGTTAGCCGGCAACGAAATCTCGATTGCATTTTCTTTGACTTTTTCACCGATTTTATTTTTCACAACAATTATACCGGCTCCGACTCCGATTATCATCAATGTTAAAATACCGGCAACAATATAATAGATATTCTTCTTAAAAAAAGAGACTTTTTGCGTTTCATCTTTCAAAATTATTTCATCTGAATTTTTGTCAGCAGAAGCCTCGTCAAAATCAATTTCAGGTGTAACTTCCTCTTCCATATTCAGAACTATTTTTTCAAATTCCTCATTTTCTTTATCAAACGAAGAGTTTATCAAATCCCCCTCGCCGGCGGTTTCACTTTCCTGATATGATTGTTTTAAAAGATCATCTAAATTATCATCCATTTTTTCACCTTTATACTATTTCCCTTATAAAGAATAAAACAAAATATAACATTGATAAAAAATCAAAACGTTATATATAATTAATCGGTGTTAATCGAATAATTTTTGAGACATTATTGAAGATGAAATAAAAAAACACGGTTAAGACCGTGCAAAGTTTTATCTAAAAAACAATTGTGCAATAAATGGCAGAACCATCAGCAGAGCCATCAAAAGTGCCAAAACACCGGTTAATATTCTCTTTCTGTTTGCTTTTTTATTTTTCATTCTATTCACTCCTAATTTTTATTTAAGTTTGGAAAAATTATTTACGATTTTGTATTAACCCGTCTAAAAACACTGAATGTTTGACCTTTTTTTCGTGTCTTGTATTAACGACGGATATATATAAATCTTGTTTCGCCCTTGTCAGACCAACATAAAAAAGTCTGCGTTCTTCCTCTATCTCGCTTTCGGTTTTTGCTTTTTCATATGGTATAACATCCTCTACGCAGGACGCAATAAAAACCGTATTATATTCAAGCCCTTTTACGCTGTGCATTGTGCTTAATGTTACTCCCATAGGATTATCTTTAAACGAAATATTTTTTGTTTCCTCTAAAACTCTGGCTGTATTTTCTAAATATTCTTCAATATCATTAAAGCCTTTGCATGATTCCTGAATTTCCTCAATTATTTCAAAAAGACCTTTCGAGCCCATTTTTCGGAAATCAGA
This sequence comes from Eubacteriales bacterium, assembly GCA_031551135.1. GTDB lineage: Bacteria > Bacillota > Clostridia > Lachnospirales > JAITVM01 > JAITVM01. Next base: position 102,806 of record JAVBOA010000036.1, on the reverse strand, counting down.
ATAATCGACCAGATATTTATCGTAGTTCACGGCCTCCCGAATATATTTAAGAGCATCATAAGGATTACGTTTTTTGATTGCTTTTAAATAAAAAATCAATTCGCCGATTTTATTTTTTTGATAAACCTTGGCTATTTTGGATTTGCTTAAACTATCCAAAAGCATACCGCCATTTTTCTTTGCCGCAGAAATAATCATTTTGGAAATATATCTGGACGGCTTATTTATAATTCTTTCCAAAGATTCGGTGTCCGAATTGTCCATAGCAAGCCTGAAATACGCCGCAATATCTTTAAAAATCCAATGTTCATAAATACTCGCCGCTTTATCCTTTATTTGAAAAGGTATATTTAAATGCAGAAAAACATCTATAAAAGATCTTCCTTGAATATTATTTCGATAAACAACGGCCATTTCATTATATGAAATTTTTGTGCCGATAGAAAAAATTTTATTGGCAATATTAAGAGCTTCTGAATTAATATCCTCTGAATACAAAATAGAGGGCATTTTTCCAATTTTATCTGTGCCTATAATTTTTTTATCATATCTGTATTTATTCTGAATGATAAGCCAATTACAAATTTTTATAATCTGCTCCGTCGAACGATAATTCACGTTAAGGATTATTTTTTTTAAATCGGGAAAGTCGTTCGGAAACGAAATCAGAAATTCCGGCCGCGCACCGCGAAATTTATAAATACTTTGGTCATCATCCCCCACAATAAAAATATTTTTATGCTTTTCGGCAAGAAGCTTAATATTTTCATATTGCACTTTATTAATGTCTTGAAATTCGTCTATCAATATAAACGAAAATCTATTCTGCCAGTATTCCAAAACTTCGGGATTTTTTTTCAAAAGCACAAAACATTTTACAAGCATATCGTCAAAATCAATTTTATTGTATTTAATTTTGTATTTTTGATATAATTCAAAAATTTCGGTAAATTCATCTTTTGCCATATTCATCGGATTATAATACTCGATATCCAATAAATCGCTTGCGATAATCGAAAATTCAAGTATAATATTAGATACTAATTCTTCGACATCATTTACCTCAATATGTTTGTACGCAATAATTTTCTTAATAATCTCCCGTTTTTCTTCTTCACGCAAAATATTTTCGGTTGTGTAGCCGTAATACGCTCTGATTATTTTAAAAAAAACTGCGTGAAATGTAGAAAAAGATATTCCGTTGGCGCTGCAAAGCGATAAAAATCTATTTTGCATCTCAACACTGGAGGCTTTTGTAAAAGATATTACAAGAATTTTATTTGGATTTATTTTGTAATTTTCGACTAGATTTTTTACCCTATATGTAATTACGGTTGTTTTGCCGCTGCCTGGCCCCGCCAAAACCATAATCGGTCCGGTAAAATGCTGCGTTGCAATAACTTGGTTTTCATTTAAATTAATCATATCCACCTGTTACGAAATCTATAATTTTTTCTATATATAAAATATATCATATAGAATAAATTTTGAGTAGACTCCGGACAAGAAATTTTTGGTATTATACTATTTCCATTTTGAAAAATAAAAAAATCACACAATTTATGTTTTTACATTTATTGAAAATTATAGTATAATAAAATTTAAATTTTGGACATATAATTAATTTGACGCGAGTTTTTATTTTTTTTATAAAAAGACTTTTATTTTTCAGCAGTTTATTAAAATGCCATATGTTTAGATTGTACAAACTAATTATATTTTTTTCAAATATTTTTTTCTGTCGCAATGTATTCGTATTTAGCAAGTTAAATATAATCCATTTGTAATTTTTGTTCGTTAATATAATAATTATTTTAAAGATATATCAAAGAAGGGGATTGTATTAATTATGTTTACGAATATTGTATTGCCACCTTTATTAATAATAACAATCGGTTTGATTATAGCTTTTAGAGTAAGAATGAGATATAGTACAAAAAATTACCACGGCAAAATGGATGATTACATAAAAGTCGAAGAAGAAGCGAATTTGATTAGAAAACAGGAAATTGACAAAAAATATTTTGTTGTTCCAAATATTAATAAATTACCTATTCTTGATTATGAATGCGAAACTGAGCTTTCTGCCTGCCAAAACACTGTTATAAAAAAATCTCAGCTAAAGATGATTCATTTCGACAAACAAATGAGCAATCTTGAATTGAAAAAAATATACGGAGTAAACAATCTGCAAAAAATTATAAACTACGAAGAACATTACAATATGTATATTTCGGCACTTAACAAATGGGCCGAAGAGCTTATAAAAGCCGAAAAAATTTCGGATGCCGAAAAAGTATTGCAGGAGGCTGTTATTTTTGGCTCGGATTATTTAATGACTTATACTTTATTGATTGATATTTATATAAAACAAAATCAAGCTTACGAGCTGAATAAATTACGCAATGATATTTTGAATGACAAATTTTTTGAAAATTCTACACTAAAAAACAGGATTATCAATTATATTAGCTATAGATTCGGAGGTTGATTCATGAATATCGGAATTTTTACTGATACTTATTACCCTCAAATAAACGGAGTTGCTACATCTGTTCGTACACTCGAAAAGGAACTTAACAAACTAGGACACAAAGTTTATATTTTTACTACTACAGACCCCGATTGTAAAGTGGTTTTGCCGCGTGTTTTTAGGCTGCCCAGCATGCCGTTTGTATTTTTTCCGTCCAGACGTGTGACTTTTATGTATCCGCCGAAACTCATTTTAAAAATAAAAAGATTTAATTTAGATATAGTCCACACTCAGACTGAATTTCCGCTTGGTTTTTTTGGAAAAGCTGTTGCAGAATATTATAAAATACCGATTGTACATACATATCACACAATGTATGAAGATTATGTGCATTATGTTGCAAACGGGCATTTGGTTACCCCGAAAATGACTCAGGGTTTTAGCCGTTTCTTTTGCAACCGAGCCGATATGGTTATAACACCGGCCGAAAAATCCTGCCATTCGCTTTTACAATACGGCGTGAAAAAGCCGGTTAAAGTGATTCCTACCGGACTTGACTTTTCGAAATTCGAAAAAAAGAACTGCGACCCGGAAGAAGTAAAGAAAATCAAAGCTGAATTGGGTATCGGTGAAAACGACCCTGTAATATTATCACTTGGCAGAGTTTCTTTGGAAAAAGGCGTTCATTTGCTTGTTGCAAAAATGCCCGAGCTTTTAAGCCGAATCCCGAACGCAAAATTCGTAATTGTCGGCGACGGACCGATGCTCGGCGAAATCGAAGAAAACGTAAAAAAATTAAATATAGAAAAATCTGTGATTTTTGCAGGAAGCAAACCATGGGAAATTATAAATAATTATTATCAAATAGGCGATATTTTCGTCTCCGCTTCCGAATCCGAAACTCAAGGATTGACCTATATTGAAGCTATGGCAGGAAAAATTCCCGTTGTTGTAAAACGCGATGACAGCGTAAAAGGAATAGTTAAACACGGCGAAACAGGGTACTTTTTTGATACTCCGAATGATTTTCCGGATATTGCCTTTGAAGCGCTGAATAATATGGAAAAGACAAAAGAGATTGCGGAAAACGCATACCGCGGAATCCAAAATTTATCATCAGAGCAATTTGCGAAAAATATGGAATATCTTTATCAGGAAGTAATAAACCTACAAAAACCAATCAGAGTTTTATTACCGATAGCTGTTACAAAAAATTTACTCAGTAAAATTAAAAAATCTTAAATATTGGCGAACATTGTTTTCGTTCGGTAAAAAAAGAGTTCGCGATATTTTCGCAGAACTCTTTTTTTATACTATTTTATTTGAACTTTATTTTATTTTTTTACATAATCAAGACCGGCATAGTGTAAATGAGTTTTTCCGTCTTTTATATATTTGCGGATAACGCCGCCGAGCGTACGTCCTGTACCGGGGATATAATATTCGTTGTCACTAATTTTTTCTACAGAAACACTGGATGGAGTTTTTGGATCCATTGAAGAAAACATAGCATAGCCTGCGGCATCTTTATGCAATTTAAAATCCGGGAAAACATAACTATTTTTATACGCCGTTGTCGGAGAATATTCGCCGATCCAAGAATCAAAGCTCGAATCCGCTTTTGTTTGCACTACTTTTTCGGCGGCTATGATTTCTTTGCTGCCCACAATCGCAAGCATATACATTTTGCCGTTTATTTCTTCAAATCTAATTCTCGACTGACCTTGCGACTCAAAATAAGTTCCATCATCCTGCGGTTTGTAAACAACTCCATATTGGTCTAATTTCAAGCTTCCGTCGTCTCCTGCGCTCACATTGCCGTAAGCGCTATAGTTGCCGGCATATTTTTCAGAATCAGCTTTTGTAAGAGTTACATCATTTGTTTGTGCAGGCACGAAAGGTTTAAGCACAAATCCGGTTTTTTCGGAATACGCATTCGCAAGAAGTTCGGCGGAAATATATCCCGAAAGCCCTACAGAATTTGAGGAGTTTGAAGATACAAACACGCCCAATTTTTCATCTTTCGATAGCTGCAAATCCGAATGGAAATATTCGATATCGCCGCCGTGACCCACCATATCAACGCCGTTATAATTTCCGCTCATCCAAACCATTCCGATTTCCAATTCAGGATTAAGTGGCATTTCCCAAGTAACAGGTGTCAGCATTTTTTTAACCGAATCGGCGGAAACAAGCGTTTTACCTTCAAAGGTTCCGTCGTTTAAAATAAAATTCATAAATCTCGACATATCTTCGCCATTCGAATACATCGAACCGCATGGCAGAGAATTAAGAAAAAGTTCTTCTTTTGCCCCGGATTTACTGTCGGCATAAGATTTCGCAAGATATTGGCGGTTTGCTTCTTTCAATTCGAATGACGACATTTTCATGCCCATTCTTTCAAAGAGATTTTTATCCGTATAATCAACGAATCCTTTATATACATCTTTTGTTTCGCCGTTCAGACGCGATATAATAACACCAATCAGCGATATTCCGGCATTTGAATAATTCCAGCGCTGCATTTGATTATTAACAAGATATTCATTTTTCAAATTGCTGACTAAATTATTCAAATAATTTTTATCCTGTGCCTTGGTAGTATAAAAGCCGTCAAAAATATCTTCAGACAACCCCGAAAAATGCGTTAAAATCATTTCGACCGTGATTTTATTGGAATCACCGCCATAAACCGGATGCGTCTTAACTGAAAATTCAGGGATATAATCGATAATTTTTCCGTCCAATTTCATTTTGCCCTGTTCTACCATCTGCATAACAGATGTAGTTGTGAAAAGCTTTGAAATAGAAGCAATGCCAAAAACTGTTTTTTCCGTTACCGGTTTTTTATTTTCAATATCGGCATGGCCAAAGCCTTGTATCCATTTATAATTGTTTTCCGCATCAACAAACGAAATTGTTATGCCCGGCAAATTATTGTTCAAAATAAAATTATAAGCGTTGAGAACTGCTTTCTTTTTGGTTTCTTTGTATGGGTCATTTTCTGTTTCATATACATATGCGATATCCGAATAATTAATAAATGTTGTTCCGTTATTTAATGTGAGAGGTGCGGATAATTCGAGTTTTTCGGAATTTTTATAATATTCATCAGCGGTTTTTGTGCTGTATTTGTAAATATCCCCTTTAAAACCAATTTCGATTTCGTTTTTAGCAGAATCCCATTTTACGGTTCCGCCGCTTGTTTCCACCGCGTTACGTAGCGGAATATAACTTGGCTGTTCCTCAGCAAATACCGGTACAGCTTGAAATATAAAAACAGTTGCCAAAATACATGAAAAGAATTTTTTCATTTTGTTACCCCCTCAATAGAAAAAAAGTTATGTTTATACTATTTTCAATATTAAGGATAGAAAAAAATATTTCATTTCGCGCTTGAAGCATTGCGCGAAACGCTCCGCTGTGAAAAATTTTTTTCTACTTATCTAAATGAAAATAGTATTACTATTCCATTATATCATAATTTAAATTTACATGAAACAGCCGAAGACAAGAAAGAAATTTGCTCATTCAAGCGATTCAGAGATATCTGAATTTAATATCTTTCTCCAATTTTTTAATCAAATCAATGTCCGGAGCTTGCGTTCCGGGCAAAGAAACTGCCGCAGCACTTGCCGCAACCGCAAGTTTTGCCGTGCGCTCCAAATCCCAATTTTCCTCCAAAGCCATTGTGAGTACAGCAACCATCGTGTCGCCGGCTCCGACAGTACTGTTTACTTTTACCTTGATTGGGTCAACAACTAATGCGCAATCTTTCTGCACAAAAACCGCACCTCTTTCCCCTAAAGAAACTGCAACTAATTTAATTCCCGTATCAATAAGTTTTTCTGCATAAAATTTGATTTCATCTTCGGTATTTATTTCTGCCCTAAAATACCGCTTGAACTCTGCAATATTGGGTTTAATAATATCCGGCAGGGCCTTAATTCCGTTTATAAATCCTTGATTATCGGCATCAAGTACAGTGCGTATATTTTTCGATTTTGCAATCACTATTAATTTCTGATAAGTATTATCGGAAAAGCCTTGCGGCAATCCTCCCGAAAAAACCATAACATCAGCGTTTTCGCAAAATAATTTTTCCTTCAAATTCTCAAAATCCGTTTCTATAAGATTTAAGCCTCTTTCGTTAATATCCGTTGTTGTTCCGGTTTTTTCATCTATAATCTTAATATTAGTGCGATTACTTCCCTCTACCTCAATAAAATCATAAACAATATCTAAACTATCCAAATATTTTTTAAAGAAAGTGCCGTTTTCCTTGCCCAAGATTCCGCATGCGATATTTTCTTTGCCGAAGATTTTCAGGACTTTCGAAACATTAATCCCTTTGCCGCCCGCATCCAGCCGCATATCGCCGATTATATTAATATCTCCCATATTAAAAGCATCAAAAAAAATTGTTTTGTCAATTGCAGGATTTAGTGTCAGAGTTTTAATCATATCAACACAACCTTTTATACTATTTCACTCTATAAGATATAAAAAGCTCCGGCATTTATCAACGCCGAAGCCCTTTTTATATTTTATACTATTTCATTTCCAAAGTATAGAAATAGTATAAAATCAAGAAAAATCAAACCGCAAAATAATCAATAATACTATTTTCATTTTGATAAGTAGAAAAAATTTTTTCACAGCGGAGCGTTTCACGCATGCTTCAAGCGTGAAATGAAATATTTTTTTCTATCCTTAATAATGAAAATAGTATAAATAGTTAAAGCGCTATAATCGAATGTGTTTTAATCGATTCATTGCCTGCTTTTACAATCTGAACGGCCATTTTTCCGTCATGTCCACTGACTTCCGGCTCGCTGTCGTTCAGAATAGCCTGAATAAAAGATATATCTTCATTTAAATAAGCCTCGCTGAATAAATTCATCCAACTTCTTACAACGTCTCCGACCATTCCGCCGTCCTTTGTGTAAGTAAGCGTCGTTTTGTCCTGCAAACCTCCGAGCTGTACAGAACCTTTTGTCCCCAAAATATCAACCCTTGCGTCGTAACCGTATTGAACGCCCTGAGCCCCGTCAATATTGCAAATCATTCCGTTTTTCATAGTCATATTCATGAGCACGGTATCATAAAAGTCAGGATAATCGTTTTTCGCATTTTCACAGCGGTAATTTCCGGCTATCGCATAAACAGATTCCGCTTCGCTTTCGGTAAGCCAGCGAACAGTATCGATATCATGGCTGTTTACTTCTGCCAAAGGTCCGTTGCTTTTTTCGATATCATACATCCATTCCTGCGGTACGCTCGGTCCGCGTGTCAGGGATTTTACCATAACAACGTCGCCGATTGCGCCAGAAAGAACTATTTCTTTTGCTCTTTTGAAATTCGCATCAAAACGCCTCATAAATCCGATTTGCAGTTTTACATTATTTCTTTTGGCGGCTTGAATCATTTCTTCACATTCATCAGAATTCATCGCCATGGGTTTTTCGCATAAAATATGCTTTTTTGCGTCCGCCGCCGCAACAACGATTTCCTTATGATATTTTGTAGGCGTTACAACAACAACAGCGTCTACATTTTCATTTTTTAAAGCTTCGTTATAGTCCGTATAATAAGATTCTATTCCAAGTTCATTTGCGGCTTTTTTCGCGGCCTCCTCAGAGGTATCCGAAACCGCCGCCATATACGCATTCGGAACTTTTGATACAAAATTCAAAGCATGAATCATACCGGCACGGCCGGCCCCGATTAAACAAATTCCGATTTTATTTTTCACAAAAACCATTCCTTAAGTAATCCTATTTATTTTTCTTTAAAGCTAACACGATGAATGCGGCAACAACAGTACCGACAGCGATTGAAACTATATAAAACAATAAATTACTAACAGCGCCCGGAATCGGCAAAACAAAAACTCCGCCGTGAGGAACAGCCAAACCGCATTTGAAAAGCATTGATAATGCACCTGTTACAGCCGAACCGATTGCAACGCTTGGAAGAACACGAAGCGGATCGCCTGCCGCAAAAGGTATACAGCCTTCGGTAATAAACGAAATACCGAGCAGCCAAGCAGTTTTTCCGGCTTCAATTTCTTCATTGTTAAACTTTTTCTTGTCCAATAATGTAGCAAGTGACATTGCAAGCGGAGGAACCATACCTGTTGCCATTGTTGCCGCCATAACTATAGAGGTTTCGCCCGGTTTTAGAGCGGTAAGGCTTGCCACCCCGAAGAAATATGCCGCCTTTCCGATTGGACCCGCCATATCTATAGCCATCATAAAGCCGATAATCATTCCCAAAACTACCGAGTTTACGCCCGAAAGAGACGCTAACCAATTACTGATACCTGTATTGATTGCCGCAAAAGGTTTTCCTACTATAAAAATCATAGTAAGACCGATTACCACTGTTGAAATCAGCGGCAATACCAAAATAGGCATCATACCCTCAAGGCCTTTAGGAAGTTTTATATATTTTTTGAGAAGCAAAATAAGATAGCCCGATAAGAAACCGGCAATTAAGGCTCCCAGAAATCCTGCGTTTATAGAATTTGCGATAGCACCGCCGACCATACCCGGCAAAATACCCGGTCTGTCAGCAATCGAAAACGCGATAAAACCGGCCAAAATAGGTAACATCAAAGTAAATGCTGTTCCGCCGCCAATCTGCATAAATGCGGCCGCAAGCGCACCCTCCGAGTTGATTCCGCCGAAAGCAAACGCAAGCGCGATACATATACCACCGGCAACAACAAACGGAATCATGTAAGAAACACCGGCCATCAAATGTTTATAAACGCCTTGTCTTTTCGGAGCTTCCGTAGTTTTTGCGGAAACATTGTTATTTTTATAAATATAAGTCGTTTCTAATGCCTTTTTAATAATTTCTTTTGGGATTTTAATCCCTTCCTCAACATTCGTCTCGTACAATTTTTTGCCGACAAATCTATCTTTATTTACGCCGGTATTTGCAGAAATCAAAACAGCGTCAGCCTCTTTAATGTCTTGTTCGGTTAGGACATTTTCAGCGCCTATGCTTCCCTGAGTTTCTACCTTGATTTCTATACCCATTTCTTTGGCGGCTTCTGCAATAGATTCCGCTGCCATATATGTATGGGCAATTCCTGTAGAACATGATGTAATAGCTACGATTTTCATAAGATTACCTCCTAATGATGTTCTAAACACATTGTTCATACTATAAAATGCTATAATGATTCCATTTCTCCAAACAATTCGACAATCTCCTCTTGTGTTTTTGCCGATATAAGCTTATCGCGAAATTCTTTATGCACCAGCTTTCGGGATATCGAGGCTAATATTCTCAGATGTGTATCTGTTGCGTCCTCATTTGTAACCGCAAGCTGAATTATTAAATTCACTTTATCGCTTTCATCCCATTGCAAATCTTCTTTCAATCTTGCAAAGGCAATGCATGTTCTTTTGACTGCATCCGTTTTTGCATGCGGAGTCGCTATCCCAAAACCCACTGATGTAGAAAAATCTTTTTCTCTTTCCATAACGGCTTCGATATAAGTTTCTAAATCGTTGATATACGAAGCTCCGTTCATTTTTTCAGCCAAAAGACGGATAATATCCTCTTTGTTGGACGCAGTAACATCAAAACATACTAAATCCTTAGTTATCATTTGCGACATAGCAAACCTCCTAAATCATTTTTGTTTCATTTCTTTTATTTTCATTTACTATCATTTTATTATCGTTTACTTTCTTTGTCAAGCGCGAAATCTATTGTATTCCGTTTGACATATTGAAAAAAAAAATCTTCTGCGATATACTGAAATATACTGACGAATGATTGGATTTTCAAAAAGAACAAATACCGAAGGCCCCGTTCATTATTATCTTGTGTCGATTTTCGAATTATACTACTGTTTAGTAATATTAAACCTCTATAGGAGTTGATTCTTTTTGGGTGACAATACTAATGTTCCTCCCCTTTTTGCAGAGGAACGCAAAGAAAAAATACTTAAATTACTTGAGCAAAATACAAAAATCATGGTTCCGGAGCTATGCGAGCTCTTTGGCGTTTCTCCGGTGACTGTCAGAACCGATCTCCGTGAATTAGAATCCGAGGGCAAACTAAGGCGCACTCACGGCGGCGCGATACCTATAGGCAAAACCTCTTTCGAGCCAAACGCCATTTCGAAGCAAGTCGAAAATATTGATGAAAAACGAAAGATAGCCGCATGCGCCGCTCAATTTGTGGACGACGGCGACACAATAGTTTTAGATGCCGGAACAACTACCATGGAAATGGCAAAATTTCTTACAAAAAAGAAAAGTCTCACCGTTGTTACTAATAATCTCAAAATCGCCTCTTTTTTAGAAATCGAAGGCAATCCCGATATGACGATTGTTTTGATTGGCGGCGTTATCCGCCGCGGATTTCATTGCTGTGCCGGTCATATGGCGGTTTCTTCTTTGGCAAATATGAATGTTGACAAAGCGTTTTTGGCAACAAATGCATTTTCGCTTGAAAAAGGCTTTACTACGCCCGAAATTAATACCAGTGAGATGAAAAGGGCTTTTATCCAAATATCTACTCAAAACTTTATGCTCATGGACAGCAGCAAAATCGGAACTGTTTCTTTTATGAGATTTGCCGATTTATCGGATATGGACAAAATTATAACCGATGATAAAATTAATCCGAAAATGGTACAGGAAATTAAATCATTTGACGATACCGTCGATTTATTGATTGTATAAAATAAATTTAGTGGAATGGCGCAATTGCGCCATTTTTTTTGCGTATTCTTTATCTTTTCGCAATCAGAGGTTTTATAAGTTCCGTAACTTCTCGGCTTAATCTTTCGATTTCATCAAAGTTTCCCGAATTAATCAAATCCGGCTTGACCATCCAGCTTCCGCCGCATGCATGAATTTTATTGAATTTCAAATATTCGCAAATATTTTTTTCGCTGATACCGCCCGTCGGCATAAAGCGCAAAGATGGATACGGCGCAGAAACAGCTTTTATAAATTCGAGACCGCCTGCTTGTTCGGCAGGAAAAAATTTTATAAGTTCAAGACCAAGCTCCAATGCGCGCTCCATATCGGAAGGCGTTATACAGCCGGGTGTTATAAGAATATTTTTATTTACGCAATACTCAACTATTTTCGGATTAAATCCCGGAGTTACAATAAATTTCGCTCCGGCGGATACCGCTTTATCAACCTGCTCGATCGTCAAAACCGTTCCCGCGCCCACTAAAATTTCCGGCACTTCCTTTGCAATTCTTCGAATAGCTTCTTCTCCCTCCGCTGTACGAAATGTTATTTCCGCACACGGGATTCCGCCTTTTATTAAGCTTTTCGCAAGCGGAACGGCTTTTTCGACATCATCGATTTTCACAACAGGAACAATTCCTATTTCTCCGATTTTTTTCAAAATTTCATGCAAATTAATCATCCTTCATTTTTAAATCCTGCAGTCAACCAAAACTTTTGTATATTTAATTTCGCCTTTGCTCATGCCGTAAATTATTTCGGGCAAAGTTTCCAAAGTAATTATGTCCGAAACAAGCGGCATCAGCCTGAGTTTCTTGCTTCTATGATATTCGAGAGAGGCGCGCCACTCACCGCCCGGAAAAGGTGCGGAAAATGAATTCCATGAGCCTTTTATGCATAATTCCTTACGAAGTATTTTTTCATAAACATCCGCCGAAAACACAATATCTTTATGAGCCGTTCCGAGCAATAATATTTTGCCTTTAAATCTTGCATATAGCGGAGTTTCTTTTTGTGTAAACGGTGAACCGGCTGTTTCTATCACAATATCACAGCCTAAATTATTTGTTGAATCCATTACAATTTCATTTAAATCATCTTTGCTAGGGTCAAGCGCAATATCTGCGCCCAATTCGAACGCCAATTTTCTTTTGTCTTCGCTGATATCGCTTGCAATTACTGTAGTTGCTCCCATAATTTTCGCAAATTGAATAGCTAAAAGTCCGATTGTGCCGCATCCTAAAACGAGAACTCTGTCTCCGGCGGATACTTCGATAATTTTCATACCGTGAAGCGTCACCGCGGACGGTTCGAGCATTGCGGATTCATGAAATTTTATATCATTCGGAATTCTTAATAAATTCAAAACCGGTACGCACACAAATTCCGCCATTGCGCCGTTTCGCCGAGAGCCGATATAATCATAATTTTCGCACAAACCAAAATTTCCGCTTTGACACGCAGGACATATTCGGCAGGGCAAAATTGGGGCACAAGCAACATGGTCGCCTATTTTAAATTCGCCTTTGTAATTTTCGGGCAGAGAAAATATTTCACCGCTGAATTCATGTCCCGGAATTAACGGCATTTTGTGCGCGCCGGTTTTCATAATTCTATCCAAATCCGAACCGCAGATTCCAACGTAATTTACTTTGACAAGCGCTTCATCAGGCTTTGTTTCGGGAATCGAAATTTCCTCAATTCTCAAATCTCCCGGAGCATATAAAACAGCAGCACGCATTTTATTCACCTACCACAAAAGTTTTCATTCCCTGCCCCGAAATCGCATATTCAAAAGCCGCCGCAGTTTCCGAAACCGGAAAGCGTTTGCTGATAAGCGGTTTTACGTCGATTCTGCCGGAGGCAATTAAATTCATACTTGTTCTATGGTCGGTATAAGAAGAGCCGGTTGTCGCATTAATAAATAACTGTTTGTAATGTATCAAATTTGTATTAAATTCAACTTTGTCTTTTCCGGAAGGAAGCCCGCCGAAGAAATTTATTCTTCCGTTTACGGCAGCCAGTTCCAGCGACAAGCTCTGCAACGATGCCACGGAAGCGGCGGTTATTATTATATCCGCACCTCTATTGTTAGTGTGTTTCATAACCGATTCTTTTAAATCCACTTCCGAAGTATTGATAAGAATATCTGCACCGAAAACTTTTACCGCCTCCAAACGCTGTGCCGATAAATCCGCAACCATAATTTTTTCTGCGCCCGCACATCTTTGCAAAGCAACATGAAGCGCGCCAATCGGGCCGGCACCGATAACAAGAACCGTATCGCTGAATTTTGTTCCGAGCCTGTTAAAACAATTACAAACGCAAGATAACGGTTCGGCAAGCGCCGCTTCCTCGAAAGATAAATTATCCGGAATAATACTTATCGCTCCGCTTTTCACTGCAAATTCCGGAATAAGAACATATTCCTGAAATCCGCCGTCCATGCTGATTCCAAATGCCTCATAATCTTTGCAGACATTTATCATTCCTTTAATACATTCATCGCAAACTCCGCATCCGATATTCGGCGCAACCGCAATACGCATATTTTTCGAATATCCCTTTACATTTTTGCCGAGCTCAACAATTTCGCCCGTGAGTTCATGACCAAGAACACGCTTTTGTCCGGCAGGAATTTTAAAATGACCGTTCTTGAAAATTCTTATATCTGTTCCGCAAACAGAAGTCGCTCCCATTTTCATTAAAATATCACCTGAGCCGACCTCATGAATCGGAATTTCCTCTACCGAAAGTAAATTGATGTCTTTTAAATGAGCCGCTTTCATCTTTATCCCCTTTCAAAAATATCGAAAATCATGGGCAGACACACGGCCTGCCCTATATTTTTTTATTATTTAAAATTGCTTTCCGTCATAAGTTTGCCAATTTGTATCATCAATCGGGAATGTATCGATTACATAAGTAGCCTCAACTTTTTTGCCTTCAAGATAATCTCTTACAACTTCTGCTGCTTTTTTACCGATAGCTTTTGGGTCTTGAGCCGCCGAGCAAACGAGTTCTCCTGCTTTAATCATATCGATTGCGGATTGCGAACCGTCGATAGCAACTACTTTAATATCTAATCCTGAGGCTTTGATTGCAGCGATTGCTCCTTGAGCCGTCGGGTCATTTATCGCAAAAACGCCTTTTAAATTCGGATGAGATTGAATATAAGTTTCCATTGCTTGCTGAGATTCAACAACGTTTCCATGAGTCGCAACGTCAGCCACGATTTTTACATTCGGATTGTCTTTAAGGATTTCGTTAAGTCCGTCAGTACGCTCACGAACACAAGCTACTTCCGGATGATTAAGAATACCGATTTCGCCTTCGCCGCCGATTTTATTAATAAGCTGTTCACCTGCGATTCTTCCTGCTTTAACATTGTCGGAATAAATTTCGCAAAGTAAATCCGATTTAAGATTAGGTATTGCCGTATCGATTGCGATAACCGGAATATTAGCGGATTTAGCGGCATCAACTGCCGGTTTTATAGCGTCAACGTCTACCGAGTCAATCAAAAGTGCTTTAACGCCTTTATTTACCATGTCTTGGCATTGTTCTACCTGCTTAGTAACGTCGAGTGTAGGGTCAGGTTTTAAAATTTCTACATTTTCGCCCCAAATTTCTTTTGCCGCCGCTTCAAATCCTTCAATTTCCGCAAGGAAGAAAGCGTTATTATGTGTCATAACCGAAATACCAACAGTGATTTTTTCATTAGATTTAGCGCCTGAGTCTTGATTCGATGCCGGTTGTGAACATGAAGTAAGACCTATAACCAATACCGATGCAAAAGCAATAGATTTTAATATTTTTTTAACCATTTAATTTTCCCCTTTCATTATGTAGCGCTTTGCGCAATTGTTTTTATGAAATCCGGAATTTCCGGTTATTTCTATTAATTTTTCTTTGATAAAAAAGGTATTTTCATTTTGGAGCGGTTTAAATCCACAAATACTGCCGCCACAATAACGAGTCCTTTAAAAATATACTGAAAATAGAACGGGACATTTATAAAATTCAAACCCGAGGTCAAAACTTGTATTATCAGCGCGCCCATAAAAGTTCCGGCAATTGTGCCGAGTCCGCCTGTCATACTTACTCCGCCGACTATAGATGAAGCGATTGCATCAACTTCAAAATTCTGTCCTTGTGCAGGCTGACCGCTGAAAAGCCTTGAAGCCCAAATAACTCCGTTTATTCCGGCTAAAAATCCCGAAATCACATATGCATTCATTATCGTGTTTTTAACATTAATCCCGGCGTATTTCGCCGCCTCTATATTTCCGCCGACCGAATAAAGCGAACGTCCGAATTTTGTGCGGTAAAGAAGCAGTGACATAACAATCATTGCAACAATCATTAAAATAATCGGATACGGAATAACGCCGAACAACGAGCCGTTTCCATATTCGCCGAATTCATTCGGCAATCTGATTGGTTTTCCTTGAGAATATAAATACGCAAGACCTCTTGCAATTTGCATCATCGAAAGCGTTGTTATAAACGGCGGGATTTGTGTATTTGAAATCACGAGCCCGTTTATAAATCCCAGAAACGTCGCCGCGGCAACGCCAACCAGAAGCGCAAGCCCGAAATTCCCCGTATGTTCAATAACAGCGGCGCAATATGTACCCGAAACCGCAACCAGCGAACCGACCGAAAGGTCAATACCGCCCGAAATTATAACGAAAGTCATACCAAAAGCTATAAGGCTGTTCATTGAAGTTACACGCACAACGTTTATAAGATTTTTGCCGGTAAAATAATCGATTCCGGCACCGATAAATATAACAATTAATAAAATCCCAAGAGCGATAACTCTGCCCGAATTTGTTTCCCAAAACTGCTGTAGTCCGCTTGCCCTTTTTGTTCCGGCGGAAATAGTTTTCTCCTGACTCATTTTGAAATTCCTCTCATTGCATATTTAATAATTGTATCTCCCTGAATTTCGTCTCCGGAAAGAAAAGCTGATTGTTTCCCTTCGCGGAAAACAATGAGATTATCACTTAGACCAATTATTTCAGGCAGCTCAGAAGATATAAATATAACAGCAAGACCTTTGTCCGCCAGTTCGGTAATTAATTTATAAATCTCGTGTTTTGCCCCGACATCGATTCCTCTTGTCGGTTCATCAAAAATTATTATTTTCGGCTCAGAAGCAAGCCATTTTGCAAGCACGACTTTCTGCTGATTTCCGCCGGAAAGATTTTTTGCGGCTTGGTCGACGCTTTTAAGCTTTATTGACAGCATATTTATATAATTATTAAGCGTTGAATCCTCAAAATTATGATCGATATTTATTCCTTTAATAAATTTGTCCAAAATCGCTAGCATTGTGTTAAAACGTATTGTTTGTTCAACAATCAAACCATGCTCTTTCCGGCTTTCGGGAACTAAAGCGATTCCGGATTTTATAGCGTCTTTTGGTTTTTTTACGTTAATTTTTTCGCCCATGACATAAATATTTCCATCCGTTGCCTTATCAACCCCAAAAATCGCTCTCATAACCTCGGTGCGTCCGCTGCCGACAAGTCCGTAAAATCCTAAAATTTCACCTTTATGAACGCAGAAATTTATATCTTGAAACAAATTTCCGCCGGATAAATTTTCTACCTTTAGAGCTTCTTCGCCTTTTCCGTTATAATTCGAACGAGGAAACGATGTTGAATATTCGCGCCCGACCATCATGCTGACAAGCTCGTCGTATTCGACCTCTGCCGTCTTTCTTGTTCCGATAAAATTTCCGTCACGCAAAACCGTAATTTTGTCTGTGATTCGAAAAATTTCATCCATTTTATGCGATATGTAAATAATCGAAATTCCTTCACGCTTATATCTCTCAACAAATTCAAAAAGGCGTTCGGTTTCTCTGGCTGTAAGCGATGCTGTCGGTTCATCCATAACAATGATCCTTGTTTTTGCAAGAAGCGCCCTTGCTATCTCAACCATCTGCTGCTGCGCCACCGTAAGCTCGGAACATTTTTGCCATGTATTTATTTGCTCCATTCCCATAGCGTCGAGAACTTCCCTAGCGCGCGCATCCATCAAAGCATCATCCACAAAAATCGATTTCATAGGCATATGCCCAAGAAAAATATTTTCGGCGACCGTCATATACGGCACAAGGCTCAGTTCTTGGTGAATAATACTAATTCCCAAACGCTCAGCATCGGCAATCGAATTTATTTCTACGGGAGAATTGTCTATTAAAATTTCGCCTTCATCGGCTTTTGTAATACCGCCGAGAATTTTCATAAGCGTAGACTTTCCTGCGCCGTTTTCCCCCACAAGCGCATGAACCTCAGCTTTTTCCAGCTCAAAATCTACACCATGCAGAACCTCTACAAATTCATAGGATTTTTTAATGCCTGTCATTTTTAAAATCGTATTTTGCACGGTCAGACCCCTTTCAAAAAAATAAAATGCATAAATCAATGATAATAAGTCCTTATGTAATTACATTATACTGAATTATATCATTTGACTAAAACAAATGCAAGAATTATTTTTTTATTTATAAATTTTGATGTAAATTATCATTATATTGTCAGTATTTGTTGTCTCTTTTTTTTAAAATTCATCTATTGACGTATTATTTTTTGCGTTGTATTATATTAAGTAAATAAGTAATGACATTATACCTTTATGAGGAGGTGCAGACATGTTAGGTGAATTGATTTTAGCAGTTGATTTGGGAACTTCTTTTATAAAAACAGGAGTTTATGATACTTCGGGCAATATTTTGGCCAATGCAAGCGAGCCTGTTAAAGACGAAAGGCTTCGACCCGGCATTTATATACAAAAAGCGGAATTGATTCTCGAGGCAGTTTTAAATTGTATAAAAGCCGTTACTGAAAGTATTGGCGATAAATCGGATTTTATTGAGGCGATAGTTTTCACCGGACAAATGGCAGGCTTTATGGGTGTGGACAAAAATTGGGGCGACGTAACGCATTGGTCATGTTCTCTGGATAACAGATATTTGAAATACGCCGACAGCATGACAAAAGAATATGCGGATTTATTTTTGGAGCAAGCCGGAACAAACAGCCCCGTTATGCTTCCGAAAATTCATTGGTTTGCAAATGATTTTTCGGAGCTTTCCAAAACGATAAGCAAATATATGATGATCAGCGGTTTTATACTTGGGCGGCTCGGCGATGTTCCGATAGAAGACGCTACTATCGACAGAACATATCTGGAATGGACGGGTTTGTCCGATATTAAAAATTCGCAATGGTCCAAAGAAATTTTAGATCTTTTTTCGATTGATGAAGATAAATTGCCTAGAATTGTTGAATCCAGCACAATATGCGGAAAACTTTCACAGAAAATGGCAGAAATACTGGGTTTGAAATCCGGAATCCCTTTGATTTCGGGCGCAGGAGATAAACCGGCTGGCTGCTTGGGTGCCGCTATTGTGGATTGCGGAGACACAATTTTTGAAGCCGCCTCTTACGGCGGAATGAGCTGCTGTGTCGACGAATACCGTCCCGATTATAAAAACCGACGGTTGGATATTATTCCTTCGGCGATACCGGGAATGTTTTATTCGCATTATTATGCGGCCGGTTCCGGAATCACAATAGATTGGTTTGCGAAAAATTTCACTAATTTCGGCGATTTGAAAGAAAAAGAAATTTTCTCGGAACTGGAAAAGCTTGCGGAAAATGTTTCGCCGGGTTGCGACGGCCTTATGGCAATCGGAATGCTTGGCGGCTGTGCTATGCCGCTGAAGCCGAAAATGCGCGGATTATGGAGCGGATTCAATTGGAGTCACAAACCCGAACATTTTTACCGTGCCCTCCTCGAAAGCTTTGCGTATGAATTTGCAATGACCACGGATACATATGACGAGCTTTATAAAGAATACGCAGGCGCGCCTGTTAATATAATCGGCGGCGGCAGTAAATCCGCATTCTGGACGCAAATGCATTCTGATGTTTCCGGCAGAAATTATCAGCTTTTAAGCCGCTCCGACGTAGCTCTTTGGGGAGCTTGCATTATCGCCGGAAAAGCTATCGGGATTTTTGATGATATGAAAGAAACTGCGAAAAAACATGTCAGCGTGACTAAAGTTTATAATCCAAATTCAGAAATGAACGATTTTTATAGAAAAAAAATGCAGGAATATAAAGAGCTTTTAAAATATTCCGAACCGATTTTTGAAATTACAGCGCTTTGATTTTTTACTGATACTAATTCCCATTTGATTTGTAGAAAAATCAAACCGCATTACAATCAATGTATTGTTGAAATGCTATAACCAAATCAATTACTAGGAGGAAGCGCAAAATGTTTGATTTTCAACCCGCTACACAGCCGACAATGTATTTTATTGGTGTTACAACCGGAAAATCATCGATTATGAAAGTATTCCCCGAATGGGCAAAAGCTCTTGGGCTAAAGGATACCGTTATGAAAGGCATTGACCTCGAAATCCACGCTCCCGATGATAAATACCGCAAAGTAGTTAAATTTTTAAAAAAAGACCCTCTTTCTATGGGCGCATTGGTGACAACTCATAAACTTGATATATACAACGCCGCTAAAGATTATTTCGAATTTCTCGACCCTTACGCTCAAAGTTTTTCGGAGCTTTCCTCGATTTCAAAACGGGGTTCTGAGCTTAGAGGTCATGCAAAAGACCCGATTTCGAGCGGTCTTGCTTTAGAAGAATTCGTTCCGAAAGATTATTGGAAAAATCATCCCGAAGCCGGAGTTTTCATAATGGGAGCAGGCGGCAGTGCAATTTCTATGTGCTCATATTTTATGCGCCCCGAATTTAAAGGAAATTATCCGTCTAGAATTATTATTGCAAACCGCTCAAAGCCTAGGCTCGACGAGATTGAAAAAATAAATAAATCACTCGACCCTGGCGGCATAGAATTCGGATATTATTTAACTCCCGAAGCCGGTCAAAATGACGAAATCCTTTCAAAAATGCCGGAAGGCTCTTTGATAATAAACGCTACCGGACTTGGAAAAGACCGCCCGGGAAGTCCGCTTACCGACATTGCCGTTTTCCCTAAAAACGGACTTGTTTGGGAAATAAATTACAGGGGCGATTTGCTTTTTATGCACCAAGCCGAAATTCAAGCCAACGCACAAAACCTTATTATAGAAGACGGCTGGAAATATTTTATTTACGGCTGGACGCAAGTTATTTCCGAGGTTTTTGATATTCAGATAGAAGGCGAAATTCTCCAAAAGCTTGACGATATAGCGGCGGCTTTTAATAAATAATTTTAATCACATTTTAAGGAGTTGTTATATATGTCCAGTTTTAATGCCAGCAATCTACCATTTGATTTTGAAAAAGGTTTTCTTGTGGATTTTGATAAAATAACCGGAATGTCTGATAAAAAAGACACAACAAAACGCAGTTTAAGTTCTATGAAAGATATGTATGCCGACGTTGCGGCGGCGGATAAAATTCTGGAAGAATCCGACCCGCTTATATATGAATTTCACGAAATGAACGTTCCCGAACATCCCGGAGATTTAGCTTTCGGCTGCAGTATCGTTTATCCGGGAAAAGTCGGCAACGAATATTATATGACGAAAGGTCATTTTCATACTATCCTCGATACTTCCGAAGTTTATTATTGTCTGCAAGGTCACGGATATATGCTTCTGGAAAGTCCCGAAGGTGATTGGTCTGCGCAGGAGCTTACGCCCGGTCAGGCGGTTTATGTTCCGAAACGTTACGCACATAGATCCGTGAATGTTCATCCCGACGAAAAATTGATTACATTCTTTGTTTTCCGCGGCGATGCCGGTCACGATTACGGAACTATCGAATCCAAAGGATATCGAAAACTCATTGTTGAAAAAGACGGCGCACCGGCTATCGCCGATAATCCTAAATGGAAGGAGTAACCATTATGGGTTATAAAATTCTGATTACACCGACTTCTTTTCTCAGCAAAGAAAACACTCAAGCAAAAGAAAGATTGGAATCATTTGCAGACGAAATAATTTACAACGATTTAGGGCGGCCGCTGAAATCCGAAGAAATCCTAGAAAGGCTTGACGGAGTTCACGGATACATTGCCGGACTTGATTATATTGATAAAAATGTTATCGAGAACGCTCCCGATACATTGAGAGTAATTTCCCGCTACGGTGCCGGCGTTGACAGAGTCGATTTAAAAGCCTGCGCCGAAAAAGACATAATTGTTACAAATACGCCCGGCTCTAACGCAATCGCCGTTTGCGAACTCGCATTTTCTATGATGCTTGCCGTGAGCCGAAATATTCCGAAACTTCATTGCGCCGTTGAAAAAGGCGAATGGCCGAGAAATCAAGGTTTTGAATTGTACGGAAAATCCTTGGGAATTGTGGGTCTAGGAGCGATCGGCAAAAATCTTGCGCTTAGGGCAAAATCCTTTGGCATGAAAGTTTCGGCTTTTGATTTATATTTTGATAAAAATTTTGCGGAAGCGAATGATATCGAATACAAAGATTTAAATAATATTCTGACTGAATCGGATTATATTTCTCTGCATATTCCTTTGACTGAGGAAACTCGTTATATTATTAACAAAGAGCGAATTTCGAACATGAAAAAAGGCGCAGTTATTATAAATACTTCCAGAGGCGGACTTATTGATGAATTCGCCGCCGCTGAATTTATTAAAAACGGTCATCTCGGCGGTTTGGGAATCGACGCTTTCGAACAAGAGCCGCCGAAAAATTCTCCGCTCACTGGTTTGGACCGGGTTGTCATGACACCGCACACCGGTGCGCATACTTCCGAAGCTGTATCAAATATGGGAAATATGGCCGTTGATAATCTTATCCGCATTTTGCAAAATGAAGCCTGTAATTTTATTATCCGGTCAGAATGATTTTTTGTTTACAACAAATAGAATTATGTTATAATTTTTAGTAATAATATAGTGACATAATTGCGATATGTAATAATGTCATAACGAATTGTATTAATGCTAAGAGGTGTTGTTATGCAAGTATTTCAAAATATAAAATTGGAAAAAGATATCCCCATTCCGCTTTATTATCAGCTTAAAAAACAGGTTCTTGAGCTAATCGAAAATTCCGAACTAAAAAACGGTGATTTGCTTCCGGCGGAAAACGAATTATGTGAACTGCTGGATATCAGCCGCCCGACGGTGCGCCAAGCTTTTAAAGAATTGGTTTCGGAAGGATATTTGCAGAGATTCAAGGGCAAAGGAACTTTTGTGGCAACGCCTAAAGTCGAAGAAAGATTCCTCAGCAAACTCGAGCCTTTTAATCAAGAAATGCTCTCCAAAGGCATGAAGCCTTCTACAAAAGTCCTCGATTTACGAGTCCTCAAGGGTTTGGGAAAAGCAAACGAAAAGCTCAAAATTCCCATGGATTCGGAGATTATTTATTTAAGCCGATTGAGATTTGCAGACAACATACCTCTTGTTTATGTTGAAACACATTTACCGTTCAAAGATTTCAGCAAATTAATGGACGTGGATTTTGAACAACATTCGTTGTATGAATCTTTAGAAAAAATTTATGCTATCAGAGTAAACCGGGTTCACCGCGAAATCGAAGCCGCAAACGCAAAGCGCAAAGAAGCGGAGCTTTTAAATATCTCTATTAATAAAGCTTTCTGTCTTGTTGAAACAACGGCGTTTTCGGATAATTATCCGAATCCAATCGAGTATTCTGTTGCAAGATACGGCGGAGATTATAACAAATTTACCGTGGAAATTTACCGGTAGATTTACGGAAAGAAATAAAGAGGTAATTTAATGAAAACAATTATGACCGTCAATGGAGCGATTGCGCCCGAAAAATTAGGCTTTTGTCAATCACACGAACATTTGATGATAAAAAAAGGCTTCCCTGCTTCCGTTTTCAGTCATCAGCAGATAGATGATATTGAAAAAAGTACAGCGGAATTAATCGAATATTACGAGCACGGCGGCAGGTCAGTCGTCGACGCACAGCCTTTGGGAGCTTGCAGAGATACGGAAAATCTTCTCGAAATCTCAAAAAAAAGCCGAGTTCAAATAATCGCATCCACGGGTTTTCATAAAATGATTTTTTATCCGGAAAACCACTGGATAAAAACAATAAATTCTGACGAACTCACAGAAATTTATATAAATGAATTAACAAACGGAATGTATATTGACGGTGACTTGCATAAACCCGAAAAACAAATAAACGCATGCGCCGGTCAAATAAAAACCGCAATTGATTCGGGGAAAATTTCATATATTTACGAAAAGCTCTTTACGGCGGCGGCAGATGCGGCAATCGAATCAGGCTCTCCGATTATGGTTCATATAGAAACAGATTCGAATCCGGTTTATTTGGCGGAGTTTTTTGAGAAAAAAAATTTGGATTTGAATAAAATAGTATTCTGTCATATGGATCGAAGTATTCCGGATTTGAATATTCACAAAGAGCTTTGTAAGCGTGGCGTGTATATGGAATATGACACTATCGCCAGAAATAAATATCACAGCGATGAAAAAGAAATCGAAATAATTTCGGAAATGATTGAATCGGGATTTGAAAACCAAATTCTTATGTCATTGGACATTACTCGGGATAGAATAAAAAATTACGGCGGCCGGCCGGGTTTATCTTACATTCTGGATAATTTTATAAATAATTTAAACTCGAACGGCATCAACAAAAATTTAACCGACAAATTTTTTATTCATAATCCTGCAAAATTTTTCTCTAAATAATAAAAGACTTTGGGCGTTCATTCCAAGGTCTTTTATTAATCAAAAAAGCTAAGTTGAGTGCTTTCATAGCTACGCTTGTACGAGCGGATTATATCTTTCATATTATATAATATTCCGTATTTGTCACATTCCTCTTTGAAAATTCTGTATAATTTAGCAGAGTTCGGCGAATCCGCCCTGTAAATATTTCCGTATTTTGCGATATATTTCTGAGCAAGACCGTTAAAATGCAAATTTATTTTTTCGTAAAAATACTCTCGCTGACCGTCACGCAAAGTCAGCCCCATAAACGGATAAATAAACCGCGCGCCGCATTCTTTGGCTCTGCGCACAATCCCGATTATATTCTTTTCGTTGTCATTTATAAAAGGCAAAATCGGCATCAACAAAACTCCGGCATAGATTTTATTATCCGAAAGTTTTTTTAAGGCTCCAAATCTTTCCGATGATAAAGACGCATTAGGCTCAATTATTTTGCCCAATTCGTCCTCCAAGCAGGTTATTGTTATTTTCATGATAACCGGCGAATGCACTTTTATTTCGGATAAAATATCGATATCTCTTGTAATCAGTGCGGATTTTGTGGCAATCGAAATTCCAAAACCCGAAGCCGAAACAATTTCCAAAGCGTTTCTTGTTAAATTCAATTCCTTTTCAAAAGGATTATACGGATCGCTCATCGAACCCGTTGCAATAACGCCTTTTTTTATTTTGTGTGCGATATCATTCCGAATTATTTTAAGCGCATCTTCTTTCGCTCGTATTTTATCAAATTCAGATACCTTATAGCAATCACTGCGGCTGTCGCAATATATACAGCCATGCGAACAGCCGCGGTAAATATTCATTGTATAATCCGTTCCGAACCAATACGGAGTTTTTGTTTTTATAACAATATTTTTTGCCTGAATATATTCCATATCATAATAAAATATCAGAGCTTATCTGTTCGGAAACCCTTTCGCCTTTCAGAGCCTTGATTATTTCCAAGGCGAACAAAAATGCGGTCGACGGCCCGCGGCTTGTAATAATATTTCCGTCTTTTATAACAGGCTCATACAAAACCTCTGCCCCAAGCAGTTTTTCTTCAAATCCCGGATAACATACGGCTTTTTTGCCGTTCAAAATGCCGAGATTTCCAAGCACGGACGGCGAAGCGCAAATTGCGGCAATATATTTATTTTCCGCATTGTATTTTTTCAAAAGCCCATTAAGTTTTTCATGCGCCGCCAACTTTACATGTCCGGCTCCGCCCGGCAAAATAAGCATTTCCGCTTCAGTAATTTCGTCGAAAAATAAATCCGCCGTTATTTCGATACCATGCGCCGAAGTAATTTTTTTTGAATCGGAAATTGACACCGATTTTACCTCAATATCCGCACGCCTCAATAAATCAATAGTTGCAACAGCCTCTACGTCTTCAAATCCATCTGCTAAAAACAAATATACCATATTATCCCTCCTAGATTTTTTCCTTCTCTATTTCGAAATACTCCAGCCGTCCGGTTTCCAAAGGGTCAAATTTGATAATTTTATCAAATTTCTTTTGGATATTATTAATGTAATTTGATTCGGCGGTGAAATACGTCAGGATACTTTTGTTCGCCCGAATCGTGAGCTTATTGTAATTGGTATTCGAAAAAATATTATGAATCAATTTATAAATCCTGTCCGCAATATAAACTTCACTCTGCACTTTTCCCGTGCCGGTACAGCATTTACATTCCTTTTGCAAAATTCGGCCTATCGGCTCACGGGTTTTTTTGCGTGTCAATTGAACAAGTCCCAATTTTGTCATTCCGAAAATTGTTGTGGAAATTCGGTCACGTTTAAGTTCGTCCATCATAATTTGCAATAAATTTTCACGTTCTTCCTGCGATTTCATATCGATAAAATCAATAATAATCATTCCCGAAAGATTCCGCAGGCGGATTTGATGGCAAGTTTCATACATCGCCTCGATATTCGTTTTCAAAACCGTATCCGAATGTGAGCGCTTACCTTCGAATTTTCCGGTGTTTACGTCTATTACAACGCAGGCTTCGGTCTGCTCTATTGTCAAAAATCCGCCGGATTTCAGCCATACTTTTTTATGCAGAAGCTTTTCGATTCCTGTTTCCAAATTATAATGGTCAAAAATCAAATTGTCTTCATTATGTATTTTAACACAGTTGCTATGTTTATTTGACAGACTTTGAACCACATTCAAAACATTTAAATATTCTTCCTCATTATTTATAACAATCTCGTCGATATCTTCCTTAAAAAGCTCTTTTATCGCCTTTTCTGCAATAAAATTATCTTTAAAAACAGGCAAAGCCCCTTTTATATATTTTGCTTTTTCCAAAGTCGCTTCGTATTGTTCAAGAAGAACGAATAATTCATTTGACAATTCTTTCTCGGATTTTTTTTCGCATCTTGTGCGCAAAATCACCATAAAATTTTTCGGCAAATATTTCAAAATAATTTCTTTAAGGCGGCTGCGCTCGTTTTGGTCAGCGATTTTTTTCGAAATTCCGACTTCCATTCCGCTTGCGTTAGTCAAAAGCACCATATAATTTCCGGCAAACGAAAGCTGGCTCGTAACACACGCGCCTTTTGTACCGCTGGAATCTTTAATTACCTGTACCAAAAGTTCTTGACCTTGCTTAAGATTTATCCGCTTTACGCCGTTTTCGTCTTCTGTATATAAATGACTTTCTTTAAAATCATTCAATTGCAAAAAAGCGTTTTTATCTTGGCCGATATCTAAGAACACAAATTGACTCGGCAGAATTTTTTTAACGACCCCAAGATATATATTTGAAATTGTAGATTTATTCTCTTTGCTGTCAATAATCAGTTCTTTTAAAAAAGATTCCTCGGTTATCGCTGTTCTCACCATACTATCCGAAAAGTCAATCAACATTCTTTTCATCAAAATAGCCCCTTACGTATTTAGATTTACAAATTCATTGTTTATTTTTGTATACATTTCGCGCCTCAAATATTTGTAATCAAATTTATTGTACTCGATTTCCAAAAGTGAACAAATATATTCAACCAGAGTTTCGGGTTTCAAATTCCGATGGCTTCCCGTAGAAATCAGTATTTTTATTTTTCGGTTTTCGTCCGCAGTGATCTCAAATATATCCGGGCGGATATCCACTGATTTTACGCCGGATTTAGTTTTTTTGTCCACAAAAATTTCTTTCTTATTCATAATTCCCAAAACATCTGCATTTATTTCCGTCTTAAACTCCACTTCATATTCGGCGGCTTCGAGCACCGAAGAAGCGTTCAGCGTAGATTTTTTTATATCCAAAATACACAAGCCTCTTGGGAGATTTTCGTTCATTATTTTTTTAAAATATTCGAAATCAATTTCTTCTGTCAATTCCACATCCAAATACTCGGCAATCGATTTAAAACCAAGCGGCAGAGGGTTTGCAAAAGACATAATTTGATGCGGATTAAAACCTTTTGAATACGCAACCGGAATATTTGCTTTGCGAAAAGTTTTTTGAAAAAGTTTCAATAAATCCAAATGTCCGATAAAAATCATTCTGTTTAGTTTAGAGAATTTCAATCTATAATTATTTTTCATAGCATACACCTGCATTAAATTTATGTGCGCCGCATAAAGAGCATGATTCTCTGCAATTGGCTGTTGTTTGAATTTTTAAAGCCTTTTCATATTCATCAATAAAGAATTTTTTGTCAACGCCGACGGCAATATGCTCCCACGGCAAAATTTCGGAATAATCAAATTCTCTATATGCATAGAATTTCGGGTCAATGCCGCATTCCGCAAAAGCTTTTTCCCATGCGTGATAATTAAAATGCTCTGTCCAAGCGTCGTAAATTGCGCCGTTTTCGTAAGCCTTTATAATTACGTCAGCAAGTCTTCTGTCGCCTTTCGCAAAAACAGCTTCCAAAAAGCTTAATTTCGAATCATGATAATTATATTTAATAGATTTGCTTTTAATATTTTCTTTTAGCAATCTTTGTTTGCGCATAAATTCGGACATTTCATTTTGCGGAAAAAATTGAAAAGGAGTAAACGGTTTCGGCACAAAACATGAAGTTGAAATAACAACATTAATTCCGCCTTTGCGTTTTTCCGGCGGCAATTCGTAAAACTTGTCCACAATTTTTTTTGCAAGCTCGGCGATTGCGATAATATCCTCGTCGGTCTCGGTCGGGAGTCCAATCATGAAATATAATTTCACACGGTTAAAGCCGCCCGAAAAAGCCAATTTACAGCCGTCCAAAATTTCTTCTTCCGAAATATTTTTATTTATAACATCACGAAGTCTTTGCGTTCCTGCTTCCGGCGCAAAAGTCAGCCCCGATTTACGCACTTCCTGTATTTTTTCCATTAAATCCAATGAAAATGCGTCGATTCTGAGTGACGGCAAAGAAATATTGATTTGCTTTTCTTTGTATTTCAAAAGTCCGTCGGTCAGCTCTTTGAATTCGGAATAATCTCCCGTCGAAAGCGAAACAAGCGAAATTTCTTCATGACCGGAATTTTTCAGCAAACAATCAGCCTGTTCCAAAAGTGTTGCGGATTTTTTTTCTCTTTGCGGACGATAAGTATAACCGGCTTGGCAAAATCTGCATCCTCTGATACAGCCTCGAAAAACCTCCAAAGTAACACGGTCATGAACTGTTTCGATAATCGGCACGAGTTGTTTTTTTGGAAAAAAAGCTTCGTCGATATCCTTCAAAGCCACTCTTTGTATAGGAAGTTTCGCATTTTCATTAAGCTTTTCAAAAGCGATTATTTCGGATTTTTCAGAATATTTCGGCGCATAGAATTTCGGAACGTAAACTCCGTCTACATCCAAAATTTTCTCCAGAAATTCATTTTTTGATGCACAATTTTTATAAATATCCAAAATTTGGTTTAAATTCACTTCGGCTTCGCCGATATAGAAAAAATCAACAATTTCTGCAAGCGGCTCGGAATTGTAGGCGCATGGGCCGCCGGCGCAGATTATCGGAAAATTTTCGCCGCGGTCTTTGCTGAAATACGGGATTTTTGCCAAATCCAACATTGCGATAATATTTGTATAACTCATTTCGTATTGAAGCGTAAAGCCCAAAAAATCAAAATCCTTAATAGGTTCAAGAGTTTCCAGCGCAAAAAGCGGATAATCTTTTTCTTTCATTATTTTCAGCATATCGACCCACGGCATAAAAACCCGCTCACAATAAGTATCTTCACGCTGATTCATAAAATTATATAAAATCTGCAAACCCAAATGGCTCATC
This sequence comes from Eubacteriales bacterium, assembly GCA_031551135.1. Lineage (GTDB taxonomy): Bacteria > Bacillota > Clostridia > Lachnospirales > JAITVM01 > JAITVM01. Next base: position 73,635 of record JAVBOA010000036.1, on the reverse strand, counting down.
CCGACTTCGTAAACATCCGGAAACGCGAACGCAAACCGAATATCAACCTCCGCAGGATTTTTTTCAATCATATTTATTTCGTTACCGATATATCGAGCCGGTTTCAGAACTTGCAAAAGCATTTCGTCATCAAACATAATTTCCTCCAAGAAATCAAAGCATTATAAAAAGAATACGGTTCAATCTTTCAAAATTTTATGTACAAAAAAGCAAACCATATATTTATTAAATATGATAAACTAAATTTATGATATTTGCAAAACAAAATTGAATTTCGGGGAATGGTGAAAGTTTTATGTTGACAGCGATAATACCCGCATCGGGTTTCAGCCGTAGAATGGGCGAAAACAAACTTTTGAAAAAATTAGGCACAAAGGAAATAATTCGTTATTCTATCGAAAATATTCTGAAAATAAATTTTGATGAAATAATCCTTGTGTATTCAAATCCGGATATTTACGAAATCTCGAAACAATATGATATTACAAAAGTTTTTAACGAAAAGGCGCATCTTGGTCAAAGCGAATCCATAAAAGCCGGAGTTCGAAACGCCGACCAAAAAAGCGATTATATGTTTTTCATGGGCGACATGCCGTTTTTAGACGAATCGATTATAAAAAAATGCATTTCGGAATTTGAAAAGGACAAATCAAAAATAATTGTACCTAAAGTAAACGGAAATAAAAAAAATCCCGTGATTTTTCCGAATTATCTACGAGATGAAATTTTAAAACTTTCCGGCGATGTCGGCGCACGGAATTTAATCGAAAAATATAATTCGGTCTTTTTGGATTTTGAAGATAGTATTTATTTTAAAGATATCGATACTTTAGCTGATTTTGATGCTTTAGAGGATTATTATAAAAAAATGAATGGCTGATTTTTATACTCACGAAAAATACACGAAAGCTCCGCCCAAAAAGGCGGATTCCAGCCATTCGCCGAGGTTTATATCTATAATTCTGCCGTGGTCGCTGACCTGCGCAATCATAGTTTCTTTTTCCAGAGAAATAATCGTCACCCAATGCCATCCGTCGAGATTGTGCACTTTTCCGTTCGAGAGATTTAAAAAAGCGCATGGAATGTCGTTCTGCAAAGCGTTTACAATAAATTCGAGTATTCGCTCGGATTTCAGCTTGCGCAATGGTTTTACCGGAATGTCCAAAACATTGGCATCCAAAGAATATCCATGAGACAAAATATATCCTAAAAATCCGTCTGCGAATAATCGGGAAGTATTTATGCCGAGCATTCCCGGGGTCATATGCTTGTACATTTCTTCCATCAATCCTTTGAATTGCTCTTTATCAAAAGATTTAAGCCCGAAAAAAGCTTGCATTTCCGGACGTGAACGGGAAAGATAATATATAATATTGCAGGCCGCAACCGGACCGCAGCCCGACATTTTCTGAATTCTTGTATCATACCAAAGCTGAGAGCCGCCAACGGTTTTTCCGTATTTCGTCTTTATTTCGAGCAAAGATAAATCATTTAGGCCGTATTTCATAATACACCTCTTGTTTTTTAAAATAATTAAGAGTGTATCTGTTTAAAAGAATACACTCTCGAAATAGTATTACATCATTCCCGGCAAACCGATTCCGCCTGTAATCTTACCCATTTGGGAAGTATACATTTCTTCCGCTTGCCTGATTGCCTCGTTTACCGCCGTAAGCATAAGGTCCTGAAGCATTTCAACATCATCAGGGTCAACAACGTCTTTATCGATACTAATCGCTTTTATCTCTTTAGAGCCGGAGATTGTAATTTTCACAGCGCCGCCGCCGGATGTTATTTCCAAAGTTTTATTTGCCAAATCGGCTTGCGCCTCTTCCATTTGCTTCTGCATTTTTTGCGCCTGTTTCATAAGCGCGTTCATATTCATACCGCCGCCTAAACCGCCATAATTTTTTGCCATTCTTATTCCTCCTAATTAATTCCCTAATATCAATAATATATCAGATTTAAATCAATAAATCAAAATAAATACTATACTTAATTCAAATTTAATTTATTTTTTATTTCAGACAGTGCATCATTTTTTTCTTCAGTATATCCAAACGCACGTTTATGCATTTCATCAAATTTATCTCGCCTAATCAGCTTTAAATTTATTTCTCTGTTAAAATATTCTTCCAACAAAGGCTTCAAGTTCTTTTTCTCTTTTTCAAAATATCCGTCATTGTCGATATCATAAACAATATAGAGAACGTCGCCGTCAATATAATTTGTCTCGCATAATTTCAGTTGTTCTCTCAAAAGAATATTGTCACTTACAATTGAATCCAAAAATTTTTGATAATCCGAAATCATATTTTTTATATCTTCGGGTACAGCTTTTTCTTTAACAACAGGGATATTTTCTTTTACTTCTTCGATTTTCTCCGCTGTTTTTTGCGTAAAATTACCCGACTGGATTTTATTTTCTATTTTTCTAATGCGTTGCAAAATCGCTTCTTCGGGCGGCAAGTTTTGTTCGACCTCCGGATTGCATAATTTTATGCTGGCGATTTCAAAGACTATCCGAGGATTCGAAGCGAATCTCATTTGTGATTGTGCCGCCGAAAGAATATTTATATAATGAATTAAATTGTTAGGCTGAATTTTATCGGCTAGGACTTTCATGCTTTCGTAATTTTCGATTGACATATCCAGCGCTTTTACATCGGAAAGCGATTTAACAACAAGCAGATTCCGCAAATGCGCAATAAATTCTGTATTAAACTGACTGATATCTCTGCCGTTTAAAATAATATCGTCGATAATTTTTATACAGCTCCGGCTGTCAAAATTCATTATAGCTTCGGTTAATTCAAAAAAAACATTATTATCTACCGAGCCGAGCACTTCCTGAACTTTTTCCAAAGTAATTTTTTCACCGAAATAAAAAGCAATGCATTGGTCGAGTATGGAAAGCGCATCACGCATTGCACCGTCCGAAACGCGCGCGATATAACGCAGAGCGTTTTCGTCTGCTTCAATATTTTCGTCAGCCATATATTTTTTAATCTGCGTAACCATATCGTTTATGGAAATTCTTTTGAAATCAAAACGTTGACAGCGCGAAAGTATCGTTGCCGGAATTTTCTGCACTTCGGTAGTCGCCAAAATAAAAATAACATGCGCCGGAGGTTCTTCCAAAGTTTTCAGCAAAGCGTTGAATGCACCTGTAGAAAGCATATGCACTTCATCTATAATATAAACTTTAAATTTGCCTTCTGTTGGCATATATTTTACTTCTTCTCTGATATCCCGAATATTATCAACGCCGTTATTGCTTGCGGCATCGATTTCGATAAGATTTATATTCCGCCCAATATTTTTACAAGTAGTGCATTCTCCGCAAGGCTCGCCGTTTTTATTATCCATGCAATTAATAGCCTTTGCGAAAATTTTTGCTGTAGAAGTTTTTCCCGTGCCTCTCGTTCCGCAAAATAAATAAGCGTGCGAAACTCTATTTGTCTGAATTTGGTTTTTTAAAGTTTTTATAATATGATTTTGTCCGATTACATCTTCAAAAATCCGTGGTCTTAGTTTTCTGTATAAAGCTGTATAAGACATAGTGATCTCCCTTTTTATTTGATTATACAAAAAAAGTCACAATAATTAAATATTATTATGACCGAAAATTTATGGTTAAAAACCACTGAATCTTTTTTTATTTTAAAATCCATGCGCTTGCCATCGACACTTTCTTCCGAGCGTTACCCGAGCAGTTAGCTCAAATCCGGCACCCTCACGGCACATGATACCAAATGCTTAGTGCTGCTTCCGTCAGGACCTGACACGGTTCGCAAAGGACCATTGCGTAAGACCAGATTGTCAACACCACTTACTTGGGTCAGACCTCACAAAAAAGGAGCCTCCGACAAGCATCACCCTCGCTATAGCGGACTGCGAGCTACAAGGAACCGCTACCTCCCCGGCTAGCATGGAAAATTTATATCATAGTGATAGAAAATAAGTATACAATAAAAATTATTTACTGTCAATCTCCAGAAAATTCTTAAATCAGGAATTTTTTCAAATCACGAAAGTTTCAAATCCCCGAATTTAATCATACCTTTTTTACGCATATATTCTCCGATAGCCAAAGATATAACGGCCGGAATTATAAAATGCAGAATCAAAATCGAAAATATCGAAACATCTTTCATATAAGCAAGCGTTGTAATTTGACCGACCAAACCCGAAGTTCCCATACCGGCACCGACCGAATTTGTCTCCATTTTAAATACAATTGTAGAAAGCAAACCGCAGACCATCGAAGCAATGCAAGGCGGAATCCAGATTTTAGGGTTTTTAATAATATTCGGAACTTGTATCATCGAAGTTCCGATACCTTGCGAAATCAAACCGCTTACGCCGTTTTCACGAAAGCTCATAAAAGCAAAGCCAATCATTTGCGCACAGCATCCGGCGAGCGCCGCTCCGGCCGCAAGCCCGTCGATTCCGATAGAAATACAGAGCGCGGCTGAAGATATTGGAAGCGTGAGTATCACTCCGACAATCAATCCAAGCAAAATCCCCATAGGAATCGGCTGTAATATCGTAATCGCATTTATAAAAGCTCCGACTTGTTTTAAAATCATTACAATAACCGGCGAAATCGTCATTCCGACAATTGTTCCGGCAATTATTAAAATTGCAGGAATAATCAGAAGATCGAATTTTGACCTGCCTTCCAAATATTTGCCCAATTCAACCGCAAAAAGCGCGGAAACAAAAGCTCCTGCAGGTTCGCCAGTAACGATGGAAATCGTCATATCCTGTGCAAATATAATCGTGCCTGCTCCAATCGCTCCGGCTATCGCCGCGGAAATTTGAGTATACGGTTTGGCTTCCCGTTTCAAAGCGACCGCAATGCCGATACATGGTCCCATAAATAATTTCGCTGTTTTGCCCATTATAATCAGCGTCGGAAAATTTGTCAAAACCCCGAATTGCTCAAGAATCACCCCGATTATTAATGACGCGAACAAGCCTTTTGCCATACCGTCGAGAACTACAGAAAAATAATTTTTTACGTTCATATTATACCTCACAATCACACACGATTTCACAACGATTTTACAAAAAATATTGGCTGTATTATATCAGCAGCGTTTAAAGGATTCAAGATAAACTATAAATTAACAAAGTTTTATTTTCTATATACTTTGAAAAAGTCCGTCATAATTTTTTCGCACTCTTCCCGCATAATTTCATTTGTGATTTTTACTTGATGGTTAAATTCTTCGTTTTGTAAAATATTTACGACCGAGCCTGCCGACCCGAATTTTTTATTATACGCCCCAAAAACAACTTCTTTTATTCGTGCCTGAACTATTGCACCAGCACACATTTGGCAAGGCTCGACAGTCACAAACAAAACGCAGTCTTCCAAGCGCCAGTCGTTTATTTTTTTGCAGGCTTGATTTATCGCGATTATTTCTGCGTGAGCAAGTGAATTTTTTGTTTTATTCCGTAAATTACAGCCTTCCGCAATAATTTCACCGTCTTTGACAATAACGCAGCCAATCGGCACTTCATCTAATTCATAAGCTTTCTTCGCTTGCTCGTAGGCTTTTTGCATAAAAAAATTATAATCCATATCTCTACCTTTAAATTTAATTTTTATTATCGACGTAACGTTGAAAACAAAAAGATGATAAACATATAGCGGTTTGTTTTTTTACCGACTATTATATTTTGTTTTAAAGTCATATAAAATCAAGAAAAATCAAACCGCATTACAATCAATATATTGTTAAAATGCTATAAAAAACATTTGATTAGTTTGTCCCAACATGCTAATATAGTAATATAAATTTTAGAAATAATCCAGTATGAAATATACTGCATATTTATTAATCACAGTTTCGTTCTGTGGTATAAAAATAATTACACCAAGAAGAGGTGAAGAATATTTTATGTCTATAGGAAAATTTGGGTATAAAAAAAATGGGTACGACCCCGAAGAAGTGGATAATTATATCAATTCTCTTGAATCCGTTTTGAAAAGTTATAAAGAAAAAGATGCCGCCATTAAAAATGCGATCGTAAACGCACAAATCGCCGCCGATAACATTATAAAAAACGCTGAATTTCAAGCTAACGATATAAAGTCCACAGCGGTTTCTCAAATGACAAATTTCGCCGGCACAATCCAAACTCAAAAAACTCTTATTAAAGAATTTCAAGACGATTATAAGTATCTTATTCAAAAATATGTTCTTGATTTTCAGGAAAATGAATTTGTAAAACTTTATGAAAAACTTAACCAGATAGAAGAGTATTTTAATACTTTAAAATCGCCTGTATATAAATCAGCCATGATTGAAGAAGAAGATTAAAAAACAGGGCAAAGATTAGCTTTGCCCGATTTTTTTATTTAATAGCGTTCCACTATTTCGCCAAAATATATGTAATGATAATCCTCGTTCGGATAGACTTTCTTTTTAACCTCATCGCTTAATAAAGCTTCGTCAAAGCGCTGTACATGCCTCACAACACATTCAAAATATGCGTCGCAGCCCTCTACTATCGGCGAAGATACGGATTTTGAAGGTATAAAATTAACTACTTCCGATTTATTTATTTCTGTTCCGGATTTTGTTCCGACAATCGAAAGTTCATTTTTCATATTTCCAAAAGGCACCGACACTGTAAAGTTTTTTGAGGTGTCAATAAATTGTTTTGTGTATCTTTGCGGACGAACGTATATATTAAAACAGCTTTTGTTCCACAAAAATCCTACTCCGCCCCAAGATATCGTCATCGTATTATATATCCCGTCTTTTTCGGATGTCAGAAATCCGCCCGAGGTTGTAAAATATCTCAAAATACCTTCCATATTCTCATAAAATTTCAATTATATAGCCACCCTTCTTTTTTTGATTATACTAACGAACAGCCAGCTCTGCACACCGATTCCGAGTATTCAATCCAGACGCACGAATGAGCCGCATTTTGCTTTGTTCGCTAATATATCATAACATAATTTCAATTAACAGTCTATGCAAGAAAGATGAAGTTTATCATGAAATTTCAGGTTTTAGCCGGATAGCAGAGTATATATTTTATACTATTTTTATTGTGAAAAATTTTTTTCTACTTATCAAAATGAAAATAGTATTACTTCCAATTCTTCCATAGCTTTCTTCTGCCGTTTATCGATTTCCGGTAACCTTGTTTTATTCTTCTTCATATATTAGAAATAAGAAGCGTGATACGCTTCAATAAAAAAGGATGTGAGAATATGGTATATAAAAACATAATCAATAAATCTACCTTAGTGAGTGAGGGAAAAGTATTCGGAGGAGAAGCTAATGTAAATGTCCAAATGGAAACAGGAGATTACACTTTTGAAAAAGGGGCTGAACCCGAATCATGGTCCGGCAGTGGTCCGCTTACCTACACGATTACACTGACAAAAGTATCAGGAGAAGATTTGTCGGATATTAGCGTTGTAGACACTTTGCCAGAGGATGTTATTTTCGATCCGACCAGTGTTACAATTGACGAAGACGTAGGCAGCAATAATTTCAATTTTGTTTCGCCTAATGTTACATTTGGCTCACAAACAAAGCTTTCTGTAACAGATTCCAAGCCGCTTGTAATTACCTTTCAAGTTACTAAACCGACCCCATAATAAAAACTGGAAAGTACTTGTAAACCGGGCATATGCTTGGAGCGCGGAAAAACCATTCTATTTCACCGATTCGGTCACCGTTTACCGCAAACGCTGTCCGAAACCTGAACATAAAAAGCCGTTTTGCTTTGTACAAGCTTATGTTGACCGATGTTGCCGATGGCATGCGCGATTATGCCGTATCTGTCCGTATACTGGCAGAAGAAAATACTACAATTATAGATGTTCAAAACACAACAGCGAATATTTCTGCGATTGCTGCAGGCGAATGAAATGTAAGCTTCGAATCTGCCGAGACCGATGCGGAATGTATTACGCCGGTATATTTGCGCTTTGTTCACATTGCAGAAATGAAAAACTAGTAAAAACATATTTTGTTGAACTAACAGACGAACGGGTGTGAACTCTATTTCCGTTCGTCACTCTATTAAATCTAATACTAAAAAAAGCGGCTTATTTAGCCGCTTCTAATAATTCTATAATATTCTGATTTTAATCAAACCATTCGTTTGGAAATTCAGCAGCTATTTTTTCGCCGAAAATCTCCGCACAAGCCTCTTTAGTATTTTGAACTCCCAAAATACTGTTGGCTACCGATAAACTCATTTCGTGTTCAAAAAGTCTGTTTGGTGTTGAATTTCCACTGCTGTCTTTCACATTACCGCCCAATTCGCCGAGCATTTTAACTTGACCGCGGCCAACAAAATAAGCTTGACCGGCATTGATACGCGCATAATATTTACCTTCAATAATTTTCCAAGGATATGAAGACATCATATCAATCATAGAAAATTCAGCAACTGTCATAAGTCTGTCTTTAGATAAATACCATTTTCCATTATCTAAAATATACTCACCTTTTAATTCATCAGTTGGAACTTTACCGTCTTTTAAAGCTGCTTTGGAAACATCACCGATTGTGAATTCGCAAATCATGTCTCTTGTACCGGAGTTTTGAATACTTGTCGGATGCAGATCCAGCACATGTACTTCGCCCGGCAGTAAGTTCTCAGCCGGCTTTGAAAAAGCGGAAACACATGCATCAATAGTACCGGCAGTAACATTTAACGCCTGTGATTCTTTAGAAACAGTAAACCAAGCGTATGTGCCGGCGGCTACTATAGAAAGTGCTGTAAATGCAGCAATCGCGTATGATAACACCTTGCTTTTTTTCATAAAAATTTCCCCCCAAATAAAAATTTGCGTCAACTAATTGTGATTTTTTATATAGCAATTCCGCAAAATATTAATACCAATGCCGTTTCATTTTTCTTAATTTTATAAACCGAAAAAATAAATCAGATAATTAATAAAAATTGAAACCGCTATACCAAACTAGTTCGAAGCCATTTTTTATACCTACCAAAATTTACTTCTATCAAAAATCCCGCAATTTAGAAAGACTCAGAACTCTTATCTTTATAAATATTAATAAAAAGTAAATTTTGTATGAACATATTATATTCGGGTGATGTTACATATAAAGTACATCTCTATATCAATCAAAAACAATTTTGTAAGTTTTTCAAATCCTTTTTGTACTAATAATTCATTTTTACAAAAAACTTCCGCTAAATTGACACTGACCGGACCAAAGTCATAATACGCCAAAATAGCGGAAGTTTACTCTTCAATAAAATTAATTTTTTCTATTTCTTTTTTGAAATTTTGTTTCAAAACTTTGTAATATCCCGAAAATTCAATATTATTTTCATTCAGAAGTTTTAAGGATTCCTGTATTTGAGAAATATCTAATTTTATACACAAACCACAACCGGCGGAGAGTTCTGTAGGCAAAGGTATAATTTTTATATTCAATGAATTTTTTTTCATCAAAGTCTCTGAGCGGATTGCTTGATGCGTTGATTTAAAAGTAATTATGCAATATTCTTCGGAACTCATGGCTTTAAAACAGAATCTGCGTCTAAAGTATACGACAGAATATTATACATATTTGTAGAGCTTCCGACTTTGAGGTTTTCGGATAATTTATAATAATTCAAACACGCTCCGCAAGTAAAAATCTCAACGCCGTTATTTTGCAGATTCAAAAGGTCATCAATCGAATCCGAACCTTCACAGGTCAAAAAAGCACCTTTATTATAGAAAATGACTTTGCTGACTTTTTCTTCGGCTTCGGATAAAGCGAATATATATGATTTCAGCAAGGCTTTCCCAAGTTCTTCATCGCCCTCGCCCATTTTATCGCTCGAAATTACAACGACTTTTTTATTCGAAATTTTTTGAATTTGACTTTCTTTTTCTTCTTTAATTTCGCCGCCGATTCCTTTTGTTATAGTCACTTCAAAATGCTCGTCCGATATTTTTTGTATATCTATTTTGCATCCGGTTTCGTTGGACATTTTTTCGAGATTCTCAGTCGCAATTTTGTTATCGACCAAAATTTGCACAATACCGTCTGTTTCGATTTCTTTCAGAGCTTTTCTTGTTTTTATAACGGGTATCGGGCAATTTTCGCCTCTTGCATCAATTTTAATCATTTATCTCACCCACTGACAATTATATTTTTTTCTTTTCTTTCAATAACTTCCGCCACAATCGAAGATTTTATCTCCAAAGCATTCAATTCTTCAAGCAATTTTTCCGCGTCCTGTTCGGCAACAGATATCAGCAAACCGCCCGAAGTTTGAGGATCAAATAAAATTTCCTGTATTTCAAACGAAATATCATTCAGCATAACTTTATCCTTCAAAAAGTTTCTATTTTTCTGGCCGCCTGCGGTTATCAAAAATTCTTTTGCAAATAAATCCGCATCCTTTATAAAAGGAATATTTTTCGAATTTACGCGTATGCTGTAATCATCTTTTACCATTTCATTTAAATGTCCCAAAAATCCAAAGCCCGTAACATCTGTACACGCATTGACATTGTATTTAATCATAATATCTCTTGCATATTTATTCAAATACTGCATTTGAAAAACGGCTTCTTTAAAAGAATCTTCCGTGCCCTCCGAAACATTATACGCTGTAGTTACAATCCCAACACCAAGCGGTTTTGTCAGGATAATTTTATCTTTGATTACACAATTATTATTTGCCAAAATTTTTGTAGGATCGATAATTCCGGTAACGGCAAGCCCGAATTTCATATCGTTGTCGTTCACGGTATGACCGCCGCACAAAACGCCGCCCGCCTCATGAACTTTTTCCGCTCCGCCTTTCAGCACCTGCGTCAGAATTTCCGGATCAGATTTTTCGGGAAAACATGCGATACTGAGCGCAAGCTTTACTTCTCCACCCATCGCAAAAACATCGGAAAGCGCATTCGTAGCCGCTATTTTTCCAAAATCATAAGGGTCTTCAACTACTTTTGTAAAAAAATCCAGAGTCTCGACTAAAGCCAGATTTTCTGTCAATTTATAAACAGCCGCGTCGTCGCTGCTGTCGTATCCGATTAATAAATTCGGGTCACTTTTTTTTGGTATTTTTTTTAATATCCGGTTCAAAATATTTGGGTCAAGCTTGCATGTGCAGCCGCCTGTCATTTTAACAGCTCCTTTATATTTTTTTTAAGTAAATACTATTTTCATTTTGATATATAGAAAAAAATTTTTCACAGCGGAGCGTTTCGCGCAGCGCTTCAGGCGCGAAATGAAATATTTTTTTCTATCCTTTATATTGGAAATAGTATAACATAATATATTACGGATTAGAAATAGAAAAAACCGAAAAGCTATGTCCTTTGAATCGAGAAAACGGAACGCTTTAATCCAAACGTTCGCTGTGATAAAATTATACTTAAATATATCCCATAATATTAGAAAGGGCGAATTATATGGAAAGAATGGCTTGGAAAGGCAGAATAAAAAAAGGCTGCAAAGCGGAATATGTAAAGCGTCATGATGAAATCTGGCCGGAAATGCTATCGATTTTAAAAGAAGCCGGAATTCAGAATTACACAATTTTTGCGGCAGGCGATGAACTTTTCGGGTATTACGAATGTACAAAAGGCGTGAAATTTGCCGAGCAAACGCAAGCGGCAAGCGAAGTCGTTGACCGTTGGAACGAATATATGAAAGATATTTTGGAGCTTGTTATCGATCCCGAAACAGGCGCTCAAACAAAATTGGAAATCGTTTTCAGAATGGATTGAAAATTGACGGAGGTGTAATATGGAATATATAAAGAAAAATTTACCGCCGAATGATTCTACACTTGAAATGTATTTACATGAAGAAAGCGAAAACTTTCCGAATTTATCGTCAAGACCGGCCGTTCTTATTTTTCCTGGCGGCGGATACGCCATTTGTTCCGACCGTGAAGCCGAGCCGGTTGCGCTTGCGTATTTGGCGCAAGGCTTTCAAGCTTTTGTACTGCGCTACAGCGTCGGCGAAAATTCTCCTTTTGCGCAATCATTTAAAGACGCAAAAGCCGCTTTGGAGTATATCCGAAAAAATGCGGAGGCTTACCGGATTTTACCTGATAAAATTGCTGTAATAGGATTTTCGGCAGGCGGACATTTGGCGGCGTGCCTCGGCACAATTTCGGAAGAAAAGCCAAACGCTCTTGTGCTCGCTTATTCGGTGATTTTGGAAAATCTGGGCTCTACAATGAACAAAGTGATTCCTGATGCGGCTTCGGCTGTAAGCGAAAAAACTCCGCCTACTTTTGTATTCGGCACTTCCGAAGACAAGCGCGTTCCCAGCGAAAATTCTTTGTATTTCGCACTCGCGCTCGCAAAATTAAATATAGATTACGAATTGCATATATTCGAAAAAGGAATCCACGGGCTTTCGCTTGCTAATCATTTAACTTGTGAGGGCAGAGAAAATTTAATAAATGCGGATGCGGCGAAATGGTTTGATTTAAGTGTAAGTTTTCTAAACAGACATTTGTTTGAAATATAGTATTTCCATTTTGATACTATTTTCATTATAAAGGATAGAAAAAAATATTTCATTTCGAGCTTGAAGCCTGCGCGAAACGCTCCGCTGTGAAAGATTTTTTTCTACTTATCAAAATGAAAATAGTATGATCTATAAAAAACGGAGCCGATCGGCTCCGTTTTTTATATCTTCACTTTTTTATTTAGGGTATATTTTTTTGCCACAAGATTTTTCGGCAGAGATTTTATTGCTTTATTATTGCTCGCAAAAGCAGGAATCAAAAGCATATTATTATTTTTTTCTTCGATTCTGATTTTGGAATCAAAATCCATAATAATTTTAATTTTTTCCTGCATGTATTTTATTTCCGATTTATATAATACAGCATTTTTTTCGAAAACAGAGTCCAGCTTTTCAAATGTAGTTTGAAAAAATTCATCTGATTTTATTACCTCATCAATCAAAGCTTGCTTTTCTTTATACATTTCGGTCAAAATTCCGCTGACTTCTTCGCCTTTTATTTTAGACAAAAGAATCGTGCGGATATTTGTAGTCAAATTAAAAATTTTTTCAACATATTTTTCTTTTTTTTCTAAAATATCTGTTAGTATTTTTATTTTTATAAGAAAGCTGTCCATAATTTTCACCTTTGAGATTTAGTGTTATTTCAGTTTTCAGAAATTTCGTTTTTCAGTATATTTACTTTATCGGTTTTTTCCCAAGGTAAATTAATATCATTTCTTCCAAAATGTCCATAAGCCGCAGTTTGGCTGTAAATCGGTCTTCGGAGGTCAAAATTTCGGATTATCGCCGCCGGGCGCAAATCAAAATGCTTCGAAATTATTTCTTCTATTTTAGAATCGGCAATTTTTCCTGTACCAAAAGTATTTACGTAAACCGACAGCGGTTTTGCAACTCCGATCGCATACGCAATTTCGATTTCGCATTTGTTCGCGATTTTTGCGGCTACAATATTTTTTGCGATATATCTTGCCATATAAGCCGCCGAACGGTCAACTTTTGTCGGGTCTTTTCCGGAAAATGCGCCGCCGCCGTGGCTTGCATAGCCGCCGTAAGTATCTACGATAATTTTTCTGCCTGTCAAACCGCAATCGCCTTGCGGACCGCCGATTACAAAACGTCCGGTCGGATTAATAAATATTTCTGTGTTTTCGTCAATCAAATCACTCGAAACCGCCGGAAGAATTACTTCTTTTTTAACATCCTCAAAAATTTGACTCTGCTCAATTTCCGGATTATGCTGCGTTGAAACAACGATATTTTTAATGCGTATAGGTTTATCGTCTTCATATTCAACAGTAACTTGCGTTTTTCCGTCAGGCCTTAGATACGGCAAGATTTTATTTTTGCGCACCTCTGTTAATTTCCTTGCTAAAATATGAGCAAGATAAATCGGCATAGGCATTAAATCTTCGGTTTCGTCGCAAGCAAAGCCAATCATCATTCCTTGGTCGCCTGCGCCGACTAAATCATCGTTATCCGCTTCGCCGTCTCTGGCTTCCAAAGCGCAGTCAACACCCATTGCAATATCCGGAGACTGACCTTTTAAGCTGACCAGCACCGCACATGTATCACAATCAAAGCCATATTTCGCGCGGTCATACCCGATTTTTCTGATTGTTTCGCGTACAACATTTTCTATGTCAACATAACAATTTGTTGTAACTTCTCCCGCAACCATAACAAGCCCTGTAGTCACCAGCGTTTCGCAGGCAACTCTGCTCATCGGGTCTTTTGCTAACATCGCATCTAAAATCGAATCCGATATTTGATCACAAATTTTATCGGGATGTCCCTCGGTAACACTTTCTGATGTAAAAAATTTCTTCATTATATTATCTCCTCTTTTATTTTTCTGTTCATAGCAATATTTGTCAAAAGATTTAGATTTTATCAATCGCTTTTTTGAAAAAAAAAATAAAGCCATAAAGGCTTTTTATTGAAAGAAATCTTATCTTCCAGGCAAAGCCCGGTGGGAATTAGCACCATTGCATAAAGCCGGTTGCCGGGTTTCACAGGGCCCAGGTCCCTCCACCACTCTTGATAAGCTATAGTTTCCACGGAAATCCAAAACCCGCACAAACAGAGGATTTCAGATAACCAAAAAATTTCATCACCCCCAGCAAAACCAGGGACAATAAAAAATTTATGTAGTTTCTTGTTTTTTTAAATCAAACCTTTTGATAGAATTAGTAGGATTACTACAAATTATAATGAAAAGGTGATTTTTATGTTGGGTAAATGGCGCGGTCACGCCGAATATCAACAATATTTAATTAAAGCTATTAGCCGAGAGTTTAAGAAAAACCCAAAGGCGATTGAGTATCTTGAAACTGCCATATTAAAAATGTATTTGCTTAACCTCGATAAAATTTATGAGTTTTTCGTGCTACTTTTTTCAGCAATAGGCAGACCCTCAAATCAGCAGCCGGAGATTTTTCGTTCTTTTCTCCTAATGAGCCACTTCAAGGTTGCAGGTCTTGAAGAGTGGATTTCATATGCAAAATCTTCCCCAATTATTTGTGCTATGGTTGGCGTTTCTGACCATGACTTTCCCGGCGAATCTACTCACCGTGACTTTATTTCAAGGTTATGGCGAGAAGATGATTCTTATCATCTTCAAAAATTTAAAAGAAAGCCTAAGTGCAAACATGGTAAAAAAAACTTCCGCCTAAGCATCCCGGAATTATCAAGTAAATGGTTGATAAAGCTCTCTCCGGAGAGGTTTTCAAACGCATTCCTGAGCGACTGTTTCAGGCTATTTTTACCAAGGTCGCTTTGATACCATCAGCTATGATGGGTCTGCTTGGCGATACAAACAAACTCATCATCTCTGCCGACGGCACCTGCATAACCTCAAACTCTTCGTCATATGGTCACAAAATTTGTAATTGCAAGAGCGATTGCTCTTGCCCCAGAACTTTCGCTGACCAATACGCCAAATGGGGTTGGGATTCCTATCACGAACGCTGGTTCTTCGGTCATACAGCTTATCTTCTTTCGGCTCATAACCCCGAATTGAAGCTGGATTTGCCTATCTACATGAAGTTTGTAGAGGCTTCGCGTAATGACGGTGTTACTCTTATTACCTCTCTTGCTCACGCGAAATTTTTATATAAAGATTTCTTTTCATTCGACAGTTTACTTGCTGACTCTGCTCATGACAATTATCCTACTTACGATTTGTTGAAACAATGGAATATCAAGCCTTTTATTGCATTAAACCGCCGTAGTGCCGATTCAGTTTCATTACAAAATATTCAAACTACCGCTTCCGGCGTTCCCATCTGCGCCGATGGACACGAGATGCTGAACTGGGGATTCGATGCCAAAAGATATCGTATTAAATATCGCTGCCCCATGGTTACCGGTAAAGTTAAATCTTGCTTCTATGCCCAAAACTGCAACAAAACCGCTTATGGTAAAATTGTTTGCGTTAGACTTGCTCAAGATTTGCGTTTACTCACTCCTGTTCCACGTGATTCACCGGAATGGATCAATACATACAAACAGCGTACAGCTTCCGAAAGGGTCAATAATCGCATTCTTACCGATTATCGGCTCGAACGCCCTAAACGCTATGGTAAAAAGAAAATTGCATTCTTCGCTTTTCTAAATTCAATCAATATTCATTTAGATGCTCAGGTTAAATTTGGTGAAATTAGCATCAATTAATTATTTTTCTAGACTGTTTGTATAATTAATGTTTATTCTTTAAGTCATGTGTTTTCTGTGGCTTGTTTGCTATGCTCTTTTTTTCTGACTTGTTTCTTTACTTATGTCATTCTTTGTTTCCGTGGTTACTCTAAGCTATGAAATTGAATTTCTATAATATAAATATACATGAATCAAATTATAAATTCAAGTAATTCGACAATATTATTTACAGCTTTGATTTCTATATCGCCAATATTTTTAAGGGACTTAACATTAGCTTTCGGCAAAACGCATTTTTTAAACCCTAATTTTCCGGCTTCAGCGACTCTTTTTTCTGCCATCGGAACGGCGCGGATTTCGCCTGTAAGTCCGACTTCACCGAAAACCATTAAATACGGGTCTATAAATTTATTTTTATATGACGAAAGAATAGAAGCGACTACCGCCGCATCAATGGAAGTTTCTGTTATTTTCAAACCGCCGGCTACATTTACATAAGAATCATAAGTTCCGAGTGCAAGCCCTGCACGCTTTTCCAAAACAGCCATCAGCATCACAACACGGTTATAATCCAATCCCGATGCCATTCTGCGCGGCATTCCGAAAGATGTTGGGCAAACCAAAGCCTGAATCTCGGTCAAAATCGGTCTTGTTCCCTCGATATTGCAAGTTACCGACGAACCCGGAACGCCAAGCGGCCGCCCAAGCAGCATATATTCGGAAGGATTTTTTATTTCAACAAGGCCTTTTTCTTTCATTTCAAAAACGCCGATTTCGTTCGTAGAGCCAAAACGGTTTTTCACTGCTCGAATAATTCTGTAGGACATTCCTTTTTCGCCCTCAAAATATAAAACCGTGTCAACCATATGCTCCAAAACCTTAGGTCCGGCCAAAGCGCCTTCCTTTGTAACATGCCCTACAATTATAATCGAGATATTCAAGGATTTTGCAATCTTCATAAAAGTCTGGGTTGATTCCCGAACCTGCGAAACACTGCCCGGAACGGAAGCGATTTCTTCGCGGAACATAGTTTGAATACTATCGATAATCACAAGCTTAGGATTTACTTTTCGTATGCTTTCCTCAATAATTCCGATATTTGTTTCGGATAAAATCAAAAGTTTTTCGGTAGTTATAGAAAGCCTTTCGGCGCGCAATTTAATTTGGCGGTTGGATTCTTCGCCCGATACATATAAAATATCTTTTCCGCTGTCTCCGATACTTTGGCAGATTTGCAAAAGAAGCGTAGATTTTCCGATACCGGGGTCGCCGCCCACCAAAATCAAAGAGCCTTCCACAATTCCGCCGCTCAAAACCCGGTCAAGCTCTGCGATTTTTGTGGAAATCCGATTTTCTGACATAGATTTAATTTCTTTCAGCGATTCGGGTTTTTTGAAATTATAATTTACTTTTTTTTCTTTTTCAACAACTTCTTCCACAAAAGTATTGTAGTTTTCACAGGACGGACATTTTCCGAACCATTTCGGCGTTTCGTGCCCGCATTCGCTGCATACATAAACTGATTTAAGTTTCATATTATCTTCCTTCGTTAAGTATTTAAAAAAACTGCCTTGCGGCAGTCTATAAAACTTTTTCTATTTTTATATTTTGAATATTAGGATTGAGGTTTGTACTGAAGCTAAGTTTACCGGATAGTTTTGAACTGGAATTACCTATGTTCATATCATCTACGAGAATTTTATATTCTTTGCTTGGCTCTAATTCAAGTGTAATCTGTGTATCGCCGTCTCCTTCGATATCAAAGTTTACCAGCTTATCATTTATGCTGAGATTATGAATTGTAGACCCGGGAACTGTCTCGATTAAGAGCGAACCGTTTTTTTGCAGCCTGGTAAGTTCGTCATGAGTCCTTAAGTCATATACATCACCATTATGTTTAAATTCATTGATTTTAATTTTTTCTGATACATGATAGTTTCCAAAGCTCAAAGAATTATTAGATTCCACACGAATTGCTTCAGATATAACAGCCATTTTATTAAGCCCTCCCAAAAAAAGTTATATTGCTTATGCCCGAAAAGCCTTGTTAATAATAGTCCAACCAAAAAGGATATAATTTTTCAAGAGCTTTCAATAATAAATCAAGCCTTTTCAAACGGCGGATTGCGCCGGTTTATAAATTTTTTCATGCATATTTATTTAAAGAAGACTCTGATTATAATGACGAACAAAAATAAGTTGCAAATTCATTCCTCAGCATATGATAGAAATATTATTTATGTATATTCGGACATTCATTCGTATATTTGTTATTTTTGTAAAATGTATTTCACAATCAAAATCCGGTTATAGAAATAGACCCTGCAAACCGTTTTTTAGTCAAAACGCGAGTTTGCTTGTTTTCAGCAAAATCCCGTTAAATAAATTATACCATATTTTTATAGATTTTTAAATATTTTAAAATTTATTTCGTATAAAAGAAAAAGGTATTTATGTATACTTATCGACAAATAATAAAGATAGAATCAGCAAATTAAATAATTTTTGAAATAATAAAATCTTCCATATTTTCAAACGATAAAAATACCTGTTTAATATTTCCGAATTTTTTGGATAAAAAACCGAAAATTTAAACAGGCTCAATAATATTTATTAATTTGAAATAGACGGAAGATTTCCTAAATTATTATTTTCACTGCCGTCGGGCAGGGATTTTAAATATTCCGTTCCGCCGTTTTCGGCCACTCCAACGCCCAAAATCTTGCCCTGTTTTGCAAGCTCAACGCCTTGCTCTTTATCAACAATTTGACCGTTCGATAATTTATAACCGACGATTCTGCCGGAATCTTTAACAAGCGCAACAATAGCATCGGCATCGCTGTCCGGTGTAGGTACTTCTTTCATAGCCATCATCGGGAGAGCATGTTTTATATCCATAAAACCAAACCTTTCTTTTCAGTATGGGTTAATCTGAATTTTAAAATCAAACCGCATATATTTATTTTGGTTTTATAAATTTTTTTTATTCCTCTTTTGTCACAAACATCAATTCGCCGGATTTAACATTATCACCTTCGGCTACCAAAATTTTGTCCATAACGCCGCTCACGCGCGATACTACAGATGTTTCCATTTTCATCGCTTCGATTATCGCAATTACCTGATTTTCCGTAACTTTATCGCCGACGGATACATTTATTTTAGAAATCATTCCCGGAATCGACGAACCAATTTGATTTTTATCGCTTAAATCGGCAAGATTAACTTTTTTGACTTTTATATCTGCGCTAGGGTCAGGCACGAGAATTTCACGCCTCATTCCGTTTAATTCGAAAGGAACTTCTCGCATACCTTCATCATTTAAATCGCCCAAACCCAAATATTTTATAAATAAAGTTTTACCATTTTCGATTGTTATTTTATTGGATTCGCCGACATTCATTCCGTTAAAGAAAATATTTGTGCTCATTCTGGACATATATCCATATTCTTCTCTGTGCTTCACAAATTCTTCCACAACTTTTGGATATAAACACCACGAAATCACCGTGCGCTCATTTGGCTCCGTTTCGAATTTTTCCACTTCTTTACGCGCTTTTTCAAAATCAACCGGCGCTAATAATTCGCCCGGCCTGCATGTAATCGGTTCTTCGCCTTTCAGAACTAAACGCTGCAAATCTTCCGGAAATCCCCAAGCCGGCTGACCCATCATTCCTTTAAAATATGAAACAACAGAATCCGGATACGATAAAGACGCTCCTTTTTCCAGAATATTTTCCGGAGTCAGCTCGTTTTGCACCATAAAAATCGCCATATCACCAACCATTTTCGAAGAAGGCGTAACTTTTACTATATCGCCAAGCATATCATTTACTTTTTTAAACATTTCTTTAACTTCATCAAAACGATGACCAAGCCCAAGGCTTTCTACCTGCGGTTTAAGATTTGTATACTGACCGCCCGGAATTTCATATCTATAAATATCCGTGGTTGGATTTTTTATATCGGCTTCAAATTTATAATATCTTTGGCGCACATCATAATAATAATCCGAAAGCTTTTGTATCTCCGGAAGCTTGATTCCGGTTTCGCGCTCATGCCCTTCCAGAGCCGCAACAATCGCGTTCATAGACGGCTGGCTGGTCATTGAAGCTAAGGAATCTACAGCGGTATCGATTATATCAACACCTGCCTCAACCGCCAAAAGCAAAGCTGCGACTTGATTTCCGGATGTATCATGAGTATGCAGATGTATCGGGATTCCGATTTCCTGTTTTAATTCGGTAATTAATTTTTTGGCGGCATATGGTTTCAAAAGCCCTGACATATCTTTTATACACAAAATATGTGCGCCGCGTTTTTCTAGTTCTTTTGCTAAATCTATATAATATTTAAGATTGTATTTATCCCGTTTCGAGTCTGAAATATCACCTGTATAGCAGATTGCGGCTTCACAGATTTTATTGTTTTTTATAACTTCTTCCATTGCAAGTTCCATGCCCGGCAGCCAGTTCAGCGAATCGAATACACGAAAAACATCAATTCCGCTGTTTGCAGCTTCTTTTATAAACGCTTTTATAAGATTATCCGGATAATTTGCATAACCTACAGCATTTGCACCGCGCAGAAGCATTTGGAAAGGGATATTCGGAATTTTCTCACGCAATAAATCCAGCCGTTCCCACGGAGATTCGTGCAAAAATCTATAAGCAACATCGAAAGTTGCACCGCCCCACATTTCCAATGAGAAAGCGTCTTTCAAAATTTCAGCCGTCGCCGGAGCGATTTTAACCATATCACGGGTACGCATTCTGGTTGACAAAAGTGATTGATGAGCGTCACGCATTGTAGTGTCGCTGATAAGAACTTTCTTTTGTTCAAGAACCCATTTCGAAACATATTCCGGACCATGCTCGTCGAGCATATATTTTATACCGCTCAAAGAATTTTCCGAAGCATTCGGTATTCGATGAACAGGCATTTGTTTTTTTACTAAATCGGGATTTTCAGCCTGTATTTTCGCAATGTATTTCAAAACTTTTGTGGCTCGGTCTTTGCCGTCCGCTATATTAAATAATTCCGGTGTTTCATCAATAAATTTTGTATGGCAAGCGCCCGCTTGAAATGTCGGATGCGCCAAAATATTTGTTACAAACGGAATATTTGTTTTTACACCACGCACACGAACTTCGTTTACGGCACGTATTGCTTTTCTGCAAACTCCCGCAAAAGTATTATCCCAAGAAGTTACTTTTATCAAAAGCGAATCATAATACGGAGAAATCACGGCTCCCATATATGTATTACCGCCGTCCAAACGAACTCCAAAACCGCCCGACGAACGGTAAGAAGTTATTTTTCCGGTATCGGGAGCAAAATTATTCGCAGGGTCTTCTGTTGTAACACGGCATTGGATAGCAAAACCGTTCATGACGAAATCTTCTTGGCTCGTCATTCCGATTTGCGGTTCCGAAAGCGGAAATCCTTCGGCAATCAAAATCTGCGCCCTGACAATATCTATGCCCGAAACCATTTCGGTAACAGTATGCTCAACTTGAATACGCGGATTCATTTCTATAAAATAATAATTTCCTGATTTATCAATTAAAAACTCAACCGTTCCGGCATTTACGTAGCCGACTTTTTTTGCGATTTTCACCGCATCAGCGTATAATTTTTCACGGATTTCCATCGGCACGGAAAACGCCGGCGCAAATTCCACGACTTTCTGGTAACGCCTTTGAAGTGAGCAGTCACGTTCGCCCAAATGCACAACGTTTCCATGTCTGTCCGCTAAAATCTGAACCTCAATATGTTTTGGTTCTTCTAAATATTTTTCGATAAAAATATCATCACTGCCGAAAGCTTTTTTGCTTTCATTCTGAACAAGCACGAACGAATTCAAAACTTCATCCTCTGTATCACAACGGCGCATTCCGCGTCCGCCGCCGCCTGCCGCCGCTTTTAAAATAATCGGAAATCCATAAGCTTTAGCTTTTTCCAATGCTTCCTGTGCATCTTTTAAAGGCGCTGAAGAACCGGGGATTGTCGGAACTCCGCACTCTATAGCGATTTTTTTAGCATTTATTTTATCGCCCATTTGCTCAAGAACCTCGGAAGGCGGCCCGATAAATTCGATTCCGGCTTTTTCGCATGCTCTCGCAAATTCCGCGTTTTCCGATAAAAATCCATAGCCCGGATGGATTGCATCAACATTTCGGCTTTTTGCCAAATCAATTATCGCCGAAATATCAAGATACGCGCCTAAGGGAGATTGGGCTTTTCCCACAAGATACGCTTCGTCGGCTTTTGTTCTGAATAGGCTCAGGGAGTCTTCTTTTGAATATATGGCAACCGTATTTAAATCAAGATCATAACATGCTCTGAAAATTCTGATTGCAATTTCACCGCGGTTGGCTACAAGCACTTTGTTAAATCTATTCGCTTTCAAAATAAATCACCTCTCAAAATTAATTTTATTTATACTGCTCTATCAAATATAGCATTTTGTCAAAACGTAAAGATTGGCATAAATAAATGCTACGATTGGCATAAATAAATGCTACAAAACAAAATTTCACTGTTGTTTGATAAAGTATAGCATTTCGGGATTTACGGGTCAATAGAAGCTATTTAATTTAGTTTGTTAATCTATAAACGCGACAAAGTTCATGATATTACGATTTTATTCGCTATTTTTGTGAACGAAAACAATCTTTGACAAACTAATCGTTCGTCAGTATGTATATTGAAAAAACATTTTGTAAGTGCTATATTATTATTTGAGAAGCTTAAAATTTTTTATCTTCTTAAAATATAATTTAAGGGCGTATGAAATGAATATAATAATTGTTGGCTGCGGTAAGGTAGGGTTTACCATCGCACAACACCTTTCGAACGAAAAACATGATTTAGTTATTATCGATAAAAAAGCCGACTCATTTGAAAAAATAATCGAATCAATTGACGTTATGACTCTTAAAGGCAATGCTTTAAACTCAAAAATTCTTACGGAAGCGAATGTAAAAGAAGCTGATTTGATCATTTCAGTAACTAACAGTGACGAAACGAATATTTTATGCTGTATAACGGCTAAAAAGCTTGGCGCAAAACATACCATTGCCCGCGTCAGAGACCCCGAATATGCGTTTGATTTATACAGATTTAAAAACACACTCGAAATCGATATGATTATAAATCCTGAACAGCAAGCCGCTCTGGAGATTTCAAGATTAATCAGATTTCCGCATGCTCAGGAAATCGAAACCTTCGCCGGCGGACGAGTTGAGATGGTTTCTTTTGTTGTCGGAGACGGAGATTTTTTTGACGGAAAAGAGGTTAAAAAGATTTTTTCGAAAGCAAAGCCTTCTATTTTGCTGACAACTCTTAAGCACGATAGCAAAACTTCCATTCCGCATGGTGATACCGTTTTGCAAAGCGGAGATATTTTGCGTGTTATCGGAAAACTCTCCGATTTAAGCGAGTTCCTTAAAAAAACCGGCGTTTATCAGGAGAAAGTCAAAGATGTTATGTTAATCGGCGGCGGAAAAATTTCATATTACCTTGTTTCGCATCTTGCTAAACAGCATATAAAAATTAAGATTTTGGAAATTGATAAAAATAAATGTGAATTTTTGAACGAAAATTTGCCTGATACCATGGTTATCCACGGCGATGGGACGGATGAAGAAGTTCTGACTTCAGAAAATATTTCGGAATCGGGCGCGGTTATTACGCTTACAGACCGTGATGAAGAAAATGTTGTTATTGCACTGTATGCAAAGGCTTGCGGCGTGCCGAAAACAATCGCAAAAATAAACCATATAAATTTGTCGTTGGTAAAAAATATAAACATGGGCTCTGTTGTTTGCCCGAAAAATATTACCGCTAATCAAATAATAAGATACGTTCGCGGAATCAATAATTCGATTGATGCAAGCAATATAAAAGTAATGTATAAAATCGAAAATTCTAATGATGAATCCGTAGAAGCTTTGGAATTTGTAATAAAACCTGATTCGAAATGCATATCGAAGCCTATTAAGGAATTGCCTCTTAAGAAAGATATCTTAATCGGCTGTATTATTCGTTCGGGCAACATAATAATCCCAAGCGGTGATACGGTTATTAATAAAGACGATAATGTCATTTTGATTGCCAAAAATGAAAATATATTTGATTTTGACCAGATTCTGAAATAAGTTTATACTTTATACTATTTTCATTATTAAGGATAGAAAAAAATATTTCATTTCACGCTTGAAGCATGCGTGAAACGCTCCGCTGTGAAAAATTTTTTTCTACTTATCAAAATGAAAATAGTATTAGTCTCAAATATTTTTACTTTAGGGGAAGATTATTAATGAACTATAGGCTAATTATACGTCTATTAGGAAATGTTATGCGCTATGAAGCCGTTTTTATGCTTCCGGCGTTAATCGTATCGTTGATTTATAATGGGGACGACAGAAATTCTTTTATATATACAATGCTGATTTTGATTCTGTTTGGAACATTATTGGCAAATATAAAGCCCTCGGATTCAAAATTCCGCTCAAAAGAAGGCTTTGTTGCTGTCGCTCTTTCTTGGGTAACGCTGTCGCTTTTCGGCGCGCTCCCATTCTATTTTTCAGGTTATTTTAATTCTTATATTGATTGCGTTTTTGAAGCCGCATCAGGATTTACAACAACCGGCGCTTCGATTTTGGAAGCCGTTGAGCCTCTGCCAAAAGGAATTTTATTTTGGCGTTCGTTTACGCACTGGATAGGCGGAATGGGCGTATTGGTTTTTATGCTTGCATTGATGCCAAATTTGAAGGCCTCGGCCGTGAATTTATTGAAAGCCGAAAGTCCCGGGCCTTCGCCAAGCAAAATTGTGCCAAAAATCCGTGAAACCGCAAAAATTATGTATATAATTTATTTTTTCATGACTGTTGCGCATATTATTTTGTTAGTTTTAACGGGCATGCCGCTATATGACAGCTTAATCCATGCCTTTGGTTCTGCCGGAACAGGCGGTTTTTCCAGCCGAAATATTTCTGTCGGTGCGTATAATAATCCCGCCGCTGAAATAATAATCGGCGTTTTCATGTTGCTTTTCGGAATTAATTTTACTTTATATTTCTATTTATTAAAAAAGAATTTTAAAGGATTTTTTCTGGACGAGGAGCTGCTTATTTACATCGGTTTAGTAACTGCATCTGTTATAGCAATAACCGTACAGATTTTTAATATTTACGGTGACTTTTTTACATCTTTGCGCCATGCTTTCTTTCAGGTTTCGTCTGTGGTCACGACAACGGGATATTCTTCTGTGGATTTTAACACTTGGCCGACACTTAGCAAAGCAATTTTGGTAATGCTGATGTTTACGGGCTGCTGCGCCGGTTCGACGGGCGGCGGTATAAAAATGATTCGTATTTTGATTTTGTTTAAAGGAATAAAATCGGAAATTTACAAAGTGATTCATCCAAAAATAGTAAACACAATTAAAGTTAATAAAATAAAAGCTGACGAAGAAATCGTAAATAAAGTTTTTATGTTTTTCTTTGTTTATTTTGCGATATTAGGCATGTCGGTTTTGATTGTTTCGCTAGACGGAAAGGATTTAATCACAACAGTGACCGCAGTTATCGCAACGCTTAGCAATATCGGACCCGGTTTGGAAATCGTCGGCCCTATGGGTAATTTTTCAAGTTTTTCGAATCTGTCTAAAATAATTTTAACTTTTTGTATGATAGCAGGACGTTTGGAATTTTATCCTGTATTACTACTTTTTGCGCCGTCAATATGGAGAAAAGGAGCTTTTTAATGCTGGAAGATATAGAGTATTTTTCTGACTTAAAAAATATCTTTATTTTTGATACAATAGATTCCACAAACGATTATGCTAAAACTTTATCTGAAACCCCCGCCGTTATTGCTGCAAATTCCCAAACAAAGGGGCGCGGCAGACGCGGCAGAGAATTTTTTTCTCCAAAAGACAGCGGAATATATTTCAGCATTTTATTGGAAAATCAATTCAGAGATTTTTTTATAACACCTTTGGCGGCAGTAGCCGTCTGCAACGCAATCCGAAATTTAACCGGCTTGGACGCAAGAATAAAATGGGTCAATGATATTTATTTAAACGGGAAAAAAATCTGCGGAATTTTGACAGAAACAAAGGCCGACAAGCTTATTATCGGATTCGGGATTAATTTTTACGGTGACGAAAATATTTTGCCGGATGAAATAAAAAATAAAGCCGGATTTTTATTTTCCGAAAAACCCAATTTAAGCAGAGGACATATTATTGCCGAAATCTATAACGAATTAGCAGAGATTTTGAAAAATGATATTCTTCAAACAATGGAGGATTATAAAAATTTATCTTTCATTTTGGGCAAAAAAATCCGATTTCATGCATCGAATAAAATTTATGAAGCTCAGGTTTTTGATATCGACTGTACAGGCGCGATTATTTTAAAATTTGATAACGACATAAGACGCTTTATTGATGGCGAGATTAGTTTGATTTTATAATTACATAGCATGGAGGACAAGTTTGAACGCTAAAGATATTACTTTTTGTGCTTTTGGTGCGGCTATAATTATTGTTTTCTCTCAAATAACAATTCCCTTGGCTCCGCTTATTCCTTTTACTTTACAAACTTTTGCGATACCGCTTGTTTCGATAATTCTCGGAAAAAAGCGGGGGTTTTTCGCTTGTTTAATTTATGTTCTGCTGGGAATTTTCGGACTTCCTGTTTTTGCGAATTTTTCCGGCGGCTTTCAGAAGCTAATAGAGCCGACAGCGGGATTTATAATATCTTTTCCGATTATGGCTTATATAATCGGTTATTTTTCTGACAAATTCGAAAATTATTTTTTTATTTTTTTAGGGGTGACTATCGCCTCAATTGTAAATTTGTTTTTCGGTTTTATATTCTTCAAATTTATTACCGAAAACAGTTTTTATCAATCATTTTTAATTTGTGTCGTACCTTTTTTATTACCAACTCTTTTGAAAAATATTTTATCTGTTTATATCGGTTTATTAATAAAAAATAGATTATAAAAAGCTAACCCGAACTATTTCTTATTTTTTAGAAATTTTCGGGTTTCTTATTATTCTAATAAAACTACATTTTATATTTAAAACCTCCGATAAATATTTAAGGAAAAATAAATTTATTTCAAGGAGGAAAAATTATGTATACAGACAAAATGCGCTATACCGGATTTTCCGGAATAGATACGCAATCTATGGTCGAACAGCTCATGAAAGCCGAAAGCGCAAAGCTTTATAAATTCGAACGCAGTACTCAGCTTTTGACATGGAAACAGGAGGCTTACCGAAATACTGCTTCAAAGCTCCAAACATTTCAAAATGATTTTTTAAGCCTTACTTCCGGACTAAAAATGAGAAATCCAAGCACATATAATATTTCAAAAGCAACGGCAAAAATATCCGGCACCGAAACGAATGCCGTGAAAATTACAAATTCCAGCGGCGCGCCAATCGGTGATTATACTCTCGAAATAAAAGCTCTTGCATCTAAAGACCAATACGTTGGGTCAAAAGAATTTGGCGGAGAAGTAAAATCCTCTGTTGACGCGAATGTTCAAAATTTAAGATCCGGAGATAATTTCACCGTTAATTTGGACGGTCAGAGCAAAAAAATTACTCTCAATGATGATGATATCGAGGCGATAAGCAACGCCACTCCAGCCGATAAATCCCAAAAATTCGCTGAAATAATGCAGTCAAAATTAAATACGGCTTATGGCAGCGGAAAAGTTACCGCAAGCAACGACGGACATAAATTAGTTTTCTCTACAAATAAAGGAAACTCCTTTAGTATTTCGGAAGGCTCGGGCAGAGACACAGCTATTACTTCGGCAAACGCTTTTGTTCCGCCGACCGAAGATAAGCAAATCGGCTTCTCCATCAAAGATGCCGACGGCAATTTAAAAGAAATTAAAGTTGATTTAAAGAAAGATATTACAGCGGCTGACGCTGTTAAAGAAATAAATAAAAAATTATCCGATGCGAATGTAAAATCCGTTTCTTTCAGCGTCGGAAAAGATGATAAAATTGTTATGTCGAACTTAACACCTAACGCAGACGTAGCAATCACAAATACCGAATCACTTTCCGAAATCGGATTCGTTGATGCTTCCCAATACCCTATTGCGAGTTTTACTATTGAAAAGAAAAATATAATGGGTGAATTGGGCATAGCCTCCGGCACTACAAATAACCTTGATACAAACCGTTCCGCAAAAGATTTATTCGGTTCGGCGCTCCAATTTGACCCCGATACAAAATTGGCTCAAATAGAAATCAACGGCTCTAAAATAGAAATCGCAGAAAGCGATACACTCGGCATGTTTATGGATAAAGTCAATTCTTCCGATGCCGGCGTAAAATTGAGCTTTGACAATATATCTCGTAAATTTTCAATCGAATCTACAGAAACCGGCTCTGCAGCAAAAATTGAAATGGGCCAGAATTTTAAAGATATGATGGGATTTACATCGGCTTCCAAAAATGCCTCGGATGCCAGATTTATTATAAACGGCGTAGAAACAACCCGTACTTCCAATAATGTGGATATAAACGGTTTGAAAATGACTCTTAACGAAACAACCGACCCCGGTAAAGTTATTAATATAAACAATTCCGCAGAGACCTCTACAACTTTGGATAATATCAAAAAATTTGTTGAAGGCTATAATAATTTAATTTCCGGATTGCAAGATGAAGTTTCGACTTCCAGAATCAGAAATTCTTCCGGCGTGGCGTATCAGCCTCTTACAGACACCGAAAAAGATTCTATGAGCGAATCGGAAGTAAAGCTTTGGGAAGATAAAGCAAAGCTTGGACTTTTGTACAGAGACGATATTTTGTCCAAAGTGCAATCTGATTTAAGAACAAATATTTATAAATCTGTCGAGCTTTCAAACGGCAAAAAATTAAGCCTTTACGATATCGGTATAACGACTTCCAAAAATTATAACGACGGCGGCAAGCTTGTTATCGACGAAGCAAAATTGGCTAAAGCTCTCCAAGAACGTCCGCAAGACGTTACTGAGCTTTTTACAAAATCTTCGGATTATTCTTTCAGCGATAAAACAAATCTTGGCAAGCGAATGAACGAGGAAGGTATTTCCGAACGTATCAATGATATTATAAACGGCGCTGTCGGCTCAAACGGAACTATTGCAAAGCGTGCCGGTTTAAAAAATACGCTTTCGGAAACCACAAACGATATATATAAGCAATTGAAAAACGAAACTACACGTATGACGGAATTGCGTACTTATTTATATAACAAAGAAAACTATTATTATAATATGTTCTCTAAAATGGAAACTGCCATGACTCAATCTAATAATCAAATGTCCTATTTCCAATCTATGATTGGATAAAATAGGATTCAAGATAAAGAGGGATAAAATGCAAACAATCGAAAAAGATAAAATTCAGGTCCTGGATTTTCTTAACCGTAAAAATGCTTACATAAAAGAATTTTTGGAAATAAGCGAATCGGCTGTTTTTAAAAATGATTTTGATGATGTCGTTATTTATTCAAATATGATGGCAAAGCGTGAGCATATTTTAAACGAAATTAAGAATATTGATGCAAACTTGGAAAAAGAAAATTATAAAAATATCTTGAAATCGGACGATAAAAATATTGTGGGTATAATTAACGAAATTCAAGATAATTGCAAAAAAATCGTATCCGGCGATGTTTCGCTAAATAATTCGATGGAAAAATTATATTTCGAAATTAAAGATAAGATTAAGGAAATAAATCAAGGAAAAAATATAAATTCGGCTTACAAAAATTACGCCGTTTTTGATAATTCCGTTTTCGATAGAAGCAATTGATTTCGTCTTTATAGCAGTTGTATAAAGTGATTTGGTAAAATCAAATCGCTAATAGACTTAGGGGAGGCATCTATGTACGCAAAAAATCCGTATGATAAATATACCAATAACAATATTATGACCGCTTCGAAAGAAGAATTAACATTAATGCTCTATGACGGAGCTTTAAAATTTATTAATCAGGCCTATATTGCTATTGAATCCAAGGAATATTCAAAAGCTAACGATTTATTAATAAGGGTTCAGGATATATACAGAGAATTGCAATTTACTCTTAATCATAAATATGAAATTTCAAAACAATTAAACGCGCTTTACGATTATATTGTAAGCCGCACCCGCGAAGCCAATATGAAAAAAGACTTGGAAATTTTAGAGGAAATCCGAGATTTAACAAGAGATTTTCGAGACACTTGGAAAGAAGCGATTAAAGTAGCAAGAGCAAACGCTCAATAATTCTATTTCCATTTTGATTTATAGAAAAATATTTCAGGGCAGAGAAATCTGCCCTTTTATTAAATCCATTTTCTGATTTTCAGCAAAATATAAATTATCAGCAAAACCAATATCATAAGCAAAAACGCAAACGGATAACCGTAAGTCCATTTCAATTCGGGCATATGCTCAAAATTCATTCCGTAAATTCCGGTGATTATCGTCAGCGGTGCGAAAAACAAAGTCAGAACGGTCAGTTTTGTCACTATATCGTTTGTCTGCATCGTGACCCGGCTTTCATACATTATTAAAACCTGATTCGCAAATTCTTGAATCGAAACGCAAAAATCAAAAATCTTATTTATCCTCACGTCAATATTTTTGAAAAACTTCAAATTTTCGGGCTCAATAAATTTATTCTCATTTATTAAAAATTGGTCGCCGATATATAAAAGCGGCCGTACGTGCTTTTTAATCTTATAGACCGTAGATTTAATATTATTAATTTTACCCAAATCGTCTTTCGATAATTTTTTTGTAATCGAATCCTCGATTTCGTTTATATTATCCTCAATAACTTCAAGTATATTTGATAAATCGGTGAGCAGCCAATCAAAAATACAATAATAAATTCTGTTCAAAGAGACTTCCTCCGGAAGGAAATTCGAAATTCTTTTTATACATTCCTCTTTGAGATTGTTGAAAACGGTATTTTCGTAGCCGCCGGGCAGAACTAAAACTAAATATTTCGCCCCAACATAAATATTCAGCTCGGACAAATTTATAATATTTCCGTCCAAATAAAAATGAATCATAGATATAAAATCATAGCCGGAAAAAGAACTGAAGCGGACATTTTCATCATAATTAACACAATCAATTATTGTTGAACTGTCAAATTTAAAATAATCCTGTTTTTCAATCAATTCCTCCGGCGTGCAAATTATAAAATAATTTTCGTCTTTCGAAAGATTTTTAAATTTTGTTTCACGTCCGTTTTTTATAGAAATAAATTGCATTTCAAACACTCCGATTTTTATTCTTGATTATAATTCCTATTTTTTTAAATCAATATAATATGCTTAGCTTTTATCATTTTTTATAAACCAGAATATTATGTCAAAAAAAACCGTATATATAAAAAAATAATCGGAGGTATTCTTTGTGGACAAATTATTAAAAATATATTCTGATGAAAAATGGACAAAATTCGCTATTTGCATCGTTTTAGATATTTTAGGTGCTGTATCGTATTTAATCCCTGCGCTTGCCGAAACCTCTGACCTGATTTTTGCGCCTATCAGCGGTCTTATTTTGATGGCTTTGTTTTGGAAATACGGAAAATTTAAAAGTTTTGGCGGCGGTATTTTTAATTCCGCAGAAGAATTAATTCCGTTTACAGATTTCATACCGACTGCGCTTTTGCTTTGGGTAGCGGTTTTTGTAAAAGATGATAAAGAAAGCTTTAAAAAATGGCTCGATAATCGAAAAGAAAAAACTGACGCTATTTTGATGATTGACGAAAAAAAAGAGTAGCATGCAGAATGGCGCAATTGCGCCATTCTATGCTTCAATTTTGACCAGCGAACCATGTTCAAATTGTTTCGGGCTTTCTACCAAAAGCTTTATTTCTACATATTCTTTCAGCTCTTCGGAATGCGAAATCACTCCGACTGTTAGTTTTTCACTCCTCAAGCTGATTAAACATTCCACAACAACTTCCAATGATTTTTTATCCAAAGTTCCGAATCCTTCATCTAAAAAGAAAAATTCTAACGGAGATTTATTTTTTAATTGAATTTTTGAAGAAAGCGCAAGTGCCAAGCAAAGCGATACAATAAAGGTTTCGCCGCCGGAAAGCGTGAGCGGTGTTCGCCGAACTCCTCCGTTAAAATCATCCCGAATAATAAATTCGGCATTGTCAAAAGTTTCGTCCAATTCTATCGCATAGCGTCCTTTTGTCATGCGCTTCAGGCGCGCGGAAGCTTCGGCGGTTATATATTTCAATTGCTTTTTCGCCAGATATTCAACAAATTTATTGCTTCGGAATACCTCTGCCAAATCTTTATAAATATCAATTTGATGATTTATCTCAGCCTTTTCTTGATTAAGCTTATTTACAAAAACTAAATCTTTTTGCATTTTTTCGATTTTCGAATTGAGGACAGCGGCATCTTCCTTTAGCTTCAAGAAAATTCCGTCCATCTCCTTGATTTTCGAATCAAGCGATAAAATTCGCCCGTCCAAATCATTGAGCTCGACACCCTCCAAAATCTTTTCTGTTCTCGAAATATTTTCGTTATTCAGTTTTAGTTCGTCATTGTAATTATTGATTTTGTCTTCGAATTCGAAAATATTTTCCTCCGGCAAACAGGACTTTTCGGCTTCTTCGATATCGGCAAAATTATATTCTTTCAAACCCTTTTCAAGCTCGGTTTTATATTCGTCCATTTGAGTTTGGGTAGATTTTATTTCGCCCTTCAATGCCGAAATTTCATTTTGCAGATTTTGTTTGTTATCAGAAATTAATTTCATTTTTTCAGCCGTTTTTATTTCGGAATCCAAAATTTTATTTTTTTCGTTTTCCGACTCTAAAAACTTCGCTTTCGGGTCCGTATATTTCGGAAGTTTGTTCAATTCTTCAGCTTTAGCTGAAATTAAAGAGTTTTTTTCGATTCCCTTGTTTTTCACTTCTTCAAATTCGGAATCAATTTTTTGCTTTTGTTTTTCAGCCTCCATAATTTTAAGCTCTAATGCGTCCAATTCTTTATTTATCTTTTTTTCGTTTTTATAAAGTCCGGCAAGAATAATATCTGATTTTTTTATTTTTTCGTATTCTTCTTTGAAATCAACATCAATCAAAATCTCTGAAATCTCTGTTTTTTTACTGTTTATCGAATTATCATTTTCTGTTAAATTATTATTGATTTCAATTTGCTCTTTCTTTTTATTTTCGATATTAGCCAAATTTTGAGCCTTGTCCATTTCAATTTTATTCAGCAAATCCAATAATATTTCTTTTTCGCAGTTAAGCTTTTTTAATGTTTTCGCATTTGTTTCAAATTCATTCTTCATTTTTTCGTGCTCTAAATTTTGAGATTTAAGCTCATTTTCAAGAATCTCAATTTCGTTTTCAGAAATCTCAATCAAATCCGCTTCCTTGCGTAAATTGTCTCTTTCTTCAATTTTAAGCTTAGATGTAATATTAATTTTGTTAAGCTCTGATTCCAAATCCTTTATTTTTTCTTCGATTTCTGATTTTCTTTTTATCAGCAGCTGTATTTCATCTGATGATGAATCATGAAATTCATTGTTGGACGAAATTTCTGTTAATTCACTTCCGCATATAGGGCAAGTATCGCCTTTATTAAGATTCTGCTTTATTATATACAAAGCTTTTTCGAAATCCGAATTTGAAATCACTTTTTCAATTTCTTGCAATTCTTCAATAAGTTTAGTGCTATCAAAATTTCTTTTTGCGATTTCGAGTTTATTTATTTCATTCTCGATTTTAGTGATTTTTTTGTTTAAATCTGATTTTGTTTTAAATAAATTTTCTTTATATTTAAATTCGTTTGTCAAATCAATAATCTTTTGACTAAGCTCGGAAAGCTTATTTATATCTGTTTTCGAACATTGCTCCAATTCATTGTTTATTGATTCGAGTTTTAGTTTTTCATTAATAATTCTTGATTCGCCCGCTTCTAATCTTGAAATCATTTCAATCAAAGCTTTTTCGCATGTGATTTTCTTTTCCGTTAAAAGCTGCTTTTCTTTGTTTAAGCGGATTATTTCGTTTGTTATATTAAATCCGTTTGTTACGTCATCTCGGTATTCGGGCGCAAAATAATTTTCATTTTTTTCATATAAAATTTGCTTTAATTGATCTCTGAGTTTCTTCTCCGAATTTTTCAATTCTTCAAAGAATTTTATAAAATTATCCTGAATCGTTTTCTTGTCCTTAAATTCCTCACGCAATTTATCACGCTCAATCTCGAGAATTCTAAGGGCTTCGCTGATTTCAATAATGCTTTTTAATTCCCTTAATTCATTTTCCAAAAAAGGAATTTTTGTTTCTTTGTCTTTTTTAATACTCTCGAGTTTTAATTGCAATTCGTCTTCAGATTTCAAAATCTTGTCATATTTCTCTTTCAATTCCACATGTTTGAATTTTTTTTCGGATAGAGTTTTGTTTTGGTTTTTATATTTTTCTATTGTCGGCTTTAGTTTTTGAGCATTTTTTGCGATATTGGCTTTAGTTTTTATTTCATTAATATATTCAATTTGACTCGATAATTCTTGGCGTTTTTTATTATATTCATTCAATTCCCGACTGGATTTTTGATATTCATTCAGCTTAATCAAAAGATTTCGGTCTTTTTCTAAATCTTCGGATATCCTATTTATATTTTGCGATGCCGCAAAATTCTCATTAATTAATTTGTCCAATTCTTCTTGTGAAACAGATTCATAAATTTTTAGCTGGCTTTCAATATTTCCCAATAAATTCAAATTTTCTTTCTCTGACTGGTTAAATTTTTTGCGAAAATCTTCTCCGTATTTTTCAAGATTAAAAATTCTTTCCAACATTTTTCTTCGCGGTTCGGATTTCAAAAGCAGAAACTCGCTGAATTTCCCCTGCGGCAAAATAATGGTACGCTTAAAATCCTCATAAGTCGCGCCGATAATCTCGATAATTTTCGGAGTTATTTTGCTGACTTTATCTTCCGGAAGTCCAATATCCGATCCGTATTTCAGTGAAAGCCTACCCATAGTATTACTCAGATTTTTGTTTTTAAATTTATATTGGCGTTCGACTATATATATTTTTTCCTGAATCGCAAACTCAAAATAAACATATGTAAGCTCAGAATTAATATTAATAAACTGGCTCGTTTTAGAATTTCCGTCAAATCTCGAAACTTCGCCGTAAAGTGCAAGCGTTATTGCGTCGATAATCGAAGACTTTCCGCTGCCGGTGGGTCCGAAAATTCCAAAAAAACCAAATTTCGATAAACGGGTAAAATCAATTATCTGTTCCTGCAAAAAGCTGTTCAAGCCTTTTATTTTCAGCAAAACGGGTTTCAACTAAAGTCCTCCTCATAAACCTTATCCAAAAAGGCTTTTATCACTTCATCCGTTGGTTTTGTGCCGCGCTTCAAGCTATAAAACTCGACAAATTCGTCTTCTATGCCTTTATCTTCTTTATGTTCATATCTGAATTCATCCTCGGTATTTTTCAAAATCGGAATAATTTCCACTATATCGGGTTTCAATGTTTTCAGCTCTTTAAATTCGCTCTGCAATAAAACTCTGTCGCATAGAATTTCCAAATAAACATAACAATCTTTGTTGGAATTATTTTTACAAATTTCCAAAGCCTCCTCAATAGATTCTGCTTTCCAGATTTCAATCGGTTTATAATTGCGCAGATAAATCTTTTCGACTTTATTTTCCGATTTATCGATATCGGCAATAAATACGCATTTCGGGTGATTTATTTCGGATTTATCATATTGAATCGGCGAACCGGAATAAAAGGCATTTTTGGTATTTCCGATTTTTTGCGGCCTGTGCAAATGCCCCATTGCGATATAATCCGCTTTTTTGGGTAAAATCTCAGAGCTTACGGCATAAGCACCGCCAAGCGAAATATCCCTTTCGGATTTTTCGATAGCACCGCCGATAATATAGAAATGTCCGATAAAAATATTTATACTGTCTTCCCGAAAATTTTCTTCCAGTGTTTCGATAATTTCTTTTATTTTTTCGGAATATTCTTTTTGGTTTTCAGATGAATCCAAATTAAAAATAGAGCCTCCGATATTTCTTTCGCTTGGGTACGCCATCGAGGCAACAACAACGCTCACGCCATTTATTTTCATTTCAAAAAATCCTATGCCAGAATTTACGATTTCGAAATCCGGATAAACGCCTGTCGGAACAATTGTATTTAATTTTCCACTTATTATTATGCCCTTATCCAAAACCAAAGGGCTGATTGCCATAAGCCGAGCCGCAGAATCGTGATTTCCTGCCGATACAATTATTTTTCGCGTTCCGTTTTTCGAAAGGCGCGTAATTGCTTTATAAAATAATTTTTCCGCGGTCGCCGGCGGATTCGAATTATCATAAATATCTCCGGCAATAATCAATAATTCGATTTCGTGTTTATCGCATATTTCGCACAATTCATCTATAAACATTTCCTGTTCGGATATTCGAGAATAATCTTCGAGCGATTTTCCCAAATGCCAATCGGATGTATGCAGAATTTTCATATTTCCTCCATTTTCTAAATCATTTTTTTATAAAACCTCCGACAACGGTTTTCACATCGCTGACGCTGATTATACTTTCCGGAAAGCTCTTTGTTATGATTGCATAAGCATCCGGAATGCTTTTTCGTTTCAAATATATTTTTATTATATTCATCTTTTTTTCTACACCATTTGAATTAATAACCGACACGCCATATCCATTTTTATGCAAAATAGAAACTAGCAGCGGGGATTTTTCGACATCTATCAGAACTTCCATCAGCGACATTCCCAAAGCCAATTTTTCTTCTATAGTTGTCCCAAGATAATTTCCCATCGAAAACGCAAGGCAGTATACGAAAACTTTTACCAGATCCTGAGTTACATCCTTCAAAACAAGATTAACCACATATAACCAGATTAATATCTCAAAAAAACCAATAACAGAACCCAGAAGCTTTTGTCCGCGATTGATCAGAACCATCCTCAGCGTTGCAGCAGAAACCTCAATAAGTTTTGCAAAAAAAATAGCAAGATAAATAATAATACTCGACATCAAAAAACCTCCGTGCTTTGAATTATGTTTGAATTTTTTGTCCGTCCTTGTCGGACTCCACGTTTATATTATATACCTCATATACCTCAAAAAGATAGTAGTCGAGAAAAATCTGTAGTCCCGAACAATTGTCGATATCTTTATAATCCGCAAAAACCCCAATATCAAGGCAAAATCGTGTTTTCCAAAACTTACGCTGCTTAAGTGATATAAATCATAGGACGATAAATATATAAATACTATAGTAATCTGTACATCAGAATCGCACAGCACTCATGGTTTTATCCTTGAATAAAGATTACTATGTTCTGGCAAAATAAGAGTTCGGTAATTAAAAAAATTTTTTATACTATTTACCTCTTAAAGAATATGCTCATATTAAACAATCTCAAACAAAAGATAAAATATTTAGCCGGTGTCCTGAAATTGATAAACGGAGGATCTATAACCATGGATAATTTCAACGAATTTGAGACTGAATTTAATAAAAGAATTACTGAACCTATAATGCTAAAAGTAAACGAAGTTTTTAATATCATTAAATCCAACGAGTACTTTGACTATGTGTCCGGCGCAATGCAGCTCTCCAAT
The DNA here is from genome assembly GCA_031551135.1 of Eubacteriales bacterium. Taxonomy (GTDB): domain Bacteria; phylum Bacillota; class Clostridia; order Lachnospirales; family JAITVM01; genus JAITVM01. Next base: position 35,790 of record JAVBOA010000036.1, on the reverse strand, counting down.
AAAAAATGGCTTTACCCCACTATGAGCTTCGTGCTTTTTTTGGAGACATTTACCGGTTTTAAATATATATTGAACATTTCTAAAACACAAAATATTTTTGGTTTTGCGTTCATATTCTGCTTGATGCTGAACGCTGGTTTCGGCTACTTTTTTCTTAAAATAAAAAACTCTGAGGTATATTCGAAATCCGATAATAATATAATTTTCAGCTATATATTATTGATTATTTTGACGCAATATTTCTTTTATTATTCGGCTTCTGTGTCATCTCGCTCCTTGGTTTTTTTTATGATGGCAACTTTAGCAATCGGACTTTTGCCGGCATTATCCCCAAAAAATTTATCTCTGGTTTTATTTATTAACCAAGCCGTTTACATGCTCGTTATTTCAAAATATTACTTTACTCTTTTCAATGGAAATTATTTATTAGGTTCAATTATAATTTCATTTTGCACTTTTTTATTCGGCATCTATTCTTATATTTCGAGGCTTAATATTCTTGTGAGCAGTAAAAAAATGGCTTCTTATGCGAAAAATATGGCTATTTCAAATTCAAAATTAAATTATCTTAACAGCGAATTAAATTTTTTGAATTCCAAATTAGAAAAAATGTCGCTGACAGATGAACTTACTAAAATCGGAAACCGCAGACATTTTGAAATAGAAACGGAAAAGCTTTGGAGCAACGCTATGCGTTCAAATTCATATATCAGTATATTTTTATTGGATGTTGATTTTTTTAAATTATATAACGATCATTTCGGGCATCCGCAAGGTGATGTATGCTTGGCAAAAGTTGCCGCGTCCGTAAATTCATGTTTCAAAAGAAAATCCGACGTTGTTGCGCGTTATGGCGGCGAAGAATTCGTCGTAGTTCTTCCTTTTGTTGATCCGGAACAAGCCAAGGCAATGGCCGACAGAATCCTTAATGCTATCCGGAATTTAAAGCTGCCTCATCCGCGTTCGGCGGTTTCTCCTCATGTTACGCTGAGTATCGGTATTTCCAGCGTTATTCCCGATCGTGGAACGGATTATAAATCATCGTTCGATGCCGCAGACCAAGCACTGTACGAAGCTAAAAGAAGCGGACGCAACAAATATTGTATCTCAAACAATTATGTAAATTCGGGCGATCATACTAAAGATAACAAACTGAATTCTTTCGATAAAAAGGATTCAAGTTTTACCTGTGAGTCTGAGCAAAACACAGATATTATCAATAATCTATTAGACGGAAAGTATGTTATTGATATCAAAAACAATCGAAGATTAATTTTCGGGCATATAACCGAATTTCTAAGTACAAACGAAAACCCTGAATCTGAAAAGCAACTCCATAAAAATGATTTTCAAAATTTGGAAAACGCACTCTGTTTAGAAAATAAAAATATTTTCAAAGATTTTATAAATGATATAATGTCCGGAATTCCTGTCGATTTAGATTTTGAATACAAGATAAAAGGAAAAAATAAAGAAACAATTTGGATTTCTTCAAGGAATAAAATTTATTATGATACTGAAGGCAAAGTATTTTTAATTATAGGGCTTTTATATAATTTAAATACCCTAGAAATCTACAATAAATCTCTGCGCTCAGAGCATTATATTTCTCCTGTTTCCGGGCTGCCCGACCGCACAAAATTCTTTGATGACCTCGAAAATATTTTGCTTTCTAAAAAATCAAAAGGCTTTTTGTTTTTAATGGATATCGATAATTTTAACAATGTAAACAGTATCTTCAGCTATTCGGAAGGAAACCGCTTTTTGAAAAATGTCGGAAAATTACTAAATGAAAATAAATCATTTTTCGGAAAAGTTTATCATTTTGAGGGCGATTTATTTGCTATAATCTTCCCGAATATGCTCAAAGAACAAGCTGTTAAACAGATGTCGGTTTATCGTGAACTCAGCGAAAAACCTATCGAATGCCGAGGAATTGCTTATCAATATTCGCTTTCGATTTCCTGCATAGAATATCCGGCTTTTGGGGATTCTGTGGAAGAATTATTAAGAAACGGCGATATGGCATTGCATAGAATAAAAATCGGCGGTAAAAATAATATGCTTGTATTTTCAAACGAACTGTACGAAGAAAACAACACCCGCTTGAATTTGGAAATGGAATTGCGGCGTTCCGTTGATAATAATATGGAGGGCTTCGAATTATATTATCATCCGCTTTTAAGCGCCGAAACGAATACCTGTATCGGAGCCGAAGCTTTGATAAGATGGCGCTCGCCAGAAGGCAAAATTTTTCCGCCGGCTGCATTTTTGCAATCTCTCGAAAACGCCGGACTGATGAACAAAGTCGGCGAATGGGTATTGAAAACAGCTTCATTGCAATGCAAAAATTGGATTCTTAATGGCGATTTGGAGAACGGGGAAAAACTTCATATAAGCGAAAATTTCTCGATAAGCATTAATATTTCAGCTCACCAATTAGTCAGCGATTATTTTGAAGAGAATTTATTAAATTATTTAAATCAAATAGAACTGGATTGCAAGCATATAATTCTGGAAATAACCGAATCCGCTTTGATAATGGATATTCAAAAAGGAATTAAAATTTTAAGCTCATTGCGCCGAAAAGGTATAAAAATTGCGATTGACGATTTTGGAACAGGTTATTCTTCGCTCAGTTATTTTCGAGATTTGCCTGTTGATGAAATAAAAATCGACCGCTCATTTATAATCGATATCGAAAATGATAATTTTTGCAGAGAATTTGTAAATTCTATAATTAAAATAACCCAAAGTATCGACCGGGTTATTTGCGTAGAAGGCGTGGAAAATGAAATGCAGGCTGAGATTTTGCGCGGATTTAAAGCCAATATTCTGCAAGGCTATTTATATTCCAAGCCTATACCAAAAAGTGAATTTGAGTATCAGTTTTTGAAATCCGAAATTACTGTGCTTTAAAATTCGGCGAACGAGAATTTTTTTACATTCGTTCGCCGGTATAATATCAAAAAAAGAACAGGGCATAAAAGCTGTCCTGTTCTTTTTTTTGATATATAGAAAAGAAATTGCATCTATCTTTCCAAATAAGTAAAGCGAAATTCACGGTGTATATATTTAAGACTAATCGAAGATAATATACCATAATACTCAAATTCATCAACATATTCTTTTTTTTCGGAATCATATACTGTTCCTTTATATGAAAATCCTGTGCCGCCTGAGTTTTTTAATATACCAATTTTACTTTCGTTTTCCACTTGAATAAAAGTAACAGTCCCTACTCCATTTGAAGGGTCATAATCCGCCTGATTCAAATTATCCCAAAAGTTTTTAAGTTTTTCAAAATCTTCAACAGTCAATTTGTCCAGCTTATCACCCACAAATATACGCGCATCGAAGTAATATCCATTTCTTATCAAGTCTTCATAGGTTTTTATATTATCCGGCAAAGGCTCTTCAATATATGCGCTGTTAAAAATACTTGAATCTATTATATCAAGACCCAAATAATCAAAATATTCTTCCAGAGAATCCAGAATCGCATCATAATTTTTCAAACTGTAAATTTCATTAGTTTCAATAAAATAAAGAGCTTTAAATGTTTTACCGTCGGCAGTGATTTTGCCGGTGAGGGTGTTGTTTACTTTCTTCTCTGCCGGACCTGCTAACGCATCCCCAAAAATGTCAACGCCAAAAGAGATTTTTTTTACTTTTGCTTTTTCTCCATATTGCTTTTTAGCTTGCCGGATAAAAGCTTGGGAATATTTTTTTACCTGTTCTTTTCCTTTGGCTTTTTCAGAGGCTTCCATTCCGCAGCCTGTCAGCGCTAGGCATACGGTAAGTAAAACAAAGATTTTCGAATTCATAGAATCATTTTCCTTTGTAAGAAATTTTATTATTAAATATCGTCAATTTTGCTATTAGGATTAATATCCCAGCGTATCAAAAAGCTCTTTTACTTTGTCCGTATCAGCCTTGCTCGACGAAGCATAAATTAAAGTATTATCTATATAAGAAGCCACAAAATATAATTCTCCTGATGTTAATTGATATTTCGCATGCGAACCCAGCGCAACCGAGGTTTCAACATATCCTGTTGTTTTATTTGTTTCTATTCCTGCCTTAACATTGTTAAATGCGGTTTCGGCGGCCGCCTTGTCCTTAAATGTATAATGTTCTAATTGGTAATTTCCGTTATGCGCAATCATTACCAAGTCTGCACCCTCAACCTCGTCCTCGCCGATTTCGAAACCTGCCTCTGTCATTTTCGCACTAAAATCTTCTGCGGTGATTGGAGTTTTTTTCGAGCAAGATACAAGCAACAATAAGCTAATCATTAAAAATATAATCTTTTTCATAAATGCCTCCGTTCAGATAATAAAGCAGTGTAATCAACAATTTTTTACTATTTTAAATATAACTTACAGAAGCGAAAACAAGATTACATAATTTTTACAATTATTCATTTGTATTTAATTTTATACGAAATGTATAATTATATTTTACCATTATTCTATACTATAAAGAATAAAATCTTTATTTACTTCAATAATATTATTGAGGTGATTTTTTGAAAAGCTCGATATTATTTTTAATTTTATTTTTAGCTGTCCGCAATCCTCTCTGCGCCGAGAGCGAAATTCCGGAAAATATATTGCATATGATTGAAGTTTATCCCGAAACAAATGTATTGGCGGATTATTATAAAGAAATGCTTAAAACTCCAAATTATTATACAAGGGATATTGATATCGGCAATGATTTACTGACCGACGACGTTCCGCTTTTTTTACAATGGGATAAACGATGGGCATTTTTAAATTACGGAAAAGAAACAATTATCGCTACCTCTGCCTGCGGCCCGACCTGCTTATCGATGATTCAGTGCTATTTTTTTAAAGATGCACCGAAAAACCCAAAAGATATGGCTAAATTCAGCGCGGAAAACGGTTTTTATGTTGAAAAAGTCGGGACCTCAGGCGCACTTTTTTCCGATGGCGCGTTTAGGCTGAATCTAAAACCCAGTGTAGTTGAAATAAATGAGAGCGAAATAAAAAAAGCTTTGGATAATGAAAAGCTGATTGTGGCACTTGTAAAAGCCGGACATTTTACAAAAGGCGGACATTATATCGTGATTAAAGGCTACAACAAAGACGGTGATTTTTTTGTAAACGACCCAAACAGCATCATAAATTCAAAAAAATCATGGAATCCGGAAATTATTTTAAATGAATCAAGAAAGCTTTGGGCTTTCGAAATTAATAAATAGACAAAAAAACCGCGCTATATAATTTCCAAGCGCGGAATTTTTTATTCTGCCGTTATAAAATCGGCTATTAAATTGTATTCGTTTTTGCTGATAAAAGCTTTTGAATAGAGCTGGCTCAAATCTGTGAACAAAGTTTTATAGCGGTAATCCAAAATACTTTTCGCTTTTTCTTCGCTCATATGTCCGAGGCTCATTAATTCTTCAAAGCCTGCTTTATTAATATCAGTTTTAACGGTCATCAAAAATTCATTTTTCATATAAATATCATTCGTAATGCCAAAAACATTTTTAACTTCTTCAATGGATTTGAACGGTTTTATATTTCTGCAAATAATAATATTATTGGCGGTCATTTCGTCAATTCCGTTCAAATATTCCATTAAAATATTTTTACGTGCGGTATTGATATTGATTTTATATTCTTTATAAAACGCATCATTTAAATTGGATTTTTCTGACCAAATCCCGATAGATGCCTGTTTTGCGGCCACCGAAGCTCCGGTTAAATTGTAATACGAATCAGAATTAACATGAGCTAAATTCGGCTTTGCATAGCCGTTTTGCAATAAAGTATTGTTTAAGCAAACACCGTCTGAATAAATATACGCAAAATTCCAGCGGTTGAAATACGGCACGATTGTGGAATCCAAGACAGCGACAACCGATTTGCCCATAAATTCGTTATTCAAAAATTTGAACGCAGAATCATTGCCTTTGCAATCCACGCCAATAAGCCGCACAAACGATATTTTTCCGTTATCCTGCAAAACTTTTAGACTATCCCCGTCTATTATTTCGATAATTTTCACAACAGATTTGTTATTAATCGGATTGCCAAACGCTTTTACAGAAAAAAGCAGCATGAACAAAATAACTAAAACAAGACGTTTGATAATTATCCCCCCAAACAAATTTAATTTGGCAGTTCAATAGTCGGTTTAGTTTTGGATTGTCTGAAAATGACTATTTTTTTGCCAATAATTTGAACAGGCTCAGAATGCGTCCGTTCACAAATTGTATCGGCAATTTCTTTTATGTCCATCACACAATTATTTAAAACAGAAATTTTTATAAGCTCACGTTTTTCCAGCGCGTCGTCCAAGGCGGAAACAAGCTCCGGCGTAACTGCCGCTTTTCCTACCTGAAAAATTGAATCAATATTATTCGCCAACGAACGCAAATATGATCTTTGTTTTGTGTTTATCAAAAATTTTTACCTCCAAAAAAAATTAATCTATTTATAAAACTCAAATTCGTGGTAATAAAGTTTTACGGTATCGCCTTCAGAAATTCCCATTTCTTCCAAACGTTCGATTATGCCTTTTTCACGCAGATATCTCTGAAAAAAAGCAAAACCCTTTTCGGTATCGAGGTTAGTGAATCCCAGCATTTTTTCGATTGCGCGCCCCTCAACATTGTATTCGTTATCCGAAATTTTCGTAATTGTAAAAGGCTCTGAATCGATTACTGTATCCGAATATTCGTCATAATCCTCATCAAAAACAATAATATCCTTATTGTCCTTGATTATCTCGTAAATGACTTTTATCAGTTCCTCAAGTCCGCTGTTTGTCGCCGCCGAAATCGGAACAACAGGAATATTTTTATCTTTGTAAAAATCCTGAATTTTCTCGAAATTTTCTTGTGCTTCGGGAATATCCATTTTATTGACAGCAATGATCTGCGGTCTATCCAAAAGCTTTGGATTGTATTTTTCTAATTCGATATTTATTTTTTCAATCGATTCAAGCGGGTCGTTGCCCTCCAAGCCCGAGCCGTCCACAACCTGTACAAAGACTTTTGTGCGCTCGATATGCCGCAAAAACTCGTGCCCCAAGCCAACGCCTTCGCTCGCGCCTTCAATCAAGCCGGGAATATCCGCAAGTACAAAATCATCACCGTATTTTGATTTAACAACACCGAGATTCGGCGATAATGTTGTAAAATGATAATTCGCTATTTTTGGATTAGCGTTTGTTACCATCGAAAGCAAAGTTGATTTTCCGACATTCGGAAATCCGATTATCGAAACATCGGCAATTAGTTTTAATTCCAAAACAACTTCGTATTCACGGGATAATTTTCCGTTTTCGGCGTATTTCGGAGCCTGCATTTTTGAGGTAGCGAAATTTTGGTTTCCTCGTCCGCCTTTTCCGCCTTTAATCAAAATTTTCTGCTCACCGTCTACAATCATATCGGCCATAACTTTATTCGAAACAGCTTCCCTAATCAGCGTTCCGACAGGAACTTTGATTATTAAATCTTCTCCCGATTTTCCCGAGCGGTTGCGCTTGTCTCCGTTTTCGCCGCGTTCCGCAAGATATTTTCTTTTGTGCCGGAAATCAACGAGATTATTCAAAGAAGCATTCGCCTCAAAGATTATATCGCCGCCTTTTCCGCCGTCGCCGCCGTCCGGCCCGCCGTTTGTAATATATTTCGCACGGTAAAACGAAACACATCCATGTCCTCCGTCACCGCCTTTTATATATATTTTCGCTCTATCTATAAACATAATTTTTGCATCCTTTTTATTTTTACTGCATTTTAATAATATTGCTACATACTGACAATAAAGTTCGTCAGTATAATGAGAAAAAGCTTTCAAACATAAAATTCGAAAGCTTTGTAATCATATAAATATATTATTTTGCAATCTCTCTAGGGTAAACAGAAACTTTCTTTTTATCTCTGCCTTTTCTTTCAAATCTAACAATTCCATCAATCAAAGCAAAAAGGCTGTCATTATTTCCACGTCCAACGTTTTCGCCCGGATGAATCTTAGTACCTCTTTGAGTATATAAAATATTGCCGGCTAAAACAAATTGACCATCGGCTCTTTTGCAACCAAGTCTTTTTGATTTGGAGTCACGCCCGTTTTTAGACGAGCCAACACCTTTTTTAGAAGCAAAAAACTGCAAATTAATTCTTAACATTGCGCGCACCTCCCAAATCTGAAACTAGAATTTGTTTTTTATAATCCAACTTAATGCCCTTTATGCCCAAAATAAATGAATTTAGAAGTAAAAGAGCATCTTTGTTTATGTTTTCTTTTTCAACAAGGGAAAAATTAATAAAACCGCCGTCAGGCTCAGTGTCACATTCAAATTTTTCACCCGTCAAATATTCAATGCTGTTAATTGTGTTTAATGTCAAGATTGAAACCGCCGAACAAACAATGCTGCTACCGTGGTTTTTTACAATAAAACCATAGGGGTCGTCATTAGCGTTCCGCAAAATTTTAACACTAATCATAATCAGCCTATAATTTTTTCCACTTTAAGCGAAGTAAAAGGTTGTCTATGACCTTTTTTCTTATGAAAACCGGATTTGCGCTTGTATTTATAAACGATAACTTTTTTCTCTTTGCCATGCGAAACAACAGTAGTTTCAACAGAAGCACCGTTTACAAAAGGAGCACCGATATTAAAATTTTCGCCGTTAGCAATCAAAAGAACTTCACTAATGCTGTATTTGTCGCCTTCGTTTACTTTCAAAAGCTCAACATTTATAACATCGCCTTCAGAAACTTTAAACTGCTTTCCGCCTGTTTGAATAATAGCGTACACTTGCAACACCTCCTAATAATTTGAACTCGCCGAAATTTGTATACAAAATGTATTGACATATTCGAGCGGTAAATATACGCATTTGTAATGTTATCACAATAAATTTTTTATGTCAATCGTATAATGAATCGTCTGCAAAATATTTCGAAAAAGCCGGAGAAATCTCGTCGTATGTATAACCCTTGTTGCTCAAAAAATAATAGAGCTTTTTTTTCGCTTTCATATCTAAATCGCGCTTGCCGCCTGTTTTTTTATCTATCAAATTAATCACGTTGTTTTCGCCTTTATCTTCAAATTCCGCAAAAATTTCCTCAATGATTTCTTCGTCAACGCCTTTTTGAAATAAATTATATTTGATTTTAAATTTTCCGTCTTTTTTTAAATTGATACTGTCGCTTATAAAAGCACGGGCAAAAACTCTGTCATCGATATATTCATAATTTTTTAAAACCTCAATAACCCTGCGGGTAATTTCGTCCGAAAAATCTTGCTTTAGCTTTTCGCGGATTTCTTTTTCGGAGCGCACGCGGTAGCTTAAAAAACGCGTCGCTTTTTCCATTGCCTTTGTATAAATTACTTCGTTTAAAATATATTCGTATCGTTCGGGTAAAATTTCGTCGCCGATTTTCAGTTTATAAAATAAAATATCTACATCAGACATTCCGAAAGCAAATATTCCGTCAATAAAAACCGAATACCGTTTAGTGTTTTTTCTCTGCATAACAATATCTGTAATAACCATAAAATCACCCTTTAAAAATATACGGCAAAACAAATTTATTCTTCGGAAGGGAAATTATCATCAATTTCAACTTCACTTTCAACAAAAGAATCCTCTGCTTTTTCTTTATCTTCTTTTTCGTCTTTTTCTTTGTCTTCTTTTTTAGATTTTCCTTTTGATTTTTTGTCTTTTTTGTCTATTGCAACTGTTACTTTATCCGAACTTTTCTCAAGCGGTTTTAAATTGAAAAGTGTTCTGACTTCGCCTTCGATTGATTTGCAAATATCTTTATTTTCTTTCAAAAAAGTACGTATATTGTCTTTGCCCTGTCCGAGCTGGCCGTTTTGATAATAATACCAAGAGCCGGATTTTGAAACGATATTATTCGCCGCGGCAACATCCAAAATATCGCCTTCTTTAGAAATTCCCTCGCCGTAAATAATATCAAATTCGCAAGTTTTAAAAGGCGGTGCAACTTTATTTTTGGATATTTTAACTTTTGTGCGGTTACCGATTATATCTGTTCCGCTTTTCAAAGAGTCAGAGCGTCTGATTTCCATACGCACGGAAGCGTAAAATTTAAGCGCGCGTCCGCCGGTTGTTGTTTCGTTTGGTCCAAAGCTAACGCCGATTTTCTCACGTAATTGGTTGATAAAAATCAAAATACAGTTCGTTTTGTTAATAAATCCCGTCATTTTTCTTAAAGCTTGGCTCATAAGCCTTGCCTGCAAGCCCATATGGCTGTCGCCCATATCGCCGGCGATCTCTGCTCTCGGCACCAAGGCCGCTACCGAATCGATAACAACAACCTCAATTGCGCCCGACCTAACCATTGCTTCGGCGATTTCCAAGGCCTGCTCGCCGTCATCCGGCTGCGAAATATAAAGCTCGTCTATATTTACGCCGATTTTTTTTGCATAGATCGGATCCATAGCGTGTTCAGCGTCTATATAAGCCGCATATCCTCCAGCTTTTTGCACTTCGGCAACAATATGTAAAGCTACCGTGGTCTTACCGGAAGACTCAGGTCCATAAATCTCAATAACACGTCCACGAGGAACGCCGCCAACGCCCAAAGCTAAATCCAGTGACAAGGAGCCGGTCGGAACAGACGGAATATTGTCTGTTCGCACCTCTCCCAATTTCATAATAGAGCCTTTTCCGAAAGCTTTTTCAATATCGTTTATTGCAGACTCTAATGCTTTTATTTTATCATCAGCCATAATTAACCTCCACTAATCGAACTTATGTTCTTATTTTAAAATAATCTAAGGTTTTTGTCAATAGATTTCAAATTTTTTCTCCAAAAGATTTTAAAAACTCGCTTCATACTATTTCCCTTTTAAAGAATAGAAAAAAATATTTTATTCCGTGCTTGGAGCATTGCACGGAACGCTTCGCTGTGAAAATTTTTTTCTAAAAATCAAATGGGAATTAGTATTACCGCAAACGAATGGCGCAATTGCACCATTCGCATGAATTTTCTCTTTAAACTATATTTACAAAAGCTTGCGCCTCAAAAAATCCAAAGCCGCATAAGTCGAACGCATCCTTATTTTCTGCCGGTCGCCGTTCAAAATAATTTTTTTAAAAAACCGCTCGCCACAAATATATAGCCCGATATAAACAAGTCCAACCGGTTTTTCATCCGTACCGCCGTCCGGTCCTGCAATTCCCGTTGTAGAAATCGCTATATCCGTATTCAATGATTTTGCACAGCCTTCCGCCATACTCATCGCACATTCTTTGCTGACTACGCCGTAATCTTCGATAATTTCACGCGGAACGGATAGATTTTTCATTTTGGATTCATTCGAATACGTCACAAATCCCTCTTTATAAACATCCGAACAACCGCTGACGCTGACTATCGCAGAAGCGAGCATTCCGCCCGTACAGGATTCGGCAGTAGACAATTTATACTTTTTCTTTCTTATTAAATCAATAATTGTTTCTTCCAAAGTTTGCTCATCTTCCGCATAAATATTTTCACCCAAAAGCTCGTAAACTTCATCGGAAGAATTTTTAATCAATTCTTTTGCTTCGGCTTCATCTTTTGCTTTTGCCGTGATGCGCAAATGCACTTCAAAATTTTTTGCATACAATGCTAAAGTAGGGTTAGTCTGCTTTTCCATTATTTCTCTTAAAATATTTTCGACTAAAGCCTCTCCTACTCCGCAAATCCGCAATGTTTTGCTGAACAAAATATATTCTGTTTTAGTTCCCAAAATTTCTTTTATTTGATTTTTGAACATCGGCTCCAGCTCGTTCGGCGGCCCGGGCAGCATAAATAGCATTTTCCCGCCGTCTTCATAAAAAATACCCGGAGCTGTTCCGTTATCGTTTTGCAAAGCCTTTGCGCCCTCAAAAATATACGCCTGCTTTTCGTTATTTTTTGTGAATTGAAAATTTTGTTTTTTGAAGAACTTTTTCAAATTATCAAGCAATTTATTATCTAAATTTAATTTTTTCCCAAAATATTCGGCGGCGACTTCTTTTGTCAAATCGTCTTTTGTCGGGCCGAGTCCGCCCGAAGTTATAACAATATCCGCCCGCTCGAAAGCTATTTTGAAAGCCTCCTTGAGCCTTGTTTCATTATCCCCGACCACTGTTTGATAATATGAAAAAATCCCCATTTGCGCCAATTCCTTAGCCATAAAACTTGCGTTAGTGTTTGTAATATCGCCTAATAATAATTCTGTTCCAACGCAAATTATTTCTGCAACCATATTTTCCCTCCGATTTTTATTTTTATGTGATATAGCAAACGGCTGTGCAGAACTTTTTTTCCAAGCAGCACAGCCCTTTATCTCAAATCTATTTCTCTTTTAAAACCTCAATATTTTTGTAAATATAATCAACAGCCGAAATCAATGTAAATACAACAGATAAAATTATTAATATTACGCCGAGAATTTGAAAAGGCGCAAAATACGTTTTTAAATTAGCCAAAATAACAATAATCATTGTCATTTGAGTTATAGTTTTTATTTTGCCCCAATTACTTGCGGCTATTACAACATTTTTATCGGAAGCGATAAGCCTAAAACCGGTGATTACAAATTCACGGCTGATTATCAAAATTACAACCCAAGATTTTAAATCTCCCAATTCGACCATAGCAATCAAAGCCGCCGAAACCAAAAGCTTATCCGCAAGCGGATCCATAAATTTTCCAAAATTCGTAATTAAATTTTGGGATCTTGCGATATAACCATCCAGAGCGTCAGTAGCTGATGCGAAAATAAAAATCGCTGTAGCAACCAAACGGCTTGTTTCTGGTGAGAAAAAATTTCCTAAGAGCACAACTAAAAAAACAGGTATCAAACAGACTCTAAATATTGTAATTTTATTCGGTAAATTCATCAACAACAACTCCTACAAGATCATAATACATCGCATCAGTAATTCTTATTTTAACAATATCTCCCGATAATAATTCATATTCATTATTAAAAAAAACAAAACCGTCCACATCATGAGAATCCATATATGACCTTCCGCAATAAACATCGTCGTCGGGCAGCCGCCCGTCAACAATAACATCTAAAACATTGTTTATATATTTTTTGTTTATTTCAAGAGAAATCATTTTTTGTCTGTCCAAAACAATATCACGTCTTTTTTGTTTTGTTTTCTCATCAAGCTGATTAGGAAGTTTATATGCCGCCGTTCCCTCCTCTTTTGAAAATGCAAAAACACCCAATTTATTAAATTTCATTTCCTCAACAAAATCCAAAAGCTCTTTAAAATCCTTTTCGTCTTCACCCGGAAAACCGACTATCAAAGTAGTTCGCAAAGATAACCCCTTGATATTTTCTCTGAGCTTTTTAATGATTTCCTTGATTCTTGCGCTGTCCGTGCCGCGGTTCATCAGTTTTAAAATTTTGTCGCTTGCATGCTGAATCGGCATGTCCAAATATTTGCACAATTTAGGATTATTCGCGATTTCAAAAATTGTCTCATCTGTAATATGTTCAGGATAAGAATACATAAGCCTTATCCATTTCAAGGTCTCAATTTTGCTCAATTCCTGCAATAAAATATGCAATTTATTTTCGCCGTAAATATCCGTACCGTACATAGAGGTATCTTGCGCCACAAGTATTAGTTCGATAACCCCCTTATTTACAAGTATCTCGGCTTCCTTTATAAGGCTTTCCAAATCACGGGAGCGGTATTTTCCGCGTAATTTCGGTATTGTACAATATGTACAGTGATTATCACAGCCTTCCGCGATTTTTAAATACGCAAAATATGACGGAGTCGAAAGCATTCTTTTATGTGCTAATCTATCATCCAATTTTTTATTCATATCAGTAATTTGCGTAACTTTTTCCCCATCAGAAACGCGTTTAATCACTTTTCCGATTTCTTCAAAATCTCCCGTGCCGACAATCGCATCAACTTCGGGAATTTCTTTGAAAATTTCATCTTTATAGCGTTGCACCATGCAGCCTGTAACAATTATAGATTTCAAAAAACCCTGTTTTTTTAATTCCACAAATTCCAAAATATTCTCTATTGCCTCGTTTGTTGCGTCTAAAATAAATCCACAGGTATTTATTATCACAATATCCGAATTTTTTTCGTCATCGATAATAGTATGCCCTTCTTCGTCTATAATCCCCAGCATAATTTCACTGTCTACTAAATTTTTGTCGCAACCAAGCGATACAAATGCGATCTTCATATTTCCTCCAGAAATTTTTTTGTACTGATACAATTTCCATTTTTTAGAATGTAAATTGTATAATATACTGAATTACCGTAAATTCTGCATTTTACATGCGTTCAAACAATTTTTCATAAGCATGGCGATAGTCATTGGCCCAACGCCGCCCGGAACAGGAGTTATAAACGAGGCTTTATCTTTAATATTCTCAAAATCCACATCTCCGTATAATTTTCCGTCTACCCTATTTATTCCGACATCAATTATTACAGCACCCTCTTTAACCATATCCGCTTTCACAAAACGCTCTTTGCCGATAGCCGCAACGATAATATCCGCTTTTTTAAGAATCTCCGGCAAATTTTGGGTTTTGGAATGTGTTACGGTAACCGTAGCGTTTTCTTGCAGCAAAAGCGCCGCCACCGGCTTACCTACAATATTTGAGCGTCCGATTACAACGCAGTTTTTGCCCGTTATTTCGATACCCGAACGTTTTATAAGTTCAATTATTCCGGCAGGTGTACAAGGTTTTATTTGTGCAATTCCCATTTGCAAAAGCCCGATATTCACAGGATGAAAGCCGTCCACATCTTTTTCCGGAATTATTTTCAAAAGAATTTTGTTTTCGTCAATGTGTTTCGGCAGCGGCAACTGAACCAGTATCCCGTTTACGTTTTTATCATTATTGAGTTTTTCAATCAATTCCAGCAATTCGTTTTCGCTTGTATCCTCAGGCAGTTCATATGCTATTGATTCTATTGTTGTTTGAGCACAAGCAAGTTTTTTATTTCTTACATAAACCGTCGAAGCCGGGTCTTGTCCAACTTGAACCACAGCCAATGAGACCTTAATATCCTTCGTATCCTCAATTTCTTTTTTTACTTCTTCTTTAATAATATTTGCAATCTGCTTTCCGTCTATTAACATAATTTTCCCCTTATAGCATTTTTTAATATATTTAAAGCCCATTTTCTCTGCGATAATTTTCGAATTCATTGATTGTCCAAATAACTTTGCGCGGTTTGCTTCCGTCTTCTGCCCCGATAACGCCGAGGTCCTGCATTTCTTCAACAATTCTCGCCGCGCGGTTATATCCGATTCTGAACTGACGCTGTATAAGCGAAATTGAAGCTTTTTGTTTTGATATAACAAATTCTATCGCATCAACAAAATATTGATCGCTTTCTTCATTCGTTTCCTTCTCCTTTTTTGAAGAAGTTGCGGAGGTTATATTTTCAATCATTTCTTCATTATACTCAGGCTTAACATCTTTGCTCAAGAATTTCACAATCGACTCAACTTCTTTATCCGAAACAAACGCGCCTTGAATCCTTTGTGGTTTGCTCATGCCCATCGGATAAAAAAGCATATCGCCTTTTCCCAACAATTTTTCTGCGCCAACCATATCCAAAATTGTTCTGGAATCCGTTCCGGATGAAACAGCAAACGCCAAACGTGACGGAATATTAGCCTTTATTACACCTGTAATAACGTCTACCGACGGTCTTTGTGTAGCGATTATCAAATGGATTCCCGCGGCTCTCGCCATCTGCGCCAAACGTCCGATAGATTCTTCGACTTCGTTTTGGGCGGTCATCATCAAATCGGCAAGCTCGTCTATAATTATAACAATATTCGGCATTGACTCAAGCTCCGGATTAGATTTTATTTTTGCGTTATAACCTTTTATATCACGCACGCCTGTAGTCGAAAAATCGTTATATCGTTTTACCATTTCTCTTACAGCCCAATTTAAAGCGCCTGCGGCTTTTTTCGGGTCGGTTACAACAGGAATCATTAAATGCGGAATTCCGTTGTATACGCTCAGCTCCACAACTTTCGGGTCAATCATCAAAAGCTTGACTTCTTCCGGCTTTGCTTTATATAAAATACTTATAATCAGAGTGTTTATACAAACAGATTTTCCCGAGCCGGTCGCTCCGGCTATCAATAAATGCGGCATGGTCGAAATATCCGAAACAATTTCGTTGCCCTCTATATCTTTACCAATCGCAAAAGCCAATTTTGAAGGAAAATTATTATACGCACTGCTTTCGATAATTTCACGTAAAAAAACCGTTTGTGGTTCTTTGTTAGGTATTTCGATGCCGATTACGGGCTTTCCGGGAATCGGTGCTTCGATTCGGATTGCCGATGCCGCTAAATTCAGTGCAATATCGTCCGCCAAAGATGAAACTCTGCTGACTTTTACACCTTCGCCGGGAGAAATTTCATATCTCGTAACGGTCGGCCCCCTGAAGGCATCCGTTACAATTGCGTTTACTCCAAATGATTTCAAAGTTTTTTGCAATTTATGTTTTGTTTCTTCAATCTGGTTTTTTATATTTCGGCTGAAAGTTGCCGTTCCTTTTTTTATTAAATCTATAGGCGGAAATTTATATTCTTCGGATTCGGATACAAAATCGCTTTCCTCAATAAAATCTGTATCTTCAATAGGTATGGGAGCTTCGGAAAGCTCCTTTTTCTCCGGCTTCGGCACTTCGATTTCGTCCGGCTCGTCCAATACTTTTGCCCTGCTGTCTTCCAGATTAAATGTTCTTTTATATCCGTATTCGCCGGGTAAAATTATTCCTTCGTCCAGAGCGTCATCGGTATAATCCGAATCATCAATTCCCTCTTCCGCCAAATCTCCTTCAACACCGCCGACAACGAAAGAATAAAGCTTGGAAGGGTGTTTTGGTTTGGGTTTACGCGGTTGAGCTCCGTCTTCATCGAAATCATCGTCGTCATCGTCTTCTTTATGGTAAAGAAATTTATCCAGCTCTTTGCGGATAAAAGTAACTATAAAGAGCAGAAAAGTGACTAAACCTTTTCCGGCCATCAAGGCAATGAGCATACCGGTTATTAAAATATTAAAAAACAAAGAGCCGACTTGACCAAAAAAACTCATTTCTATAGTTCCTAAAACAGAGCCGAAAATTCCGCCTGCAACAGAGGTTGTTTCTCTTACAGATTCGAAAAAAGATTTTGAGGCCAAAACGCTGATATCCACAGAAGCGATATGAAGCATTGCATCTATCACCAGAAATATTCCCGCCAGATAAATAACTTTTTCTTTTTCGATTTGACCATCCTTCATAAAATAATACAACGATAAACCGATTATAAAAAACGGTAAAATATACATGCCTCTGCCAAACAGCCAAAGCAGCATTGTAAACAAGAGCTGACCCATATATCCTGTGCTTTTGCTGTATACTATTATAAATATAATCAATCCAACAATTACTCCGATAAGCCCTAAATATGGATTAGGCTTTTTCTTTTCTTGCAAATCCATTTTATCTTCTTTAAGCTCAACAAGCACTTGCTTAACCTTGAGATCTTTTTTGTTTTTAACATCACTCATTGTAAACCCCCAATACCTTTTTAACAGCATTTTTATTGATTCTATGAATAGTAAACTGATATATTTTTGAAAACCGCAATCAAAAAATCGAAATTCTATGCGCGCCTAATAAAAGGATTTTCTATATTGATTATTGTATTATATCTTTCGTCAATATTCTTTACTGATTTTTTTACAATTTGTAAAATTTCGGTTAATTCGTTCTTTTTTTGGTCGTACGGAATTTCTATATCAAATATAACGTTTATAATAGCCCCTGAGTTTACCAATCTGAAATCATGAGCGTTGAAATCTTTATTGTGTTTGTTTAAAATTTCAAAAACAGTATTTTTTATATTCAAAATATTTTCATCATTTACAGAAGTCGGATCCATATGAATTGTCAAAAAAATCCCCATTTCCTCAAAAATATCACGTTCGATTTTATCTATAATCAAATGACATTTCTCAATGCTTTCGGTATTCAATACCTCTGCGTGAATAGTTGCCATAAACCTTCCCGGTCCGTAATTGTGTACAATCAAATCGTGCGTTCCGATTATCCCTTCGTATGACTCCACACGCTGTTTTATTCTTACCGCAAACTCGCGCGGCGAAGATTCGCCCAAAAGTTGCGACAAAGTTTCTTTTGATAAAGAATAACCGCTGTACAGCAGTATTCCGGCCACAATAACGCCAACATAGCCATCTATATTAAAGCCGGTAAATTTAGAAATCAGTATTGAAATAATTGTAGACAATGTTATTATAACATCATTAAAGCTATCTTGGGAGACTGCATAAAGCGGTTTTGAGTCAATAGCCTTTGCCAATTTTTTGTAAAAGAATCCAAGCCAAACTTTAATGGGACAAGTGAAAACTAAAATTATGGTAGCGGCAGCGTTAAAAATAATTTCATTCGGCTCAATTATTTTTGCAATTGCGGATTTTAAAAATTCATATCCCAAAAGAATTATGAAAAACGAAACAATAAGTGCGGTCAAATACTCAATTCTGCCATGGCCAAAAGGATGTTCCTCGTCGGCAGGTTTATTTGCCATTTTAAAACCGAAAAATGAAATTATTGAGCTTGAGGCATCGGATAAATTATTCACCGAATCGGCCGTGATTGAAACAGATTTAATCAAAATGCCGATTATTAATTTCACCGCAAATAAAAAAATATTGCAGATTATTCCGACCAAACTGGCAACAACGCCATATGATTCACGAGTAGATATATCTCCCGTATTTTCATAATTATTGATAAATTTTCTTATAATAAAATTTGTCATCAAAAACCTCCGATAAAAATAACGCCATAAAATAAATAATAAGAAAGTTTCGGTTAATATATGGCAATTTAATTATATCATATTTTATTCCGTTGACGCAGATTAGTTCAAATAAATTTTTGTGATTTTACAGTGATTTTTATAGTCTTTCCCTCCTAATGAAAATAGTATTAGTATACAATACCAGTACAAAATTGAATTTTTGTATTTCCAATTTATACAATTTATTTTTAGTAAATAAATATTTACATAATATTCTAAATTATCTATACTATTAGTTGTGGTTATATAAATTTTTAATCAATTTATCATATTTTGACCTCCTAGAAAATTGTAATTTTCGACAAAAAAGGTCAGATTAAATTGCGTAAATATAGCAGTTTCGTTTTTTTTATTGGGTATTAGTAGTAGTTCAAATTTCAAAATTTTTGTGAATATTTTTTTATTTTCCTTCATTGCTTTACCCAAGCACAGTAATAAAGAACAAAATATCTGCATGAAATTTCTGAATTTCGACCAATTTTTTTATTTTGAATAAGAGGTGTTTTTATGATTTTTAGCAAAAAAATAGGAATAATAGGTGGTGGTCAATTAGGAAAAATGATGATTGCAGAAGCGAAAAAACTCGGTTTTTATGTTGCGGTTTTAGACCCTGCTCCCGATTGTCCGTGCAGTAAAATTTGCGATTTACACATTCAAAAAAATTTTGATGATAAAAATGCTGTTATAGAGCTGGCTAACAATGTGGATGTAATAACTTACGAATTTGAGCATATCGGCTCAGATATTTTAATTGAGTTGGAAAACCAAAATAAGCAGGTTTTTCCTACTGCAAAATCGCTTAAAATTATCCAAAACAAATATTTGCAAAAATCTGTTTTAAAACAAAATAATTTACCTGTAAGCGATTTTAAAGAAGTAAAAAGTCTTGAAGACATTGAAAATTCAATTGAAGAATACAGCCTGCCGGTTATTCTAAAAAATTGTTTTGGCGGTTATGACGGAAAAGGCAATTATCTTATAAAAGATAAATCAGAAATCCAAAAAGCATTTGAGAGTTTGGGTGAAAAAAATCTTATGCTCGAAAAATTCGTTTCATTTGAAAAAGAGATTTCAATTTTGGCCTGCCGTGGGCAGGACGGAAATATCGTTGTTTATCCCGTTGCCGAAAATATTCATCAAAACAATATATTAATTGAGACGCGCGTACCTGCCGAAATTTCTTTGGAGTTACAAAAAAAAGCACATGAATTAGCATATAATGTTATGGAAGTTTTTGACGGCATAGGTATGTTTTGTGTAGAGCTTTTCGTAACAAAATATGGTAAAATATATATAAACGAGGTTGCGCCGCGGCCACATAACTCAGGTCATTATACAATCGAAGCGTGTATTACAAGCCAATTTGAAAACCATATACGCGCCATTGTAGGCCTGCCGCTCGGCAATCCAAATTTAATAAAATCGGCGATTATGCTGAATATCTTGGGACAAGAAAATTATCAGGGCGAACCGAAATACGATAATTTAGAAAAAATTTTTGTATTCGGCGGTGCAAAAGTTCATATTTATGGAAAGAAACTTTCGACACCAAAACGAAAATTAGGGCATGTTACAATCTGCGCTTCATCTTCGGATGAGTGCAGAAAAATCGCAAAAATTTGCGAAGAATTTTTATAGTTTTTTTAAAAACAAATGCAAAAAGCAGTTTGAAAAATATGATAAAGCTCACCGAATTTTCCGCTCCAAAGAATAGAAAAAGTATTAAATCTCTCTGATTTGTTGAAGTTATCAAAAATCTCAAACCGCAAAGTAATCAATTTATAAAACGCTTTATGACCGGATTTATTTCATTTTAATACTAACAACAGAAAAATAAAACGTAATGAAAGGTATGGTTAAATTGGTAAGTATAATTATGGGCAGTGACTCTGACCTTTATGTCATGCAAGAGGCCTCAGATATTCTCAAAGCTTTTGATATTGAGCACGAAATGAAAATTGTTTCGGCACACAGAACCCCCAATCTTATGGTTGAATACGCAAAATCCGCAAAAGAAAAAAATATTGAAGTTATTATTGCAGGCGCAGGAGGCGCTGCTCATTTGCCGGGAATGGTGGCCTCTTTGACCGCTATACCCGTTATCGGCGTACCTATAAAAACATCCGCTTTGAGCGGAGTAGACTCACTCTATTCTATAGTGCAGATGCCGGGCGGCGTACCTGTTGCCACGATGGCAATAAATGGCGGGAAAAACGCCGGAATCTTAGCCGCACAGATTTTGGCAATTAATGATGAAATTCTATTTAAAAAAATTATTGATTATAAAGAAGATTTGAAAGATCTCGTACTCTACAAAAATACAAAACTATAGTTTATTAGAATCCTTACTTTTGCGAAAAATCAAATAATATTTCCTTTTTTGTCGAGTGAGAACTAAATTCTCACTTGACAAAGCAGGATAAAAATATTATCATTGTATAAAATACCTACCTATATTTTGCCAAATGTGCATAAATCTATTATTTATCCCCAATATATTTTATAAATCATTAATATTTTTTACTTAAAGTGAATTTTTATTCGATTCATAAAGTTTCTAGTATATTTATTTTATTTGTATTATCATTGAATTGTTGTGAATTACTCTTAAAACTTCACTTAAGTACTTTTGCGAGGAGTATACTATGTCAAATTTAAAAAAACAAATTGGTGCAAATATACGTTACGAGCGTATATCCAGAAATATTTCAATTGAAGAATTGGCAGAAATGCTTGAGCTTTCTTCAGCGTTTGTGGGTTTAATAGAGCGCGGCCAACGTGGGGCAAGCGTAAAAAATTTAATTAAGATATCTGAGATTTTCTCGGTTTCCATTGATTCCTTAATTAACACTAATCGTTCGAGTTATTCAAATTTATCCGAAAATAAAGAAAACCAAAATATCAAAGTAAAACAGGAAACTATCGACAGTTTGTTGTACAATTTAGATAAATCAGAACTGGATTTTATTATTTCCGTGATCCGAAATCTTAAACAACTAAAACATTCTTATGCTGACGAAGTTTATTGATTCATCATCATCCTTTACTATAATATTTTTAAAGCTGCTGCATTCGTATTTTTATACGTTGCGGCAGTTTTTTTGTACATTAATAATGCTATAGTAATCCCAAAATTAACATCTATTTGTATAATAAATACGAGTCCCTTACAGATTTACAAAAATTATCCCGATTTAATTAAAATTTTCAAAAAACATGATATAATTATCTAAAAAAGAAATTCATATTGTAAAAAAATCTGTCCATAATAAACTGCTCTTTTGATAAAATGCTCCACAATTTTATGCTATTTTCAAAAAAATCCGAAGGGGGTATTTATATAATTTCGCTCAAAAATGTACGAAAAATATATCGTATGGGCGACGAGAAAATTATAGCGCTTGATGATATAACTTTTGAATTTGAAAAAGGAAAAATTTACTGTCTTTTGGGAACGTCCGGCTCCGGAAAATCTACGCTTCTAAATTTAATTGCCGGTCTGGAAAAACCAAGCAAAGGCTCCATAATTTTTAAAAACAAAGATATTGCAAAATTCAACGAATACCAATTGGCGGATTTTAGAAAAAAATACATTGGCTTTGTTTTTCAGTCTTTTAATCTGCTGCCTTCGCTCACCGCTTTGGAAAATGTAACTTTGCCGCTGATTTTTCGCAAAATACCAAAAAAAATCCGAAATAAAAAAGCTATGGAAATGTTGGACGCCGTTGGGCTAAAAGACCGCCATAAACATAAGCCGAATCAATTAAGCGGCGGACAGCAGCAAAGAGTTAGCATCGCGCGCGCATTTGTAAATGACCCCGAAATAGTTTTCGCAGACGAGCCGACCGGAAACCTTGACACAAAAACAACCTTCGAAATGATAGAGCTTATAACAAAAATAGTTCGCTCTAATAATCAAACTTTAATTATTGTAACCCACGATTTAGAGATTTCTTCTTTCGCCGATACAATTATTTACATTAGAGACGGAAAAATCGAAAAAGTCGAAAATAAACAGGAGTTGTATTATGAAGAAACTTAGCCGAATATTATTAGTTCTAGCGATTATATTCAATTTTTCCATAAATCTTTATGCTTCCGAAACAACGGAAATTCCCGAAACGACCGAAGCTCCGGAGACTACCGACGAATATTACGACGAAAAAATCCGCGGTTTGGAGGATTCTTTGGATTCTCTGCGCAATCAGCTCGATGATATGTACGCAAACCCCATTACTTCAAAATCGCCCGAAAAACCCAGAATCGCTTTAGTTTCGCCTGCCTCTGTGAGCCTTTACGCCGGACGCAGCTCAACAACCGAAGTTACTATCAAAAACGTAACTTCTTATTACGCTTACAATGTTTTGACACAAGTAAAAGCTACCGCTGATTATCCGATAATTGCATCTTTTGAAAACAATTCTAATTTTTCATCGTTAATGACAAATAACTCTAATTTAAAAATGAGACTAAACATAACCGCTGACAACAGCGCAAAAACCGGCGTTTACTCAATAACTCTTACGCATACATATTCGAACGAACAAAACGAAGAGCTTTCTTCCGAGTCCGTTATTTCCGTAAGAGTTATAAACGATTCAGCTTCGCCGAGTGTTGTTATTGAAAATATAAATGTTTCCAATACAAGGCCGCTTGCCGGAGAAGTTTTTAAATTAAATGCGTCTGTTGTAAATAATTCCAATGTAAGCGCAAAAGATGTACAAGTATCTGTCGAAGGTCTAAAACCGGATGAAATTTTTCTGAGTAATTCGACTAATTTAATCGATATCTCGAATTTTCCGTCGGGAACAAGCAAAGCAATTTCTATAAATTTAACCTCTAATCCGAAAATAAAATCAGGCTCTTATATGCTGAATTTCAAGCTGACTTTTCGAGATAATGACGACAAGGAATATGTCAAAAATTATGCCTACAATATTTCGGTTTTCGCTGCCGAAGAAACGGCAACGTCCGCATCCAAATCAAAACCCGAAATTTATATCGAAAAAATAGACGCACCACCGGAAACTTATGCAATCGGTGAAAATTTTACAATGACTTTAATTGTAAAAAATGCTTCCGAAACAACAGGCAAAAATATAAAAATCACCGCTGTTCCCGAAGGCGAAGGCGCAATTGTCCCAAAATCTTCATCAATCATGATAATTCCAAGCCTAGAGCCTTACGCCACAAAACAGCTCAATTTTACATTTGCGGCGACATCCTCCGCCAAGACTCAAAATTATGTAATCGGCTATAATCTTGATTACGAAACAGGCGAAATCTCCGAAGACGGTAAATTCGAATCGATTTCCTTTAAGCAATATCAGGGAATAAATATCGCTAATCTCGAAGCCGACCGAAAAGCCCAAGAAGAAAAAGAAAAAGAGAAAGTTGACGAAACCGAAAAGCCCGAAGAAAAGACTTCCGTTCCGAAAATTATTATTTCCGAATATTCATCAAACCCGATTATCGTTACGGCAGGCTCAGAATTTGATTTGGCTTTGACTTTTTTGAATACAAGCAGTGTTGAAACAATAAAAAATATAAAAGCTTTTTTTACAGTGGACGAAGGAACCGAGGAAAAAGGAAATGTTTTTTCTCCTGTACAATCTTCAAATACTTTTTATGTTGACAGCATAGAGCCGAAAGGTCAAGTAATGCGCTCTGTGAGGCTTTATACAATTCCTGACGCAAGCCCGAAAACTTATAAAATCAATGTAAATTTCGAATATGAAGATTCGAAAAATAACGAAATAAAATCTACCGAAATAATCGGAATAAACGTAAAACAAAATACCCGTTTGGAAACAGGCGAAATTATCGTAGAAGAATCCGCCAGTATCGGAATGCCGTTCGGTCTTAGTTTTCAATTATTCAACAGCGGAAAAGTCCGGCTTTCTAATTTAAAAATAGAATTGGAAGGACCTTTTGAATCCGACCAAAAATTAGTTTATATCGGGATTTCCGAGCCGGGTTCTTCCGAATATTTCGACGCACAATTATCTCCGCTCGAAGTCGGTATGCTTGAAGGTAAAATTAAAATCTCTTATGAAGATGATGTCGGCGTTGTGAACGAGGAGGTCAAAGTTTTTTCGGTTAATGTTATGGATAATAATTTTGATTCTTTCGGAATTGACGGTCCGGTCGACCCCGAAACCGGCTTACCGATTATCGATTCGCCGACTGTTGAAAATAATAATCTAAAATATTATTTAGCAGGCGGCGGCACGCTTCTTGTTATTGCGGCGATTGTCATATTTTTACTCAGACGCAGGAAAAAACAAAGGAGTCTTGATTTCGATGAGTAATTCAGATGTTTTTTCTATGGCTTTCAGAAATTTATTCAAACGTAAAATGCGGACTTTTTTAACGATTCTAAGCGTAATTATCGGTTCTGCCTCCATTATTATGATGATAAGCTTTGGGCTTGGAATAAACGAATCTTATAATAATACAATCAACAGAATGGGCGATATTACTACAATTACAATACCAAATCCCGCTTCTCAAATGTATTTTTATGAAGGTGACGGACTTTCCCCGCAATCAAATAAAGTTCTGCCGTTGGACGAAAATAATATCAAAAAAATAAAAAACATTGAGGGCGTGAGCGCAGTTTCGCCGTCTCTGCAAATCAGCCTTATTGCGGTCTGCGGAAAATACCGTTCTGATTATTTTCCGATTATGGGAATTGACAGAGAAACTATGCAGGCTTTCGGTTTTGAAATTCAGGACGGCCGGCTGTTGGAATCTACCGATAAAATGACCGCTATTTTCGGCAGTCAGGTTGTTTTTAATTTTTATAATTCCAGAAGCCGCAGCTCTAATTACTATATGTATGACCCGAACGCTGAACCGCTTTTTGATGTAATGAAAGAAAAAATCATGATATCTTATGATTATAACTACGGCATGACGAAAAGTTTGGAATCCGACGGCCCTCAAACAAAATCTATAAAACCGATTAATTTAAAAGTCGCCGGAATTTTGGAAAAAAGTGATGACAAAGATTATTTTGTGTATATGGATATAAATGAAGTAAAAAAACTCCGGCAGGAACAAATAAAATTTGAGCAATCGAACAGCAACCAAAAAACCAAAGCTCCAAAAATAGAATACGACTCGCTTTTGGTTAAATGCACCGATATAAACACGGTCGAAACTGTAAAATCCGAAATAGAAAGCTTAGGTTTTCGGGCGCAGACACTTTTTGATTATGCCGAAGATATGAAACAAATGTCGTCTTCTATTCAATTATTTTTGGGATTTATCGGCGGAATTTCGCTTTTCGTTGCCGCTATCGGAATCGCTAATACAATGATTATGTCAATTTACGAGCGCACGCGCGAAATCGGAATTATGAAAGTAATCGGCGCTTCGATAAATGATATAAAAAAATTATTTTTGCTGGAGGCTTCATTAATCGGATTTTTCGGTGGTTTATTTGGCGTTGGGTTAAGCTTATTAGTTTCGATTTTTATAAACAAAGTCGGAATTTCATTTTTGGCGAATATGTCCAGCGGAGACGGAACGAGTATTTCTATAATTCCGCTTTGGCTGATTGTGCTGTCCTTGGTTTTCTCAGCCGCTATCGGATTGATTTCCGGTTATTTTCCGGCACGGCGCGCCATGAACCTCTCCGCGATTTCCGCAATTCGCATAGAATAAGGCTTCTTGACAAAGTATTTTATTAGAAATATAATAAAAACTGGTCAATTTTCGACTGATACAAAAAAGAAGAATAGCAAAATAACTTTACAGAGAAAGATTTGTTCGCTGAGAGAATCTATGACGAGTTTTGCTATGGCCGCCTTTTTTAATTCGTATGATGAATACGACGTTCTCCGCGTTAAGGAAAAAAAAGTTGCCTTTGCATAAATTAGGGTGGTACCACGATCAAAATCGTCCCTAAATCTTTGCGGGCTTTTTTGTTTTTTTACAATAAATTTTATAAATTTAAAAATATCAGATATTGAAATATGGAGGTCATTATGAAAAATTTAGGACTTAACGAAATCCGTGAGAAATTCTTGCAGTTTTTCGAATCAAAACAGCATTTTAGATTAGCTTCTGCGCCGCTTGTACCAAAAAATGATAAATCTTTATTATTGATAAATTCAGGTATGGCACCGCTTAAACCATTTTTTACGGGTCAAGAAACTCCGCCAAGCAAACGCGTTACTACCTGCCAAAAATGTATACGTACCGGAGATATTGAAAACGTTGGGGTAACGGCGCGCCACGGTACTTTTTTTGAAATGCTCGGAAATTTCTCTTTCGGCGATTATTTTAAAGAAGAAATTATTCCATGGTCTTGGGAATTTGTTACAGAGGTTTTGGAGCTTCCTGTTGACCGCCTTTATGTTTCAATTTATTTAGATGACGACGAAGCTTTTGAAATCTGGAATAAAAAAGTCGGACTCCCCGAAGACAGAATTGTTCGTATGGGAAAAGAAGATAATTTTTGGGAAGTCGGCTTAGGCCCTTGCGGACCTTGTTCCGAAATTTATTATGACCGCGGAGAAGAATTCGGCTGCCATAAGCCTAGCTGCAAAATGGGCTGTGACTGCGACCGTTATATGGAATTTTGGAATCTTGTTTTCACGCAGTTTAATAAAGAAGAAGACGGCACATATTCGAAGCTTAAAAGCCCTAATATCGACACAGGCATGGGCTTGGAGCGTATGGCCAGCATAATGCAGAATGTTCATTCGATTTTTGATGTTGATACAGTAAAAGCCGTTCGTGATAAGATTTGTGAAATCGCAAATTACGAATACACAACCGACCCGAAAAAAGATATTTCGATAAGGGTTATTACGGATCATATACGTTCAGTAACTTTTATGACAGCCGACGGTGTTCTGCCTTCAAACGAAGGCCGAGGCTATGTTCTTCGGCGTTTGTTGAGACGTGCCATACGCCACGGCAAGCTTATTAATATAAATTCGGAATTTTTATGCGCTGTTTGCGAAGTTGTTATTGAACATTCAAAAGATGCTTATCCGGAACTTTCGGACAAGCGTGAATATATTTTAAAAGTAATTTCTGTTGAAGAACAAAGATTTTTTGATACCTTGGAAAAAGGTCTGGAAATGATTAAGAAGCTTGTAAACAACGCAAGAGCAAATCTCAAAAATACAATTCTTGGCGTTGACGCTTTTAAATTATATGATACTTTCGGTTTCCCGCTGGAGTTAATGAAAGAAATTTTTGCCGAAGAAAAATTAATGCTGGACGAAGAAGCGTTTCATTCGGAAATGCGCAACCAACGTGAGATGGCGCGCATGGCTAGAGAAGAATCAAATTATATGGGTGCCGAAGAAACGGTTTATAATAAACTTGACATAAATTTAAGCTCTGAATTCATTGGCTATGATAGCTTGACTTATGACAAAGCCAAAATTCTATATTTGATTTCCAATAACGAAATAAAAGAGCAAGTTCAGGCAGGCGACGAAGTTTCGGTAATTCTTGATAAAACCGTTTTTTATGCTGAAAGCGGCGGTCAAAAAGGCGATGTCGGCGTAATCAAAATTGAAAACGGCGAAATCTTGGTTACAGATACAATAAAAGTAATCGGAAATAAAATCGCTCATATCGGCAAAGTTATTGACGGGATTTTCAAAACAGGCGATTTTTGCAGATTGGAAGTTGAGGAGGAAATGCGCCTTAATACAGCTCGCAATCACTCCGCCACTCACCTTTTGCATAAAGCTTTGAAAGAAGTTTTGGGAAATCATGTTCAGCAAGCCGGCTCAATGGTATCGCGCGAACGTTTACGCTTTGACTTTACGCATTTTGAGCCAATTTCAGATGAGGATATCTCTAAAATCGAAGATATCGTTAATAAAAATATTTTGGACAGCTTAAATGTTGATATTTTCGAGAAAAATATAAACGAAGCACGACAATTGGGAGCCGAAGCACTTTTTGGAGAAAAATACGGAGAAACGGTTCGTGTTGTTAAAATGGGCGATTATTCAATCGAGCTTTGCGGCGGAACGCATATTTCAAATACTTCGCAGATTTGCAGCTTTAAAATTCTGAGCGAAACCGGAATTTCGGCAGGCGTTCGCCGAATCGAAGCCTTAACCGGCAAAGGAGCTTATCTTTATCATAAAATGATTGACAACAGGCTGAAAGAAATCGGAAATACTTTAAAAACTAACCCAGATAATATTCTTAAACGTATTGAGCAATTTATTTCCGATTCCAAAGCCGCCAACGCTAAATTGGAACAGCTTAATTCGAAATTAATTTCTTCTTCGATTGACGATATTATAAACGAAAAACTTCAAATAAACGAATTGAATGTTATTTTGAAAAAATTCGAAAATACCGATATCGATTCGCTTAAAAAATACGGCGATTTGATTAAAGAAAAAATAGAAAATGCAGTTGTTGTACTTGCAAGCAATAAAGACGAAAAAGTAAATCTTGTTGTGATGGCAGACGACGCAGCTGTTGCAAAAAAAATTCATGCCGGAAATATTATTAAAGCTATAGCACCGATAGTCGGCGGCTCCGGCGGCGGCAGACCGAATATGGCGCAAGCAGGCGGAAAAGATGCAAATAAAATTGAAGCCGCTTTCGAAAAAGCTCTGGAGTTTATAAAAGGTGTATAATTTGTTTGGAGGATTTTATGTTTAAATCGAAAAAAATAAAAGAAAATCTATATTGGGTCGGAGTTTTAGACCATGATATAAAAGTTTTTGACGTTATTATGCGTACGGATTACGGCACAAATTACAACGCTTATATTTATAAAACTTCCGAAAAAACCGTGCTCGTGGAAGTCAGCAAAAACGGATTTTTTGAAGAATTTATTCAGCGTGTGAGCGATGTTTGTGACCCGAAAAGTATTGATTATGTAATTCTTAACCATAGCGAACCCGACCACAGCGGCGCACTTTATAAGCTTTTGGAGCTAAACCCCGATATTACGGTAGTTTCCACAAACAACGCCAATAAAAATCTGAAAAAGATTTTGAATATCGAGTTTAATTCTCTGATTGTAAAAGACGGCGATACTCTGGATATCGGTGACGGCAAAAATCTAAAATTCATTGATGCGCCTTTTTTACATTGGCCTGATTCTATGCTGACTTATGCCGAAGAAGATAAAATTATTTTTACCTGCGATTTTTTAGGCTGTCATTTTTGTACCGAAGCTTTGTTCAATGACCTCGAAACCAAAGATTTTTCGGATGCGTATAAATATTATTTTGATGTTATAATGTCGCCGTTTAAATCCTTTGTTATTTCGGCTCTTGACAAAATGGAAAAGCTCGATTTCGATATGGTTCTGACCGGTCACGGCCCGATTTTGCGCGAAAATATTCCGTATTATATGAATCTCTACCGAAAATGGGCGACAGTTGAAAAAAATGCAAAGCCGCTTGTAGTTATTCCGATTGCGTCCTGCTACGGTCACACTGCGGAAATCGGCGAATCTATAAAACAAGGCTTGCTGGAATCCGGAGATATAGATGTCCAAACATTTGACCTTGTTAAAAACGATATCACGGAAATAAAAGCCGCTTTGGATAAAGCCGACGGTATACTTTTCGGCTCGGCAACAGTTTTGTCCGATACTCTGCCGCCGGTTTGGGAGCTTTTGGCGCATCTTAACCCGATTATTCACCGTGGAAAAATGGCAGGGGCTTTTGGCTCGTATGGCTGGAGCGGCGAATCCGTAGCGAATATCGAAGCCCGCTTAAAACAGCTTAGATTCAAAATTCCGGTAGAAGGAATAAAATTCCTATTTAAACCGAACTCCGAAGAAAAACAAAAAGCCGTTGATTTCGGAAAAGCGTTTGGCACCTCGGTTTCAGAGGCTTTTAAAAAGAATTGAGGGAGATATGGATAAAGAGCAAAGAAAAAAACTCGTAATGCAGTTTCAACAGGAAAAAATCTATTACGGTGTTTTCCAGATTACAAATTTAGCAAATAATAAAATATTTTTGGATGTTTCCAGAAATCTCAAAGGTACAACAAATGCGTATCTTGCTTTTTTGGAAACTAACCCGGTTAATCCGCAGCTTTCTGCAGATTATAAAAAATACGGAAAAGAAAATTTTGAGTTTAAAATTTTGGAACAAAAAGAAAAACCCGATGACGAGTTTTTTGACATAAAATCGGAATTAAAAAAAATGCTCGAAAAGCATTTGGAAGAATTGCAGCCTTATGATGAAAAAGGCTATAACAAAAGAAAAACAAGCTAACAAAAAACCTTGGCTTGCCGCGCATTCTTTTCTTGAAAGAAAAGAAGCAAAAGAACTTTATTAGAAACGGCGCATACGCGCCGTTTCTGTATTAAAGCTTGAGGCAGAGCCTCCAAAATTCTATTGTTATGCACTGAAGCTCATGGTCAGGCTTCTCAGCGTCTCGGCCTGTCCGGAAAGTTCTTCGGAGGCCGCCGCAGATTCCTGACTTGTAGCTGAATTTGAATTAACAACATCAGAAATCTGCATGATTTCTTCATGTATTTCTTTTATCGTGCCAATCTGGTCTTGCGAAGCCATTTTTATTTTTTGAATGATTTGAGAAACCTGCTCAAAATTCATTACAATAGTATCCAGAGCTTCCGCCGTGTTTTCAGCAATTTTTGTTCCTTCGCCCACTCTGCTTATCGAATTCAAAATAAGCTCGTTAGTTTCTTTTGCCGCCAATTGCGAACGTTCTGCCAAACTTCTGACCTCGTCTGCAACAACGGCAAAACCTTTGCCATGTACCCCTGCCCTTGCCGCTTCAACCGCAGCGTTTAATGCAAGCAAATTCGTTTGGAATGCTATGTCTTCGATAGTTTTAATAATTTGAGAAATACTGTTGGAGGCTTCTTTAATTCCTTCCATTGATTCAAGCATCTTTTTCATTTCCTGATTTCCTAAAATTACATCTTGTTTAGAGCGGTTTGAGAGCTCATTCGCAGATGAAGCATTTTCAGCATTGGTCGAAGTTTGAGTGCTGATTAATTTAATGCTGTTTTGCAAATCGTCAATAGATTTTGCTTGAATTGTCGCTCCGACTGCAAGCGTTTGACTGCTTTTTGCAACATGTCTGGCCCCTGCCGTAACATTTTCGCTTGCCGACGAGATTTCTCTCATCAGGTCGTTTAATTTTTCAATTGTCGAATCAAGCTCGGATATATCTTGAACAACCTCAACATATCCGTTGTGGTTGCCGTACATATCATTCAATAAAGAAACATTAACTTGAAAAGTCGAGCCGCCCTGCGAAAATTTAGTTTGTCCGTTACCATTGTTGGCGCAGGCAATACCGCAGTTTTCGGTTCCGCAAATTGCCGCACCCCAATTACTGCAGGCCTTTCCGTACAATTCATCTCTGCTTTTTCCTAAAACAGATTCGGTTGCTTTATTTATAAATGTCCAATTTGCCTCCGCATCTGTAACAGATATCGGAAACGGTATTGCATCCAAAATAGTTTCGTACCAATGAGCCTTTTGTTCAAAATTTTCTGCAAGATTTTTCATTTCGCTGATATCGCGAACAACCTCAACATGGCCGGTGATTTCACCGTTTGCATCATACAAATAACTTGTTGTAACATTAAAATGTCCTTCGAATTGCGAAAAAGATGTAAGCGGGTTTCCATTCCGCAAGCCATAAACTCCGCATTTGTCGGTTTTGCAGATTGCAGCTCCCCACTCATCGCAATTCTTTCCGATAATATCTTCTCTTTTTACGCCCAACATATTTTCCACAACTTTATTTATAAATGTCCATTTCATATTTTTATCAGTAACAGAAATAGGAGAGTCAATAGCATCTAAAATCGAAGCCAGCCAATATATTTCTTCTTTTTGAGATTCTATTTTTTCAATATATTCTGAATTATCCATGCAAATAAGCGATTTATTGGCTGCACCGAATTTTAATTCAGAAAACTCTTTTTTCAATTCATTTTCTATTTCGGAAAAATTTCTGTTCTCTGCTTTTCCGACAATTTTTTTTGCTTCATTATTTACAAAAAAACACCGCTTAGATTGATCAAAAAGTGCTAAAGGAATTTCCACTGTATTAAGAGATTCTTTAAAATTTTCAAATTCGCCGGATACTTTTTTGAGTTTTCGATTCAAATTCATAAACAAAACTACTGAAATGATTAATAAAATTGCACACACAGCTGCTATAATTCCCATAGAATATCTCCCTTATAATTTAGTATCTATTACAAAAAGCTCTTCGAGATATATATCGTGTAATTTTTCATGTTTCTTTATATTATACTATTATCGATTTCAGCAACAATTCTATTATTTTATTGAAAATTTATACATGATATTATATAATTATTATGTGCAAAATAAACAAAAATTTATATTTTATAGAAGATTTTTTCACTAACCAACACTCTTGCGAATAGTTATAGGATAAGTCTTTGTTATACATACGAACGGAATCCTTGTGAAAATCCAATCGTTCGTCAGCATATCATGCTTCATAAAAGGGGGCATATAACAGTTAATGTTAATATTATAAAATTTTATAAAACGTCTTTAATTGTAAGGAGTTATTGGAAGATGATACGGGCAGTAAAAGTACGGTTAAAGCCAACTGATGAACAGGAATGTAAGCTATGGCAATCAGCAGGAGTAAGTCGATTTGCCTATAATTGGGCTTTAGCCAAACAAAAGGAAAATTACACAAACGGCGGCAAGTTCCTTAATGACCAAGATTTGCGAAAAGAACTTACTACCTTGAAGAAATCAGGCGAATATAAGTGGCTATATGAAACAAGCAATAACATAACAAAGCAAGCTGTTAAAGACGCTTGCAATGCCTATAAACGGTTTTTTAAAAAAGAAAGTGATTTCCCTAAGTTCAAAAGCAAACGGAAAACAAAACCAAGCTTTTACAATGATAACGTAAAGTTGAAATTTAAAGAGGATAAATTTTTAATTGAAAAAGTTGGTTGGATAAAAATATCTGAAGCTAACAGAATTACATCAAAAAAATTTTATAACCCTCGTATAAGCTTCGACGGAAAGTATTGGTATATAAGCGTAGGGATGGAGCAGGATAAACCGGCAGTAACGTTGACTGATGAAATAATGGGAATAGATGTAGGTATAAAAGACTTAGCAATTTGCTCGAATGGGCAAAAATATAAGAATATAAACAAATCAAAAAAAATAAAGAAATATAATAAAAAACTGCGTAGGTTGCAACGCCAAGTATCAAGAAAATACTTAAAAAATAAAAAGGGGAAGGAGTATGTCAAAACTGGCAACATTATAAAACTGGAAAAGAAAATAAGATTATTAAACCGAAAAATAGCGAATGTAAGATTAAATCATATTCATCAAGCCACAACTGCAATAGTGAAAACCAAGCCTTGCAGAATTGTAATGGAGACCATAAATATACAAGGAATGATGAAGAATAAGCATTTGTCAAAAGCTATCGCACAGCAGAGTTTGTATAATTTGAAGTCAATACTAAAATATAAATGTGAATATTATGGGATTGAATTTGTTGAAGCGGATAAGTTTTTTCCATCTTCAAAGTTGTGTTCAGTATGCGGAAGCATTAAAAAAGACTTGAAATTATCAGATAGGATATATAAATGTTCATGTTGTGGAAATAAAATAGATAGGGATTTGCAGGCAAGTATAAATCTTGCAAGGTATAAAGTATCGTAAGTCACTGAAACGAATCACGATATTGTGTACCGCTCGTTGTGCGGGAATTTAAGCCTTTGGAGTGTCATATCAAACGAAAGTAGCATATGCCAAATCGGACACAATGAAAAAGGAATAAACTTTTATAATCTTGTTATAAGGTTTTATAAAGTTTTGACAATGGTGGACGAAATTAAGAGTATAGCGATTGGAACATTAAAAGGAGGAACCGGTAAAACATCATTTTTATTCAATTTAGGCGGCGTATTAGCAGAGAAAGGAAAACACGTTTTATTTATTGACGGTGATCCGCAATTTAATCTAACGACTAACATGGGTATTGATGTAACCCGAGGCGATATAAAGACAATAAAAGATATATTTGAGAGTAGAATTTCCGCAAGTAAAGTTATATATAAAAGCCCTATACCAGAATTGACAACTTTAGATATTATACCATCATCGATATTACTAACCTCAACGGAAATTAGACTTGTTAATTTAGCAGGACGAGAACAAAAAATAAATAACTTTTTTTTGGATAATAAAAGTTACTTAGAATACTATGACTACATATTCATGGATACCAATCCTAATTTGGGAATTATAAATCAAAATATATTTTTTGCGGCAGACAGTATAATTTTAATCTCCGATATTGATGTGAATAGTATACAAGGAGCAGAGTTCTTTATCGCATTGTGGGAAGAAATGAGAAATGATTTACGTAAATCTGATAATGTTTTGGGGTTAGTGCTAAATAATGCTGACAAAAGGAGTAGTCTACCGAATCAATTAATAGATTATTGCAAAGAAAATGAAGGCATTGGACGCTTATTGATTAAAAATGTGATTCCATCAAGCATTATAATTAAAAATGCAAGCTTAAAACATATGCCTTTTAATGT
This sequence comes from Eubacteriales bacterium, assembly GCA_031551135.1. Taxonomy (GTDB): domain Bacteria; phylum Bacillota; class Clostridia; order Lachnospirales; family JAITVM01; genus JAITVM01. The sequence continues at coordinate 354 of JAVBOA010000036.1, read as the reverse complement.
TTTAAAGGTTGAATCTAAAGAGAAAGTAGCAAAACAAAAGCTATTGGATTGCTTTGAGAGTATTATATTGGAATTGGAAAAGAGAGGCATATAACTGTTATTGTTAACATTATAAAACTTTATAAAACGTCTTTAATTGTAAGGAGTTGATGGGAGATGATACGAACAGTAAAAGTACGGTTAAAGCCAACTGACGAACAAGAACGTAAGCTTTGGCAATCAGCAGGAGTAAGCCGATTTGCCTATAATTGGGCTTTAGGCAAACAAAAAGAAAATTATGCAAACGGCGGCAGGTTTCTAAGTGATCAAGATTTACGAAAAGAACTTACTGCCTTGAAGAAATCAGGCGAATAT
>JAVBOA010000022.1:0-159392 GCA_031551135.1 Eubacteriales bacterium | reverse complement strand
GTTGAAAAACTATCGTCGTATTGCCACTCGCTATGATAAACTTGCTTCTGTTTTCGCTGGTTTTGTTTGCATTGCTTCTATTGGTATTTGTTTAAATTGTACAGTGTAGTGGATTTACAAAACACGCCCTAATTCCCATTTAATTTGTGGAAAAAAATTTTCACAGCGAAGCGTTTCGCGCAACGCTCCAAGCGCGAAATGAAATATTTTTTTCTATTCTTTAGAAGGGAAATAGTATCAATATAAATAGTATCCAAAACCCAAAAAATTAAAACGCAAAAATTTTATTTCAACTTTTGCAAAAAACTTGACAATTTTAGGCTTTGATGATAAAATCCAAAGGTATGTCAGTTATAATGGAGAAAATCTATTTTAACTGCTTATTTTTTGTATTTATTTTTAGCAGAAATTATATAGGGAGGTGTAAAGATGCCAACATTTAACCAGTTAGTTAGAAAAGGCAGACAATCTATCGAGAAAAAATCTACTGCTCCGGCTCTTCAAAGAACATTAAATACTCTGAGAAAGCGTCATGTAGAACTTTCTAGCCCGCAAAAACGCGGCGTTTGTACTTCTGTAAAAACAGCTACTCCAAAAAAGCCAAACTCTGCGCTTCGTAAAATCGCAAGGGTTAGACTTTCTAACGGTATGGAAGTTACAGCGTATATTCCGGGCGAAGGACATAATCTTCAGGAGCATAGCGTTGTATTAATCAGGGGCGGCAGGGTTAAAGACGTACCCGGTGTTCGTTACCATATCGTAAGAGGTACGCTTGATACGGCTGCTGTTGCAAAAAGAATGCAAGCGCGTTCGAAATACGGCGCTAAAAGACCTAAAAAAGCAAAATAAGCTTTTTCTTTTGAAAAAAATATTTATGCTTTTTGATTTATCCTTGTGCAAGCTTAATCATTGGCCTATGTCAATGTCTATATAAATCTGCTAAATTTATAGATATTTTAGGTAGTACAAGGGCATGAATCGTATATGCGAGTACCGATGATATAATTTTATTATACAAACAATCGGTGTATAATTTTTATAATTAAGGAGGGAAGAATCGTGCCACGTAAAGGACATGTTGCAAAAAGAGATGTACTGCCGGATCCGGTGTATAACAGCAAGATTGTAACTAAATTAATAAACAATATTATGTTGGACGGTAAAAGAGGTATCGCGCAGCGTATAGTATATGACGCTTTTAAACGCGTAGCCGAAAAAAGAGAAACAGATGCCTTGGAGGCTTTTGAAGAGGCTCTTAATAATATAATGCCTGTTTCGGAGGTTAAAGCACGCCGCGTTGGTGGTGCTACCTATCAGGTGCCTATGGACGTAAGACCGGAAAGAAGATTTTCTTTGGGTCTTCGTTGGTTAGTTCTTTATAGCAGAAGAAGAGGCGAAAAGACTATGGAAGAGCGTTTGGCTAATGAAATTTTAGACGCGCTTAACAATTCCGGCGCTGCTGTTAAGAAAAAAGAAGAAACTCATAAAATGGCAGAAGCTAACAGAGCTTTCTCCCATTATAAGTGGTAAGCCCTTTTTACGGCGTTTTAATTTAATAAGCATTCCGCTTTTTTATAAATTAAAATCTTGTAAAATTTATTTTTATTTGAATTTTTAAGGAGGAGTTAGAGTGTCTAAAAGGGCATTTCCACTAGAGAAGACTAGGAATATCGGAATCATGGCGCATATTGATGCCGGTAAGACAACTCTCACCGAACGTATCCTATATTATACAGGTCGTACCTATAAAATTGGTGATACCCACGAGGGTACTGCCGTTATGGACTTTATGGAGCAAGAGCAGGAAAGAGGTATTACAATTACTTCCGCTGCCACTACTACACAATGGAATAACATCAGAATCAATATTATAGATACACCGGGACACGTTGACTTTACGGTTGAGGTAGAGCGTTCGCTCCGTGTTTTGGACGGCGCAATCGGTGTTTTTAGTGCAAAAGAAGGCGTTGAGCCGCAGTCTGAAACTGTGTGGAGACAAGCAGATAAATATCGCGTTCCGCGTATCGCTTTCATTAATAAAATGGACGTTGTGGGCGCAGATTTTTTCCGTGCAGTCGACATGATAAAATCCAGACTTGGCGCAAACCCTGTTCCTGTACAGGTGCCAATTGGTTTTGAAGATACTTTTAAAGGTTTAGTGGACCTTATGACAATGAAAGCTTACGTATTTCCAGACGATGATATTGATAAAATTGATGAAGTCGAAATTCCTGCGGATTTAGTGCAAAAATGCGAAGAAGCAAGACTGGCTATGCAGGAATCCATTGCTGAAACAGATGAAGAATTAATGGAGAAATATTTAAGTGGTGAAGAATTGAGCGTGGACGAATTAAAGGCCGCTCTCAGAAAAGCTTGTATCAACAACGAACTCACACCAGTTTTTTGCGGTACAGCTTATAGAAAAAAAGGAATTCAGTTTTTGTTGGACGGCGTAGTTGATTATATGCCTGCACCGACTGATATTCCGGCAATAAAAGGCGTTTTGCCTGATTCCGAACAAGAAGTTGAAAGACATTCTTCCGACGAAGAACCGTTTTCCGCTCTTGCTTTCAAAATCATGAACGACCCTTTTGTTGGTAAACTTTGTTTCTTTAGGGTATATTCCGGAACCGTGAAATCCGGTTCGTATATATATAATTCCACAAAGGACAAAAAAGAACGTATCGGACGTATTGTTCAAATGCACGCCAATCACCGTGACGAAATCGACGAGGTTTTTGCGGGTGATATCGCTGCTGCTATCGGTTTTAAAAACACAACTACCGGCGATACACTTTGTCTGGAAGATGATTTGGTTATTTTAGAATCAATGAATTTCCCTGAGCCGGTTATCCACGTTGCTATCGAGCCTAAGACAAAAGCAGGCAGAGATAAAATGGGTATCGCTCTTTCGAAACTTGCCGAAGAAGACCCGACTTTCAAAACTTATACCGACCAAGAAACAGGTCAAACTATTATCGGCGGTATGGGCGAATTGCACCTTGAAGTTATTGTTGACCGTCTTTTGCGTGAATTTAAAGTAGAAGCGAATGTCGGCAAACCACAAGTTGCATATAGAGAAGCTTTCAGAAAGCTTACCGATGTGGAAGGCAAATATGTTAAGCAATCCGGCGGACGCGGTCAGTACGGTCATTGTAAAGTTAAGTTTGAGCCTATTGAGCTTAATTCCGAAAAAACTTATGAATTTGTTAATGCTATCGTCGGCGGTGTTATTCCGAGAGAATACATTCCGGCTATCGATAAAGGTATTCAAGAGGCTATGAAAGCGGGCGTTATTGCGGGATATCCTGTTGTCGGCGTAAAAGCTACGCTCTACGACGGTTCTTACCATGATGTGGACTCCTCCGAAATGGCGTTCCATATTGCCGGTTCCATGGCTTTCAAAGAAGCTATGCGCAAATCCGACCCTGTACTTTTAGAGCCGATTATGAAAGTTGACGTTACTGTACCCGAAGATTACATGGGCGATGTTATGGGCGATATCAACAGCCGCCGTGGACGTATCGAAGGTATGGAAGCCAGCTTTGGCGCACAAATTATCCATGCGTATGTTCCGCTTGCCGAAATGTTCGGTTATTCGACCGACCTCCGCTCGGCTACTCAGGGACGCGGTGTTTATAATATGGAAGTTCACCATTACGAGCCTGTTCCTAAGTCTATTCAAGAGAACATCGTATCGGGTAAAGCAAACTAATTTTTTAATTAATACTTGAAAAAAGCTTGTCAAATAATTATAATTGTTTCTAATAAGAGAAGATATCTCATTTTTAAGGAGGAAATTTTTAAAATGGCTAAAGCAAAATTTGAAAGAAATAAACCGCATGTTAATATCGGTACAATCGGTCACGTTGACCACGGCAAAACTACTACTACAGCCGCTATCACAAAAGTTTTGCATGACAGATATAATTTAGGTTCTTTTGTTGAGTTCGATAAAATCGACAAAGCTCCGGAAGAAAGAGAACGTGGAATCACTATCTCTACTACTCACGTAGAATATGAAACTCCAAACAGACACTACGCACACGTTGACTGCCCGGGACATGCCGACTATGTTAAAAACATGATTACCGGCGCTGCTCAAATGGACGGTGCTATCCTTGTTGTTGCTGCTACAGACGGTCCTATGGCTCAAACTCGTGAGCATATCCTTCTTGCTCGTCAGGTTGGCGTTCCTTATATCGTTGTTTTCTTAAACAAATGCGATATGGTTGAAGACGAAGAATTGCTTGAATTAGTTGAAATGGAAATCAGAGATTTGCTTAACGAATACAATTTCCCTGGCGACGATACTCCTATTATTCGCGGTTCCGGTCTTAAAGCTCTTGAAGATTCCAGCTCTAAATGGGGAGATTCTATTGTTGAATTGTTCAACGTAGTTGACGAATATATCCCTAACCCTGAGCGTGATGAAAATAAACCATTCTTGATGCCTGTTGAGGACGTTTTCTCTATCACAGGACGCGGTACAGTTTCTACAGGCCGTGTTGAGCGTGGTACTGTTAAAATTCAAGAAGAAATCGAAATCGTTGGTCTTGCTCCTGAATCTCGTAAAGCTGTTGTTACAGGTCTTGAAATGTTCCACAAACTTCTTGACTCTGCAACTGCCGGCGATAATGTTGGTGTGCTTTTGCGTGGTGTTCAAAGAGACGAAATCTTCCGCGGTCAAGTTTTGGCAAAACCGGGTTCTATCACTCCGCATACAAAATTTACTGCTCAAGTTTACGTTTTGACTGCATCTGAAGGCGGCCGTCATAAGCCTTTCTTCAACAACTATAGACCACAGTTCTATTTCAGAACAACTGACGTTACAGGCGTTATTAACCTTCCTGAAGGTACAGAAATGTGTATGCCTGGCGATAATATTGAAATGATTATCGAACTTATCTCCCCAATCGCTGTTGAGCAAGGTTTGAAACTTGCGATTCGTGAAGGCGGAAGAACAGTTGGTTCGGGTTCTGTTGTTTCTATCATCGAATAATTTAATCACTATACGCTTAGACTTCGGTCTAGGCGTTTTTTGCTTATAAAACTTTTAGTGGGAGGTATATTATGACATCAAAACAAACTATAGCCGTTGATTTATTTAACAACGGTTTTAATTGCTCTCAATCCGTTTTAGCCGCTTTTGCCGGAGATTATGGATTGGATAAAGAAACAGCACTAAAATTGTCGGGCGGTTTTGGCGGCGGTGTTCGTTCCGGCGAAGTTTGCGGAGCTGTAACAGGCGCTGTAGCCGTTGTTGGACTAAAATACGGTCAATACGTCGATGGCGATGCGGATTCCAAAGCCGAATGCAATTCTAAGACCGGCGAGTTTATTACAAAATTCAAAGAAAACAATAAGTCGATTGTCTGCCGTGAGCTTTTGGGTTTTGATATTTCAACCGATCAAGAGAGAGCCAAATCTAATCTGCATCGGAATGACTGTGTTAATTTTATTAAATCGGCAGTTTCGACACTTGAAGAATTAGGATATTAAAATTAAAGGCTACTTTGCCCTTTCGGGCATTTTTTATTTAATACTATTTTCAATATAAAGGATAGAAAAAACAGTTTGACATACCCTACCCCTGTATAGTATATTTATTTCAGAGGTGTATTTTTATGAAAAGAGATGAAAAATTAAAGAAAAATTTAATAACCCGCCTTAACCGAATCGAAGGCCAAGTCAAGGGCGTTCGCTCTATGATAGAAAAAGATATCTACTGTGACGACGTACTAAATCAAATCGCCGCCGTTCAATCGGCTATAAATTCGGTCAGCAAATTATTATTGGAAAACCATTTGCGCACATGCGTTATAGAACAAATAAAAGATGGAAACGATGAAGTTATCGACGAATTGATTAAAACAATCGGAAAGATACTCTAGGTGATTTTATGACAACGAAAACTTATAAAATAAACGGAATGACCTGCGCCGCCTGCGTGCGGAATGTCGAACGTGCCGCGAAAAAAATCGAGGGCGTTGAGTTTGCTACGGTCAATTACGCTACCGAAAAGCTAACCGTAACCTATGACGAAAGCAAAGCCTCCGAGACCGATATTTTTGCAAGAATAAAAAAAGCCGGTTATGACACATTGAACGAAAAAGAAGAAGATATTTCGCAAGATGAAGCGGATTATATGAAAAAAAGATTAATAAACTCCGTTATATTCTGCGCTCCGCTTTTTTTGATTTCTATGCTCCCGATGTTTTTAAATGCTCTCGGAATAGAAATTTCGGCAATTTTAGACCATACAAAATATCCAAAAATCCATGCTTTAATACAATTTGCACTGACTACGCCGATTGTTTTCATTGGGCGCAAATATTTCACAAAAGGCTTTAAATCACTTTTTTCGGGTTCGCCGAATATGGATTCTTTAATCGCCGTCGGCACTTCCGCCGCATATTTGTACGGTCTTTACGGACTTTACGAAATATTTATAAAAAATGGGCATTTTAATTTATATTTCGAATCGGCTGGCGTAATTCTTACTTTAATTACCCTCGGAAAATACATGGAAGTTATCTCGAAGAAAAAAACTTCCATGGCAATAAAGTCTCTGATAAATCTTTTGCCGAAAAACGCTTTAGTAAAAAAAGGCGAAAACGAAATCATAACGCCGATTGAGCATATAAAATCCGGAGACATAATTATTGTTAAGCCCGGCGAAAAAATCCCCGTTGACGGAACAATCATATTCGGCAAAACAACGGTTGATGAATCCATGATTTCGGGAGAATCAATTCCGGTTTCTAAAAATATAGGCGATAACGTTATCGGTGCAAGCATTAACAAAAACGGATATATTCAATTTGAAGCCAAAAAAGTCGGTAGCGATACGACACTTGCACAAATAATAAAATTGGTTGAAGAAGCTCAAATTTCACGTGCTCCGATTGCCCGAATGGCGGATATTATTTCGGGATATTTTGTTCCGATTGTAATTTGCATTGCTGTAATATCCGGCGTATTTTGGTTTTTTCAGAGCAAAGATATTTCGTTCGCCTTAAATATATTTATATCCGTGCTGGTTATCGCCTGCCCTTGCGCCCTCGGTTTGGCCACTCCGACAGCTATTATGGTTGCAACCGGCAAAGGCGCAGAAAACGGAATCTTGATAAAAGGCGGCGAATCCCTTGAAACAGCGCATAAAATTCAAACCGTTGTATTTGACAAAACCGGCACGATTACAGAAGGCAAACCATCTGTTACTGATATAATTACATTTAGTAATCCGGATAAAAATTATATATTGAAGCTTGCCGCTTCTGCCGAAAAGAATTCCGAACATCCGCTCGGCGAGGCGATTTTAAAAGAATATTCCGGTGAATTGTTCGACTCTGAGGACTTTATAAATATCGAGGGCAAAGGAATTGATATTACGGTCGACACTAAAAAAATTCTGCTTGGAAATATTAAATTGATGCAGGAAAATAATATAGATTTATCTATACACACAGATATTATTGATAAATTGGCAAGCGAAGCCAAAACCCCTGTTTTTATGGCAATTGACGGAGAATTTTCGGCTTTAATCGCTATCGCCGATACATTGAAAGAATCCGCAAAATCTGCCGTTAAAAGCTTAAAAAATATCGGTATCGACGTTATTATGCTAACTGGTGATAATAAAAAAACAGCCGCCGCAATCGCCGAAAAAGCCGGAATCAGCAGAGTCTTTTCGGAAGTCCTGCCAAACGAAAAATCCAACGAAATTTCAAATTTACAACGTGAAAATATTATAACGGCAATGGTCGGAGACGGGATTAATGATGCGCCGGCGCTTGCAAAATCAGATGTCGGTATAGCAATCGGAAACGGAACCGACGTTGCGATTGAATCCGCTGATATTGTGCTGATGCAAAATGATTTATCCGGCGTTTACAAAGCGATTTCCCTAAGCAAAGAGACGATCAAGATTATCAAACAAAATTTATTTTGGGCTTTTGCGTATAATTCGCTCGGAATTCCGGTGGCTATGGGAATATTATATATTTTCGGCGGACCGCTTCTAAACCCGATGATTGCGGCTTTGGCAATGAGTTTTTCGTCCGTATCCGTATTATTAAATACATTAAGATTGAAAAAAATTAAATTATAAGGAGAATTGTTATGAAAGAGATTTTAAATGTTAAAGGTATGACTTGCAATCACTGCGTTAAAGCCGTAGAAGATGAAGTTTCTGAGCTTGACGGCGTTGTTTCGGCTAAGGCAGATTTGGAAAAAAGTATTTGCGAAGTGGAATTTGATGAAAATCTTGTTTCGATTGACGAAATCAAGAATATTATAACAGAAATAGGTTACGAAGTATAATTATTGTTTCGATTATGCAATATTTTTACAATTATTAATTTTAAAAAACTATAAGGATATAATTTTTGACGTAGGTGAACATTCACCTGCGTCTTTTTTTGTAATAGATATGATATTTATTTAATATTGAAAAATGTTTAAATTAAACTGATTCATTTTTGAATCCGTGTAGCCGGAAAATTAGCCTAAACTCAAATAAAATTGAAAAATCAAAACAGAACGGATGCAAAATATATTCGTTCATCAGAATATAATTTTTTAAAATAATTCACAACAGAGTTGCATATATATTAACGACGCATATTGGAAATATAAGAATAGAGAATAATCGGAGTGATGAATATGGAATTGACAGCAAAAGATATTAAATATAATTCAAAAGCTATTTCCGAAAAAGCTTTTTTAAATCATTATGAATTATACAAAGGATATGTTAATAAATTTAATTCTGTCACAAAAGATTTGAAAGCCGATAGTTCAACAAAAGACGGTAATTCTACATATTCTAAATACAGAGGCTTAAAAAAAGGCGAAACTTATTCCTTGGACGGCGCAGTATTGCATGAACTTTATTTTCAAAATATGACCAGCGCAGAAACCAGACCAAAACAAAAAACAATTGAGGTTTTTACTAAAACTTACGGTGGATTTCAGGGATTCGCCGAGGATTTGATAAATGCCGGAAAATCTGCAAGGGGCTGGGTAATTTTTTCTTTTGAGCAGCGCACGGGAACATTTCGGAATTTTTTACTTGATCAGCATGATTACGGCCTGATTCTCATGGCGTACCCAATAATAGTTTTGGATATGTATGAGCATGCGTATTATTTAGATTATGGAATTGATAAAGAATCATATATTAAAGCATTTATAAAATCGGTAAACTGGGATCTTGTAGAAAGACAAATTTCCAGATTAGTTTAAAATATTGTGAATCCGTCTTGGGTTCACTTTTTTATTGCAATTTACGGCAACACCCTGCCGCTTTAAAATATTTTCTTTTTCAAATCGGAATATGCATAATATATACTTCAAAAATATATTGTATAGTTTTACATAAAAATGTTATAATATAGAGTAATTTACATGATATGGGTGATTTCTTTGAAAAGATACGTTTCGGCTGTTATAGTCGCCGCTGGAAAAGGCCTTCGTATGGGCGGCGATATTGAAAAACAGTTTTTAATTATAAAAGATAAAACAATTATAACATACACGCTTGAGGTTTTTGAGTCATGCGAATTTATAGATGAAATTATTCTGGTTCTGTCTGAAAAAAACATTGATTTTTTTAGGGCGGAGTTTTCAAATAAATTTAAAAAAATTAAATTTGCCAAAGGCGGCGAAAAGCGTCAGGATTCGGTTTGCAATGCGCTGAATATTCTGGACGAAAAATCAAATATCGTCTTGGTTCACGACGGTGTTCGCCCTTTTGTCACTCATTCATTAATAAAATCTATTATTGATAATTGCGCCGCTTATGATGCTTGTATTCCCGCTATAAAGGTAAAGGACACAATTAAAAAATGTAAAGATAATTTTGTTATTGAAACATTGGAACGAGACAGCTTATATAATATTCAAACACCCCAGGGCTTCAAAACAGGGCTTTTAAAACTATGCTACGATAAACTTATTAATTCGGACATTAATTTTACAGATGAAGCATCCTTGCTGGAAGCTTTGGGTTACAAAATTTTTATCACCGAAGGCGATTATAAAAACATTAAAATTACAACCAAAGATGACCTTTTATTTGCCGAAGCTATTTTAAATTCGGCCGCTGTACTGAATAGCTAATACAAAGTCACTACTGTATATATTTACCGCTTTTATGCTTATGAATCTTTTCTGATACTAATACTATTTTCATTTTTCTATCCTTTATAATGAAAATAGTATAATCAGCCATTAAATATCTCAGAAACCGAGTGCAAGAGGGCACGAAGCGTTCTGAGCAATGCATGATGCGCTTTTAATGGAGCTTAGTATAGTCATAATCAGCAAAAGGAGAATTGCGTATGACAAATTTGTTAGTTTACTTATGTTTATTACTTGTGTTCGTTTATTTCAGCTTAAAACTATTCCATAACCCAAAAAAATTCAATAGCAACGACTTCTTATTATTCTCAAATCTATTCTTAATTCTGTGGTTGATAATCCATATTTTTTATTTAACTGAATATATTGAAGAGCTTGCGGTTCTGTGGTATTCTCTGGGGATAGCCGCCAAGAGTTTTGTTATTTCGTCGCTCTTAATTTTTTATATAAAATTAATAAACCCTATTTTTAAATTGCGTAAATCGCTAATATTAACATTCTTTGTAATGCCCGCTATGAATTTCGTTTTTGCTGTCAATAATTCTGCATTAAATTTCTTTTTTTCGAATATAGAAATGCAAAAAATATTTGACAGAAAGCAGATAATATTTACAAACGGAATCTGGTTCTATGTCGATTATTTATATTGCTTAGCGCTGTCTGTAATACCGCTCTTTCTTTTATTAAAGCGGTACAGATCTGTACACTCTATGGCCAGAACCCAATATATAACGATTTCTGCCGGTTTTCTTATAAATTCGGTAGCACAACTTTTATGTATCAGCGATTTTTCCAAAAACTTCAATATCGGACTTATCGGGATATGCGCGGGAAGTATATTGTTTTATATAGCTGTGACTTCGGAAGAGCTTGAAGATTCGATTTTGTTTGCACAAGACGCGCTGTTTCAGCAAATGACAATTGCCTGCTTTGTGACCGAAACCGACGGTAGGATTATAGAATACAATCCGGAAGCCGAAAGGCTTTTCAAACCCTACGAACTAAAATTCAGGAATTGTTATTTCGATGATATAATCAGAGAATTGGTCGAAACCAATAAAGTGCGTTTTATTTATGAAGGTGACCGCCAGATTTTACAATTTCTTTCGTCGAGCGACTTGGAAAAATATTTTAGAATATCTAAAACAGATATAAAAAACAGCGAAGGTGTAAAAATTGGCAATTTTATCGAAATCGCTAACACCACAACCGAACGCGAACGAATTATCGAGCTCAATAAAATAAAAAAAGATTTGGAAAATATGGCTAACCGTGACCCTCTCACGGATTTATATAATCGGCGATATTTCCACACTATGTCCTGCTTGTACAATAATGACGAATATTTACCTTTATGTGTAGTTTCGTGCGATTTAAACGGTTTAAAACAGACAAATGACACTTACGGCCATAAAGCCGGAGACTCTCTGATAGTCTTAGCCGCAAATATTTTAAAATTATCCGCGCCCGAAGATTCTGTTGTAACGCGGCAAGGCGGCGACGAATTTATGATTCTGATTCCAAACGCTACCGAAATAAAAGCTATTCGTTTTCTCGAAACGGTTTACCAAAAATGCAAAGAAACAAACGAGGAGCCTTTTGGCTCACCAAGCATTTCTATGGGTTTTGCAATTAAATATGACATAGAAGAACCAATTAACAATATTATAGATAAGGCTGATTTTTTGATGTATGAAAGCAAAAGAAATTTTAAAGGCAAAGATTTGGCGGAAAAAACTAAATACGAAAGAGCCGCAAATTAATCAATGGAGGCTAATATGAAAAAAATATCAATTTATACAGACGGCGCTTGCACAAATAATCCCGGCCCGGGCGGATACGGCGCGATTCTTATTTACAATGACAAGAAAAAAGAAGTCTCGGCCGGTTATAAATATACAACCAATAATAGAATGGAGCTTTTGGGCGTAATAAAAGCGCTCGAGCTTTTGAAAGAGAAATGCGAGATTGAACTTTATTCTGATTCCAAATATATAATCGATGCAATTAACAAAGGCTGGGCAAAAAAATGGCAAAAAAATAATTGGATGCGGAACAAGGACGACAAAGCCCTAAACCCCGATTTGTGGGAGCGGCTTCTATCTCTTATCGAAATTCACAATATCAAATTTATTTGGGTAAAAGGTCACGCCGATAACGAATTTAACAACCGCTGTGATTTTTTGGCAAGACAAGCCATATTGGAAAAAGATTTGCTGGTTGACGAAAATTATTCGTATTAGGAATTTTGCTGTATACATTTTGATTTTCCGTTTATGCAATATTTTATTTCTCAAAAAATGTAAATTGAATAAAACTTAGGCTACATTTGAAGCCGCGCTTCAGCAAATTGCTGTATAAATAATTATTTCCAATATTTTTTAATTACTATATGTACAAAAGTAAAAATTCAATCTGTAATAGCGTGTTTTAATAATAATTTTGCTTCAAAACTTCTTATTTATTACAAATAATATATTTATTTTTCACAATAACTAATAATTTCAATAAAAATCTGATTGACAGTCTGTATAATGTGTGTTAATCTATCAATTGTAACTTATTTATTTATTTTTTAGGAGGATTTTACTTAATGAAACAAGGTACAGTAAAATGGTTTAACGCAGAAAAAGGTTTTGGCTTTATATCTCTTGAAAACGATAGTGACGTTTTCGTACATTATTCAGCTATTCAATCTGAAGGCTACAAAACATTAACAGAAGGTCAAAGAGTTGAATTTGAAATAGTTGAAGGGACTAAAGGTCCTCAAGCAGCTAATGTTAATGCAATTTAATCAATTTCGAATTTAGTGCCGTTGTGCATTGATTATATACTGATTATTTGCACTATCCCTTGTCTAAAAGATTATCTTTTAGACATTTTTTTGTTTAAAAATATTTTTAGTTTTGTTTAAATTTATTACTATTTTCAATATGGAAATAGTATCTATGCTATTTTCAAAATGGAAATAGTATTTATTGTATTTTTTTTATGATTTGTGTTAAAATATCTGGAGTTCTTGATATTTTTGTAAAATGCTAAATTTATTTTATTTATTATTGTTATTTTTTTCATTGCATAATTTTAACAATAATAATATTTCCATATCAAAATGGAAATATTATCAGAATCGAATTTTCAAGTACTTTTTTTTAAATCTTTATAACATAGAGGAGAAATTTTAGTGGTAAGAACAGATGTAAGAAATGTTGCGATTATAGCCCATGTAGACCACGGCAAAACAACATTGGTAGATTGTTTATTAAAACAATCCGGAACTTTTAGAGAAAATCAAGTTATTGAAGAGCGAATCATGGATTCTAACGATATCGAACGTGAACGCGGAATAACCATTTTATCCAAAAATACTGCAGTTACTTATGAAGGTGTAAAAATTAATATAATCGATACGCCCGGACATGCAGATTTCGGCGGCGAAGTCGAAAGGGTTTTAAAAATGGTAAACGGCGTAATTCTCGTTGTTGATGCATTTGAAGGCCCTATGCCCCAAACAAAATTCGTTTTAAATAACGCTCTTGAATTAAATTTGCCTGTGGTTGTATGTATAAATAAAGTAGACCGTGAAGAAGGCAGACCGCACGAAGTAATTGACGAAGTTTTAGAGCTTTTTATGGAATTGGACGCAAACGATACTCAGCTTGATTCACCGTTTGTATTTGCTTCTGCGAAAAAAGGAATTGCTTTTTTTGATTTTGAAAACGAATCTACCGATATGAAACCGCTTTTTGATGCTATTTTGCAGCATATTCCGGCTCCCGAAGGTGATGCCGATGCGCCTATGCAGACTTTGATCAGCACTATCGATTACAACGAATACGTCGGCAGAATCGGAATCGGAAAAGTTGAACAAGGAATAATTAAAGTCGGAAGCGATGTTACGGTTTTAAATATTCATGATAAATTTAAAAATAAAAAAGTCCGCATAACTAAGCTTTTCGAGTTTGACGGATTAAAGCGAATTGAAGTCGAATCGGCAACAATAGGTTCTATAATAGCAATAGCGGGAATTGAAGATATTCATATCGGCGATACGATTTGTTCTCCGGAACTTGATACGCCTTTGAATTTTGTGAAAATCTCCGAACCGACAATCGCTATGCATTTTATTGTAAACGACAGCCCTTTTGCCGGACTGGAAGGAAAATATGTAACAAGCCGTCAGATTCGCGAAAGACTTTTTAAAGAGCTTAATACAGATGTGAGTTTACGAATTGAAGAAACCGATAAAACCGAAGTTTTCAAGGTTTCGGGGCGCGGCGAATTGCATCTTTCCATATTAATCGAAAATATGCGCCGTGAAGGCTATGAATTTCAGGTTTCGAAGCCGCGGGTTTTGTATAAAGAAATAGACGGAAAATTACACGAACCTATGGAAAATGTTACAATAGATGTGCCCGAAGAAAGCGTAGGGATTGTAATAGAAAAGCTTGGAAGCCGTAAAGGTGAGCTTATAAATATGTCACCGGCAAAAGGCGGATACTCAAGATTGATTTTTTCGATTCCGGCTCGTGGGCTTATCGGCTACAGGCAGGAATTTTTGACAGATACAAAAGGCGCAGGTATTTTAAACTCGATTTTCGACGGATATTTAGAATATAAAGGCGATATCGTTATGCGTCCGCAAGGTTCTTTAATCGCTTTCGAACAAGGCGAAGCTGTTGCGTACGGTCTTTATAACGCTCAGGAACGCGGCGAATTATTTATAGCTCCCGCAACAAAAGTCTATGCCGGAATGATTGTCGGCGTTAATGCAAAATCGGGAGATATGGAAGTAAATGTATGCAAAAAGAAACATCTTACAAATATGCGCTCATCTGGCGCAGACGATGCGCTGAGGCTTTCTCCGCCAAAAGTTTTATCTTTGGAACAAGCCTTGGAATTTATTACGGACGACGAACTTGTAGAAGTGACACCAATTAGTTTACGCTTGAGAAAATCTATATTAGACAGTAACCTAAGGCTAAAAGCGAAAAAGAAATAATTTGGGGTGTTTTTAATGAATAGAAAGGAACAAAGCGGCGGTTTTGTGCAACAGGCGGCGATTTTGGCCGCTGCATCTTTGATTTCAAGATTCATTGGCTTTATTTACAGAATTCCTCTGACAGCTATTTTGGGCGATCAGGGAAACGGGTATTATGGCAGCGGGTATTATATCTATACTTTTTTTCTGATTTTTTCATCGGCAGGTCTGCCTGCGGCAATTTCACGAATGGTCAGCACGCGCATAGCCGTAAAACAATACCGCAATGCGAACAGAGTATTTGAAGTTTCTTTGATTGTAGGCGGTACGGCCGGTTTAATATGTTCTTTGGTTCTTGCTTTCGGTGCTAAGGGCTTTGCGGATTTAATAAACATGCCGCAAGCCACATACACTATACTGACACTCGCTCCTACAATTTTTATTGTTACAATAATGTCCTCGTTCCGCGGTTATTTTCAAGGCTTGGGAAATTCAGTACCGACCGCGGTTTCGCAATTGATAGAGCAAGTTATAAACGCTTTTTTTTCCGTTCTATTGGCTTGGCAATTCAAGCCCAAAGGCATTGAAGCAGCGGCGGCTGGCGGCACTGCCGGTACCGGAATCGGTGCTTTTGCCGGATTATGTGTAATAATTATTATTTATAATCTGGCTAAACCAAAAATGACTCGCCGCGTAAAATCCGATAAAAATAAAGAAAATTATGAATCCGATATGAGTATCGCCAGTGAGCTTGTAAAAATCTCCGGACCGATTATCATCGGAGCGGCGATTTTCAGTATTACAAATATTATCGATATATTTATGGTAAATAATCTTTTACTTTCATCGGGATATACAAGTGATGAAGCAGCAAGGCTTTACGGGCAGTTAAGCGGAAAATATTATGTGCTTACAACACTTCCCGTTACTATATCAACATCTTTGGCAACGGCGGCGCTTCCGTCGATTGCCGCAACATTTAAACTCGGTGATTTAGCCGAAGTTCACCGAAAAATAAATTCCGCAATGAGGCTTGCAATGCTGCTTTCTATTCCGGCGGCAATGGGGCTTGGAATTTTGGGTTCTCCTATTATAGCAATGCTTTTTCCAACTTCCAGCGATGGCGGAATTTTGCTGCAAATCGGCGCGGTCAGTGTTATTTTTCTTGCACTCACGCAGATTACAACGGGAATGCTGCAAGGTATCGGCCGGGTGGCTGTACCGGCGTTTGCGGCGCTTTGCGGCGCTATATTAAAAATACCGCTGAATTATCTGCTTATTCCGATTTGGGAAATAAATGTTTCCGGTTCGGTTATCGCAACAGTTTTTTGTTACGCCCTAGCCGCTTTAATCGATATTTATTTTCTCATTAAATACACGAATATTAAATTAAATTTTTCATCTATACTCATAAAACCGTTTTTTGCCTCGTGCATAATGGGTATCGCTTGCTATACTTTTTATCATTCAACAATGTTCCTTACAAAAAATAACACAATCAGCGTTGTTTTCTCTATATCAGTCAGTTTATTTACATACTTCGTGGCATTGCTATTACTAAAAGGTTTGGAAAAAGGTGATATTTTATCAATGCCTATGGGCAATAAAATTCTTTATGCGTTAGAACATCTGAATTTGATTTAATTTTTCCGGATTATATATTGAAAAAATATACATTAATAGTTTAAAAAATTTATTCCTGTCAAAAATATAAATATACATATTTTGGGAGGAATAAAAATGAAAAAATATTTACGGCTTGCCGCTATTATTATAATCGCTGTTTTAATCGTTACAACCGGCGTTATTTTAGGATTTAATCTCGTTAAAGACAAAAATAAAAATATGAATAAATTAAATATAGAAGCGAATATCGAGGAGGCTTTGCCTTCGGTGCCGCCGACTACAAAAATAGAAATTATTATGCCAAACGAACAGAAAAAAGTGAACGAAAACACTAAATTTATTTATGAATACCATCATTTGGCGGACGGAAAAACAGACACAACAGAGGAGGACGCTCCATATTTTCTTTATGGCAAAACCGAAGTTGAATTATCTCAGCTTTTTTCGGAATGGGAAATTTCTTCTTTTGAAAATAATCAAGTTATTATGCGCAAAAATCTTGAAGGCATGAGCAATCAATATTATATTATCGGAGCTTTGAACGGCTATGTCGCTGTTTTTTATAAAAATGAGATAAACGGAAATAATTTGAAAGAAGTTACCGATACCCCTGTCAGCACCCTTCCTATTGAGATTCAGGAGCAATTGTTAAAAGGGATAAATGTTGTCGGAGAAGATAATCTTGACCGAATGCTTGAGGATTACGAATCATAAAATCTTGCTGATACTATTTCCTTTTTAAAGAATAAAAAAAAATAGTATTAGTATAAAATAAACTCGTTTGGCC
Organism: Eubacteriales bacterium; assembly: GCA_031551135.1. Taxonomy (GTDB): domain Bacteria; phylum Bacillota; class Clostridia; order Lachnospirales; family JAITVM01; genus JAITVM01. Next base: position 141,852 of record JAVBOA010000022.1, on the reverse strand, counting down.
GTGTAATAAAAAAATACAAAACCGCCGATACCCTATTCGGCGGCATAAAAATACAAAAGCTGATTTTTCGATAAATCTTAAATAGTATTATAATGCCGAATTTTTTACTATCAGGGGGGATTATTCTGCAAGACGGCAATTATCCGGACAACAGAGATTTTGAAGAGGAAAGCTATGAATCGGAAATAACTAACCAAAATGAGTATTACAGAAACGATTACGACGAGCCTTCCGCCGCCTCTTATTTAACCGGAGCTTTGGGGGCGTTTATCGGCGCAGCAGTCGGGATTATTCCGTGGGCTATTGTGCTGTATTTGGGTTGGATTTTTTCATATTTAGCGTTTATAGTCGGCTTCGCGTCATTTTTTGGCTATGCTCTTTTTAAAGGTCCGAAAGACAGGCTTTACGGTAAAATTTTCATTTTTTCATTTTCAATAGTACTCATCTTATTCATGAATTTCGGCATTGTCACAATTGATATGTATAAAGAGCAAATTCCTATTACTTTGGAAAATCTCTTTTATGTATTTGCTTTTCTGATCAAAGATTTCGGCTTTTTGTTTGATTTACTAATTTCGTTAGTTATGGGAATTCTCGGACTCAGAAGAGTTTTGGCCATGGTCGATAATTACTGCGAGGAATAATAACTTTATAAGGCTTTGCGAAAATAAAACTTTTCGCAAGGTCTTTTTTTGCACTGCGCCCTCCCTTGTCCTTATATAGAAGTAATTCTGCTCAAATTTTCATTGCCAAAATAATATTCTGGCTTTTTTATAAAAAATATATTCTTTAAAAAAATTCTGCCGATAAATTTATAGAAGCAATTAAGCAATTAATTTAAATTCATTTTTATTATTGCTAGTATATCAAGGGGGGTAATACTATTGCGAAATATAAACAAGGATAAGCTTATTAAATTAAGCGTTATTTTTTGGGTAATCGTGATTATGGCATTTGTCATGATTATTAACAAAAAAGAAGCCGAAACATATACATACAACCAATTCTTGGAACAAGTCAAAAATAACAATGTTGAAAAAGTCATTTTGTCGGACAACTCAAAGCTTACTTTTAAATTAAAAGACAATGAAAATTACATATTAACAGACAATCCCAGAAAAGAATCCTTAAAAGAAGATTTATTAAAAGCTAATGTAGATGTTGAAGAAACAACTTATTCTACGGGTTCGGCAGTCCAGACATTTCTTAGCATAGCTTTTTTCGGGATTATGTTTTTTTATATTGCAAAAATAACCTCAAAAAACCACGAAAAAACCGCTATGGCTGTAGTAGACTCAAAGTCCGCCTCCAACCAAACGCTCGTTAAATTCGAAGATATAGCGGGTAATGAAGAGGCAAAAGACAGCGTTGAAGATATAATTGATTTTATTAAACAGCCCGAAAAATATTCCCGTTATGGAGCAAAAATGCCGCGCGGATTGATTTTTTACGGACCTCCGGGAACCGGTAAAACTTTGATGGCAAAAGCTATTGCCGGAGAAGCAGGCGTTCCTTTTTATGCCGTAAGCGGCTCGGATTTTATTCAAATGTACGTTGGTGTAGGAGCCTCCAGAATCCGTGATTTATTTAAAAAAGCACGCGAATCGGAAAAAGCCGTTATTTTTATAGATGAAATTGACGCAATCGGCAAAAAACGTACCCTCGGAAACAATGGGGCAAGCGACGAACGCGACCAGACATTGAATGCGCTTTTGACCGAAATGTCAGGTTTTTCGAGCAGTAACGGCATTGTCGTAATCGCCGCCACAAACCGTATCGATACATTAGATGAAGCTCTTTTGAGACCGGGACGTTTTGACAGACATATCGAAATCGGTCTGCCCGATCTAAATGCCCGTGAAATGATTTTGAATTATTATTTAAAATCAAAGCCGATTTCCGAGGAAGTCGATAATTTATATCTCGCAAAACAAACCGTTTATTTCAGCGGCGCAATGCTTGAGAATTTTGTAAACGAAGCTTGCATTTTTGCCGCAAAAGACGAATCGGAATTTGTTAAGGCAGAGCATTTCAATAAAGCTTATTATACGATAATCGCAGGAAGCGAAAAGAAAGACCGCTCCAATATAAAAGAAAAAGACCGAAAAATAACGGCTTATCATGAAGCAGGGCACGCACTTGTAACAAAACTTTTACTGCCCGAAAACTCCGTGACAAAAGTTACGATTATCCCAAGCACAAAGGGTATCGGAGGTTTTTCGCTCAATATTCCGCCGGATAAAATGTATTACACTAAAAAAGAATTAGAGGCGCAAATTATGGTCAGTTTCGCCGGAAGAGTCGCTGAAGAGCTTGTTTTCGGCGAAGAAAATATCACTACCGGTGCGGCCAATGATATCGAAAAAGCTACCTCTATTGCGAAAGATTATATTACAAAATACGGCATGAGCCAAAAAACCGGGCTTATAAATACAAGCATATTTAAAGACGATAAAGAAATCATGCAGGAATGTATCGAAATCCTAAATAAATTATATACAGAGACTCAGTCTTTGATTAATGTGAATTTTGTTCTTTTAGACGATATTGCAAAATCACTTTTGGAGAAAGAAACTTTAGAAGAAGATGAGCTTGATTTAATCTTATGCTAATACTTGATTAAAAATTTGCGCGTATGTCCGTAAGTGGCTTAAATACGCGCTTTTTTTTATTCGAAAAAATAATTTTTTTGTTGACAAGGTTTATCGCTGATGATATAATAATCTTCGTTGCGATAATGGGCTATAGCCAAGCGGTAAGGCACAGGACTTTGACTCCTGCATTCCGTTGGTTCGAATCCAACTAGCCCAGCTTAAAAAAAGCTTTAAATCAAATTTCTTTGGTTTAAGGCTTTTTGTTTATATCTTTATATACCGAATCATCCGCATAGTTTGGAAAATAAATTATTCCGTTATATCAATATTTTTTTCAAGCAAGAAATTTTAGACATACACTGTTCAAACCCTAAAAAAATACTGTTCTATAAAAAACGGCAAACGACGAAAATATATTAAAGTTGTATCATTATGAAATAATATCAACTTATGCTAATTCCCATTTTTTTCTATTCTTTAAAAGGGAAATAGTATTATGGAAATATATTACGTCATTTGCCGCTATTGTATCACGTTATAAAATAACCCGCAATTATTTCTAAACTATTTTTGCCCAACGCTATCAAAACAAAGCCTTGATTAATCTAAAATCCCCATAACTTTGACGAGGTTCATCTGAACTTGTGCGGCTTGTGCTCTTGTTGTGGCAGCCGTCGGCTCGAATGTAGAGTCCGAAGTTCCGGTCATTAATCCGCCTCGAACTACTTTTTCAATCAAATCTCTATAGTCCGAATCCATTTTATTATAATCCGTGAATTTCTCTTTTATTGAAATCGTATTACTTTCGGATATTTTGCGGTAGCTAATTGCATTTGCAAGTATTACAGCCATTTCTTCACGTGTGATTGTCTGATTCGGCATAAATTTATCGCCGTTAAGCTTTAATTTCGTGAGGAGTCCTGCATTTTTAGCCGACAATACAGCGTTATAATACCAAGTGTTTGATGCAACGTCTTGATACGGGATTCCTAAAGCCGATGGTTTCGTCAATTCAAGAACATTGTAAATCATCTGAACAAATTCGGCTCTTGTAATGCTGCGGTTAGGTTGATACAAGCCCTCTCCTACCCCATAAACCATCTTTCTGGTTGCGGCTTGCTCGATTACATTTTGACCCCAATGTCCGTTTATATCCGCAAAAGAAATCTGATTATGCGAAATCACATAGAAGGATAAATGATTAGTTATGAATTTCACGCTTCTCGATGAGGAATCGTAAAAGGAATTTTTTACTTCTGCTAAGTTTCCGCTATCATTTAAATTAAAAATCACAATGCAGTTTGCTTTTTCTGACAATGCGATATCGTAAGGCAAAGTTATTTCAACATTACCTTTTAATTGCGAAATATCTTTTCCGTCAGAGCTGATCGAAATCTCATAAACCGGTCTGTTTCCTACAGCTTTCTTCTGAGCGTCGGAAAGCCTGTTTTTATCAGCAACAGCAATTTTTATAACTACATCGCCGTTCGCTTCTTTTTTAATTTCCGACAGTACCGAATTGCTGAGATTAATAGAAGTTTTTCCGCTGATTAGCATTAGTTGTCTGTCGCTTGACTCGATGGTATTAAAATCTTTTTTGGAAATAATATATTCGGTTTCGCTATCGTTATTGTTGGGATTTGTAACTGTATAAGCTCTTTTTCCGGTAGCAATCTTCTCGTCTTTGGATTTAACATTATTTTTGTTTACTTTAACAATAATATCAGAGCTTGTACTCGTGCTTCCGCTGCTGTTTGAACTGCTGCTGTTTGAACTGCTGCTTGAACTTCCGTTGTTGTTAGAATTGTTGTTATTATTAGTATTTCCGTTATTATTAGAACTTCCGCCTATATATTCAAAATTCGCCGTGATTTTACATTCGTTTGCCGGCATTGTGAATATCGTATCCGCAGAATTCGCATTCTCGAATTTTCCTCCGTTTGAAGAAGTCCAATTTTTAAATTTATATCCGCTGTCAGGAACGGCAATCAAAGGAGTTCTAGAGCCTTCGCTGTATTTTCCGTTCGCACCTTTTTTAATTGTGCCGCCTTTAGAGGCTGTAATTGTTAAATCATACGTTCCGGAAGTCGGATTCGGACGCGTGCCTTTAAATTTCGCAACTAAATTTACATCCTTTTCAACCTTGAAACGGTAAACATATTCTTTTGAAACGAGTACATCATTTTCGAACCAGCCTAAAAATTCACATTTTTCAAAAGCGATCGCTTTAACGGCTGCGAATGCGCCTTCGGTGTATATGCCGCCGCCTAATGTCGAACCGCCCTCGGAATTATCGCTTTCGGTATAAACAGTATAAACAGCGTTTTCGGCATCTGTTCCGTTTAATTCTTTATTCGAATTTAGAGCCACGGAATTTTTTGCTAAAGTATATTTAACGCTCGAGCCTTCTCCGGTGTTCAAAGTATCGTTTGTTTCAAATTTCGGAATCAGGGCTTCGAATTCGTCTCCATTAACAAAAGAAATATCATTGAAATTTACGATTTTTGCAAAATTCGAACTACTATAACTATATTCATTTACAGAATAATTTAATTTTCCGTCTGCTGTTCCTTTGATTTTTAATTTATAAGCTTCGTCTGCCGGTAAATAAATTAATTTTTCGCCGTCTGAATTATAAGAAGCAAAAATTGTGCTTCCGGAAATTTCTTGCGGTACATTATTCTTAATCTGAGCAATAAGTTTTCCGCCGGAATCGTATGCCTCTACATCAACAGGGCAATTTATGCGAACAATTCTATAACAATCGATTATAAAAAGCTGACGGCCTTGCGGCGTATAGTTCACATCCTGCATTTGAAGCCATGCAAGGCAGAGTTCTGGATAATGCGCCGGGAAAAGTTTTTTAACATTTTCCGCTAAAGTCACCAAATCATCTCCGCCGCTTATTTTAATGGATTCTATAACAGTTTTAACTACAACCTTTAAAGCTTCACCCAAAGCCCCCGGTACAGAACCATAAGCTTTAATATCTATTCCGGCTTCTTTTATACTCTCAAAAAGATATTCTGTTATAATATCTTCAACTCCGCTCATTCCCGAAAAAACAAAAGTATAAGCGATATCAAGAATATGAGCGTCTAATTTTGCACTAAAGATATCCGGAACTTTATCCCATTTATAGCTTTCATAGCCGCCGCCCATAAACTCGGCCGCCGCCAATCTTGCCGCATCTTGTAATTTTTCCTCATATCTTTTGCGATTACCGAGCCCTTTCGAAAGCGATAGTATTAAATTGTCCAAAAATACGCTCATCTCTTTATTGTCATTTGCAACGAGTTTTGCGTCAATATCAAAATTCGATACCCAAACATAATATTTTATTCCAAGAATTCCGGTTCTTTCTTCCCAATGTCCGTCGTAATTTACTTTCACAGACGGGTCGATTTTTTTAGCTTGAAAAGTATCGATGATATGCGTATCTTTTCCGTTGACCTTTACAATAGACTCATTTGACCAATCGGTATTCAATGCCTTAAATTTATCGAGCATTTCATCAAAATTACTTGAATTACTGGAAGTCAGTTTCGAAGGAATAACTGGTTCATCTTTTCCGTATCTTGCAAAATCCCAATTTTTATATTTTGGTGCAACTTTCGGCACCGGGTCGTTAGGATTTACGATATTGTGTATATTGGAATAATTGGATTCTGGTAATGTTTCAGATTTTTGAACACCCATCGGAGGCTCAAAACAATATGCATATAAATCTTCTTTATTTACGTTTATGCCGGCAATCTGCTTCTCATTATTAAGCCTTCCTGCCAAAAGATTCACAGTAGCGCCGCCTCGGCTGTAGCCTGCAAACCAAAATTTTACATCTTTTTGAAAATCTGCTTTGTGCTTGTTTATATAGGCAGAAAGAAATCTATAAGCTTCATCACTTGCAGTTTTAAAGCCTTCATGCTGACCCGTTGAGCCGATTGTGAAATTTCCGGCCCATTCCGCTTCATAACCGCCGCCGCGAGTTGCCAATGCCAATAAAGTGTATTTCTTGCCACTTATCTCGATATCTTTGTGCGATATAACCACACCCATAGAATCTTCGCTTGGCTTTTGTTTGAAAAAGTCGTTTACTTCAATATCTGACTCTTTAAAACCGATTTGTTTAAGCAAGTCTTTTGCGTTTCTGGATTTGTTTGTGTAATCCTTTGTTCCGTCCACATTACTTCCCCATGCCGATAATTCAAAGCAAAGCGACATTGTCGCAAGGCTTGGATTATAGATTGAAGCATTTTTTGAGAAATATTCGTCGTCATAAAAATATTCGGCAGAAAAATCTCTCGTAGCTGCAGACGGAAAGTTGAATGTTCCCGTGTTTTTGTTAATAATATCGTTTGCTATATCCCCGAAAATAAATTCCAAATCGTCCGGATTCACAACATCATAATATCCGGCGTTCTGTAAATCTCTCATAAATCTTCGTGCAAAATCCAAGCTGGCTCCGGTAAGCCCGTGAAAAAACCCAAGTGTATATATAAAAGTCTTTTTCGTTTTAACGCTGGCAGCCGTATTATAAACCGCATTGGCATAAGTATAAGAAGAATAATCCTTATAGGTGTATTTGCCTGTGCTTGCAGTTGTTCCTGCATTCGGCATACCATCTGACATTAAAATTATATTTTTGATCGTATCTTTATCATCCGGTATTTTTTCCAAAAGTCCGTCCGCACTCACAAAGCCTGCATTTGTATTCGTGCTTCCCGTTGCTGTAATTCCGTTTATCGAATTCTTTAAAGCAGAAATATCTTTTGTGAAATCACTGAGAACCGTAGATGCAGAGCCATAGGTCACAACAGCAATATAATTTTCGCCGTCGGCTTTTAAAACCGAATCACAAAAATTAACAGCCGCTTTTTTCAAAGAAGTCATAGGGTTTCCACCCATGCTTCCGGATCTGTCCAAAACAAGCACAGTATACCGCTTAACACCAGCTTTACTTGCAAGTGTTTGCAGTGATTTTGCGGCAAATGTACTATTTTCTTCTGTATCATTTTTCGAATCCATCTGTACTTTTGTTGATGTGCTTTCGTTTTCTTCGGTCTCATTATCCGCCGTCTGTTTTTCAGTCGGATTTTTCTCCAAATAATCCAACCATTCGGCAATCAGCTCCGCAGAGCCGTCCGGCTCGTCTTGGTATCCGTCTTCCATAGCAAAAAGTGCAGCCGGAAAAACAGATAAAACCATCAGCATCGCCAAAAAAAAGCTAATAATTCTTTTCTTCACTAATAAATCCCCCCATTACACTATTTCCATTTTTTACATATTAAAATGTAAATAGTATTATTTATCATAAAGCCTTTGTAATTCATACTGTTTTCAGCCTAAAGAAAGTTCCGTCTTGATAAATTATTCAAGCTTGTATGACGAAAAAACTTTTTGAAGCAATGCTGCCTTTTTAAATTCAACTCTCTGTATAAAAATAAAATCCAAATATAATCCATCTAAACCAAATTTACCAAAAATATATCACAAATTTATATCATACAAAAATCAATTTATTACGTTTCATACTATTTACAAAATAAAAAAGGAATCTCAATTAATACTATTTTCATTTTTTTCTATCTTTTATAATGAAAATAGTATAAGAAATCCCTTTAAATATTTTTTATTCTTTAAGTTTCAAGCTAAACCAAAAGCATGAGCCTTCGTCTTTTTTTGATATTACGCCGCAGTCGCCGCGGTGTTTTTCAATTATGGTCTTTACTAAAGAAAGCCCTATTCCCGAACCTGTTTTAGCCCGTACATGATTGGATTTTCCAGAATAATAGCGTTCCCAAATATGCTCCAATTCTTCCTCGTCGACACCCGCGCCCGTGTCGACAACTTCTATTTTGACCGAATCATCAATTATTTTTTGATAGACGATTACTTTTTTATCTTCGCCCGTATAATTTATTGCATTTATCAAAAGATTATAAAATGCTTGCGAAATTTTGACTTCGTCGGCAAATACCGTCACTTCATTATCATATACAAACTCTATCGAATACCCCATAGATTTTTTAAATTCGGAAAACCGGTTTATCACTTCATTAATGTCTGCAGTAATATTAAATTCGACCGGATTAATATTTTCTTGTCCCTGCTGGAGTTTTGATAAATCAAGAACATCTTGAACCAGCGATGTAAGCCGCTTTGATTCATCAATTATTACTTGAGCGTTTTCCGGATTGTTTTCTTCCGGCAAATCGCGCATAACCTCGGCATAGCCGGTAATCAAAGTCAGTGGTGTCCGCAAATCATGCGATATATTTGCAATCAGTTCACGGCGCAGATTTTCAACTTTTGAAAGCTCTTTTGCAGAATAATTCATAATATCCGAAAGTTCCGTAATTTCCTTATATCCGCTGGCGTTAAATTCTGTATCATAATTACCTTTTGCAAATTCTTTCGCCGATTCGCTGATAGAAACGATAGGTTTTGAAATCCATTTTGCAATAAACAGTGCAATCAGAGAAGACAAAATCACCATAGCAATCGTTACAAAAAACAGCTGAATTTTCAAAGTATCAACAACGGCGTTGACCGGCGTTATCGCCGAATACATGATAATCATAAGTTTATTTTGATTTTTATCTTCAATTATTTTTGACAAAACTATGCCGCGACCAAAAGATTTCTGCTGGCTAAAGAAAGTTGGGTGATTACCGCCGATTTTATATGTCGGTTTCTCCTCCAAATTCGCTTTCAAAAATCCTCCGTTTTCCTCGGTTTGTATGAATAAATAAAGCCGGTCCAAAAAGTCAAAGCTGTTCGGTATGCGCTCATATTTATCAAAAATAAAGTTTGTAGCCATCGAAGTATCAATTATTTCAACATAAATTTGATTTTTTTTAGTTATTTCATCAATATTGTCTTTCAGAGTTGCGTTTGAAAAGTTTTTTTCGACAGTGGCAAGCGCTGTTTGTAATTCATTCGTTTTTATAAATTCGTAAAATCCGGATAAAAATATCGTTTGTAAAAACCACAAAATCAATAATAGCAACGAGCAAAATCCGATTAAATAAATGAAAATCTTAGATCTAATGCTCATTTTTGAAAATTTTTTAATCAACCTGCACCACCACGCAAATAATCTTATTGTTAAAATGCTATATAAATATTTTAATCAATTAAGTGAAATTTTTATTGATTAATTTGTGAATATAACGTGAATTTTTTCACCATTCCAAACGGTAGCCGACACCTCTCAGCGTTACAACAATTTCGCTATGTCTGCCCAAAGATTTGCGCAATAATTTTATATGCGTGTCCAAAGTTCTGTCATCTCCAAAAAAATCATAACCCCAAACATCACTTATAAGCTTATCTCGTGATAGAGCGATATTTCTGTTTTTTAATAAATAAGTAAAAAGCTCGTATTCTTTCGGTGCCATTTGGACTTTTTCGTCGTCCACTTTAACTAAATGCGCTGTTAAATCCACAAACAAGCCATCTTTTTCCATTATTTCGTGTTCGGCTTCCTCGTTCGTGCCGCCGGCCCGCTTTAAAATCGCTGATATCCGCATCATCAATTCCTTTGGAGAAAACGGCTTTACGACGTAATCATCGACCCCTATTTCAAAGCCATGAATTTTATCATATTCTTCGCCGCGCGCTGAAAGCATAATCACAGGGCAGTCGTAAATTTTTTTAATCTCTTTTACGGCAGAAAATCCGTCCAATTCGGGCATCATTACGTCCATAATAATTATGTCAAACTTTTCTTCGCGGCAAATCTCTATCGCTTTCATTCCGTTTGAAACAAGCGTGGCTTTGTTTCCTTCAAATTCAATATATTTTTTAATAAGCTGACAAATTTTTTCTTCATCGTCAACAACAAGTATATTAAACATATTTTCCTCCTTTAAAAAAAGCCGCAAATAAAAAGGCGGCCGCCCGAAAAACAGAAAAAAACTGATTTTCAAGCTTCCACCACATAAATATCACAGCCATGAAAATTATTTTAATTACAAAAATATTCGGCAGCTTCTTTTAGTTTTTCGATAATCGGAATACTTTGCGGACATAGAGCTTCGCATGCGCCGCACTCAACACAATCTGTTTTACCTTGGCTTTTCAATTTTACATACTCTGGTTTATATTTTTCATAATCAAACATTGATGAATTATTGTAAATTTGAAAAACCGATGGAATCTTAACTTCCGAAGGGCAAGGCATACAATAGTTGCAGCCTGTACAGCCAACTTTTATTTTGCTGAAATAAATTTGCTTGACTTTTTCTATAATCTCCAAATCTTCTTTTGTCAAAGAACCGGGACTTGTGTTTGAAAAAATCCGTATATTGTCTTTTAGCTGCTCCATATTGCTGACACCGCTTAAAATTGTAAGTACTCCCTCGAAATTGGAAACGAATTTAAATGCCCATTCGACGGACGAAAATTTCTTTTTATAATTTCCGTATAAATCCAAAACTTCTTGTGGAACATTATTCGCAAGTGTTCCGCCTTTTACCGGCTCCATAATAATCACCGGTATATTTTTGGATTTCGCATACTCCAAGCCCTGAAGACCGGCTTGGTAATTTTCGTCTAAAATATTAAGCTGAATCTGACAGATTTCCCAATCATAATAATCAACAATCTCTTTAAAAACCGGCAGTTCATCATGAAAAGAAAACCCGATATGCCTAATTTTTCCCATTTCTTTGGCTTTTTCGAGTTGTTTAATTATATTGCAATTTTTAACAATATCAAATAATTTTGTATCTAAACAATGCACTAAATAAAAATCAAGATAATCTGTTTGCAGGCGTACGAGTTCTTCGTCCAAATATTTAAATACATCATCTTCCGATTTTACAAGCCAAGTCGGAAGTTTTGTGGTCAGAAATATTTTTTCGCGATATCCGTCCCTTAAAGCCTTGCCCAATAATCCTTCGCTGTTTCCGCCGTGGTAAACATAAGCCGTATCAAAATAATTAACGCCGTTATCTATTGCGTACCTAATCATTTTTATAGCTTCGGCTTCATCGATTTTTTCTTGATTATTATCGATAACCGGCATTCTCATTGCACCAAAGCCAAACGCCGATACCTTTAAATCACCAAAAGCTCTATACTCCATTAAAAATTCCCCTTTAAACAGCTTCTATAAAATTATTTATTTCTTCTGTCAAAGTTTCAACGTCCATGCCGTGTACAAGGCAAGCCTCTTCCAAAGTTTCGCCTTGAGAAGAAGGACATCCTACGCAATGCATTCCGGCATTCATCAATATAAGCGCAACACCTTTGTTGATATTCAAAATCTCAGCAATCGTCATGTTCTTATTAACCACAAAAATCTCTCCTTTCATTCCTCTGTATTTAATATTATTATTCATAAGCCGCCGGAAAATTCATAAGCCAGACGGATTCTATATCATTCTTGTTTTTCAAGATTTTCCTCTTTGTAAAGATGAAAATCCGGATAATACCTAAATACGACTTTTCCTAAAATCTTTGATTCATCGACATATTTATTTGTCCAGTAGCGTGAATCCTTCGAATTATTTCTATTGTCCCCCAACATAAAATAATGATTTTCCGGTACAAAAAACGGTCCTTTATCTTCTTCAAAAGGCGGCTCTTTCAGAAAATCGTCCGGCAAAGGTACTTCACTGTCATTTATAAAAACTTTTCCTTGCTTTATCTCAACTTTTTCTCCCGGTAGGCCGATCACGCGCTTTACATAAAGCTCGGTTTCCAAATCCGGCCATCTAAAAACCACGATATCAAATCTTTCCGGCTTTGAAAACGCATAAGACATGCGGTAAGCAATCAGTCTTGTATCGGGCATGATTGTATCTTCCATAGAACCCGTCGGTACTTCGGCGTTTACGACAACAACATTGGTCACAAAAACAGCCACTACCAGTGCGTAAACAACCGCCTTTATCCATGAAATAATCTCCGATTTTAATTGGTCATCCAAATAATATTCCTCCCAAAATTTATAAAAAAATATTAGTCCTACTTAAACAATTTCGCAATATTCAATTTTATAAAAAGAAATTTGCCACAGAAAGTAAGAATTTAATAATATGAAAAAAACTAAAGTGTCAAGCTATATATCGGTAAAAAATCAAAATACTATTATCGATACAAAGAGCAGAATCAGAGTATTGAATACAAGTTCAACAGCATTGTATCACAAACAATTTCCCATAACTAAATTATATCATATAAATAAAAAAATTCTATATTTTTAATCCACAAATATAGCATTTTAATTTTTTTCCGGCTTTGACCGAATTCAGAAAGTTCAAAAAAAAATCGGTCAGGCATTTTACCTGACCAAAAATAATTAGTTTTCTCTGTCGTCTTTTTTATCTTCTTTTTTGTTGTCTTTTTTAGCTTCTTCCTTTTTTTCTTCTTTCTTGTATTCTTTTTTATTTTCTCTTAATTCATTTATTGTTTGTTCAATATCTTCTTCCAAATCACATTCGTCTTCTACACATTCGTCTTCGTATTTTTTTAGGTTATCAAGTGTTTCGTTAAGCGATTTTGAAACTTGGTCGATTGCCCCTGCTGTTTTTTCAACAACTTTTTTTGAAGCTTTTTTAAGTTTAGGCTCTACATCTTTGAAAGCGCCTTCGATTTTTGAAACGAAATCTTTGGTAAACCCGTCAACAGATTGAGTAAATCTTGTTAATTTCTCGTCAATTGCTTTTTCGGTTTCCGGTAAACCTCTGCCTGTTCCTTGAATTGCATCCAAAAGCTTTAATGCTTCATCAACAGTTATTCTGCCTTCTTGCAGCATGTTCAAAATAGTAATTTTTTCTTCTTTCATTTTTAAATCCTCCCTAAAGTCTTAAATATTATATTCTAAAATACGTTGCTCCCTAAGAAAAGTTTGCTAATACTATTTTTATTTTTTTCTATCCTTTATAATAAAAATAGTATAATATTGCATTTTAATTTGATATTGATGCGTTGTGGTTATTTTTCTTGATTATAAGTCATTCCATTTCGCATTCTCAAATAAAATATAAACAAATATACGTACAAAGATTTTATAAGTTTAATATTGTTCCCAATTTATACAATTTCCATTCTTTAAGTAATAGAACAATGGTGTTTTATATTTTGAGATTCGTTTTTTTGATTATACATAATCTTCAGGTCGAATTTCTTTTTTGCCGAAATAATATAATATCGAATCTGCGATTCTTTTTGAAGCTAGTCCGTCGCCAAACGGATTTTTTGCCGCAGCCATTTTTGTATATTCGGATTCATCATCCATCAGTTCGGATACCATATTAAAAATATTTTCCCTATCCGTACCCGCCAATTTTAAAGTTCCTGCCGCAAGACCTTCCGGGCGCTCGGTGACATTTCTCAAAACCAAAACCGGTTTTCCCATAGACGGAACTTCTTCTTGCAGTCCGCCCGAATCCGTCAGCACTAAATAAGAGCGGCTTAATAGATTATGCATATCCTTCAGCGAAAGCGGCTCGGTTAGATGTACCCGTGGGTTATTTCCCATTATTTCATTTACAATATTCTGCACAGCCGGATTTAAATGCACAGCGTAAACGATTTCAACATCTTTATATTTATTAACAATATCCATAATCGCATTGCAAATATTTTTCAGCGGTTCACCGAGATTTTCACGCCTATGAGCCGTTACGGAAATTATTTTTTTATTAAAATCAATATCATTTAAAGCCGACAAGTTGAATTTATAATTTTCCTCGATAGTCGTTTTAAGAGCGTCAATTACCGTATTTCCGGTTACAAAAATACTATTCGGGTCGATATTTTCTTTCAATAAATTCTGTTTCGAATTAGATGTCGGTGCGAAATTTAAGTCAGCTAGATTTGAAGTCAAAACCCTGTTCATTTCTTCGGGAAAAGGCTGATATTTGTCGTATGTCCGCAAACCGGCTTCCACATGCCCGATTTTAATTTGATTATAATATGAAGTCAGCGCGCCCGCAAATGTCGTTGAAGTATCGCCGTGTACCAAAACCAAATCAGGCTTTTCTTTTTTCAAAACATCATCCAGTCCGTTAATTGCGTTAATAGTAATGTCTTTCAGCGTCTGCTTATTTTGCATTATATTTAAATCGTATTTTGGCTTTATTTCAAAAATATCTAAAACCATATCAAGCATTTCACGGTGTTGAGCTGTTACGCAAGTAAAATGTTCAATTTCTGGCCGTTGTTCCAATTCTTTCACCAAAGGAGCCATTTTAATTGCTTCTGGTCTTGTACCGAAAACACTCATAATTTTTATTTTATTCACAAATGCACCTCTTTAGAATTAAAGATAAGAGTCAACGAGTTTTAAGCAGCTTTCCGAAAGCGATTTCGCTTTTTGCTCGGCTTCCTCCATCTCCGGAGCTTTTACTCCAAAATAAATTTTTATTTTCGGTTCAGTTCCCGACGGGCGTATGCAAAACCATGATTCATCGCCAAGCTCATAATATAAAACATTTGATTTTGGCATTTTTATTTCTTCTTCGATTTTTGTTTTTAAATCGATTATCTTTTTGCTATCATAATCACGAATTCTAACAATTTCAACGCCGTTAATTTCAGCAGGCGGATTTTTTCTAAGCTCGTCCATTATTTTTTTAATATTGTTCAGCCCTTCGATTCCTTTTAAAGTAATCGATTGAATTTGATCCAAATAAAATCCGTATTCTTTGTATAGCTCCAACATTCCATCATACAAATTCATATTACGCTTTTTATAATAAGCCGCAAGCTCGCAAATCAGCATTGAAGCTACAACTGCGTCTTTATCTCTGGCATAAGTGCCTGCCAAACAGCCATAGCTTTCTTCAAAGCCAAACAAATAAGTATGTGAGCCTGTTTCTTCAAACTCTTTTATTTTCTCGCCGATATATTTAAAACCCGTAAGAACTTCAAAATAATCAGCATTTTTTGCTTTCGAAATAGCTTTAGTCATATCGGTCGAAACGATTGTTGAGATAATCGCAGGATTTTCCGGCAAACTGCTTTGTATTTCTTTTTGAGACAGAATATAATTTGTAATTAAAATTCCTGTCATATTTCCCGTCAATAATTTATATTCTCCGGCTTTGTCTTTTACGGCACATCCAACGCGGTCGCAATCCGGGTCGGTCGCCAAAATAAGGTCGGCGTTTTTCTCTTTCGCCAATTCTATCGCCAATTTAAACGCTTTCGGGTCTTCCGGATTAGGATATCCGACTGTTGAAAAATTCGAATCCGGTTCTTCTTGAGCTTTAACCACAAAAACATTTTTATATCCCAATTCGCCGAGAACACGCCTTACCGGAATATTTCCCGTTCCATGAAGCGGCGTATAAATAATTACTAAATCATCTTTCATTTCGTCGATAATTTCTTTATCTATGGTTTGAGCTTTAACATTATTAATAAATTCTGTATCCGTATCTTCGCCCAAAGTATTAAACAAATTTAATTTCAGAGCTTCTTCTTTTGTAATATATTTTATGGATTTAAAATCGGTAACTAAATTAACTTCATCAATAATTTCCTCGTCACGCGGATAAGGAACTTGACCGCCGTCGGACCAATAAACTTTGTATCCGTTATATTCGGGCGGATTATGGCTTGCTGTAACAACAATTCCGGCTATTGCATTTTTTTGACGAACGGCAAAAGAAAGTTCCGGAGTCGGGCGCAATGTTTCAAAAATATATGTTTTAATGCCATTTCCGTTTAATACAAGTGCGGCGGTTTCTGCAAACTCTTTCGAAAACCGTCTGGAGTCGAATGCGATACAAACGCCCTTTTCTTTTCCGTTTCCGTCTTGTTTCAAAATGTAATTCGCCAGCCCTTGAGTTGCTTTTCTAACTGTATAAACATTCATCCGGTTCGTGCCGGCACCGATAACACCGCGTAAACCTCCTGTTCCGAAATCCAAATCTTTAAAAAACCTGTCTTCGATTTCATTTTCGTCATCTTTAATAATACTCAATTCATTTCTGGTATCCGGGTCAAAATACTCATCATTAAGCCAATACAAAAATCTTTCGTTATGACTCATAAGCTCACCTCTAAATATAAATTTTAAAGAAAAAAAATAAGACGGTTTTGAAAAGTCAAACCGCCGCGGAAACATAAACCCGGCAAAAGTCCGGCTTATGATTATTATATATACTTGTTAAAATAATTACAATATAGCAATTCTACAAAACATTTACATCAAAGCCGCCTTATTTTTCTCGATTTTGCAAAGAGAGCAAATAAAACGGTTTATTTGTAAAAAGTGAACTACTTATTTCGATATTTTTAGTCTTGAGTATAAGCCATCAGCGCTACATGTCTTGATCTTTTAATAGCTGCTGTTAAAGCTCTTTGATGTTTAGCACAATTTCCGGTAATTCTTCTAGGAAAAATTTTTCCTCTGTCAGAAACAGATTTTTTAAGAATTCCGATTTCTTTATAATCAATGTGATCAATTTTATCTTTACAAAATAGGCAAACGCGTTTTTTTCTACGGCCACGTTTTTTCTGTATCATTTTTAAATCTCCTTTTCAATTTTTTAGAAAGGTAAGTCGTCATCGTCAATCGTCTCCGAAATCGGAGTAAATCCCATAGCGGGTTCTTCTTTGAACGAATTTTGCGGTATACTTTCTGCCATAGACATATAAGGGTCAAACGAGTCCTGTTTTCCGGCTCTGTTTGCCTCAAAAGCGGCTTTGCTTTCGGCAAAATTCTGCTCTTCTATAACAACGTCGGTACTCCATCTTTTTTGTCCGTTCTGGTCGTCCCAAGAACTTACCCTAAGATTACCCACTACCGCTACCATCATACCTTTTTTGAAATATTTTTCGGCAAATTCGCCCGATTTTCCGAACGCTACACAATTTATAAAGTCCGCGTCAGGCTCGCCTTCTTTTTTGAAGCGTCTGTTTACAGCCAAAGAGTATCTGGCAACAGCAATAGGCGTGGCAGATTGTGAATAACGCACTTCGGGGTCACGAGTCAAACGTCCCATAAGTATAACTTTATTCATAATAATCTCCCTTCTACGCGTCTTGGCGGGTTATCAAATATCTTAAAACAGTTTCAATAATTCTGATTCTTTTTTCCAATTCGATTGGGGTTGTACTCTCTCCAGAGAAAGTTATGAAATAATAAAAGCCTTCACGAAGTTTTTCAATTTCATACGCAAGTTTGCGTTTTCCCCAGTTATCAACTTTATCAACTGTTCCGCCAAATCTTTCAATATAGCCTAAAACTTTTTCAAACTCAGACTTAAGTTCTTCTTCTTCAAGGTTTGGTTTAAAAACGATACATAATTCATATTTATTCATTGTTTACTGCACCTCCTTTTGGACTTTGGCTCTTTTCGTTTGAAAAGAACAAGGATAATCATACAAATAGTGATTTTAACATATAAAATCATATTGTGCAATAAATTTTTGAAATATTTTTTATACTTGAACCGATTGCAATATTTTGCGGAATACGATAATATCCGCATCCTCTGGAATCAAGGCTTCCATTTCCGATAATTTTTGATTTGCTTCTTGTATGTGATTTTTATTTATCAGCATTTCTATCCGTTTTTTATTAAAAAATAACCAACCGGCAGTATTGTCCGAAGCCGCACACAAAAATTCTCCGATATCACAATAATCTTCCGGCAATTCATTCGAGATATTTTCAATATAAATAAAAAAATTGGCAAATTCAGAGAAAAATTTATTTCGCTCTTGAGTTTTTTCCTCCGGATTTCCCGTCGAGATTCCGAAATTCTCTTGCGCCGCCAATTGCTTTGTATATTTATTGGAGAAAACTTTTATTATATCCGAAACTTTTTCTACAACGGAAATTTTAGCACGCATAATTACTTTTAATGTGCTGATTATTGCGCTCATATATACAATCATGAGAAAATCTTGATTTACATAAGATATTTCGCCGCATTTTCTCAATAAATAATCCACGCTCTTTTCATGAAGCAAAGTATCAGATTCAATTCTCGTATAGTCGTGTTTATAAGAAAGCGATTTTTCCGAAACATAGTATTTATGCAAAGATTCCGAATTAATTCCGATGCGCGATACATTCAGAAAATTTTCAATTACAAATAAGGTATCCCATCCATATGCAACCGAAGGTATCTTAGAAGTATCAATATCCCTTATGATTGGCAAAGTGTATAATTTTCCCCACATTGTCCGCATATATTTATGGTACAAAACAAAATATTCGGAAAACTCCGAACTTTCCAAAAGTAAATCTTTTTTCAAATGCCGTATTTTTAATAATTCATTTGTCTCGGCATCTATAAAATCACTGCCGCAGGCAGCTATTTCAAGTTTATTTTCCTTCACAAACTCCAGCATTTTCTCAATAAAATCCGGTTTATATTCATCATCAGCATCCAGAAAACAAAAATAATCATCCTCATTGTAGTTTCCTGCAACCTCTTGCCAATGGTTTTTTGCTTCCCAAACATGATTTAATTTATTTGTAAGCGGAATAATTCGGGAATCCCTGTCGGCGTAATCCTGAATAATTTTTCCGGTATTGTCGGTCGAACCGTTATTCAATACGTAATACACCCAATGGGAATATGTTTGAGCAAGCACGCTCTCAATCGTCCGTGCTATTGTATTTTCCGCATTATAAGCAAAGGTGTAAAAAATACATACGATTTTTTTATTTTGGATCTGCAAATCTTCAACTCCATCAAAATTTAATTCATCCGTAATTTATGCATTTCCCTTTTAAAGAATAGCATTTATACTCTCGAATATTCCTCAATATATTTTTCCATCCATTCCTTTTCAAAATCAAGCGTTAAATCTCCCGAATAAAATTCATCAAAATTCTCGTTCAATTCCTGTTTCATTTTTTCGAGCTGTTTAGAGCAATTTTTGAGATTCAATCGGATAATTTTATCAACCATTGATATCATAAACGACCATTCAAAATATTGAAACGCATGCGCAGATTCGGGAAAAATTCGGCTCAGCCACAGAGTGCGCTCACGAAAAGCATGCAAATATTCATCCAAGGTTTCGGCTGTCAATAGCTCATGATTCGTTGTCCATGCGGAATTATTGCCTTCATGCCTAAAAAAACTGTATTTTGGCAAACCATGATAAGCCACTTTTTTAGCCTTAGCCAATAATCTATACATCAAAGCAATATCGTCAAAGGCTCCGTCTTCCGGAAAACGCAGGTTTTTAACAAGCTCTCTTTTAAATAATTTTGTCGGGAAAGCCATATTGTATTTTTTTCTCCACATTAATTCAATCAAAGCTTCTTCCGCAGACATTATTTTTTTCTCGTCGAATACTTTGTCGGCCGCGCCGCAAATACTTATGTCAGCATCATTTGTTTTTAATAAATTATATAAAAATTCCAAAAAATCTTTTTCGCATATATCGTCATCATCCACAAAAACTACATATTCACAAATAGCGGCATCCAGTCCGGCATTTCGTCCGCTTCCGATATTTCCGCGCTCGCGGTGAATAACACGAATACGCTCATCTTTTACTGAATATTCATCCGCAATCTTGCCGGAGGAATCCGTAGAACCATTATCTACAATTATAAATTCAAAATCACGCATTGTTTGCGCAAGTATGCACTCAATCATTCGTCCTACAAATTTTTCACGGTTGTAAGTCAGCATAATAACAGAAAATTTTTTTGTATTCATTTTACACCTCTAATCGCGTTTATAACTCAGCCGAAAATACTACATCATTTTGCCTAAATCTACATCTTTCTTTAAGTTTATCCAGCTCGATACGAAATAATTCACCCATCAATCATTCCACACCTTCCAAGGAGCTTTGCTATCGTTCCAAAACCATTCAAGGACATTTTTATCCCGCTGTGTATCCATGCACTGCCAGAATCCGTAATGTTTATAAGCCCCGAGTTTTCCGTCGCTTGACAAATGCTCCATAGGATACCTTTCGAAAATCGTAGATTCCAAATCATCAATATAATTAAAAATATCCGGCTCGGCTACCATAAATCCGGCATTTATCCAATTTGCGTCTTCTTGAGCTTTTTCCCGAAAACCGATTACTTGATTTCTGCTTTCGTCAATATCCAGAACACCATAGCGTCCGCTTGGCTGAACAGCCGTTAAAGTCAGAATGTTTCCCGTTGATTTATGTGTTGCAGTCAAAGCATTCAAATCGATATTTCCGATTCCATCACCATAGGTCAGCATAAAACTTTCGCCGTTAATATATTTTTGTATCCGCTTTATGCGCCCGCCTGTTTGTGTATGCAGTCCTGTATCAACTACCGTAACTTTCCACGGCTCTGAGGCGTTGGAATGTATTGTCATATTTCCGTTATTAGTAAAATCAAAAGTTACATCCGAACCATGCAAATAATAATCAGCAAAATATTCTTTGATAATATGCCCTTTGTAGCCGCAGCAAATAATAAATTCGTTAAATCCGAATGCGGAATAATATTTTTGGATATGCCATAAAATCGGCTTGTCTCCGATTTCAATCATAGGCTTAGGGCGCAAATGGGATTCCTCGCTTATTCGGGTCCCAAGTCCGCCGGCAAGAATGACTACTTTCATATTTGTACTTCCTTTTTCTTTAGAATTTGTTTTTCTCAAAAATAAACTGATACTATTTTCAAGATTAAGGATAGAAAAAAATATTTCATTTCGCGCCAGAAGCTTTGCGCGAAACGCTCCGCTGTGAAAAATTTTTTTCTACTTATCAGAATGAAAATAGTATGAACTTTAAATCTTTTTTAATATATCGACATAATCAGGATTTTTATAAAGAAATATGGAAATAAACGCAAAAAAAAAGCACGACATTTGCCGCGCTTAAGTTTTGTTCATATCAAATTCAATCTCTCTTTATATCCGCATAATTATAAATGTTTCTTCAAAGCGTCTGCCAACTGAGCCGGACAGGATGTCGGTTTACTTTCGCAAGTAATATTTTCTAATTTACCGATAACATCCTCAATTTTCATACCTTCCGCAAGCGTGGCAATACCTTTTAAATTTCCTTCGCAGCCGTTTGCGAACGAAATATTTTTGACACATCCGTCGACAACATCAAAAGAAATACTGCGTGAGCAAA
Source organism: Eubacteriales bacterium (assembly GCA_031551135.1). Lineage (GTDB taxonomy): Bacteria > Bacillota > Clostridia > Lachnospirales > JAITVM01 > JAITVM01. The sequence continues at coordinate 120,193 of JAVBOA010000022.1, read as the reverse complement.
CGCCGCTGGTTTTATAAGTATACATTATTTTGCGGCAATAACTTCGATTTCAATCGGAGCATCCAAAGGAAGTTTTGCAACCTGTACAGCAGAGCGCGCTGGGCAGTCACCTTTAAAAAATTCGGCATAAACTTCATTCATAGCCGCGAAATCATTCAAATCTTTCAAAAATACGGTTGTTTTAATAACTTTATCCAAAGAAGAACCTGCTGCTTCCAAAATCGCCTGAACATTCAGAAGCGATTGTTTAGTTGCGGCTTTTATATCGTCAGTTATTAATTTTTTGTCTTCGGGATTAATCGGCAATTGACCGGATGTAAATATCAAAGAGCCTGCATCGATTCCTTGTGAATAAGGGCCGATTGCGCCGGGTGCTTTTTCTGTAGCTATAATTTTTTTATCCAAATTAAATCTCCTCCAAAATCTTTACTTCTTCTTTTTATAATAAGTGTTTTCCAACGGAAGTTTTGTTCTGAACTCGCCGTCCAAAACATAATAAGCGTTTTGTACCGCAGGAGCAGTCGGAATCGTAGTTATTTCGCCAATACCTTTTGCGCCGTAAGCCAAATCTTCTTTATTTTTTTCAACTAAAATAGTTTCGATTTCAGGCACAGCAGGAGCTTTAAAAAGTCCCAATGTTCCGAATCTGGCTTGCGGAACGGAATTTACAAGCGGATAATCTTCTGTCAAGGCATATCCAAGCCCCATAACAACGCCGCCTTCTACTTGACCTTCTGCGGCATTCGGGTTAATCGCTTTTCCGATATCATGCGCGGCAACAACTTTTACAACTTTTCCTTCTTCGTTCAAAACAACAACTTGAGTTGCATAACCATAAGCAACGTGGCTGATAGGATTAGGCTTGTCGGAACCCATTGGATCTGTGAACGGTTTAAACTCTCCGTAATATTCTTTTCCGTTAAGTTCAGAAAGCTCTTTGCCTTCCAAATCTTCTTTTAATTTTCGTGCGGCTAAAACACAAGATTGACCGCTGAAAACTGTCTGTCTGGAGGCGGTTGTCGTTCCCGAATCAAGCATACGGCTTGTGTCAGGATTTTCGATAACAACCAACGAAGGATCGATTTTTGTGGTTTCGCAGAACATCTGCAATAAAATAGTCGCCATTCCCTGACCGATACAAGCGGCCGAGCATCTGATATGCGCTTTGCCGTCTTCTATGCTGATTGTTGTTCTGCCCGTATCCGGCACACCAACGCCGAGTCCGGCATTTTTCAATGCGCAGGCGATTCCCACATATTTATTATTTTCATAAACATCTTTTACTGCTTCCAAGGTCTCGACAAGAGCCGTACCTTCGTCAGCAAACTGTCCGTTCGGCAAAATCTGTCCCGGACGGATAGCATTGCGGTATCTGATTTCCCACGGCGAAATTCCAACCAATTCGGCCAATTTATTTAAATTCGCTTCGGTTGCAAAACACGATTGAGTTACGCCGAAGCCTCTGAACGCGCCTGCCGGTGGATTATTAGTATAAACCGCGATTCCCGTAATGTCAATATTTTGATAATTATACGGTCCTGCCGCATGCGTACAAGCACGCTGTAAAACCGGCCCTCCGAGCGAAGCATATGCGCCTGTATCAGAGATAATCAGAGCTTTCATTCCCGTCAGGATTCCGTTTTCGTCGCAAGCTGTGGTAAACTCCATTTCCATAGCGTGGCGTTTTGGATGAATCATAATCGATTCTTTACGAGATAAAAGAACTTTCACGGTTTTTTTAGTTAAATACGCCAAAAGCGCCGCGTGATGCTGTACGCTCATGTCTTCTTTTCCGCCGAAGCCGCCGCCTACAAAAGCCGAAATAACTCTGACTTTTTCTAAAGGCAAGCCAAGAAGCATTGCACATTCACGTTTTTCATCATAAACAGACTGACCGCCCGTATAAATCAAAACTCCGTCAGCATCCGGCATCCCTATTGCACATTCCGGCTCTAAAAATGCATGCTCCGTAAATGGAGTTGAATATTTATAAGTAACCGAGAATTTCGAATTTTTGATAGCCGTTTCGGAATCGCCGCGTTTCAAAATCTCTTTTTTAAGCATATTTCCAGATTCATGAATTTTAGGAGCGTCCTCTTTCAAAGCGTCTTGCGGATTTGTTAAAGGTGTCAGCTCTTCGTATTCAACCTCGATTAAAGATAAAATCTCAGATAGAGATTTTTTTGTTTTGGAAACAACCAAAGCCACGCTGTCGCCAACGTATCTTGTTATTTCGCCGACCGCAATCATAGCGTCCCAATCTTTAGCCAAATGCCCGATATTTCTTTGACCGGGAACATCTTCGGCAGTGAATACTCCGATACAATCCGGATGCGCTTTAGCTTTTTCTGTATTAATAGAAAGAACTTTTGCACGCGGATATTTTGTACGAAGTGCCGAGCCGAAAACCATATCCGGAAATCTTAAATCATCCACATATTTTGCTTCACCTAAAGTTTTTTCCCTTGAGTCAAGCCGTATAATATTTTCTCCGACAGCGCCTGTAAATTTCGTATCCGGAATATCTAAATTCTCTCTGAAAATTCTAGCCGCCAGCAAAATCGCTTCTTCGATTTTTTTGTAGCCTGTACATCTGCAAACATTGAATTTAAGAGCTTCTTTTACTTCCGCAAGCGTTGGATTCAGATTATTTATAAAAAGTCCTTTTGCCGATACAACCATTCCCGGAATACAAAAACCGCATTGTACTGCGCCGACCGAGCCAAAAGCATACGCAAATACATCTTTATCCCTGTCCGAAAGTCCTTCTATAGAAACAATATTCTTGCCCTCAAGTTTTGAAGTTTTTAAAATACATGCACGAGCTGCTTTATTATCAACAAGAACCATACACGCACCGCAAACACCTTCGGCGCAGCCGTTTTTCAATGATACAATTTCCTGTCGCTCTCTTAAAAATTCCAATAAAGATATATCTTCATCAGCAGAAACCTGCTTGCCGTTTAATATAAAATTATACATATTTTCACCCCACACGAATAAAATTTTATTTGTTGAGATAATTATCTATTCCTTTTGCCGCGTCGCGTCCTGCGCCCATAGCCAAAATAACGGTAGCCGCGCCTGTTACAGCGTCTCCGCCCGCAAAAACACCCGGTTTCGAGGTCATGCAATTATCATCTATAACAATACAGCCGTATTTATTTACTTCCAATCCTTCGGTTGTCGAAGCGATCAGCGGATTCGGAGAAGTTCCCAAAGACATCAGCACTGTATCGACATCCATAAAAAATTCACTGCCTTTTTTTACAACAGGTCTGCGTCTGCCCGATGCATCCGGCTCGCCCAATTCCATTTCAACACAGGTCATTCCTTTAACCCAGCCTTTTTCATCAGTCAGAATCTCTGTTGGATTTGTAAGAAGATTGAAAATAATTCCCTCTTCTTTTGCGTGATGTACTTCTTCCAATCTTGCCGGAAGTTCTTCCTCGCTTCGGCGGTATACAATATGCACTTCCGAGCCAAGTCTCAGTGCTGTACGCGCCGCATCCATAGCAACATTACCGCCGCCGACTACAGCAACTTTTTTGCCGATTGCAATCGGAGTATCGTAATCTTCTCTAAAGGCTTTCATCAAATTCGAACGTGTCAAATATTCGTTAGCCGAAAAAACACCGTTCGCATTTTCGCCCGGAATTCCCATGAATTTTGGAAGTCCTGCACCCGAGGAAATAAAAATCGCTTCAAAATTTTCTTTATTCATCAAATCATCAATCGTTACCGTTCTTCCGATTATTACATTTGTCTCTATTTTAACGCCGAGTTTCTTTACATTCTCGATTTCTTTCGCCACAACATCGATTTTCGGCAGACGAAATTCAGGAATACCATAAGTCAAAACGCCGCCCGGCTCATGCAAAGCTTCAAAAATCGTAACATCATAGCCCATTTTTGCTAAGTCGCCGGCGCAAGCAAGCCCAGCCGGACCGGAGCCGATTATCGCAACTTTTTTGCCGTTTGATTTGGAAGTGTTTTTCGGGGAAATTTCGTTTTTGATTGCGTAATCGCCCAAATAACGTTCAAGCCTTCCGATAGCAACAGGCTCGTTTTTTATACCGACAATACATGCGCCTTCACATTGGCTTTCTTGCGGGCAAACCCTTCCACAAATCGCCGGAAGCGTAGTTGCTTCGGATACAATATGAAGAGCTTTGTCCATTTCGCCGTTTTTCAATTCCTGAATAAATGCCGGAATATTTATAGAAACCGGACATTGTCCCACGCATTTCGGATTTTTACAATTCAAACATCTGTTTGCTTCCGCCTGCATTTCTTCAAACGAATAACCGAAATTAACTTCGCCGAAATTTTTCGCTCTTTCTTTCGGGTCTTGCTCACGCATCGGAACACGCTTTTTCTTATCAACAACGATTTTTTCCGCTTGTTCTTCATGCGGACAAGCGCAATTTTCTGCGTGTTTCGGCTCTGGAGTTTCTTTTTCCAGCAAAGCTCTGCCCTCTTGAGTTTTATAAAGAGTCTGGCGGCGCATTGCCTCATCAAAATTTATCAAATGTCCATCAAATTCCGGTCCGTCAACACATGCGAATTTCACTTTATCGCCGACAGTTATTCTGCACGCGCCGCACATTCCCGTACCGTCAACCATAATCGGATTCATTGAAACGATCGTCGGAATATTCAGCTCTTTCGTGGCCAAACAAGCGAATTTCATCATTATCATCGGGCCGATAGCTATGACTTCATCATATTTTTTGCCCCTGTTTAAAACCAAGTCCTTCAATAAAACAGTAACATTTCCGTTAAACTCGTAACTTCCGTCGTCTGTACAAATATAAACATTTTCCGCAACGGCTTTCATTTCGTTTTCCATAATAACTAAATCTTTATTTCGGAAACCCATAATAACATCAGTTTTTATGCCTTTGTTAAATAAATATTTTACTTGAGGATAAACCGGAGCGGCACCGAGTCCGCCTGCGATAAAGAGGATTTTTTTATTTTTCAAATAATCAATATCTTGATCTACAAATTCCGAAGGTCTTCCCAAAGGTCCCACGAAATCAGAAAAATATTCGCCCTCGTTGAATTCCACTAATTTTTTCGTAGATTCGCCAATAACTTGAATTACTATAGAAACCGTGCCTTTTTCAGCATCATAATCACAGATTGTAAGCGGAATACGCTCACCTTTTGTATCGCCCTTTACTATAATAAACTGCCCCGGCAAAGCGGCTTTTGCCACTCTTGGCGCTAAAACGTCCATCCAAAATATATCACTTGTAAGCTGTACTTTTTTTTCAATTCTATACAAAATATTCACCCCTGATTTTTTTGAATATAGCTATACTTGAAAAGCCTTGGGCTTGCAGCCCAAACCCGCCTTCTTTTCTTGAAAGAAAAGAAGCAAAAGAACTTCAAGCAAACCGCCATAGCGGTTTGAAAAAGATTTATGAGTTACGGCCTATAGTATTACTATATTTGATTGTATCGTAGGGGCGTAATTGTATTTATTTTTTTGGAAAACCGGTGAATGCCGCCCCTACGCACTGAATTTATTTATTTCAGAAATCGCATTTTACAAACAAATATCCGTGGTCTTTAACCAAAGTATTCAAGAAAAGCTGAAGCTCATGCGAAATATTGTTTTCGCCCAATTTATGTTCAACTATTTCTCCATCCTCAGTACGAACTTTGAATGTATTTTCGCCTGTTTTCAAAAAGCCTTTGTTTTTGCTGTCTTCAAAATCATGTTCTGTCCAGAAAAGCGTAACTTTATCTTTATACGGATTTCCGGAATGCGGACAGAAAATTCCGCAGTTTCCACATTCGTTGCACATTCCGTCGATATGTACAATTTGATGCGGATTTTTGAAAAGTGGAGAATAAACTACAATATTTGTGTTTGCACGGTTAGGACATACATCATTGCAAATCTCGCAAAGCTGGTCGCAAACTAAACATCTGTTTTTCTCTCCAACCTCTTTCAGAATTCCTTTTCTGTTATAAAGTTCTTTAATCGGCTGTTTTAAATCTTTTCTGATAAAATCGTTTGCAAGTCCTTCTTTTGCCAAAATCTCTCTGGCAACAACTTTAGCGTCTGCGATAGCTTTAACAATCGTAGCAGCGCCTTTTTTACAGTCACCGATTACATAAACATTTTTAACATTCGTTTCAAGACCGTTTGTTAAATTCGGAGAATCGTATTTATCAAGAGAAATATTATTTTGCTTGAACAATGTGGAATCAACTCTTGCGCCAACCGCGCCGATTACCGCATCAAATTCCAACTCGATATTTTTGCCTGTACCTTTCATCATTTTACGTCCGCTTGCGTCACGTTCTTCAATCATTTCCTGAACTTCGCATACTAATGTTTTTCCGTCAAATGAAACAGGGGCAAGCAATTCTTTTATTTCAACGCCGTCTTCAAGCGCAAGTTCTATTTCTTCATGTTGTGCCGGCATAAATTCTCTTGTTCTTCTATAAACGATTGTTACTTCCGAAACACCATCAGCTCTTTTAGCTGCTCTCGCGCAGTCCATAGCAACGTCGCCCGCACCGACAACCGCAACTTTTTTGCCCAAATTAACTTTGCAGTTATTCGCTTTAGATTCTCTCAAGAATTCCAATGCGTCTCGAACTTTATCGCTTCCTTCTTTAACGGGACTAATGCCTTCTTTCCAAGCGCCCGTTGCGATAATCACATAATCGTACAATTCTTTCAGTTTGTCAAGATTATAATTCGCTTCTACATTAAATTTAAATTCAACACCGGATTTTACAGCCATTTCATAATCTTTTTTGAGCATATCTTCAGAAATTCTAAAGCTAGGAATTACATATTGTACAACACCGTACGGCTTGTCTTCTTTTTCCAATACCGTAACATTCATTCCGTTTCTTCTGAGGAAATAAGAAACTGCGATTCCGGCAGGGCCTGCACCGATTACGCAAATCTTTTTATCCGATAAAATTTCTTTTGCTTTCATATTTTTAATAAATTCTGCTTGAGCGTTTTCAACTGCCATGCTCTTGCCTTTTCTGATTGTTACAGGGCCGTCGTAATCGATACGTGTACATTTATTTTGGCATTGGTGGTCGCAGATTGTGCCAGTAACAGCAGGCAAAGCATTATCAATATTAATTATTTCGAAAGCTTCCGCAAATTTTCCGGCGGCCACAAGAGACATATATTCAGGAATTTGCTGATTGATAGGACAGCCTGCATCTTTACAAGGAGCCATAAAGCAATCGAACAAGCCAAGTTTTGCGTCGGATTTCATATTTTTTGTTTCTCTGAATTTTTTCAGATGATATTTATTTTTCAGCGAATCCACGGCAAGTTTATCTAATTTTTCTACATTAACGGATTTGAATTTTCCGTTTAATTTTGGCTCAACTTTTTTTGCCAATTGTTGCAGTCTTTCATATCCGCCCGGCTTCAAGATTGTTGTAGCAACGGTTATTGGCTGAATACCGGCTTCAAAAATATCATCAATATTAAAAAAGTCAGCTCCGCCCGAATACGAGATTTGCAATTTTCCGTCAAATTCTTTTGTGAGTTTATTTGCAACATTAATCGATAATGGGAAAAGTGAACGCCCTGACATATACATTTCTTCGCCCGGCAATTCGTTGCGTTTGATTTTAACAGGGAAAGTATTTGTGATTTTTACGCCGAATTCCAGATTCAAAGATTGTGAAAGTTCTAACAAGCGCTTCAGCATTTGGATTGCGTCTGAAAATTGCATGTCATTTTTGAAATGATGGTCATCGAAAGTCAAATATCCATAACCCATTTCGTCCATTGTATTTCTTGCAAATTCATATCCCAAAAGCGTAGGATTGCATTTTATAAAAGTATGAATATGTTTTTCTGTCAATAAATAAGCGGCTATTCTTTCGATTTCGTCCGGCGGACAACCGTGCAAAGTTGATAAAGTTATCGATGGTGCAATCGCCGGGCTGATTTTTTCGATATCTTCTTTAGTTACATTTTCGAATAAATCAAGATTCTCGAGCAAATATGCTTTACAATTTTTAAATACTTCAGTATTTGAAGCATCAATCATTCCATCTATATAAGTATTAATTTTTTCTGATTTGATTCCGTCGAGGTTATAGCCAACGCTCATATTAAACGCGAAATCACGCTCGCTAGCCAAATTAAATTCTTTTGCGAAAACATGAATCAAAAACCAAGCTTTAACATATTCGTCAAATGCTTCGTTTACATAAAGTTCTGTTGACCATTCTACGTTATATCCTTCGTCCTCAGCATTTATACAAGGGCGCGGAACGCATTTTCTGAGTGCTTCGCCATCCATTTCCTGAACGGTTTTTACTTCAAAAAATCTAGAGCCTGCCAAATATGCAGCTACGATATTTTGTGCTAATTGTGAATTCGGACCGGCGGCCGGACCTACAGGAGACGATATTTTTTCTCCAAAAATTTCAATAAATGTATTTGATTCATTTTTATAAAACTTTTCTTTTCTGACACCGAAAACAGAACCTCTGTCGTTATATTCGGATTTTATCCAATTAACCAAGCTTTCAAAGGAAATGCCTCTCATTAATTCTCCCATATTTTTTCCTCCTACTATTATATTATTCGTGCTTAAATCGTCCAAGCAACGTTGTAATTGTAATTTATAACTAGTAAAAAAGCTTCTAAATATTTGCAGCTTTAATGCTGCCTCACAGCACCAAATTTTAGCATTAAAATATTTAGAAGCCAAAGCTTTATTCCGATATAGAAAATAACAGATAAAGCAAATTAAATATATACAAAGAAAATCAGATTAATAAAATAGTTTTTTATTGCGGATATCTTAATTATTATTTCTGTTTTGAATATTAATTATTTGCCTTTTGGAAAAACCAAGTTTGCTATTATCGAGATAATACAGCAAGAAGAAACGCCATCATGAAAAATTGTAGTTCTGATGAAAGCAGGTAAGCCTGCAATTGCATCAGGGTATCTACCGAGACCGAGACCCAAACCGAATGTTAAAGCCAAAATCAAAACGTCCCTGTCTGTGATTTTCTCTTTAGAAAGCATTTTTATACCGTTAATTAATATCATTGCAAAAACTGTTATAACAGCGCCGCCTAAAACTGATGCAGGCATAGCGTTAAAAATCGCACCGATTTTTGGAAAGAACGCAGCCAAAATTAATATAGAAGCACCAGTAGCAACACAGAATTTATTAACAACTTTTGTCATAGAAACGATACCAGCGTTTTGACCAAAAGCTGTATTAGGAAGAGCGTTGAACAAAGTAGCAACTGTCGAGCCGAGAGCATCCGCCAAAATACCGCCAGATGTTTCTTCGGTTGTCGCTTCGCGGTTAAATCCCGCAATTGTGATACCGGAAACGTTTCCGATAGTCTCGAGTCCCGATACGACGAAAATTGACGCAAATGCCAAAATAGCCGAAGGATGGAACTCCAATTGCCAAGGCAGAATTTTAGGGAAAGGTAAGTCTATCCATCTTGCATCAGCAATAACTTGGAGATTAACCGCACCCATAATAAGCGCAACTATGTATCCAACAATAAGACCAATCAAAATCGCCGAAACTTTCCACATACCTTTACCAAAGCGTTGCAAACCTATAATAACGATTAATGTTATAAAAGCAAGTGTTAAATTTTGCGGACTTCCGTAATTCGGATTGGAAGCTTTAACGCCGCCGCCAGCAAAATAGTTTACGCCGACTTGTAATAAGTTGATACCGATTGCAACCAATGTTGAACCAACAACAATTGGCGGAAAAAGTTTTTCGAGCGGCTTGTAGAAGAATCCCATTACTACCTCAACAAGGCTTGCAACTAATGCAGCGCCTAAAATAGCTGCAAGTGAGTAGGGATTATCACCACCGGCCAAAGACTGAATCGTTGGCACGAAAGCAAAAGATGTACCCATAACAATCGGTAGAGAAGCACCGATTCTATAGCCTCCCGGCAGTTTTATCGGATAAAGCTGAACCATAGAGGTAAGCCCTGAAACAAGCATTGCACATTGAATTATAGATATTTGTTGATCAACCGGCATGGTTTCTTTAAAAAGTCCGATTAAAATTAATACCGGTGCCAAGTTTCCTGTAAACATTGCCAAAACATGCTGCAAACCAATCGGTAAAGCAATCGCCAGGCTAGGTCTGCCCTCCAATTGATATATTAAATCTCTGTCACTAACAGTGTTAGTTTTACTCATCTAATAATTCCTCCGTTTCTTATTTATATCCCGCTGATCCTTTTCAGACTAAATGCGGCCACAAGGGTTATATTTCTTTTTTATATCCCGCTGTCACAAAACTAATTATTTTATATAATAGTAAGAATAAATGCGGCAATCTGATTTTCTTGTATTAGCTGATTTATTGCATGATTTTTATAATCTGTTCCAAAGATTTTGAGCAAGCTCTCTGGATTTTGAATTAATTTCTTTTTCGTCTGCTGTCAAAAGTTCTCTGTCTTTCATAATAATTTTTCCGTTGATAATAGTATGCGTTACCGACCTGCCGTTCATACCGAATAATACATGGGAATTTATATTGTTAGCATGCATCGGCGTGAGCGGATCATAATCTACAATCACAACATCACCAAACGAACCTACTGTTAAAACTCCGGCAGGTTTGCTGAAATATTGAGCTGCGATTTTTCTGTTATTATCGTGCTGCATTGTCGGTATTTCGCCCCAAGCAACATTCGGATTGCAAAGATGATGCTTATGAATAATGTTTCCGACTTTAATGGATTCGAACATATCGGAAGTATATCCGTCTGTTCCTAAACCAACGTTGATTCCGCGTTTCATCATTTCCATCGCAGGCGAACATCCTACGGCGTTGCCCATATTAGATTCAGGATTATGTACAACATTTGTTTTTGTATCGTACAATAAGTCCAATTCATGAGAATTAACATGTATACAATGAACAGCAATAGATTTTTCGCCGAGAATATTGAAATCATGCAGTCTTTGGATTACGCGTTTGCCGTGATTGTTGAGAGCATCATATAAATCTTCAATACCCTCTGCCGCATGAATATGATAACCGGCGTTTAAGCCTTGCATTGCTTCCACGCATTTATCCATAGATTTATCGGAAAGTGTGAAAGATGCATGCATTCCGAACATACCTTTAACCATATCTTGGTCATTATTATTTGCATATTTGATAAAATCAGTATTCTCTTTAATTCCGGCAAGCATAATTTCATCGCCGTCGCGGTCAGAAGTTTCATAACATAAAGAAGTACGGATTCCCAATTCTTTTGCTACATCTGCGATTGTAAATAAAGAACCTTCGATATGAAAAGGGCTTGCGTGATGGTCAAAAACCATTGTAACACCGCATTTTATACAATCGATTAAAGTAGTGTAAGCAGAATATTTTGTATCATCCAAAGTAAGACCTTTGTCGAGTCTCCACCATAAATTTTTTAAAATATCTCCGAAATTATGAGAAGCCGGTCCCTCTAATGCCATACCACGCGCAAACGCTGAATAAATATGCGCATGAGCGTTGATAAGCCCGGGCATAATTACTTTACCTTTTGCATCAAGAAATTCAGCATCCGGATATTTTTGCTTAATCGTGTTAAAATCTCCGGTCTCCAAAATTAAACCGTTTTCGATTACAACCGCACCGTTATCAAAAAAAGGTTTTTCGGCATCTCTGGTAATCAATCTTCCATTCCCTATTAGTAGCACGTAAATCATCTCCTTTTTAGCAAGCCGCCCTAAAGCGGCCGATTGACGGGGTTTTGCATTTTACAGCATTTTTCGCATTAAAAAGTAACATTTACCGCCTTCTATAATTTGCTGTTACGGCCTTTCCAAACAACATCACGGTACATATCAGGGTCAGTATCGCCCTCTGTGCTGAATAATAAAACTACCGAGTTTTCATCTAAGCCTAATTTTTCTTTTAAATCTTTATATTCAGGGTTTGTCATAATTTCAAATAATAAACCCGTTGTAACCGCTCCCGATTCGCCGGAAACTACACGTTTGTCATTGCCTTCCGGTGCAGCCAAAATTCTCATACCGTTTGCGGCAACATGGTCAGGGCAGGATGTAAAGCAAGTGCTGAAATTTTTGAGAATCTCCCAGCCGGTAATATTAGGTTCGCCGCAAGCAAGGCCGGCCATAAGTGTTTGCATTTCGCCGTCTACAAAATAAGCTTTTCCGTCGCCTTTTTCTGCCGAAACATACAAACAATCAGCCAAATCAGATTCTGCAACTGTTACTTTCGGACCGTTTTCGCCGTATTTAGCCGCACAGAATCCTTGAACAGCACCAGCCAAAGAACCAACGCCAGCCTGAACAAAAACATGTGTAGGCATTTTTACGCCTTCGGTTTCTAATTGCTGAATAGCCTCTAAAGCCATAGTTCCATAACCTTGCATAATCCAAGCCGGAATTTCTTCATAGCCTTCCCAAGCTGTATCTTGAACAACAACGCCGTCATGAGATTTAACATATCTGTCAGCCATACGCACACATTCATCATAATTTACATCCGTAATAGTTGCGTCTGCGCCTTCGGCAAGAATATTTTTAAGTCTGGTTTCGGAAGAACCTTTTGGCATATAAACAATGGATTTTTGTTTAAGTCTGTTTGCTGTCCAAGCTACGCCGCGTCCGTGATTTCCGTCTGTTGCCGTAACAAAAGTTATTTCGCCGAGTTCGTTTCTTACTTCGTCTGAAATAAGTTTATCATATGGCAAATCAGAAATATCTTTACCGAGTCTTTGCGCAAGATATTTTGCCATAGCAAACGAACCGCCCAAAACTTTAAATGCATTCAGCCCGAATCTATAAGATTCATCTTTTAAATATACGCCCTTCAGGCCGATATCTTTCGCTAAATCATTTAAAGCAACAAGCGGTGTTTCTTTATATTGAGGAAAAGATTTATGAAAATTGATGGTTTTTGACAATTCTTTTTCCGATAAAAAGCTGATAAGCTCTGTACGCTCTTGCTCGGAAGATTTTTTTAAATCGTTTATTTTCCATTTGATTTTATTACTCATTATGGCAAACTCCTTTATATCATAAACTGTATAATAATAAATATTTTTATCTCAATAATTTATTCAAATTGTATATAAAATTCCATTAGCGGAGATTGTTTGTTAAATAACAGACAATAAATACTAATCATAACATTATTTTTTTTACAAAAAGTTTGGGAAAAAATTATAACAAAAAACTTACCACATATAATAAATAAAATTTAATCCTGTTTTGCAAGATTCAATTATAGTCAATAAACGCTGCAAAATTAAATTTGGCATATCATGGCAGTGGCATTTGCAGCGTTTAAATTTGTATAAGCTGTTCGTGGTAAGTAAATTAAAGAAATTTTTTATTTAACAATTCTGGTTCCGGTTTTTCCGGCGATTCCGTCTTTTGCTTTTTCCAAAAGCGTAATCAAAGCAGTTTTGTTTTCGCCTGAGCCGGCAAAATCCATTGCTGCCAATACTTTCGGAAGCATAGAGCCCGGAGCAAAATGTCCTTCTTCGATATATTTATTTGCATCTGCAATCGAAATCTCATCCAACCATTTTTGATCAGGTTTTCCGAAATTAACGGCAACTTTTTCAACGGCAGTCAAGATAATTAATGTATCTGCGCCGATTTCTTTTGCCAAAAGTGCAGAAGCAAAATCTTTATCAACAACAGCAGGCGCGCCTACCAAATTGTTTCCTTCTTTTGTAACCGGTATTCCGCCGCCGCCTACAGAAATCGCAATTTGTCCCGCATCCATCATTGCTTTAACAGTCTCTTTTTCCACAATCTCGATAGGACGAGGAGACGCAACAACTTTTCTCCAGCCTCTTCCCGAATCTTCAACAAAATTTTCGCCTTTAGCAATCATTTCTTTTGCTTCTTCTTCGGAATAAAATCCGCCGATTGGCTTTGTTGGTTTTCCAAAAGCAGGGTCATCTTTATTAACAACAGTTTGTGTAACGATAGTCGCAACAGGAATATTCATTCCGCGGCTCAGCAATTCGGCACGCAAAGCGTTTTGCAAATCATAACCGATATAAGCTTGACTCATGGCTACGCATACAGACATAGGCATTTCTTCGGTTTTAGCCGGAGATTTAGAAGCTTCGTCCATAGCGATTTTCAGCATACCAACTTGAGGGCCGTTTCCGTGCGCAACAACAACCTGATGTCCTTCCGCAACCATATCGATAATTGCAGCCGCTGTAACTTTTACCGCTTCCATTTGTTCTTTCAGATTATTGCCTAATGCGTTTCCGCCCAAAGCAATTACAACTTTTTTTCCCATTCTATTAATCCTCCTAGATTAAACAAAAAAAATAATGAAGCATGAACTATCCACGCCATAGAAGTATTTTACTGTAATTTCTATATAAATGGAAACAGGAATTTTTACAAATTTCGTTTGAATCTTTTATGTTTTAGTAACATTTGCTCAAAAACTGCCAAAAGAGAAATGCAAAACCACATGTTTAAACAGGCTCAGCAATGACCTTTTCGACATTTTCAAGCTATATTTGATAAAAATATCCATAGGCAAAACGAATAGTTTTGCCCGGATATTATTTTTATTAATTATTGTTTCTTAACTAAAGAATCTAGGATTTGCACGGTTGATTAAATTTTCAAGTGTAGCAACCGGATTTTTTTGTTTAGCAAGGAACATCATTGCTGCGATAATATATGGTTTGTAAGAAGCTTCTTTGTACATAGGAACGCGGTATCTGTCAAAAACGCTGGCAACAACTTCGCCTTCTTTACAAGAAACGCCGGTAATATCAGCAGGCAAGCAGTGCATGTAAAGTGCTTTTCCGCCGTTTGTAGTAGCCATCAATTCTTCTGTACAAGTCCAATCTTTGTGATTAGCATTTTGAGTTAAAAGTTCTTTTTCAAGAGTTTTGATTCCGTCGAAATCGCCGTTTCCATAAAGGTTAGTACGTTTTTCCATAGCTGCGAAAGGAGCCCAAGATTTAGGATATACAATATCAGCGCCTTTGAAAGCTTCTGCCATGCTGTTGGATTTAGAGAAAACTCCGCCGGTAGCAGCAGCATTTTTTCTAGCAACTTCTTCAACTTCAGGCATAATTTCGTATCCTTCCGGATGAGCCAAATGTACGTCCATTCCGAAACGAGTCATAAGACCAACGATACCTTGAGGAACAGAAAGCGGTTTTCCGTAAGACGGAGAATATGCCCAAGTCATAGCGATTTTTTTGCCTTTAAGGTTTTCAACGCCGCCAAAATGATTGATAATATGAAGCATATCAGACATACATTGAGTTGGATGGTCGATATCGCATTGAAGATTTACTAAAGTCGGTCTTTGTTCCAAAACGCCTTCTTTGTTTCCTTCAACAACCGAATTCGAAACTTCGCGCATATATGTATTGCCTTTTCCGATATACATGTCGTCGCGGATACCGATTACGTCAGCCATAAAAGAAACCATATTAGCTGTTTCTCTAACTGTTTCACCATGAGCGATTTGAGATTTTTCTTCGTCCAAATCTTGAACTTCAAGACCTAAAAGGTTACAAGCAGAAGCAAAAGAAAATCTTGTACGAGTAGAGTTATCTCTAAAAATAGAAATTCCTAAACCGCTGTCGAAAATTTTTGTAGAAACATTATTTTCACGCATTTTTCTGAGAGCTTCGGCAACAGCGAAAACGCCTGCGATTTCGTCGTCTGTTTTTTCCCAAGTCAAAAGAAAATCGTTATTGTACATTTTTTCAAGTTGAAGTGCTTTAAGTTTTGCTAATTGCTCATTAATGATACTCATTATAAAAATCCTCCAATATTATATATAATCGTTTTATATTTAAGTTGTTTTAAAATACTATTGTTTGCAGTACATTGTTGGAAGAGCCGCATAAACAGCCGCACATTTTACAAGGTCGTCTTTCCAAGTTTTTTCGTTATGAGCATGAGCTTGAGCTTCTTTGCCCGGTCCGAAACCGATACAAGGAATTCCGTAACGTCCCATTATAGAAACGCCGTTTGTAGAGAAAGTCCATTTGTCAACTTTAGGAGCGCCGTACATTCCTTCAAACGCTTCAACCATAGCTTTTGTAGCTGCGTGGTCTTCCGGAATAACCCAAGTTGGGAAATAGCAATCTGTTGGATAAACGAGGTTTTTGTAGCTTGGGCTGTCATATTTGTACATAGTAACAACAGCATTGTATTTTTTAACAGAAGGAAGAGCCGAAATCTCATCCAAAGCCATTTGGAAAGTTTCTCCGTCAGTCAAGCGGCGGTCGATAGAAATCGCACACATATCCGCAACTGCACAACGAGAAGGCGAATTATAGAAAATTTGAGAAACAGCAAGAGTTCCTTTGCCCAAAAACGAATCAACATGCAAATGATTGTTAAGTTCTTTAACTTCGGCAATGATTTCGCCCATTTTATAAATAGCGTTGTCACCGCGCTCAGGAGCTGAACCGTGACATGAAATACCTTTTACTTCAACTCTTATTTCCATACGTCCTCTTTGGCCGCGGTAAATATTTCCGTCTGTAGGTTCAGTTATTACAACAAATTCAGGTTTTACTTTGCCTTCGTTAATAATATATTGCCAGCAAAGACCGTCGCAGTCTTCTTCTTGAACAGTTCCTGTTACTAAAACAGTATATTTATCATTTATAAGACCGAGGTCTTTCATAATTTTCGCGCCGTAAACAGCCGAAACGATTCCGCCTAATTGGTCAGAAGTTCCGCGTCCGCCGATTTCTTCGTCGTTTTCATAGCCTTCGTATGGATCGAAAGTCCAGTTCGAAATCTCGCCGATTCCAACTGTGTCAATATGTGCGTCATAAGCTATTAAAGTTTTGCCTGTTCCCATATAGCCTAAAACATTTCCCATTGGATCGATTTCTACTTTATCAAAACCAACGTTTTTCATTTCTTCGGCAATACGTTTAACAACTTCTTCTTCGCCGCAGCTTTCGCCCGGTATTCTAACTAAATCGCGCAAAAATTTTGTCATATCCTTGCGATAGTTCTCTGCTTGCTGTTTTACATTATTAAAATCCATAATTCCATTCCCTTTCATATATGATTTATGTTTTAAGCTTCCTCTTCTGAGGAAAGATACCCGTACAAAGTATATTTTGAAATATCAAAAAATTTTGAGATTTTATCACCGGATTTTTTAATTAATAGCGCCCCGCGCTGCTCGAGATATCTAATCGCTTTTACTTTGTCTTCACGGGTCATCATATTAACCGGTTTTCCGATAAGCTGATAAGCTTCTTCTATTAAAACATCCAAAAGCTCTGTAACATTATTCGGAATTGTATCCGCAACTTTTTCTGCGCCGGAGTCTCCGACTGTGCCGATAAATTCGTTAATGTTTACTTGGGACATTTTAAAATCAGTAATATCATAGTTTATTGATAAAATCGCAGTTGGTTTACCTTTTTCGTCACGTACAAATATAGAAGAAGATTTTAGTTCTCTGCCGTCAGTAGTGCGTGTAAAATAGTTATATTTATCTTCTACATCCATTCCCAAACGCATAGCCTCTATCACAACTTCTGAGGCTCCGTCGCCAATTTTTCTTCCGGTAATATGTCCGTTTTCTATGGCAACAATAGTATGTTCATAATCTTTTGTCAGGTCATGCACAGCAACTTCGCAGTTTTTACCAAAATGCACAGACAATGCCTTCGCAAGCCTAGACAAAAACTCAAAATCATTATTTATATATACCACCACCAACGCCAACTCCAAAAAAATGCACAAAAATATACACATTTTTTTGTTTAATTTTATTGAGCTTTACTATGCCATTATAATAACAAAAAATGTATCGATTGTCAACAAAAATTTTTAGTTCTAAAAAAAATTTTTTAGGTATTCATAATTTTGCTTTTCCGAAAATTCTATTCGTATTTATTCTGTTGTTTTAATGCGAAAATATACATCAAACTGATACTATTTTCATTTTGATAAGTAGAAAAAAATAGATGAATTTAAGGCATAAAAAAACAGCAGATTTATTTTCTGCTGCTTGATTGTTTTATAAAATCGCCTCAATAAGATCACCGCTTTTAATCGTTCCCTCTTTTATAACTTTTGCGAAAACCCCAAATTTCGGCATTATACAATCTCCGACACGGTGAAAAATTTCACAGCGTGTATGACATTCTTTTCCGAATTGAGTTAATTCGACTAACGTAGGACCGACTTTCAATCTGTCGCCGATTTTCATAGATTTAAAATCAATGCCTTCGGTAACGATATTTTCGCCAAAATCTCCATAGCTTACGTTTCCGCCGCGGCTGTTAAAATCGTCGATTTCCTCTTTTCCCAAAAGGCTAATTTGTCTGTGCCAATTTCCGCCGTGTGCGTCGCCTTCCAGTCCGAAATCTTCTATTATATTAATCGAATCAACTTCATCTTTTTTTGTACCTTTTTTTTCGCTGATACAAATCGCAATAACTTTACCCATTAAACACACCTCAATTTAATTTTATAAAAATCCGCCATGTGACAAAGACGCTATTTTTGCTTTTGTAATAATTTCGCCCGCAACAATTTTTGGCAAAATTAAATCAAAAACAGTTCGCTTCGCAAACATAACAGAACCCGGCAATCCCAAAACAGGAATCCCGTTATTATAAGCCACTAAAAACATTGCTCCCGGAATCACCGGCGCACCGTAAGAAATTATTTCAGAACCGGCATTTTTTATTGCAGTCGGCGTGAGGTCATCCGGATCTACGCTCATTCCGCCTGTACAAAGCACAAGCTCTGCGCCGTTTTGAATAACATTTTTTATTTCGCCGGATATCCTTTGCAAATCGTCCGGCAAAATAGAATGTGAAATTATTTCACAATTAAATGCAGATAATTTTTCTCTTAATACCGGTTCAAAACCGTCTTTTATTCTTCCGGAAAAAACTTCACTGCCCGTCGTTATTATAGCGGTTTTCTTCGGAATAAATTTCTTAACACAAAAAATATTTGATAGAGATTTCGCTTTTTCAATCTTTTCTTCAGAAACAAGAAGCGGAATTACTTTTGTTGCGCCGAGTTTCTGTTCTTTTTTCACTATACTTCCATCGAATATCAACGAAAGCATAAGGTCATCAATCATATTAAAAGCAATCAGCTTTTCGATATCCACGCTCAATAAACCGTCATATTTTGCGCTGAACTCAATTTTACCCTCCTTTACTCCGCTAAATTCAACGCCTTCGCCCATTACAATATTTTTAAGCTCTACCGCCGCATCTACTTCGTGCAAAAAACCGCTGTTTTCTTCCCACAAAAATATATGTTCTTTTCCGAGCTTCAAAAGCTCTTGTACATCATTTTCCGTAATGATATGTCCTTTTTTAAAAGCAACGCCCTTAAATTCGCCCTTAACGATTTTTGTAATATCGTGGCAAAGCTCTACCCCAATAGCGTCTTCCGTTTTAATCTTCTTCATATAATTATTCCTTTTTAAATTCGCTTAATTTTTTGTTTCTATTTTCTGGCGCAGTCAGAATCCTCACCCAAAAGAATTTTCAATCCATGCTCTAATTCCGTAATGATGAATTCCAAATTTTCACGGCATGCTTTCGGGCTGCCGGGAAGATTTATTATTAAAGAATCTCCGCGGATTCCTGCCGTTTGGCGCGAAAGCATCGCACGTTTTGTTATCGTCATGGAGTTCATACGCATGGCTTCCGCAATCCCCAAAGCCTCTTTTTCCAGCACTTCTTTTGTAATATCCGGCGTAATATCACGCTTAGAAAAACCCGTTCCGCCCGTTGTTAAAATCAGCGGAATTTTTTTATTGTCGCATAAATCCAAAAGTGTTTCACGCAGAATATCCTTTTCGTCGGGTATTAAAATGTATTCGCTTAGAACAAAATTGTTCTTTAGAATTATTTCCTCAATAACTTTTTTACTTTCGTCTTCTCGCTGTCCCGCAAAGCCTTTGTCGCTGAGCGTAACAATCGCGGTTTTATACATATTACCATTCCTTTATCAAAAATTTAGCAATATCGTTTTTCAATTTGTATTTATCAAATTCCGAGTCCGTAAAAATTTCCAAAGCCAAAATCGCCTGATAAATCAGCATATCAAGTCCGGATACCGTAAAATGCCCGTTTTCTTTTGCACTTCTCAGAAAAGAGGTCTCCAGAGGATTGTATACCAAATCACAAACAATTTTCTTTTTGCATTTAAGAAAATCAAAATTTTCAAAATCCGAATTGAAATTCAACATGCCAAGCGGAGTTGTGTTAATTATTATATCACATTCCTCAGTCAATTTTACTAAATTTTCATCATAAAAGTCAAAATAATTTGAATTATTAATGTCAGATAATATATTTTTCGCCCGCTCTTTATCTCTATTTATGATATTTATAGATTTCGGATTCTCTTTTTGCAAAGAAATCACTAAAGCCCGTGCCGCACCGCCCGCACCGATTATCAGGATATTTTTATTATTTACAATAATTTCACGCTCTTTTAAAGATAGCAAAAACCCCAATCCATCGGTTGAATATCCCAAAAATTTTTCTCCGTCATATTTTACAGTATTCACGCTTTTGGATTCCAGAGCGTCACCGAATACCGTATCTACAAAATTATACGCACTTTCTTTGTGCGGAATCGTTACGTTAAATCCGCGTATATTCAAAAGTTCGGCGGCTTTAAAAAAATCCTCCAGTCTGTCTTTTTCGATTTTAAACGGCAAATATAAATAATTAAGTCCAAGTTTATCTATCATAAAATTATGAATCTTCGGCGAAAGTGTATGCGATATCGGGCATCCGACAATCCCCAAAAGTTTTACATCAATGTTCATTTTCGCACCTCATATTCTCAAAGATTCTTTAATATCTTCAATAGTTTTCTCACAAGAAAAATTATTTTCAATAATAAAATCCGCGTATTTTTTATACAAAATATTCCGCTCTTTGTCCAATGTAAAAATTTTATTTTTATCATCTTTCAAAAGCGGACGTTCTTCGGCCTCAAGCGATTCTAAAATATTTTCGGGTTTTCTATCGATAAAAAAAATCATGCCGTTTATTTTTAAATTAATTATATTCTCCGGATTTAATACAATCCCGCCGCCGGTCGAAATTACTGTGTTTTCAAAATCAGAAATTTTTTCACAAATCCCGGCTTCGAGTTTTCGAAAATAAGATTCGCCATGAATCTCAAAAATATTTTTTATTTTCATGTCTTCTTTTTTTTCTATTAATAAATCCGTATCGATAAAATCCAAATTAAAATCGGATGCAAGAATTTTTCCGATTGTAGTTTTTCCGCACCCGGGCAAGCCGATTAAAACAATATTTTTCAAATTTTCCAGCCCCTTTTAACTTTTTATATGATTATATCATAAAATATGTTAATATAATTTAACACCATTAATAGTAATATTTACTAAATATATATACAGGAGGCCAAAATGAAAGCCGAAATTTTTTATTTTTCCGGAACCGGAAATACTCATTACGCAGCAAAAAAACTTGCGTTTTATTTAAACCAAGTCGACATCGACACGCATTTTCATTCTATAGAAGCCATTGACACAGCCAAAGCAAACGATTTGATAAATGAAAGTGATATAGTTATTTTCGGGTATCCGATATATGGCTCGTACATACCGGAACCGATGCTGAATTTTATTGATAAAACCGAAAGCGTCGTTTTAAAAACCGCCGGAGTTTTTTGCACTCAATTCATGTATTCGGGAGATGGCTCGAAAGTTTTTGCTGATATTTTAAACGAAAAAGGATATTTGCCGAAATGGTCTGTACATTTTAATATGCCGAATAATTTGAACTGCGGAGCTTTTTCTTTTATGCCGGTTACGAACGACGAGGAGAAATTGCGGGCGAAATTATTAAAAACAAATAGATCGATAAAAAGAATGGCCAAATATATTTATAAAGACAAGGTTTATTTACAAGATTTTTCAACTTTTTCAAAATCACTCGGAAAAGCCCAAAGACCGAACGAAGACCGCGAATATTTATTAGGCCGCTGGTCGGATAAATTTTCGGTGAATCAAGAAACCTGCTCTGCCTGCGGTTTATGCAAAGATATCTGTCCAATGGAAAATATTGAGCAGATAAACGGAAATTTTACTGTAAATGAAAATTGCTGCGGATGTCAAAGATGCTACAATTTCTGCCCTACAATGTCTATTGTTTATAAAGGAAAGCCGTCCGATAAAGAAAGATATCACGGTCCGACTCCGAAATTTAAGCCGATAGAATTAAA
Organism: Eubacteriales bacterium; assembly: GCA_031551135.1. GTDB lineage: Bacteria > Bacillota > Clostridia > Lachnospirales > JAITVM01 > JAITVM01. Next base: position 97,938 of record JAVBOA010000022.1, on the reverse strand, counting down.
AAAAGTCTGATTATAAAACAGCGGTTTGATTTTTATATCAAACCGCTTTAATTTAAAGTTTTACATCTACTTTGCTCATTTGGCGGTAAAGCATATCGGAAAGTCCGATTCCTCCTGCCTTCGAATACGATTTACTTACTTCATCATAAAGCATATCTTCGAAAGTTTCTTGAGCAAAGCTTTGTTTAATATAGCTGCCCTCACGGTTGATGGAGCTGCGCATTATTTTAAACAGATAATTAATAAAATAAGCCTCCATTTCATTACAAGCCTTTTTTAATTCTTTATCATTTAAATTTTTCGCTTTCTCCAATTTTTCTTTAAAATCCGTCTCTTCTTTAAAAATATCTTTTGTATATTCGGAATAATTTACATTCCCAATCCCGTTAATTTCCATAATTACCTCTTAAGATTATTAGCCAATTGCAGCATATCATCCGATGTTTGAATCGCCTTTGAGTTTAGCTCATAAGCGCGCTGCGCCACAATAAGCTTTACCATTTCCTCGGCAACTTGAACATTCGACATTTCAACAACGCCTTGAACAATTTTACTTGGTCTCGGCAATTCGCCGTCGGCCTCAAAAATAACGTCGCCCGAAGCCGGCGAAACCCTGTATAAATTACTGCCGATAGCTTCCAGTCCCTGCACGTTTGAAAACTGTACAAGCGCAATAACTTGGTCAAGTGTTTCCGTTTCGCCCTCTGCATTTATATAAGAAAAAGATCCGTCTTCTCCGACAGATAAATCATCTAAATTCACATCATAAGGAATTATAATCGGTTCTTCGTCCGTTGATAAAATCGGGTAACCTTCACTCGTAACAAGCATAAGGCCGTCATCCGTGACAGAAGCTTTCAGCGAACCGTCTTTTGTAAAAGTGATGTCGTTTTCACCGCGTTGTACAACAAAAAAACCGTCGCCGTCTATCGTAAAATCCAAAGTATTGTCAGTGCGCTCGAAGCTTCCCTGCATGAAATATCTGGAAGTTGCAATCGGTCTGACTCCGTGCCCGATCTGCAAATTCACAGGCTGACCCAATTGACTGTTCGGGTCTTTATCGGCGGTTTTCAATGTTTCGTACAAAAGAGTTTTAAATTCCAATTTTTCTTTTTTATATCCATAAGTGTTTACATTTGCTAAATTATTAGAAATCGTATCAACATTAAGCTGCTGCGAAATCATTCCGGAAGCGGCCGTCCAAAGAGATCTCATCATAAAAAATTACCTCCTTTATTTTCTTGCAATATCATTCACTGCACGCCCCAAAGTCTGGTCATGGATGGTAATTATTTTTTGGTTGGCTTCATAAAGTCTGGAAACAGAAATCATTTCAACCATTTCACTGACTGAATTCACGTTAGACGATTCTAAAAAACCCTGTACCACTTTCGCGTTTGACGCGCGCTGCACAGATTCTTCTCTTGCTTCGTAGAGATTATTTCCGATTTTTTTAAGCGTGTTTTTATTTTCAAAATCTATGATTTTCAATCTGTCTACAAATACACCGTCGGATAAAATATTACCTTTTTCATCTATTGTAATCTTGCCGTTTAGATTTGAAACAGGTCCGTTTTGACCCATAACACTAAAACCGTCCTTTGTGAGCAGTTTTTTATCTTCGGATAAAGTAAAACTGCCGTCACGAGAATAAGTCTCGACTTCGTTTCCGTCTTTATCCGTATAATTTATTATAAAAAAGCCCGCGCCAGAAAGCGCCAAATCCAAATCGCCATCAGTTTGTTTAAACGAACCGGAACGAAAATCCGTTGCGATATTCTGCACAAAAACGCCGAGCGTAACGCCGCCTACGTCATGCGGCACACTCAGAAAAGTATATTCCGGGTCATTCAGGCGTTTCATCATTTCTTCCGAAAAAGCCGAAGTAACGGCACTATCCTTTTTAAAGCCGATTGTGTCAACGTTTGCCATGTTGTTTGAAATAACATCCATTTTATTCATTTGAGTAATCATCGATAAGGCAGAGGTATAAAGTCCTCTAATCAAAAAACTACCTGCTAACTAAAACATATAGAAATATATATCTTAGAGTATTCCTATTTCAACGTGTCCTGCCTTGCTAATAAGCTACTACAGTTTGATACAACACTCAATAGGCGTAAATTCCCGTGTTAGCCCACGGTACAGATATACAATAGCTTCATTGGGCTATTTTGTATATTTTACATCTTTCAAGATTTATGCTTGCTTGAAAATCCCTGTCTATTCTATTCCCACATTCACATTGATAGACTCTATCACTCAATTTTAGGTCTGATTTTATCTTGCCGCAAATACTGCATAATTTACTGCTTGGATAAAATCTATCTGCTATTCTTACTTCTATTCCTAATTGTCTGCATTTGTAAATCAGCCATTCTTTGAAATAGTAGAAATTTTGCTGTGCAATAGCTTTTGACAGATGTTTGTTTTTCATCATTCCGGATACGTTTAAATCTTCTATTGTAATATATTTTGGCTTGGTTTTCACTAAAATACTAACTACATATCGGATATATTCTCTTCGTTTTCTTGCAAGCGTCTGATGAAATTTTTGCACTCTAAGTATATTTTTCTCCATATTTGCAGATTTCCCGGTCAGCAGATTTTCACCTCTCTTTTTTTTATTTTCGTATTTACGGCTTAAACTTCTCTGCTCTCGTTTAAGTCTCTTTTCTAATTCCTTTATTTTTGAAGATTTATTCTTATTTTTAAATATTCGTCCATCACTTACTGCTGCAAATTCTTTTATTCCTAAATCTACCCCTAGCCCAGTTTTCTCCGGGTCTATTTTTTGCGATTCCAATCCTTCATCTGTCAGCACAGAAACATAAAATTTGTTGGCTTTTATGGACAGAGTTCCACTTTTAATGATTTTATCCGTAGGTAGATAACCATACTCTTTCAGCCTTACATAACCAATTGTCGGTATTTGTATTCTATGCCGTTCACATTTGATAATAGTTTTTTCATCTGTTTTCACAAAATACATTTTTACATCTTGATTTCTTTTTTTCTTGAATTTTGGAAAACTGCTTAGACCTTTAAAAAAACGTTTAAATGCACGTTCCGCATATACGATAGATTGCTTTACAGCCTTGCTGGATACTTCTTTTATCCATGCCTTTTCAGGATTATTGTGTAAATAATTATTATTAAGCCATTTTGAAAAATCATTGGCTGTGACGAAGCGCTTCTCTTTCTCATAGATTTCTTTATTATGAAAAATATAAAAATTATAAATATATCTACACACGCCGATTGTCTTTCTTAGTTTTATTTGCTGGTCATTTGTCAGCTTTATTTCTGTTTTATAGGCTTTCATTTTTAATTCCTCTTTGATTTTGTTTTTATATTTTTTAAGCCCATAAATTCTACATGAAAATACATGGATACATTTAATTCTTCTGATACTTGTTTTGGCTTTAATATTTCTACGTTTCTCACTTCGAGAAAATTATTCGGGGTTTTATACTATTTTAATTGCAGTTTTTTATCTCCTCGCAGTTTGTTTCAAAGGATCATTTAATTTGCCTGATGTTATATACTCGATAAATTTTCCGGTTCCGATAGCAACACAAGAAACTGGATCTTCCGCAATAATTGCGTTGATTCCTGTTTTTTCTTTTACAAGTTTGTCCAGACCGTATAACAAAGCGCCGCCGCCTGTCATAACGATTCCGCGGTCAGAAATATCCGCAGCCAATTCCGGCGGAGTTTTTTCCAAAACCATATGAACAGCATCTATAATAGAAATTACTGATTCGTGAAGTGCTTCTTGCATTTCATCGGACGAAATAGTAATTGTTTTTGGTAAGCCTGTTATTAAATTTCTACCGCGTACGTCCATTGTAACAGGTTTTGGCCTGTCATACGCCGTGCCGATATTTATCTTAAGTTCTTCCGCAGTACGTTCCCCAATCAAGATATTATGTTTCTTGCGCATATATCTGACTATAGCTTCATCAAAATTATCGCCGGCGACTTTTAACGATGTTGAAACAACTGTTCCACCAAGTGAAATAACAGCAACATCGGTAGTTCCGCCGCCTATATCAATCAGCATAGAACCGCAAGCTCTGGATATATCGATTCCTGCGCCGATAGCCGCCGCAATCGGCTCTTCAATAACAAAAACCTGCCTTGCGCCTGCCATTCGCGTTGCGTCTTCAACAGCACGACGCTCAACCTCCGTTACAGACGAAGGTACACAAACCGATATTCTTGGTTTTCTAAACAAATGTTTGCCGACTGCTTTTTGAATGAAATATTTCAACATTTTCTCTGTAATTCCATAATCAGAAATAACGCCTTCTCTAAGGGGTCTTATCGCAATAATATTACCGGGTGTTCTTCCGAGCATTTTTCTGGCCTCTTCGCCAACAGCTTTGATTCTGTTATTGTCGTTTTTGTCTATCGCAACAACAGAGGGTTCTTGCAAAACTATGCCCATTCCTTTGATATAAACCAAAACAGAAGCTGTACCTAAATCAATACCAATATCCGTACCTAACATCATTACATTCATTCTCCTTATATAATATCGTCGAATTTTATATATTTCTTACCACCAATATCAAATAAAACAATTATCTATATATAAATTAAATTATAATTCTATGTAATACTATTTTTTTCTATCCTGAATAATGGAAATAGTATAAGTAATCATAATAATTATACATAAACATTTATTATTTTAAAAGCAAAATTTGAAATAAAATAAGTTTTTTTCATATATCATATTTATTTTCATAAATATATGAAATAGTTTCGATATTGATATTTCGCAGAATCAATGAAAAATTCTTGGAGATTGAATTTTTGACAAATTGAATACAAAATATTTTTTCCCAAAGCCCCTAAAATAATTCATTCGATAATCTGAACATAGAAAAAGTTTCAACAAAAAAACGGCGCATTCGCACCGTTTTCATAAATATATTTATTTGAGAAATTTATCTAAATCCGATAATTTTATATATCTGATTTTTACGTCATTAACAGTAGTTTTCAAATTCTGAAGACCGTCGACAAACAATTTCAATTCTTCAGAATTTACCGGTTTTGAAAAGGAAATTGAATGCATTATTTCATTTTCTACCCAATTTGCCAAAACGATTTTATCATTATCGCCCTTTACATTTATTTTAATACCCGAAATCTCTATAGTTTTTTCCATCGGATATTTATTATAATCGCCGCTGATGTCATCTTTGCCTTTCGCCATTCTAAAGCAAAGAGTATCATCTCCGTTAGCCAAAATTACTTGAAACAGATTTTTATTGATAATACCAATGCTTTCCATTTTATAACCCTCAGGTATATAAGTAGGTTTTTTAACAATAAAATCTAAATTTTCGGCAGCTTTTTCAATAGTTTCATATTCAACTAAAGGATTTGGCAGTCCAATCGTTTTGTTGTCCTGCGCATAAACATTTTGCGCAAAAAAACAAGGTACAAGCAGCATTAAAGCAGTAATGATAATTTTTTTCATTTCAATCTTCCTTTCAAAATACACAGGTTTCGCACGGCTTGGCTCTATTTAGCTTTTTAATCAAGTAAAAAACCGCATTTGTAATAAGGTCTTGTTATAAAAAATACAATTAATCCCTCTAAAATTTACATTTGTAAGCAATTTGTAGATAATTTTGCTAATTATGTAAATTATACTAGATTAAGTTTAAACATAATGCTATTTTTTAGAATAGCAAAATTTTCTTAAATAGGAGAGGTCATATGGAATTATTATTTTATTTAGCTTGTGCGGTTGCACAATATTTTTTATGCAAAAAAGATAACAAAAAGCTAGGCTTTATCGTGCCTGCTATCTCGTTTATTGCATCTATTGTGTTTTCATTTATAATGCCGTTCTTGTTCACCGATTTAAACGGAGAAAAGGCAGCACCCGATTTTATCTTCCGAATAATTATGTTTTTGTCGTATAATATTCCAACATTAATATATTATTTCATGAAGAAAAAAATAGGTAAATAATTTACCGCCTAAACGCAATAAAAAAATAAATCGTAAAAATAGTATAGTTTCTGTGAGCCGACAGAACATTCATTAAATAGATACGTAAAAAATTTTTAAAGAGTCTGATTTTTATTTTATAGTAATTCAATAAAAAGCGGTTTGGTTTTCTCGGCCTTATATAACAAAAATATATTAGCCGAAAAAAATCGAACCGCTATATTATGCTTAACATTCTGTCATAAATTGTATCCTTTGGCACAGCACCAGATATTTGGTCCATTACTTCACCATTTTTAAATAATAATAAAGTCGGTACGGTTTTTATATTATATCTCGAAACAACGTCAACCGCTTCTTCAATGTCCAATTTCACAATCTTTGCCCTGCCTATAATTTCGGACGATATTTCCTCCAGAGAAGGCATAATCATCTTGCATGGCATACACCAATTAGCATAAAAGTCAACAATAACAGGCAGTTCTGATTTTATTACTTCTTTTTCAAATTCATTTGACGCAATTAATTTCACAGTAATCCTCCTAAATAACCATTGTTACAAAGTATTTTTATCGTATTTAAATTTCTTCATACAATAATTTTAACACAGATATATATTGCTGACCATCATAAAAAAGAATGCTTTTCCATGAAATCATGTCAAGCGTTGACATTACAGCATAAAAAATATAGCCAAAAATTCGACATATTTTTATGCAAAATTAAACGCCCTTAATAGAAATTAAAGGCGTTTGAAAATTTAAATTTTATTCGTAGAATTATTATTCGCAGAATTATTACTCGCAGAATTTCTATTCTTCGTCGTCATCGTCGTAGCCTTCCGGCTCATCCATCTCAATTTTTATTGAGCGGTACATTTGCATTCCGGTGCCGGCAGGGATTAATTTACCGATGATAACGTTTTCTTTAAGACCGATCAGAGGGTCTTCTTTACCCTTAATCGCAGCTTCGGTCAATACTCTTGTTGTTTCTTGGAAGCTCGCCGCGGATAAGAACGAATCCGTTGCCAAGGACGCTTTTGTAATACCCAAAAGTACCCTAGTTCCAACAGCAGGTTCAAGGTCTTCTTCTTTAAGTTTTTCGTTTATTTCTTCGAATTCAAGCCAATCTATAAGGCTGCCCGGCAAAAGCTCTGAGTCTCCGTTTTCCTCGATTTTGATACGTTTAAGCATTTGGCGCAAAATAACTTCGATATGCTTATCGTTTATATCAACACCCTGAAGACGGTAAACACGCTGAACTTCTTGCAGCATATAGTCCTGAACGCCTCGCAGGCCTTTTATTTTTAAGATATCGTGCGGATATACAGAACCTTCGGTCAATTCGTCGCCGGCCTCAACCTCGTCACCGTTGAACACTTTGATACGTGAGCCGTATGGAATAAGATAATCTTTAGATTCGCCTGTTTCCATATTTGTAATTACTACTTCACGTTTTTTCTTCGTGTCGGTCACGGTTACTTTTCCGCCGAATTCGGCAATAATCGCAAGACCTTTCGGTTTTCTGGCCTCAAAAAGTTCCTCAACACGAGGCAAACCTTGTGTAATGTCTTCTTTACTGGCGATACCGCCCGTATGGAAAGTACGCATTGTGAGCTGAGTTCCCGGCTCACCGATTGATTGCGCCGCAATAATACCAACAGTTTCACCTGTTCTAACAACGCGTCCCGAGGCCAAGTTTGCACCGTAGCATTTTGCACAAACACCGATATGTGAGCGGCAAGTAAGAACGTTTCTGATTTTTACTTTTTTGATTCCAAGCTTTTCTATTTCGTCGGCTTGGTCAGGTGTAATCATTGTGTCTGATTTTACTAAAATTTGGCTTGTTTCCGGATTCAGAATATCTCCTACAGCAAAACGACCTCTTAATCTGTCAGCAAGCGGCTCGATTACTTCGCTTCCGTCCATAAACGCCGAAACTTCCATGCCCGGTTTGTGTTCGTAATCGCCAACGCAGTCCCATTCTCTGATAATAATATCTTGAGAAACGTCGACAAGTCTTCTTGTCAAATAACCCGAGTCGGCTGTCCTTAGCGCTGTATCCGCAAGACCTTTTCTTGCGCCGTGAGCGGAAATAAAGTATTCCAAAACCGCAAGTCCTTCACGGAAATTAGCCTTGATCGGATATTCCAAAGTCTCACCGGACGGGCTGGCCATGAGTCCACGCATACCGGCAAGCTGTTTTATCTGGTTTTCCGAACCACGCGCGCCGGAGTTTGCCATCATAAAGATATTGTTGTATCTTCCGAGACCTGCCAAAAGCGATTTTGTTATTTTCATATTAGCGTCGTTCCACGCTCTGATAACTTGGTTGTGGCGTTCTTCGTTTGTCATAAGACCACGTCTGAACATTCTCGAAATCTCGTCAACTTTAGTTTGAGCTTCGTCCAAGCAAAGCTGTTTGTTCTGCGGAATTTCCATATCGGAAACCGAAACCGTCAACGCACCTCTTGTCGAGTACTTAAAGCCCAGATTTTTTACTTTATCCAAAACGGCGGCTGTAGCAGTTGAGCCGTTTTTATTTATACATCTTGTAATGATTTTAGAAAGCAATTTTTTGTCAACCAAAAAATCCACTTCGTATTTAAATTTATTTTCGAATTCGCTTCTGTCAACAAAGCCGATATCCTGCGGAATTGCTTCGTTAAAAATAATTCTGCCCACGGTAGTATCGACAAGCCTTGTATATTCCACGCCGTCTATAGTTTTAACACGGCGGACTTTTATTTTTGCATGCAGAGAAATAAATCCATTATCATATGCAAGCATTGCTTCACGTTCATCTTTAAAAACTTTGCCTTCGCCTATTTCGTCTTCTTTTTCGATTGTCAGATAATAAATACCCAAAACCATATCCTGAGAAGGAACCGTAACCGGCGCACCGTCAGACGGTTTCAAAAGATTGTTCGGAGCAAGCAGCAAGAAACGGCATTCTGCCTGCGCTTCTACAGAAAGCGGAACGTGTACAGCCATTTGGTCGCCGTCGAAATCCGCATTATATGCCGCACAAACAAGCGGATGCAATTTTATTGCGCGTCCTTCAACTAAAACCGGTTCAAAAGCCTGAATACCTAATCTGTGCAAAGTAGGCGCACGGTTCAGCATAACAGGATGTTCTTTTATAACAGATTCCAAAACTCCCCAAACTTCGGATTGAAGTTTTTCAACCATGCGTTTGGCGGATTTTATATTATGTGCAAGATTATCCTGCACGAGTTTTTTCATAACAAACGGCTTGAATAATTCGATTGCCATTTCTTTCGGCAGACCGCATTGATAAATTTTCAGCTCAGGACCGACAACGATAACCGAACGCCCCGAATAGTCAACACGTTTTCCCAAAAGGTTTTGTCTGAAACGGCCTTGCTTACCTTTTAATAAATCCGAAAGCGATTTAAGCGGTCTGTTTCCCGGTCCTGTAACCGGTCTTCCGCGCCTGCCGTTATCAATTAAAGCGTCTACCGCTTCTTGAAGCATACGTTTTTCGTTGCGAACGATAATATCGGGCGCACCGAGATCGAGAAGCCTTTTCAAACGGTTATTGCGGTTGATTACACGTCTGTATAAATCATTCAAATCGGAAGTAGCAAACCTGCCACCATCCAATTGTACCATTGGGCGCAAATCCGGCGGAATAACAGGCAAGCAGTCCATTATCATCCATTCCGGCTTATTTCCCGAAATTCTGAAAGCTTCGATAACTTCCAGTTTTTTAATATATCTGACTCTTTTTTGACCGGTAGAGTCTTTAAGCGCCGCTTTCAATTCTTTGGATTCTTTTTCAAGATCAATCCTCTGAAGAACTTCTTTTATAGCTTCGGCACCCATGCCCACTCTAAATGTATTTCCATATTTTTCGTAAACATCTTTATATTCTTTTTCGGTAAGCAGCTGTTTTACATGCAAGCCGGTATCGCCTGCCTCCAAAACAACATACGCCGCAAAATATAAAACCTTTTCCAAAGAACGCGGTGACATGCCGAGAATCAAGCCCATGCGGCTTGGAATTCCTCTAAAATACCAAATATGCGATACAGGAGCGGCTAATTCGATATGCCCCATGCGCTCACGCCGTACTTTTGATTTTGTAACCTCAACACCACAGCGGTCACACACAACACCTTTATAACGAATTCGTTTATATTTACCGCAATTACATTCCCAGTCTTTATTCGGGCCGAAAATGCGTTCGCAAAAAAGTCCGTCGCGTTCAGGTTTTAGGGTTCTATAGTTAATTGTTTCTGGTTTTTTTACCTCACCCTTTGACCATTCGCGTATTTTTTCAGGAGAAGCTAAGCCAATTTTAATAGAATCAAAATTAATGGCTTGTTCCGTACTTTGATTCACCATAAATTTTCTCCTTTCTTATTCGTCGTCGTCATCATTTAAAAGCTCGTCGCTAAAAAGTTCGTCATCCAAAAGCGGCTCTTCCAAATCATCAAAATCGATTTCATTTTCAATAAATAAATCTTCTTTGCCGTCAAATTCGGTATTTAAATCTTCTTCGTCCAAGTCACCCAAAATTTTATCCAAATTCAAATTCGAGGAGGATTTATCGTCCAATTCGTCTTCCGGCTCCAAAGCATCTATATTGACATTCAATTCGTCACCGTCTTCAAGTGTCTCTTTTATTTCTACTTCCGTATCGTCTTCATTTAAAACGCGTACATCAAGCCCCAGTGCCTGAAGCTCTTTCAGAAGAACTTTGAAAGATTCGGGAACGCCCGGTTCTGGAATATTTTCGCCTTTAACAATAGATTCATAAGTTTTTACACGTCCAACAATATCGTCGGATTTAACAGTCAAAATTTCCTGCAAAGTATAAGAAGCTCCATACGCCTCAAGCGCCCAAACTTCCATCTCTCCAAAACGCTGACCGCCGAATTGCGCCTTGCCGCCGAGCGGCTGTTGTGTAACAAGCGAATAAGGCCCTGTAGAACGCGCATGAATTTTATCGTCAACAAGATGGTGCAATTTCAAATAATGCATATATCCGACAGAAACCGAATTATCAAAAAAATCTCCCGTTCTTCCGTCACGCAGTCTTATTTTACCGTCTCTGCTGATCGGTACGCCTTGCCATTCTTCACGTCTTGCATCTTTATTTTCAACAAGAGAGTTAAAAATTTCGGGTTCTAAAACATCCTGCCATTTTCCAACAAATTCGTCCCAATCGCAGTTTACATAATCATTCGCCAAATCTAAGGTGTCCATGATGTCAATTTCATTTGCGCCGTCGAAAACCGGAGTCGCAATTTTCCAGCCCAGAACTTTTGAAGCAAGCCCCAAGTGAACTTCCAAAACCTGACCGATATTCATACGAGACGGAACACCAAGCGGGTTCAGTACGATATCAAGAGGTCTTCCGTTTGGTAAAAACGGCATGTCCTCAACAGGCAGAACTCTTGAAATAACACCTTTATTACCGTGGCGGCCTGCCATTTTATCGCCAACCGAAATCTTACGTTTTTGAGCTATATAAACTCTCACGACTTGATTAACGCCCGGCGGCAATTCGTCGCCTTTTTCTCTTGTAAATATTTTTACATCCACAATAATTCCGCTCTCACCGTGAGGAACCCGAAGCGAAGTATCTCGAACTTCTCTGGCTTTTTCGCCGAAAATCGCACGCAAAAGACGCTCTTCCGCTGTGAGTTCGGTTTCACCTTTCGGCGTAACTTTTCCGACTAAAATATCATTCGGGCGAACTTCTGCGCCGACTCTGATAATTCCGCTTTCGTTCAAGTCTTTTAAAGAATCCTCGCCGACATTCGGAATATCACGAGTAATTTCCTCAGGTCCGAGTTTTGTGTCACGTGATTCGGCTTCATATTCTTCTATATGAACAGATGTATAAACATCTTCTTCTACTAATTTTTCAGATAACAAAATCGCATCTTCATAGTTATAGCCTTCCCAAGTCATAAATCCAATCAGCGGATTTTTGCCGAGTGCAAGCTCTCCGTTTTGAGTTGAAGGGCCGTCTGCTATAACAAAACCTTTTTTAATCATCTGACCTTTTTCAACAATCGGTTTTTGATTAACGCAAGTTCCTTGATTCGACCTTACGAATTTTGTTAATTTATATATATCTTTTCCGCCTTTGTCATTTCGGATAACAATTTCATTGGCGCTTACTTTTTCTACAATTCCGTCGGATTTTGCAATAAGAACAACGCCCGAATCGGAAGCAACTTTATATTCCATTACCGTTCCGACAATAGCGGATTCGGTTTTCAAAAGCGGCACGGCCTGACGCTGCATGTTCGAGCCCATCAGCGCACGCGTAACGTCGTCATTTTCAAGGAAAGGAATCAATGCTGTCGCTACGGAAACAATCTGTTTCGGCGAAACGTCCATTAAATCGATTTTTTTTCGGTCTACCTGAACAAATTCGTCTTTAAAACGTCCGGAAACATTTTTATTAATAAACTCTCCAAGCTCATTAAGGGGTTCATTCGCTTGAGAGATTGTGAAAATTTCTTCATCGTCTGCAGTTACATAAATAAATTCATCCAAAACACGAGGTTCATCAAAAGATTTATCGATTTTTCTATACGGTGCTTCAATGAATCCATAATCATTAATTCTTGCATAAGTTGCCAATGAGTTTATCAAGCCGATATTCGGACCCTCAGGGGTTTCAATCGGACACATACGGCCATAATGCGAAGAGTGAACGTCACGAACTTCAAATCCCGCGCGGTCTCTGGAAAGTCCGCCCGGTCCGAGTGCTGACAAACGTCTTTTGTGCGTCAATTCGGCAAGCGGATTGGTTTGGTCCATAAACTGCGAGAGCTGTGAAGACCCGAAGAACTCCTTAATTGCGGCCGTTACCGGTCTGATATTAATGAGCGCCTGCGGCGTAACAATATCCATATCCTGAATCGTCATACGCTCTTTAACAACACGTTCCATACGTGAAAGCCCGATTCTGAATTGGTTTTGCAATAATTCGCCGACAGCACGAATTCTACGGTTGCCCAAATGGTCAATATCGTCAATAAATCCGATATTGTAATCCAAATTCACAATATAATTAATGGAAGTCAAAATATCTTCCAAAGTAATATGTTTTGTTATCAGTCTGTTTATATTTTCTTCGATTGCAGTTTTTATGGATTCCGCATCATTAAATTCATCCAAAATTTCTTTCAGAACCGGATAATAAACGGCTTCTCTGATTCCGACATCTTTTAGTTCTATTCCAAAAGGTTCTAAGAATTTCTCCGCAGATACCGATAAATTACTTAAGACCTTTACTTTACGGTCATCTACAGAAACAACAATATGTGTAACACCGGAATTTTGCAGTAAATCAGCCATTTCCAGATTTATAATTTGACCGCTTTCCGCCAAAATTTCGCCGCTGTTCGGGTCAACAACGTTTTCTGCTAAAACTTGACCTTTTACACGGTTTCTGAATGAAAGTTTTTTATTAAATTTATATCTGCCGACCCTAGCAAGATCATAACGCTTAGGATCATAAAACATGCTTTTTAAAAGTGACCATGAAGAATCAACCGTCGGCGGTTCGCCCGGTCTTATTCTTTTATATATTTCAATCAAAGCTTCGTCTCTTGATTTGCTAATATCTTTTTCGATAGTAGCTAAAATTTTCGGTTCCTCACCAAAAAGCTCAATGATTTCGGAATCTGTGCCGATACCCAGTGATCGAATCAAGATTGTAACCGGAACTTTTCTAGTACGGTCAACACGAACGCTGAAAATATCGTTGGAATCTGTTTCATATTCTAACCAAGCACCGCGGTTTGGTATAACAGTGCTGGTCAAAAGCTGTTTACCGATTTTATCGTATTCCATTGAGTAATAAATGCCCGGCGAACGAACGAGCTGGCTTACAATAACGCGTTCCGCACCGTTTATAATAAATGTACCATTATCCGTCATCAGCGGAAAATCGCCCATAAAAATTTCTTGCTCTTTAATTTCGTCTGCTTCCTTGTTCCTCAGGCGGGTTTTCACACGCAAAGGAGCGGCATAAGTCGCATCTCGTTCTTTACATTCCTCAATAGAGTATTTCGGCTGAGAATCGAGCTTAAAATCTATAAACTCCAAAACTAAATTACCGCTATAATCTGTTATGGGATTGATATCCTGAAACACTTCCTGCAAACCTTCTTCAAGAAACCATTTATAGCTCTTCTTTTGCACCTCAATCAAATTAGGCATCTCTAAAACTTCGTCAATCCTGCTGTAACTCATGCGGGTATTCGGTCCGAGTTTCATTGGTCTGATTCTGTTTTTTTCCATAAAAGCGATTTCACCCCTTAAAAATTGAATATTATTTAGCACAAAAAATTACCGAGAGTTGTATGAAATTATAAAATACAAGGAAAAATTTTTAGTTAAAAAGAAAATCTTTATAAATCCCCTATTTTTATATTTAATCAATACAATTTTCGGTTAACAAATTTCACACCAGTTTTATAAAAAAATCATCAAATTTAACAAAAAAATCTTCTAAAATTCTACAGATTTCGCCAAATTTAATATAAGAAAAAATAAAAAAGGTACTAAATAATATAATTGACATATTCTCACAGCTTCTAAATAAATATATATTAATAAAAAAAATCAAAACCTATAAATAATATAGGAAAAATAGAATAATTTTTATTTATTATTTCGATATGAATAATTAAAATTTATAATAAATGAGAATTTTATCATTATGAATTTGATAAATTTCATAATAAATTCACAAATATTTCAGTGCGTATAGATGGATAAAAAATAAATTTCAGAAATTCGAACAAAAAAAATTTATAAAATCAAAAAATAAATGTTGAAATATAAATTAATATGTGATATACTTTATGTATATTTGCTTTTCACCTTTTTGCGATACATTTCACTATTTTATCATGTTAGTAATGACCTGTCAAGGTCTTTTTTTATTGACCACAGATTTTCTCAATTCAAAAATTTCTTGCATTTTCATTTTTTCCCATAATATATTTTTTTATACAATATATCAAAAATTTTATCAAGATTTTTTTAATCTCATTATACATATTGAATTATAAATGCTCATTTACATATTGTGGCATTAATGTAATTATATACATATTATAGAACATATCCTAAAAGAGGTGAATTATGGAAAAGCTTCAATTGATTATAGGTTGCACCCTTGATTCAAACAAAAAAAAATCCATCACGCGAATTCCGTGTGTTTTAAAAGAATTGCCAATAATTGATTCATATATTATTGAAATAAATAAATCGGATATAAAAAAACTTGAATTAATTGTAGGAACAAATTTCATTTATCAAGATACAAAGATTTCCGCACAGATGGATAACGCGCGGCTGACCGTAAAAGCCGAAAATATCAACAAAAGCGGTTTTTTTGGCGAAGGAATTACTGTCGCGGTATTAGATACCGGAGTTTATCCCGTAAACGATTTAGTTTACCCAAACAACAGAATTATCGGATTTAAAGATGTGATAAACGGGGAAATAAATCCATACGACGACAACGGTCACGGCACCCATGTTTCCGGAATAATCGCCGGCAACGCTTTTAACTCAAACGGAAAATTTTTGGGCATTGCGCCAAAATCAAATATTGTCGGAGTTAAGATCTTGGATAAAGAAGGCCGCGGAAATGTCGTTACGGCATTGAGCGGCCTGCAATGGATTTTAGAAAATTATAAAAAATACAAAATCAGAATAATAAATTTATCAATAGGAACCCCGGACAAAGGCTCGGTCGACCCGCTTGTAAAAGCTGTGGAAAAATGCTGGGACTTGGGAATTGTTGTTGTGATAGCCGCCGGAAACAACGGCCCGTCCAAATCCTCCATCACCTCTCCCGGCATCAGCCGAAAAGTTATTACTGTCGGGGCATCAGATGATGACCATACAAAATTTTTTACAGCGGAAAAATATTCTTTTTAAATTCGGCATTTATAATCTGTCCAACGGACGAATAGATTGCTGAAGCTCCGCAAAAGATTCCGACGATTCCGGCAAATTTTTTGATGGCTTCATTTGCTGTAAAATCTCCGATTGATAATAATAAAAACAAAAGTGTCAGCGAACCGAAAACAATTTGACTGATTTTATTGTGCTTCAGCGTTCCGATAAACATACCACCTGTGAAAATCCCCCAAAGCAAAAGGTAAAAACCCATCGACGGCAAATGAGCTTTATCACTCCATCCGAAAGGATTTATCCAAATTAGAATCAGTGACCACCAAAAAAATCCATACGCCGTAAAAGCTGTTGCGCCAAAAGTATTTCCGGCTTTAAATTCCATAATACCAGCGATTATCTGCGCCGCGCCTCCAAGCGCAAATCCCATTGCCACAATTACTATCGAGAGCGGCAAAAATCCTGCATTATGCAGGTTCAGCAGAACTGTTGTCATTCCAAAACCCAAAAGCCCAAGCGGTCCCGGATTCGCTATTTTATTTTCGTTACTCAATCTTATTCTCCTTCCGCTCGGTCAAAAATCGACCGGCATTCATTTTGTGCAAACCTTGATAATTTTATTATTTGCTTATAGTTTTGTCAATCTAAAAAAATTGATAAAGCCTTCACTCTATGTTATTATTTAAAAAATTTAATATTTCTGTCAAATTTATTGAAAAAATAATCAGGGGTGTTTTTATGCGAGAAAAAGCAATGTCAATTTTAAAAGAGTATAATAAATCCGAAGCTTTAGTCCGCCACGGAATTGCGGTAGAATCCGTTATGCGTTATTTTGCAGAAGAAGCCGGGGAAGACAAGGAATATTGGGGCGCTGTGGGTTTATTGCATGATGTGGATTATGAAATGTATCCGGAAGAGCATTGCAAAAAAGCTCCCGAATTGCTCAAAAATGCAGGTTACGACGATGAATTTATTTATTCCGTAATATCGCACGGACACGGAATCTGTGTTGATGCCGAACCAAAAAAATATATGGAAAAAGTTCTGTTCGCAATCGATGAATTAACCGGATTAATCAACGCCGCCGCATTAATGCGCCCTTCAAAATCCGTAATGGATATCGAAGTTAAATCCGTTAAAAAGAAATTTAAGGACAAGGCTTTTGCCGCCGGTGTCAGCAGAGGAATAATTTTAGAAGGCTGCAAAAATCTAGATATGGAGCTTGATGACGTAATTAACAAATGTATTTTAGGAATGCGCAATTCAGCAGAAGAATTGGGATTGTAAAATTAACATATTCAACTACTTCAGAATATTATATGCTAAGGTTTTTTTCTGAGAGTTGATTTTTTGAAAAACATAGCTATTTATTCAAGAAAATCTAAAGTAACCGAGACCGGAGACAGTATTAACAATCAAATAAATTTATGCAAATCCTTTGCGGAATTTCGATTTTCGGAAGAGGACATACAATTTAATTTATACTGCGACGAAGGTTTTTCGGGCGGAAATATCGAACGCCCAATGTTTGCGAAATTATTGAACGATATCGAAAATCAAATAATAGACGTTTTGATTTGCTACAGGCTGGACCGCATCAGCCGCAATGTTGCTGATTTTTCCGCCGTTTTAAGAAAAATGGAAAAACACAATGTTATTTTTATTTCTGTCTCCGAAAATTTCGATACAAATTCGGCTATGGGTCGGGCAATGATTTATATTTCGTCGGTTTTCGCCCAATTGGAACGGGATACAATTTCCGAGCGGATTTCCGATAATCTTTTTGAGCTTGCAAAAAGCGGTCAAAGAAGATATTTGAACGGCACTGCGCCGGAGGGCTTTAAAAAAATACGCAAAAAAAATAATGAAAATAAATACTTTTCATATTTAGAAACAGACGAGTCCGAGACTTTTAAAATCGAATTAATATTTAATAAATATCTGGAATTAAAGACGCTTGGAAAAGTGGCGGATTTCTGCGAAATGAATAATTTAAAAACCCGTCGTTCGTCGATCTTCAGCAAAGATTCGATCAGAAGAATTTTAACAAACCCGATTTATTCTGTTGCCGATCTGAATATTTATAATTATTATAAAAATAAAAACGCTTTTTTCGCAAACGGAAAAAAATTGTTTGACGGAAATAATGGACTTTACGCTTTTGGGCGATATAGCAAAAAAACTACAGGCTTTGAAAATTGGATAATCGGTGTCGGACACCATAAGGGGATAATTTCTTCGGATACTTTTATAAAAGTTCAGGATTTGATTATTAAAAAGGCAAGGAAATCTAAATAATAACAACATTCGGCAGAGTTTCTGGATTTCAGAAAAATCTGCCGTTTTTTTATACTATTTCCATTATTTTTGCGCCGCCAAATGTTTGATCACGAGTTTTACGGTCTTTCATCCAAGTCAAAAGATGTGTATTCTATTTTACTGCGCTCGATGTAGCCAAAATCATTTACTGACAAAAAATAAACCAACAAAATTACAACTGTACAGACTAATATAAATTTCATAAACATCACCCGTATATAAATACGGATTTTTATTTTTATTTATTAGAAAGTAACCTATTTGTAATTTTTCGGATTTCAAATTGAAATTATTCTAATCGTATTGTTATCAGATGACCACAATACGGTGAGTTTATGGGGTGAAACTTTGGAAAACTATTCGGGGCGCGGTCCGACGCGCGAATTTATCAGAAAACCCGATATTATTGCACCGGGAACAAATATTATTTCCTGCCTTGCGCCGACGAATAATATTAAAAGCAGTGAAATCGCAAATAAAACTGTAAATTCTCATTATATCCAGCTAAGCGGAACTTCGATGTCTACCCCCATCGTAAGCGGCTCGATTGCGCTTTTATTGGAAAAATATAATTATCTAAAACCGGATGATATTAAATTAATGCTGAAAAAATCTTCGCGTGATTTGAACTACCCGCCTAATCAGCAGGGTTGGGGACTTTTGGATATAGAAAGATTAGTTAAACAGGAGGCCATTTATGCAAGAAAATGATATTATTAATGAATTGACTGACGTGTTTTTAAATACAAATAATTTGAGAAGCGAATTAAATGATTCTTTCGGGCTGATTGTTAAAGATTTGAGAAAAAAATATCTCTCTAAAATCAACAATGTTGTAGAAATGCAAAAAAATAAAGCCGCAGAGGATATGTCAAAAGAATTTAAACTGCTTCAGGCGATCAAGCCCTTTACAAGCGGCCAATTATCAACACAGCTCGATACAATGATTGATTTGATGACAAATTTTTATACCGTAAGAAATATTCACTCACAAATAGTTGAGGCGAAAAACAAAAGATTAATTTCGGAAAATCCAAAAGAATTAAGAGAAAAACCTAAGCTAAACGAAAAGCCTAAATTAAACGAAAGAAATGCAAAGAAAGAGAAATTTCAAACTCCGGATAAAATAAAAAGCCCTGAAATTCAAGACCCTAGTATTAAAGAAGATGGAATTTATGAATTTGATATTGAAACAAACCGGCTGAAACCCAGAATTAATCAAAATTATATTCTGCTTATTTTTGTTCTCGTTTTTCTAAAAGCTATTTAATACTATTTTCATTTTGATAAGTAGAAAAAAATTTTTCACAGCGGAGCGTTTCACACATGCTTCAAGCGTGAAATGAAATATTTTTTTCTATGCTTAATAATGAAAATAGTATAAAGCTTTTTAAAAACGCAAACTGACGAACGATTGGATATTCGTTCGTCAGTAGAATAAATGATTTGTAAAAAATGAAACTGCTAACTATATATATTCATATTCGTCGTCAAAATCGCTGTAATCCGCTCTTTTTTCTGCAGAATTTTTTATTTTTCCTTTTTTCTTAAGATCGTCGCCAAAAAACATAGATTTTCGTCTTTCGAAAGTGGCCTCTTTCTGCATTTTTTTCATTCTGGCTAACCTGTCGAATTCTGTTTCTTTCTTTGACACAAATAATCCTCCTATTAAATCGTGGGTTCAATTAATATAGCATTATACTGTTTTACGGCTAATTATAATCTGCCGCTTTTATAAAACACTCAAATGACCTTTCTTTTTCAAACAATCCATAAAACCTATACGCCGGCTGGATAATGCTATCCTCGTAATAATACACGAGTTCTGCGCCGTTCAATTCGATTTTCGAATCTTTTTCGTAATAAACCGGAAGCTTTAAAAATGCCCCCTTGGGCGAAAAAGTTTTCACCGAATTAAAACGTTTGTATTCAATAAAATTCATCTCAATATATGCGATATTGCCGCATTTATCCAAAATCATTTTATTGGGAAAAGAAAAGTTGTTTAAATTATTAAGCCTACTAATAAAATTTATACTATAAAAATCACCGTCCGAATTCACAAGAGCTTCCTCGTAATCAAACATTAAATTGTTTTTTTCTAAGAACTCCAATGATATTTTAATAATATCATCCTTATCCAATTCTTCTACTAATAAATCGTCATTATTTTTAAAATATTTAACGATATTAACATTTTTTAGGACTTTTAAAGTTCCAAAATCATTTGAGATATGATAACATTCTTCGTTTTCAAACATCTCGCCTGCAAACCCGAAAAGAGTTTTAAAAGAATCCGCCTGCGCAAGTGATGTCGGTTTCCTATCAATCAGATAAGTATTGATATTTCCGTTTGTTTTTGTATTTAAATTAAAATTAAGCTGATAAGTATTTTCTAATTGCCTTTTTTTATTCTCTCCTGTGCCGCTGCTGACAGTGACAGAATTTATACTGTTCGGAATAATTTTTGCAGAGCATAAAATTCCGAATACCAATGAAAAGATTAGCAAAGTAATTTTTGGAAAGTATTTTTTTAACATAAGTTCACCCTATTTTAATACTATTTCCAATAATTATTGCCAAAATTTTATTCTTTAATCAATTTCTAAATTTTAAATAATGCCTCCAGCTCCTGCTCTGACATTTTATTTACGAACGATTCGCCTTCACCCAAGACATTCGAAATCATATCCGTTTTCTTTTCCTGCAAAGCCAAAATTTTTTCTTCTATGCTGTCTTTGGATACAACATTAATAACCTGTACGACTTTTTTCTGACCAATTCTATGTGCACGGTCGGTCGCCTGATTCATAACGGCAGTATTCCACCACGGATCAAAATGTATAACAACATCGGCTCCCGTTAAATTAAGGCCTGTTCCTCCGGCTTTCAGCGATATCAAAAAGACATCACGTTCTCCGCCGTTAAAATTTTCGCACATTTCGAGCCGGGTTTTTGAAGGAACTGCACCGTCCAAATAAAAATAAGGGATTTCCTTATTATCCAAATGCGATTTTATAATTTCCAACATTTTTGTAAATTGTGAAAAAAGCAAAATTCTATGCCCCGAATCTATACTTTGTTCGAGAAGCTCTAAAGTAGCTTCCATTTTTCCCGAACCACCCTTATAATCCTGAATTATTATCGAAGGGTCACAGCAAACCTGCCTTAATCGTGTTATCAATGCCAAAATCTTCAATTTGGATTTATTAAGCTCACCCGTTTTCTTAATCGAATCAAATTCGCCCCTTGCCTCAAACAAAAATGCGGAATATATTTTTTTCTGGTCTTCCGTCATTTCGGAATAGATATTAGATTCAATTTTATCCGGCAATTCTTTCAGGACTTCTTTTTTACTGCGCCTTAAAATAAAAGGCTTGATTCGGTTTCTTAATTGTTCGGAATTTTCGTTTTCTTTCATAATCGGTTTAGTGAATATTTTATTAAACTTTTTAAGATTATAAAGATAGCCGGGCATTATAAAATCAAAAATACTCCAAAGTTCTACTAAAGAATTTTCTATCGGCGTGCCGGTCAGCGCAAATTTCGCTTCGCCCTTCAAAAGCTTTATCGCTTTGCTGTTTTGCGTTTGAGGATTTTTTATATATTGCGCTTCATCGGCGATTAAATATTTAAACTCCATTTTTTGATATAATTTAATATCTCTTTTTAAAATATCATAAGTTGTAATCAAAACATGTGCATTGCTATTACTCAAAACCTCGGTTCTCTTGCCCGGAGTGCCGATAATCACTTCAACTTTTAGTTCGGGCGCAAATTTTTCAATTTCCTTTTGCCAATTAAATACCAAAGATGTGGGACAAATGACAATTGACTTTTTATTTTCAATAACATTTTCAATATAATCGGATAACAAGCTAATTACTTGCAGAGTTTTTCCGAGTCCCATTTCGTCCGACAATATTCCGCCGAAACCATAATGCTCCAAAGTGGAAAGCCATTTGAAACCGGTTTTTTGATAATCCCGCAAAACATGTTCATATTGCGCCGGCAAAACAGCATCATATGCTTCATAATTTTTTATATCTCTGATTAAATTATTTAAGTTGTCTTCTATATTAATATTTATATTATTTTCTTTTATGAGTGAATCCAAATATAATGCGTTAAATTTTGGTAATTTTATTTTATTGTCAGAAATATCTTTCGCTGAAATATTGAATTTATCTAAAAGCTGCATTGTTTTCAAAATCCCGCTGTTTGCAAGATTTACATAACGTCCGTTTTCCAATCTGTAATATTTCATATTGGCAGTTGCATTTTTTAGAGTCTCAAACAATTCATCCAAAGAATAATCAATCGAATCGAATTGAATTTCCAATAAATCTTCTGATAATCGTATATCGAAATTAAATTCGGAGGATTTCTCAATATATGATTGATTTTGAAATTTATCCGAAACCAAAACTTCACCGTATGATTTAAGTTTTTCCACACCGTATCCGAAAAAATCAAAAATCCGGCTTTCATTTTCAAGCTCCATAACAAAATCAGTCTTTAATAAAAATCCCATTTTTCGCAATAAATTAATTATAAACTCACAGAAAAAATTGTCTTTTTCCAATAAACTGATTTCTTGCCCGTTTTCAAAATAAAAAGTTCTGCATGAAATTTTATTTTTTTCAACATCCAAATAAAAACGTATTTTTGATGGAGAAGACGAATTTTGAATATCTGAAATTAAATTTTTGTCTTTCAAAAAAGGCAGTATAATTTTTTCAAAGTTCAGTGCGTCCTCGCCTCTGAATCTTAATTCTTTTAAATTTCTTGAAATAAAAGAATTTAAAATCGGCTTTGATGTACGATAAAAATCCAATGAAGCACGATATAATTTTTCATTCATAATAAAATATGAGTATTTCGCACCTAAAAAGACCCTATTAGGGAAATTCTCTATCGTAAAACGATATAAATCAATTTCATAAGATGCTGAAATTCCAAACTCGGGACGTTCATTTAAAATTTCGATTTCATGAGTTTCTCTATCGTTATTATAAGAAAACTTTACGCTTTCAGATTCATAGATTCTAAAAAACTCGTCTATCATGTTTGGCAAAAGGGGAAGAAATTTACTTTGGTCTATATCAGCAAAGATAGAGTTACGGGCCGTGACTATATCATAATAATTCATTAAAATTTTAGTCAATTTTTTAGATTTCTCGTCGAAAGCTTTATAATTAATCTTTACGTTTTGACTTTTGATAAAAGAATAATTTGTCCCTTTTTTTATATCTCTCAAAAAAGTAAATATATCTTTTATTACCAATTTTTTCTCACAAAAAATACTGAGTTCAATATTAAGTTCATCATTAAAAATATTAATCCGCGGAATCAGCTTTTGTTCAGCAAAAGCCTCAGTCATATTTTTTTTGACATCGGAAAAAATTTTATCTTTATATATTTCAACCAGTTCAGAACTGATAATTTTATCGATTTTAAATTCTCTTGTTTTTTGGTTTTCTTCAAATAAATAAAACAAAGCAGCTGAAAGATGATTACAACCGCTTTTCCAAATTCTATTTTTATTGCATGAGCATACGTATCCCAGATACCTGCCGGATTTATCAAACTTTATATTTATCACATGCATGTTGTTTTGCTCATCTACCAGCATTTCAAAATTCACAACCCGGTTTTCTTCTTTTTCTGATAATTTCGTTACACATCCTGATTCAAAAAGTATTTTGCCGGTTTCAAAAGAACTGCTATCTCTAACAATATTAAAAATGTCGTGATACTCAAGATTTATAACCATTTTACCTGCTCCTATGCTTCTAAAATAACGGTGGCCATTGCATAATCTTTGCAATGCGAAATCGATATAAAAATATTTTTTATTCCAAAATCATCCGCAATTTTTTTTGCATTATCATGCAAAATAATTTCCGGCTTTCCGTTTTTTTCTCTCAAAACCTCAATATCTATTGGAGAAAATCCTCTGAAACCGCTTCCCAAAGCTTTTGAAAAAGCTTCTTTTGCGGCAAAATTTCCGGCGATAGATTCGGATTTTTTGTGTTTAAAAAAATTTATCTCATTTTCAGTAAAAATCTTTTTTAAAAAACCGTCCAAATGGGCGGCTTTTTCTATTCTTTGTATTTCTATAATATCTGTGCCTATCCCAAAAATCATGTATACTCTCCTAAAAAAATAAAAACTTGTTTATGCGTTATAATTTTTATCAAATAAATCGTTTGCTTCCGGACCTATCAAAGCATTGGTTAAATTCAAAATCTTTTTAGACTTTTCAAATAGCAAACGCCTTTTTTCTATTAAAAAATTTAATTTTTGATTTAAAATTTCAATTTCCGGTTCGAGTTCATTCATTTCGTTTTGAATTTTTCCCATAAGATTATAACATAAATTTATTGTTTCATCCATTAATTCGGAATTAATTTTTTGTATTTTATTGGGAATCTCATAAAGCTCGTCTTCGTTCTTTGAGATTTCATCGTTTATTTGGGAAATTTTTTTTCGATATGCGTCCATTTTTAAAACGAGTCTTTTATCGTGGGGGTTTGTTTGGATTTTATCCGATAATTCTATAATCTCTTTCAGGAATTTGTTTTTTATAAGTTTAAGCTTTTTATTTGTATCAATAATTTTAGCTTCTTCTTTTATTTTTGACTTCAGTTCATTTTCAAGAAAAAGGATTTTATTATTTTTTTCATCTTTTGGGAATCGGCTGAGCCATACTTCGTCTAATATCAATATTGGATATTTCATTACCATTCCCCCATTTTCAGACATATTTTTAAAAATACTAAAAATCTCTAAATTGCCATATATCTTTTTCGGCATAAATATAGTTTTTTGTTTGCATTAAAAAAAGAGTTCGAAACAATAATATACAGTAAAATTGTTTCGAACTCATGTCAAACTGATTTTATACTATTTTCATTATGCGGGAACTAAAACTATCGGGGAAAAAACTATTTAATCAGCTCTAAGTACTCATCTTTATTTGTGCGGTAGCAAATATAAAACCCCGGCGGCGTGCTGAGCGAAAGCTCTGCGCCGAAATTTTCCAATTTCCAGCCGTCTTCAAATTTAACCAATGTAAACGAAACAAAATATTGTTTTTCGTTATAAGAAAACAAAACCGTTCTTTCTGTTTTATCTAGCGCACCGCTTATAGAAGCGTGCTTTTTAAAATAATTGAACGTTGTTTTCGAATCCATCAAATATATGTTTGGCATATTGATTTCCAAAACGTCAATAGTATCCAAATATTGCGTGTCCAGCGCGTCCAAAGCCGTTATTGCATCCTGAAAAGACTCGATTTTTATTTCTTTTCCGTCTTTTTTCAAATAATTAATCGGATTATCCTCATTTAAAATAAGTGAAGAAATAAAGCCCAAAATACTTTTCGCGCGTTCATTCAAAACAGAAATTTCGTTAATATCCCTGTAAAGATTGTATTCCAAAGGATAATCGCTGTTCAAAACAAATTTTCCGTTCACAAAAATTTTATCCACAAAAGCTTTATCGTCTTCAGATTTTATTCTCGAGAAGCACGCAAGCATTTCATATAATTCCTCACGTTTCAGCATTTCAAAAAAATATAAAATAACCTCTTCTTCGGATTCAAAATACTCTGATAAAATTTTAATGCCTTCGTCTGCCTTTTTCGTATAAAAAGGATTATTAATTTCATTTTGGATTTCTTTGGTTTCGCTTTCCGCTGTCAAAAATTCTTCCTGAGTATTTTCGACTGTTAAAAATTCTTCTTCAATTATTGCCGGCGCGGCGTATACTAAACTATTATTTTTGTTCTTTTCTTCTTTTGTATCTAAATTATTCTTTTGTGGTGCCCTGTGTAAAATCGTTTTGGCGGCAAGCCTAAACGCTCCGAAAATCAAAATCGGCAACAGAGCCAAAAAACTTCTTTTTTTCAATTAATAACCCCCTCAAATTGCATCAAACGCCGACAACATTACTTTTAAAATCTTGCAATCAATCTACTTTTAAAACGCTATGCTTACATTTCTAACAGAAATCATTTCGGGGCCAACGAAATTATTAAATTGCGCTGTCTCCTTGGACATTTTTAATGCATCTAAAACATTTTTGATATTTCCCGATATCGACCCGCCTGTTACAGCAATTTTACTTTGACCATCACAATAAAAACCTAATCTTATTTCGGAACCGAAATCGCCGGTCACGCTGTCCATATGGAAATCAGAAAAAGAAATCAATTCAAGATATTTTCCCTGTCTGAGTTCGTCTACGGAATATGTTCCGCCGGATATTTCAAAATTAGAGATATTTCCCATCGGCTCAACATTCAGATAATGCGAAAATCTCACATCACCCCAATATTTCTGCAAAACGCCGTCTTTTATAATCTCTTGATTTTTTAGGGCAAAGCCGTCATCATCATAAAGTGATGAAGCCGTTGAACCTTTTAAAAACGGATTCAGTGACATGGAAATTTTGTCACCGCCGCTTTGCAGCGATTCGCCAATTTTAAAAGTCGATTGCCCCGTGTAAACATTTGCCGCCGATGAATTGGCGTAAAAATACGAAAAGAAATTTTTCAAACATTCACCTTTCAGCAAAATATCCGCGTCCGAAATTTTCGGCATATTAGAAGCGGTAGTTTTTAATTTTGCAGAATCCAAAAGTCTTTCAACGCTTTCGCTGATAAATTTTTCATCGCATCCGCTGAAAGTAAACGCCTCACAAAATTCCACTTCTTTATTATTTTCATTCCAAGTCGCCGAAGTCTCGATAAAAATTCTGTATTTTGTAAACGAAACGTCAACGCCTTTGGAATTAATAATCCTATAATCCAGTTTAGAAATAAAAAACTCGGAGTAATTCAAAAATCCGTTTGTTTTATTATCATTCGAGTAAAAAGCCTTTTCTAATCTATTTAAAATTGTCTTAAAATCAACGTTTTCCAATTCGGATTTAATTTCGCCGAAAGGCTCTTGTTTTTCCGAAACCAATGGATAGAATTTATTCTTCACAAATCCTGCCCCGAAAATTGCATCATCAATGCATTTTGAAATTTCCGAATCGCTCATTGTAGGATGAATTTCGGCAGAGGCAGAGCCGCGGTATTTTTCGCCGTCTTCCTCAAACACTTTATAGATACCTAAATAAATATGTTTCGTATCCACAAAGCGATCCATTTCGCGTTCTTTCTTTACAAAATAATTTTCCAAACGCGTTTTCTTAACTTCGGTTATTTTATAATCAATATTTTTATATGTTTTTAAAACATTTAATATTT
The DNA here is from genome assembly GCA_031551135.1 of Eubacteriales bacterium. GTDB lineage: Bacteria > Bacillota > Clostridia > Lachnospirales > JAITVM01 > JAITVM01. Next base: position 70,458 of record JAVBOA010000022.1, on the reverse strand, counting down.
TATCAATCATCATCCTAACCTCGCTTTTGCTTTGATATAAGGCCCGCCGTCAGAAACTTTTGCCCATTCTTTGTGGCCTTTTCCGCATGCCCCCGAACCGGAAAGCTCAAAATCGTCCGAAACCATAGAAATTGATTTTAATAAATCCGGAACATAACCCGTTAAGATTATCGGCGCAAAAATATTTTCGGTCTTCTTTCCGTCCACAATTTCAACTGCGGAGGTCGCCATAACTTGAATTCCCCAATCTTTCGGGTCTTCCATTCCGCTCATTGCGTGTTCGATAAAATACCCGTGTTTTATGGATTTTATCATATCTTCGAGCTTATCTTTTCCTTTTTCAAAAAAAGTATTTGTCATACGAGTATATACTTTTTGTTCAAAATTTTCCCGTTTTCCGTTTCCGGTCGGGGTTGTTCCGAGTTTTAAAGCTGAAAGCAAATCCGATATTCCGGCTTTTAAAATTCCGTCTTCGATAACAAGCGTATCCGTGCCAAGCGTGCCTTCGTCATCAAAAAGATATGACGAAACTTGTTCGCAGGCCTTTGCGCCGTCATGCATTCTTATAATTTCGGAAGCCACAGGTTTATTCATATATTCGGCGGCCTTTGCACGCTGTTTCACAAACATATCCATCTCAACGCCGTGTCCAAAAGCTTCGTGTACAATAATTCCAACAACGGGCGGCGCAAACACAACTTCATATTCGCCCGGCTCGATAGTTTTTGCTTCCAATAATCTCAGCGCACCATTGATGGTTTTATCAATTTCGACTTCCAATTCGTCCAGAATTTCCAAGCCTTTTAGTCCCGAAAAAGCCGTATAATGCTGGCGTGTTGTATTTCCGTTCCGAACAATCGCAACACGATAAGCTTCTGACCAAATATAATTTTGCTCCAAATCTTTTTTGTCCGATAAAAATATTTTCGACACATGAGTATTGGAAACTATTACACGGAAATCAACCAGTTTATCCGTTATTTCGTGAGCTTTTTTGTTAATCGAGCGCATGCGTGTAATTATTTCTTTTGAATCGAGAGAGCCAAGCTCGCACTTAACATTTCCGCTGAAAGATTTCGCAATTTCCTCTTCTTCGATTTTCGGATAATTTATAAAATTCGAATCTGCGGATTTTTCCACAAATCCAACAATATTATCCACAATTTTGCCCAAATCTTTTATTTCGTTAAAAGAATATTCGAAATATCTTCCGTCTTTAAAAACCCGCGCAACAAAGCCTCGTTCTACCCAATTATTATCTGCAATATTCGTTATTTTGTCAGTTACGGTGTATCTTCTGCCTTTTACATCAGTTCCTAAAATTGATGCGTATTCAAATTTCGTTTTGAGAATCTCAATCAAATTCTTTAATGCCGGTTTTGCTTCCGTCAAAAATTCTGAAATCTGCAAAATATCTCCTCCCGTACAAAAAAGGAGCTAAAAATTAGCCCCCATGTTTTATATTTTTACAAAGATTATTATACTCCATAATTTGATTAAAAATCAATTCTTTTGAAAATTATTTTTTTAACTGGTCAATAATCGTCGGGTCTTTGATTTTTTTATCTTCGGCAAGCATTAAAACTTTCGAAGCGATTTCGGCGGTTCTTGGGTCTTCGTCGATAAACGGCAAAAATAATCTTCCTCTATGCTGAGACTGCACAGCCAAAATTGATAAAGTTCCCGTTCCTTGTTTGGAAACAATTCCGCTGCCCAAATGTACGCTGAATTCTCCGAAAAAGCCTTTTACAATCGCGTGTTTCTCTCGTATTTCAACATTCTCAAGCTTAAGAAGCGATACAATTTCTTTCATAATCATTGCACGCATTTCGATTGTAGAAAGTGAAGTTTCCGGGTCAACGCCGCCGACATGCGCCACGCTGACAACTAAATCCACATCACGCATCGATTCCGAAAAAATATTAGGCGGAATATTTTCAAGCTCAATTATTTTATTTGTAAGGCGGTCGTAAAATCGTACATATTCCAAAGTAGGCGCTTCGATATCGGCAGGCGAAAACCAATCCGCCATTGCGTAAATTGTCACAATAATATTTTGTTTATAATACACTTTTTGCAAACCTTCGTCATAATTTGCGGTCCAGTTTCGGGTTTTCAAAAGCGCAAGCGTACGGCTCGGCTGTACTTGGTGGCCGGCATAACGTCTGGAGAGCGTCTTTTCGTGTTTTTCATCTTCGTTCAATGTATAAAGCTCTCTAAAAATCTGCTTGAACGGCTGTACTAATTCATTTTCGAAAGCGTACTTTTGATAATCCGACCATTTTTTCAGGATGAATAAATCATAGCAATGCGCAATCAAAACTTTGTCGTCTTTTTTAAATTCAATAATTTTGTTTTCCAAAGTCTTTAGGCCTTCGGATGTTATAAAGCCCAATGCATCATTGAACCGGAAAACAAGTTTGCTTACAATCGGCATGATTACGGGATGCTTTAATAAATCGAGTATTTCCTCCGCCAAAAATTCGTCAGCGTTTTCCATAGCCGATTCAAGCGATTTTTTAGCTCGTTTTTGCTGGTCAACAAGCGAAGTTTTTATTTTTTTCAATTCCTCGACATACGGGTCTTTTTTCAATTTCGCTGGAACGGATTTCAAAGCCTTTCCGTCTTTCAAGCAAACTATCGAAGCCGTACCTTTTTCATCTACAGAAATATAAAGTTCAACATTATCAACGGTTTTCGGCTGAAAATATTGATTAATCTGGTCTAATTTAAGAATCTCCATTTTCCAAGTAAAGCGAATAATATCATTATAGCCATAATTTCTGGCAAGATTCGAAAGCGCGATTTCGCAAACTTTCGCTTCGCTCGCTTTGCGCTGTGCTCCGAATTTTTTGCTTTCTTTCAGAAAATTTTGAATAAATTCAAATCTTTCGATAGCGTCTTTATCTTTATTTCTTTTAAGCGGCAAAAGGCTGTATGCCAAAAGCGATTCCTTATTGCGTTTTTCTGTAACGGATAATATCACATCATCGGCTTTTAGTTTATTTAAAGTCGCGTCTGCGAAAATTTGCGAACGTCTATGCGATGCGCCGTCGGAAATATATTTTGCGCAATCATAGAGCAATTGAAATTTTTCGGCTCCGATTGCTTTATACGCGCGCTTAAACCACTCCAAATCAAAAGCTCCGTCTCTGAATTCTTCTTTCGAAATCGGCGTGTATTTCACGATTTCCGAATCAAAATCAACACCTCTGGCCTCGCCGGTATGCGCAATAAAATACCAAGATGAAAGTCTAAGGTTTTTGAATTTCAAATATTCCTCAATAACCGGCAGCCAAGACGGACAATACATTGCGGCTTCCAGTAAACGTTTTTCTGAAATTCTGCCTTTTGCGAATTCGGCGAAAATTTCGGCATTGTCTGTCGGCAGAGGTTTCGAACCCCTCAAAAGTTTTGAAAGCACTTCTTTTTTTGTACTTTGATTATAAATATAACCGCGCGCCAAAGTTTCGTCGCCGAGCGCCAACAAAATATTTATAAAATTCTCTATACCAAAATGATTATTGATTCCCTGTGCCAAATGAGTCACCAGAGTCGGCGAATCGCCGCGTTTTAATTCTATCTCCAAAATTCGGTTAAGAGACTTTTCTTTTACTTCCTCAAAAAATGGATAATCCTTGAGTTTCTCTTTATTGCGCTCATAATTATAACCGCCTGTATATGTATTTATCAGGCTGTGATATTGCTTTTCTTTTACAAAAAATCTTTCATAAAGTGCATCTATCGGCAGAAGCTCCATTTTTATGGCACGGCAAATATCCATTTCATTGAATTCAAAAAAGCTTATATCTAGTTTTTTCAGACCTTTGTAAAACAAAGCAAAGCGGTTTATAAAATCTTCTTCGCTCTCATTTTCAATTTTCATTGCGCCCTTAAAAATATTCATTATCTGAATTTCGTTTAATCTATTTTTTTGTAGGTAATAATTGTCGGTATTTTCATGTGTTTTCCGTTTCCAATCTTCTTCGTCCAAATTATCTACAAGAGTGTTTATAGAATCCAAAGAAATATGCGCTAAAACCTCGGGATATTTACGATTGAAAATATTAGAAATCAAATCCGTTGTGAGTTGCATATATTTCAATTCTTCTTTAGAATTTATATATTTATGGATTTTCTGAATCAAATTATAATCAAAATATTTATTTAAAATATCAAAAACCCAATCAGAATATTGCTCTATGCCGTAACGGTAAAAGTTCAGCCGTATTGTGAAAAACAAAAAACAAAGCGCATTAAAATCCGATTTTTCAAAAATAGCGGTAATTTCATCTTGCAAAACATAATTTTCGTCTACAATATAAACTCTGTCGAGTTCTCCGATAAGCCTAGTCGTAACAGATTTATCCCAATTTACGGTATCGACTGTAACATCTTTATTTTTGAAAATCAAATCATCTACTGCTTTTAGGATATCCAAAACTTTATCGTATTTAGATTTTTTGAATAATTTAAGCTCTTTTTTGAAAATAGAAATTCCGATTTTCGGAGTTTTGATTTCCGGAATATTAACAGAATAATTCGGATTAAAAAGCCCGAAGCCGTTTTCAAAATTATAAATAATTTCTTCTTCCGAAACTAAGCGGTCGATTATAATTTGTTCTTTGTCCGTGATTTTCGGCATTTTTGCAATAAAATAAGAAATTTCCGATTTATCTAAAAACTTATCTAGACTTAATTTATCCAGCATATCAAGCGCCGCCAGACGTTTGTTTTCTTTTTTGTCCTCAATCAAACGGTCGATACTATCCAAAATCTTTTCTTTTGGCTGAGATTCCAAAATTGTTATACAAGAATTTCTTGTATCGCCTTTTTTTAAATTTAATAAATCCTCAATAAAACGGGATTCCCCTTCTTTTAGTTTAAGTTTTTTAATTTTTTCCAACGCCGCCGCCCTGACCGACATTGACCTGTCCGACAAAGAATCAAATAAGATTTTTCGCTCTATCTCTGCTCTTTCCGGATTTATAAATTCCTTAATCATAAAAGATTTTGCGTCCGCTCCGGCATATTCGATTTTTTCGATTAAGCGCGCGATATTTTTGCCGCTTTCGTCATAATCGGCCAGCCAAAGAAGCGTAAAAAATAATTCCTGTGTAGTTGTTAAATAAATCGAGCTAAAATCAAAAGGCTTTCCGGATATAATTTTTTCGGTTTTAGGCAAGTCCGTAAGTTTATTTATAAAAATTTCGAATTGCGTATTCGCAAGATTATTTTTGCTCCAAATACTGTTTTTTCTTTCGGTGTTGTATTTTCCGTTTACTCTGCTGAAATAATTGCGGAAATTCATATACACCATTGAAAAAACTTCAATATCCTTTTCTTCGAGAAATTTCACAGAAAAATCATATTGAAAATTTTCGCTCAAAGTCTGATTAGCAAAATAACAAGCCACCAATTTTTTATATTTATCCGAATTCATCATTTTTGCTAAATACGGATAAATATTTTCAACACAAATAAAAGATTCCGCCCAAAGCGCCGTATAAAGCTCCAGCGAATCTTTATTTTCAATAGCTTTTTCGCGTTCTTCCGGATTCGATAAATATTCTTTGGCAAGCCCCAAAAGTTTCGTAATTATACGTTTATCAGAATAATCGTAGCCAAGTCCCATCCATACATCCACCGCACGTATACAAGACGAAAAACGTACAAAATTTTCTTGCACAATCAAATCCAAAATCATCAAAAACGCAGAAATATTCCCTGCGTCGGCAGATTCCAAAATCGCCTGCCGCAGTCCTTCCTGCAATTTTGCGGCACGCAGTAAATCGCAAATTAATTTATGCAATTCCTTGTTTTCGGATTTTAAAATACTTCTGATAATCATATGCGAAACCGAGCCGAAATTATTTTCACCAAGAATAATATCCTCAAGAACAGAGATTATTTCTCTGTTTCCCGAATCTATTTCCAGCGCAATTATTCCCTCAATAAACGAGTCGTTCGGCTTAATGTTAATATAATTGTTATCATAAAAATACATTTCCCGAAGCTCTTCTTGCGAATATCCGGATTTTGTATATTTGACGATATCGAAATTATCAAAATCCCAAAAAAGCATATTAAACATTTGTGTGAAAAAATTTAAATAATTATAAATATCTTTCGAACGAAAGGAACGCCTGTAAGAGCTATGATTATACATAAATTTCATTTCGTTTAAATAAAAATTACAAAATTTTTCTGCGAATCCATTCTTAAATACGGCATAAATCATGTCCCTAACGCCGCTGTCCAAAAATCCTTGCGGGTCTTTAACTTGCTTATCTCTGAAAAAGTTAAATAATTTTACATGCTCATTTTGTTTCGAATTATAATCCGATTCCATGTATTTAATATATCTTTCAAAAATCTCCTTCGCATTGCCCCTCAATTTTTTGTTAATAAAATTCTTTCGGTCTTGATACTTCCCCATAAAAACCTCCCTCTGTCATATGAAATTTGTATCACCAAAGTCTGCCCGCAAGCATTGTTAATCTGATAAAAATTAGAATATCTTCTTCATTTAATACTATTTCGGAATTAAATTCGATTTCATTATCATTTATAAGTAATTTAAAAATCCCATCTTCATAACATTGGAGAGCGTTCTCAACTGCAGAATTTTCGTTTTGCAAGTTTTCGTTTTTCTTATCCCCAAAGCCGACTTTTCCAGAAAACGCCGCGTCGCTGATTTTTTCATCTGTTAAAAAAGAGAAAATCGGCTTGTCTGTTTTCTTTTCGTTAAATATTTTTACATTTTTTCGAACAATATCGCTAATCAAATCATTTGAATTTTTTATTCCTTCTTCAACAAAAATCTCCTGCATTTCTAAAACAGGCCTACGTTTGCCCAAGGCTTTTACTTTTACAAAAAGTTTCATCAAAATCCTCCAATCAGTTTAATGCTATATAAAGTTTAACATACTAAATGTCAAAAAACGACTTCAAAATATATGAACAAGAAATACAAAAACAAAATTAAAGAATAGTAATCGGCTTGTATAAATATAAATAGAATAAAATCAATGTTTTGGAGGGGAAAATATGCTCAATATTATTTCTATTGCTTACACCGTCACGGTCTTGTCCTTTTTTCTGGCTTTTGTTTTTTCTTCATTTGCAAAAAATATTACCGACAATTTTATCGGAATCATCATGGGCTTTACGGGAGGGCTTTTATTAGCATTTATTTGTTTTGAAATACTTCCTGTCGCATTCATAACTTGGGGTTTATATTTCAGTATCGGCGGAATAATTTTGGGAGTCATTTTCTGCGTTTTTACCGAAAATTTCATCGACCGTAAAAAAGTTAATTACGACAACCGTTTATACAAAACCGGAATTTTATTGGGTCTTGGAATCGCTTTGCATAATATTCCCGAAGGAATCGCACTCGGCGCAATGCTTAAATTAAATTTTGACCTTGGCTTAAAACTTTCTTTATTTATGGGAATCCATTGTTTGCCTGAGGCCTTGGCTCTATGTATTTCACTGCGGAAATCCGGCATCTCCAAAATAAATCTTCTTATTTTCGCTTTGATTTTTGGTTTGCCGATGGCTTTCGGTTCTTTCTTCGGTGCGATTTTTTCATCTTTTTCCGCTGTGCTCGTGGCTTTCAGCCTTTCTTTTGCCGGCGGCGTAATGCTCTATATTTCCTGCGGTCAGATTATTCCTGATGCAAAAGATTATTACAACAGCAAATTAACTACCGTTATTTCTTGTTTTGGATTTATCGCCGGTTTGATGATAATAAACTATCTATAAATGTAGGATTTATACAAAACATTGCTTCAAATACCAATACAGGCTTTTTTTGACAAATTTTATTTTTCTTATATAATTATTTTATTATGAAGATTTAAAATCATTTATAAAGAAATTGCATTTGCAAATTTATCGCAACTCAAAAATATTTCGATATAATGTATAGACAGAAAAATTTTCAGAGGAAATAATATTAATATGAAGCTTTACTTTGGTCATATTAATTCTAAGACCAAAGTAATTGTGCGGTACTTGCTGTACTATAGGAGGAAAATATGATTTCGAAAAACGAACTAAAAGAAAGCCTGATTGAAAACGTAAAGACACTTTCCAGAAAAACTATCGAAAACGCAACACCGGAACAAGTTTATGAAGCATTGACTTTTACTATCCGCGATTTAATAACGGATAAATGGATTGAAACTCACGACAAATATTTGGAACAAGACAGCAAAATCGTATATTATTTAAGCATGGAATTTTTGATGGGCAGATTTTTGGGGAACGCCTTGATCAATTTCAGCTTATATGATGAAGTAAAAGAAGTTTTGAAAGAACTCAATATTGATTTTAATTTAGTAGAAAATTCTGAGCGTGACCCTGGCCTCGGAAACGGCGGTCTTGGAAGATTGGCGGCTTGCTTTTTGGATTCGCTCTCGACTCTAAATTATCCGGCATACGGCTGCGGAATCCGCTACCATTACGGAATTTTTGAACAGTCTATCGTAGACGGTTATCAAGTGGAAAGCGGCGATAATTGGCTCGAAAACGGCGACCCTTGGGGAATTAAACGTCAGGAATACGCTGTTGAAGTAAAATTCGGCGGCAGAGTTATTCCGCAAAAACAAGAAAACGGAACTTACCGCTTTGCTCAGGAAGATTATAATTCCGTAATCGCCGTGCCTTATGATTATCCGGTTATCGGATACAATAACAACACCGTAAACACATTAAGGCTTTGGGATGCCGAAGCAAAAAATAAATTCGATTTAAAATCCTTTAACAGCGGAAATTATGATAAAGCCGTTGAGGAACAGAATTTAGCGAAAACTCTGTCGGAAGTTCTTTATCCTGCCGATGAATTTATTTCGGGAAAAGAGCTTCGCTTAAAACAACAGTATTTCTTTATTTCGGCGACTTTGCAAAGAGTTCTGAAACGATTTTTTGAAATGAACGACGATTTCCGTTTGATTCCGGAAAAAATTCAATTTCAATTGAACGATACTCATCCGTCTGTTGCTGTTGCCGAACTCATGCGGCTTTTAGTTGACGAATACGGCGTTAAATGGGATGATGCATGGGATATTACAATAAAAACCTGCGCTTACACGAATCATACAATTATGTCGGAGGCTCTGGAAAAATGGCCGATTGAGCTGTTCAGCCGCCTTTTGCCTAGAATATATATGATTGTAGAAGAAATAAACCGCCGTTTTTGCGCCGAATTGATTAATAAATACGGCAATGACCCTGAAAAAATAGGGAAAATGGCAATCGTTGCCGACGGTCAAATTAGAATGGCGCATTTGGCGATTGTCGGAAGCCACAGCGTGAACGGGGTTGCCGCATTGCATACCGAAATTTTGAAAACTCAGGAGCTGAAAGATTTTTATGAATTTTACAGCGACAGATTTAATAATAAAACAAACGGAATAACGCAGAGAAGATGGCTTGCGCATTGCAATCCAAAACTTTCGAAGCTCATAAACGATACAATCGGAGATGCGTGGATTACAAACCTTGATGATTTAAGAAAGCTTGATAATTATGCGAAAGATTCCGCTTTCCAGCAAAAATTCATGGATATTAAACATGAAAATAAAATTTATTTATCTAATTATATAAAATCGAATTTAGGAATAAATGTTGACCCGAATAGTATTTTTGATGTGCAGATAAAACGTTTGCATGAATATAAACGCCAGCTTTTGAACGTTCTTCATATTATCGATTTATATAACCGCCTTAAAGTAAATCCGGCCATGGATATTGAACCAAGAACTTTTATTTTCGGTGCAAAAGCTTCTGCTTCGTACACAATGGCAAAATCGATTATAAAATTAATCAACAGCGTTGCCGATGTTGTGAACAACGACCCATATGTTTCAGAAAAAATAAAAGTTGTGTTTATGCCTAATTACCGAGTGTCTTTGGCAGAAATAATGATTCCTGCTACCGATGTTTCCGAGCAGATTTCTACAGCCAGCAAAGAAGCTTCCGGCACGGGAAATATGAAATTTATGCTAAACGGCGCGCTTACTTTGGGTACGATGGACGGCGCAAACGTTGAGATATTTGAAGAAGTCGGAGACGAGCATATTTTTATTTTCGGACTTTCGGCAAAAGAAGTTATCGAAAAATATAAAGATAATTCTTACCGCCCGTGGGATATTTATAATATGAACCATAATTTGAGAATGGCTTTGACAACTTTGATAAACGGCACATTTTCTATTGATAATCATGATTTATTCAGAAATATTTATGAATCTTTGTTAAACGGCGTAAACGGCGCGAGAGCTGACCAATATTTTATTTTGGCAGATTACGACAGCTATGTAGAAGCTCAAAAAATTGTAAATGACGCTTATAAAAATAAATCGAGATGGTGCGAATCGGCTATTATCAACGTTGCGCACAGCGGAAAATTCTCCAGTGACCGCACTATCGAGCAGTACGCCCAAGAAATTTGGAATTTGAAGAAAGTTATCATATAACGTGGGTTCGACGCAGTCGAACAAGCTGCGTAAGCAGCTTAAATCGCGCAGCGATTTTCATGTTATGAGTATTTTTTCATGCGCTCTTTTCATGAAAAAGTACGAATAAAAAAGTACGAATAAAATTAAACTGCCGTTTGGAATAGAAATTCCAAACGGCAGTTTTTTTATCATGAAAATAGCGTTATTTCAAATCTTTTCGAATTTTAAAGTTTATACAAGTTCGTTATATTTTCCGCGTTTTACATAATGAGTATGTAAAAGCTCATGCGATAAATGTCCGTTAGCTTCCCCGAGAAACTCCTCGTATAATTTTTTCAAATCCGGATTTTCGTGTGATTTTCTCATAATTTTGCGCTCGTCTTCGCTATAGATTGCCTGCGAACGCTTTTCGCGGTAATTTTCTTCATATGTTCGAGGCTGTCCTCCGCCGTTTATACATCCGCCCGGACATCCCATAACCTCGATAAAATGATACGGAGATTTTCCGTCGACGATTTCTTTCATCAAAACCGACGCGCCTTCCAAACCGCTTGTTACCGCAATATTTGCCGTTACGCCTTCCAAATGCTCAAATCCCGGTAGAACATTTTCCAATGTAAGCGAAACGGTTTTAATTTGCTCGAGTCCGACAATCGGAGCTACGTGAAGGTCTGCAAACGGAATTTCTCTACCTGTTACGAGTTCATAAACCGTACGCAAAGCCGCCTCCATAACGCCGCCTGTTACGCCGAAAATATCCGCCGCTCCCGTTGATAATCCCAGAGGTGCGTCAAATTCTCCCTCCGGAAGATTTACAAAATCGATTCCGGCGGCTTTAATCATCCTTGCGAGTTCACGGGTTGTAAGAACCGCATCAACATCCGGATTTCCATCCACTTGCATTTCCGGTCTTTGAATTTCATATTTCTTCGCCGTGCAAGGCATTACAGACACAACAAACATATCTTTCGGCTCTTTGCCGACTTTTTTTGCATAAAATGATTTCAAAACCGCACCCATCATTGTATGAGGACTTTTGCAGGAAGAAAGATGATCCAATTCTTCCGGAAATTGATGCTCAATATGCTTAATCCAACCCGGCGAACAGCTTGTAATCATAGGCAGAACCGCTTGCTCCCCTTTGAGAGCTTTATCCAATCTTCCAAGCAATTCCGTACCTTCTTCAATTATCGTAAGGTCGGCTGCAAACAAAGTATCAAATACATCATCAAAACCTATTTCATGAAGAGCCGAAGCCATTTTTCCGGTAACCGGAGTTCCGCAAGGCATTCCGAATTCTTCACCAAGTGCCGAACGTACAGCAGGCGCAACTTGAACAACAACACGTTTTTGAGGGTCTGCCAAAGCTCGCCAAACCGAAGTTAAACCGTCGGTTTCTTTCAAAGCTCCCGTCGGACATACAACGGTGCATTGACCGCACATAGCACATGATGTTGAATTAAGCGGAAGTCCCGAAGCCGGAGAAATCGTTGTATCAAAACCGCGGTTTTGCGCTTGAATTGCTCCGACGTGCTGAATTTCATTACAAACGGTTACACAGCGGCGGCATAAAATACATTTGCTTGTATCTCTCGTAATAGACGGAGAAATGTCAACAGCAGTTTTGGACTTTTCTCCGTCCAATCTGCTTTCCGTTACCCCAAGCTCATAGCCAAGTTCCTGCAATTCACAATTCAAATTACGGTTGCAATTCAAACAATCCGTCGGATGATCGGACAAAAGCAGTTCGTATAATACTTTTCTTGCCGAACGTACTTTCGGCGAATTTGTCAAAACCGTCATTCCGTCCCTGACTTTTGTAATGCAAGAAGCTTGGAGATTTCGCATACCTTCAACTTCTACAACGCAAACGCGGCACGAACCGTATTTATGAATATCTTTATATTTACACAAAGCTGGAATTTTGATTCCTGCTTGTGATGCAGCTTCCATAATTGTTAAATCGTTATCTACCTCAAGGCTTTTTCCGTTTATTTTTAACTGAACCATATTTTCCTCCATTCTGCCGCATCAGGCGGCTTTTTAAACGATGCTTTATTGTTTTCTGTCGCATTGCAAACATCTTAAAGCTTCGCCCATTGCGTCCAATTTATGGAATCCGCGGTCTACCTCTTTAAAATTATCAATCCGTTCCTCAACAGGCAATGTTCTGGTACTAAAGCGCATATGCGGTTCGGTAACTTCTCCATCGATATCTCTTGTTATATTAAACCATTGACCTTTATTTAAAACGCCTTCTCCGCCGAGATATTTATCAATATTAATTGCGGCGCGTTTTCCGTCGGCAATCGCCTTAATAACTATATTGCCGCCCCAAGGATTGATATCTCCTCCGGCAAATATTCCCTCTTGAGAAGTTTTGCTCGTAAATTTATTTACTTCCAGCTTGCCTTCTCCGGTGCTGATGATTGTGTAAATCTGATGGTCGATATCTTGATTTATAGCCGTAACTACGCCGTCACATTCCAAAACAAATCCTGAGCCTTCGATATGAACTGTTCGGCGGCGGCCGTCTTTGCCGTAATCGGTTTGTTTTCTTTTAACTAATTCAACTCCGGTAATCTTTCCGTTTTCTCCAATGAATCTGACAGGAGAAGCCAAAGTAATAATTTCGATTCCCTCTTCTCTTGCTTCTTTCAATTCTTCCGAGCCTGCTGACATTTCATTTTCGGTACGGCGATAAACTATCGTAACTTTTTTCGAGCCTAATCTTACGGCTGTACGCGCTACGTCCACTGCCGTACTTCCGCCGCCGATTACTACAAGCTTTTCTGGAACGGATACATCTGTTTTCAAACCGATTCGTTTGAGGAAAGACAAGCCTCTTTCTACGCCTTGTAAATCTTCGCCCTCAACATTCAAAATACGTGATACTTGATTTCCAACCGCAAGATAAAGCGCATCAGAATTTTTTTTCAATTCTTCAAAAGAAATATCTTTTCCGATTTTTGTATTTAAATGAATTTTAACTCCGCTTTTTTCGATAGCATAAATCTCTTTTGCAAGAACTTCTTTCGGTAAGCGGTATTCAGGAATTCCCCAATACAATACGCCTCCGGCTTCCGGCTCTGCTTCATAAACATCAACTTCATGACCCAAATTCGCCAAATAGTATGCGCACGAAAGCCCAGAAGGTCCGGCTCCGACAACAGCGATTCTTCTGCCGGTCGATTTTTGCGGCACAACAAGCGGAATATTATATTCGTCTCTAAGCGAATAATCTCCGATAAAACGTTTGAGAGAGCAAATCGAAACGGCTTCGTCAACCTGCTCACGGCGGCAATGGTCTTCACAAGGATGCGTACATACACGGCCGCAAACCGACGGAAACGGATTTTCCTGACGAATAAGCTGATACGCATCTTCGATTCTTCCTTGAGACAAAAGCGTAATATAACCGGGTACAAACACATTAGCAGGACATGCATTTCGGCAAGGCGCAGTAATTAATTCCGCACAAACTCCGGCTTCGCAATGTTTATCATAAATATGAGTTTCATATTCGTGGCGGAAATATTTTAAAGTAGAAAGAACAGGGTTCGACGCAGTTTGACCGAGACCGCACATAGCCGTTTGCTTAATTGTCTCCGACAATTCTTCCAAAAGCTCGATATCTCCTTCTTTTCCTTTGCCCTCGGTAATCCGCTCAAGAATTTCCAGCATACGTTTAGTACCGTTTCGGCAAGGCAAACATTTTCCGCAGGATTCGTCTCTTATGAAATCCATAAAATAACGCGCTGTGTCAACCATACAAGTATTTTCGTTCATGGCAACCAAACCGCCCGAACCCATAATAGCACCAAGCTCTGCAAGAGATTCATAATCAACAGGCGTATTCAAATGGCTTTTTGTTAAACAGCCGCCGGACGGTCCGCCCGATTGAATTGCTTTAAATTCTTTTCCGCCTGTCATTCCTCCGCCGATTTTATAAACAATATCGCCCAAAAGCGTTCCCATTGCAACTTCAATAATTCCGGCATTCCGAATATCTCCGGCGAGAGCGAAAACTTTTGTTCCTGCAGATTTTTCTGTACCGAATCCACGATACCATTTTGCGCCGTTTAAAATAATCGGAGCGATATTCGCCAAAGTTTCCACATTATTAATAATTGTCGGACATCCGAAAAGTCCTTTTTCAAACGGAAACGGAGGTTTTTGTTTCGGTTCGCCGCGTTTTCCCTCTATCGAGGCAAGCAAAGAAGTTTCTTCGCCGCATACAAAAGCGCCTGCACCAATCCGAATTTCTAAATCGAAATCAAAACCGCTGTCGAGAATATTTTTTCCGAGCAGACCGGCTTCTCTAGCCTGCGAAATTGCGTTGCTCATACGGTTTACGGCAATCGGATATTCCGCACGCACATAAATATATCCTTTGCCTGCTCCTATCGCAAAACCGCCCAAAAGCATACCTTCTATTATCGAATGCGGATCACCTTCGAGCAAAGACCTATCCATAAACGCGCCCGGGTCGCCCTCGTCTGCGTTACATACGATAAATTTTCTGCCGTCTTCGGATTTTGCATTCATTCCGGCTTCCCACTTAACGCCTGTCGGGAAACCTGCGCCGCCTCGTCCTCTTAATCCGGATTCTTTTATTGTATTAACAACAACCGACGGCTTTAAATTAACAAGTGCGTCGGCCGCCGCACGATAACCGTCTCTTGCGATATAAGCCTCTAAAGAAGCGAATTCCATTCTTCCGCAATTTCTCAAAGCAATCCTTACTTGCTCACGAAAAAAGCTTATATCGTCTAATTTCGGAATAAATTTATGCGATTCCTCATCATAAAAAGTATATTCTTCACAAATTTCATTTTTTATCAAATGCCGCTCAACGATATCCGTAACTTTTTCTTTGTTCATAGCTGTATAAAAAATTCCGTCGGGTTCTACCAAAATCACAGGACCGGCGGCGCAAGTCCCCATACATCCCGTTACCAAAACCCTGATGTCATTTTGCAGATTATTTGAATTTATCGAATCAATGAGTGCATTTTTAACTTCGTCGCAATTTGAGGAAACGCATCCGGCACCGCCGCAAACCAAAATTTCCCGTTTCCAATTTTTTTGCTCGTTTAAATATTCTTCCTTTACTTTATTCAAATCAGTGATTGTACGAATCTGCGTCATCAGCTATTCCTCCTCGTAATATCTTGCTAAAATCTTTTCCAATTTATCAGGATTAACCTGCTTATAAACTTGGTCGTCGATAGACATCGCCGGAGCCAGACCGCAAGCGCCGATACATCTTGCAACTTCAAAAGTAAAAACTCTGTCTTTACTTGTGTCTCCGATTTTTACGTCTAAAATATCTTTAAGGCGTTCCACGATTTTTTTGCCGCCGCGAACATAACAAGCCGTTCCGAGACAAACCCTAATCGTATGTTTACCCCTTGGCTGAGTCGAAAAGAAAGAATAAAACGTTACAACTCCCGATACTTCCGATAAAGGCATTTCAAGAGCTTCAGCCAAAACCTCCTGAACCTTTGCCGGAAGATATCCATAAATCCCTTGAGCCATATGAAGCGCCTGAATTAAACAGCCTTCCTGACCCTTAAACTCTGCTGCGCGTTCCTTGATAAGATTTAGGAGTTCATCTTCTCCTCCGCCGCAACAATTGCATACTGTTTTTGTTTCTTCCATACAAGAGTCCTCCCTCGATAAATAGCATTTTATAACATTGATTTAAATTGGCTATTAGCCAAAAAGTTATGTTCGTGAAAAATTATACAAAGAAGAAGAGAGCCGTCAATTACGACAGCTCTCTTAATTTTTTTAATATGTAGTTTTGATATAAGTTTATTTTATTATGTCTGTAATCTAATCTCATAATCTCAGCTCCATAAGTATGCTTTGTTTATACTAATCACGAAAATATATATAATAAAGATTATCATATGATTTGTGTTTAGTCAATTGTTTATTATAAATATTTCATAATTAAAGATTGATATTTTTAAAATTATTTGTGTAGATTGATATTTAATATTCAATCTTTTATATTTTTTTAACAATAACTTCGAAATGTGCACAAAACATTATATATAATACTATTTTCATTTTGATAAGACGAAAAAAATTTTTCACAGCGGAGCGTTTCGCGCAACGCTTCAAGCGCGAAATGAAATATTTTTTTCTATCCTTTATATTGAAAATAGTATAAAAAAGCCCCACGGTTTAACGTGAGGCATTATTTCTTAATCGATATTGCAATTCAAAATATTTTCAAAAAACGATTCAGGCGCAAAAGCGTAACCGTTTACGTTTACAAATTTAGCCGAGTTTTCGAGTTCTTTCTGTGTATCAAAATGAGTAAATCCGCTTTCTCCCAATTTGAATGCGGAAAAAACTTGGTCAATTTTCATAATCGTAACTTTGCCGTTTTCCCATCCGACATCATATCCCAAAGCTTCTGCAATAGCTCTCACGGGATACATTTTATTTCCGTTTTTATCGGTAAACGGTTTATTATCATTCAATTCGCCCGCAGCCGTGCCGTCGATAATTATATTTTTCGCATCTATTTTAATTTCCTGCGGAGCGTAATTATAAATTACAGCTTTTTTTACAGTCACGGAAGCCGGATAACTTTCTCTGATTCCATCGCAAAATACCAAAGCAATCATATCTTTCTTGATATCGCGGTAACCTAAAATTCTGCCATCCGGAGTTGTAATATCAGTATTTTTATCAAACATAGCCATATAAGCTCCGTCCGCCGAAGTGAAGTTCACCGAAGGAAGCGAGCCGTCAACTTTTTTAATCATTATCTGCTCGTTCGTAACCATCAGAAAAGATGTAACGCCGCCTTTATTTTCATTAAATAATATTGTATGCGCACCGTATTGCGGCGGATATATCATAATCGAAATCGGATTGCAATAAGCGGAGATATTTTCTCCGGCTTTGATATCAGCGATTGAAGAAATTTTTCCTGTTGAGGCATCAATAAACTTTGCTTCATTCACATTAATCATAATTGCGTCATTAGGATTTGTAAGCGTTTCGTTTGTTATAAAAATCTGCGTTCCTTTAACTTCTTTTACTTTACCTTTCACAATATTCGCTTCCTTAATTTCGTCTGCTGCGATTTCTTTTAAACTGATAATTTTCTCGACCGGAACGGATACCATAGAACTATCGGTTTGATTTTCCGCCGAAGCCGAGACCGTCATTGCCAAGACCGACATAGCCGCAAAACCGGCTACAAAAAATTTTTTATTCATTTGAAACCTCCTGTGTTTTATATTTATACTTTCTTTCTTTAACGTAAAATATCTAAATTTGTTCCAATAAAATTATTTCTAAAAAAACG
Organism: Eubacteriales bacterium; assembly: GCA_031551135.1. Taxonomy (GTDB): domain Bacteria; phylum Bacillota; class Clostridia; order Lachnospirales; family JAITVM01; genus JAITVM01. The sequence continues at coordinate 52,653 of JAVBOA010000022.1, read as the reverse complement.
CCAGACGGCGTTTTTTCAAGGTTGATTATTTTCCGCAGATGCGCTTGGCGGCGGCGTTGTTTCCAAAGACAGAATTTCAACATTGACCGTCGGCGGTTCTCCTGCGATATTAATTCCCTGCGGAAACTCGACTTTCAGCGGAACGCTGTGTATTCCCGGCTCTAAATCCGAAATATCCAAAGAAGCATTGATTTTTGAAATATCTATGGCTTCAACCAAACTTTTTATTCCGGATATTGTAAATTTCACATTTTCGTCCGTAATCCGTCTTGGGTAAGTCGAATCTTCGGAATTAATTTTCAATTGGCTTTGCTGAAGCACAATCTCTTTCGAGACAATTTCTTCTATTTCAATAGTAACTTTTACTTCTTTAGATGAATTATATTTTAGCTGTAAATTTTTATCTTCGATATAATCCGCAATTTTGAAAACTTTTGTAAAAGTCTCGGATTTTCCGCTTACATCAATTGTATCGAGGTCAATGGCTTTCAGTGAGCCCAAATCTTTTTCCTTGCCCAAAACATCAATGGATTTCGGCTCGAAACTCACTGATTTTATCGCATAACCCGGCGCAAGAGCTCCCGAATATGTCGGGTCACTGATATTGAGCTTATACGATTTATAAACAGAAATATTTACCGTAGCCGTATCCGGATAAACGCTGAGGTGTGAAGTTATTTTGTTGTTATTTTCATCGTAAACCTCTATCTTAGGATATTCAATCGAATCAGACGAAATTTCTTGATTCTTAACCTCGACTGTAACCCTGTCAATTTTGCTGATATAAGTTTCCGGACCGTCAATCGTTACGGTTTTCGGTTCTATAGTTTCTTCAACCGTCTCATAGCCTTCTTTGGCGACAATCGGTTTTTCCAATTCTATATCCGCAATAAATCCCTCTACATATCGCCCAAACCGAACATTTGCAACTAAATCCGAATTATTTTGAATATTTTTTTTCGCATCCTTAAAAGTTTCAGGCATAACTATATCTAAATATACGGGTATGTTTTCTCCTTCCGCAAACTCATAAGAGGTTACGACAGGCCTCAAATCCAAAACGGCTTTCATCTCTTTAGAAACAGCCGCGAATTCTTCCATATCTTTTTTAGCCATTTTGATTAAAACCTGAGCATTATTCTGCTCGATTTCCACTTGATTTTCTAAAATCAAATTGTTGTTTCTCAAAACATCCAAATTTTCCAGAACAATATCAACGCTGAAAGTTCTTGATTGCTGCGCATTATATTTGCTGTCTGCAATCGACCAAAAAGCATATGCCAAAATAATAGCCACGATTTTCAAATAATGCTTGAAATAGAATTTTTTAATTTTCTGAATCATTTAAGCAACCCCCTTAAAATCGAGAAAAAAGCGGATTTTTCATCAGAATTTTCATTTGGCATCATATTCTCGATTTCGTGTATGCTGAGTTTTCGGAATAACTTTCCGCCGGAGGCAACCGAAACTTTTCCGGTTTCTTCCGAAACTACAATCGCAATACAATCCGAAACCTCTGACAAGCCGACTGCCGCTCTGTGGCGGGTTCCAAGCTCTTTGCCGATTTCCTGGGCGGTTACGGGCAAAATACACGCCGCCGCCGCTATCCGATTTTTGCTTAAAATAACAGCGCCGTCATGAAGCGGAGTTTTATCAACAAAAATATTGCATAAAAGCTGTGAAGATATCATCGAATCAATTTCTATTCCCGTCATCATAAAATCCCTTAGCGGAATCGATTTTTCAATACAAATAAGCGCGCCCGTGCGCTCGTCGGCGAGTTTTTTAATTGCATCCAAAATTTCTTTGTTCAAGCGTCTGTAATCGTCTTCTGCAGAAGTTATTATAAATTTTCCTTTGCCGATTTGCTCCAAAGCCCGCCGAATTTCCGGCTGAAACAATACTATCGCCGCGATCAGTCCTACATTAAAAAGCGATTCTATCGAAAATGCAAGCGTGTAAAGACCTAGTGCATCAAAAATCTGCCTTGCAAGAAAAATAAATAAGATTCCTTTTATAAGCGACCAAGCTCTGGTTTCTCTTATCCAGACCAAAAACATATAAAAAATATAGGCCACAATTATAATATCAATAAAATCAGTAAATCCCATCTGGGGAAATTCACTGATTTTATATACAACTGTCGTCCACATTTCTTTTATAAAATCAACTAGCAACCGGTCACCTACTTCCTTTCAAAAAATATATGCCCAAAAATAAAATTTTCGGGCATATATCAATAATACTGGTTTTAAATACGAATATTCATTAAATTTCGCTTACCATACCGATAACAAAATTTTCTTCCAACCCGCCTAAAATCCCGGATTTGATGTAAAATCTAATTGTTTGCCGGTATATATCAATAAAAACCAAATCAGTATATAACTAAAGATTATTTTTTGTCTTCATTTTTATTCAATTCAAGTATCGGAGATTTTTTTTCGTCCTTTACCTCAAGATTTTCTGTAGTTTCTTTTTTTGTTTCATCCTTTGTATTATTTTCTTCGACTTTTTTTTCTTGTTCCGCAACAGGATTTGAAGATTTTTTTTCGTTTTCATTTTTTGTTTCGGTCGAATTATTTTCACTGTTCGCCTTTGTGCCTAAGATAATAACATTAGAGCTTGGCGGAGTTTTCGCTGCAGTATTTTTAGGTTCATTTTTCGGCGGCATCGAAAATCCCGGAGTTGTGAATGTTTTTATCGGTTCTTCATTCGGGGTAGTCCGAATTTCGCCCGGTTTGGCAGCTTCGGCTTTCGCTTCTTCCTGCTTCTCAGCTTCCATTTTTGACGGTAATTTTAAATCCAAAGGTTTCGACGGTTCCGGCTTTGGCGGTGTTTTCAAATCCAAAGGCTTTGACGGCTCAGGTTTCGGCGGCGTTTTTACATCCAAAGGCTTTGACGTTTCCGTTTTCGGAGGCGTTTTTTTGTCCGCAGGTTTCGTCGGTTCCGATTTTGTCGTCATTTTTACTTCTGCAGGTTTTGCATTTTCTGTCTTCGGAGGCGTTTTTACATCCGCCGGTTTTGTATTTTGAGGCTTCGGCGGAACTTTTGCGGTATTTTTTTGTTCGCCTGCCGGTTTCGGGTTATCTCTTATTTTATTTTTTAATTCAGAAAATTCCAGCTCTGCTGATTTTATTTTCGGTATTGCTTTTACATAATAATAAAATTCCTCATCCTCAAATTCTAATTTCTCCGTAGCTTTATAATTAAGAACATTATCCAAAAATCTTATACAAAATGCCAAAATCATAGCGATTGCAGAAAAAGTCAGAACATAAGCAAGCGATATTTTTACATCTGTAAATACTATCATAGCGAAAAATCCAACAACACTCAGCATAGAACCAACTAAAATTGCAACTTCTTTTGAAAAATCAAAGGCCATTCGGGAAACAAAATATACGCAGAAAACAACCATAGACATAATGATAGATTCCAGAATCCATTGCTGATTCAGCGCAATCGACTTCGTTAAACTTCCGAAAACATCGAAAACTCTTTCCGGAACAGATATCAAATCGAAAGCATCAGAAATTTTTGTGCTATTTTCGCTAGCGATAAATTTCACTATATCAAAATTGCGCCATAAAAAAGTACCGATTGTTATTGGAATAACCGATGTTAGGCCAAAATAAAGCCCTGCTATAATTGGCACAAGAAATTGAAGATTGAAATGAAAAGCAATTACCATTAAAAAAATAAAAATAGATTCCTTTGGAGCGATTCTAACGTATAAAAAAAGTATTATAAGCAAAATGAGAAATACAATGAGTGCAACCTCTATCGATTTTGAAAGCGATAAAGTGACCATAAAAATCAATACAAAATAAGATATTGAATACGGCATAAAATTAAAACAAACAGAAAACATTAAACAAATTAAAAATAAGAGCTGCGGCCTGAAAATCGGTGCCGCTAAATCATTATATAAACCAATTTCCGTAATTTGCTTCATCGCAAAATAAGCCACAAAGAATTTTGCAAAGAATACAATAATATTTTCGTATCTTTTAAAAAAACTCGTCAATCGTTCCCTTAATACTAATAATGAATACATCAAAACTCTGATGCCCCCTTGGATTCTTCTTCGGAAGATGATAATTTATTAATTTGATTTATCATAGCAAGATATTTTTTTTGTCGTCTTTGGCTGAGAGTATATTGATAATTATATCTTATACTGCCGATGATTGTATACACAATCAATAAAACTGCAAAAAAAATAATTACAAAACGCAGTTCTCCATAAAAATCCATATCGATAATATCGGATTCGCCCATAAATATCCTTTTACCATAATAAAAAAATAATATTATCACACCGCCTAAAATTGCAAAAAATCTGTCCATACTGTTTTGCTTGTAAACATAGTCATGCCGAAAAAATTCTGTAGTATTGTCATCCTTATCTGAATACTTTTTATCGTACATAGAAAGTCTTGTCATAGTAATGATCTTTTTTTTGTCAAGCATAAACCACACATCCCCCAGAAATATACGGTATTTATTATTTTAAAGTAATATTATAACATATTTTTTCTCAATTTTATATAGTGTTTTATCAATATTACGCCCGTATATAAAAAAAGGACATATTCCAATTTTTCCGAAATTATATCCCTATTGTAATGTAATACTATTTTCTATCCTTTATATTGAAAATAGTATAAACTATTTACATTTTTTTGTTTTTTAGAACAGAAATAGTATAAATTTGAATTTGTCAGATTGTATGTTTGAAGAAATCCTCTTTTTTCAGAATAATCGGTGTTACATTCCCTTCATAAAACGAAATCGGCTCCCCAATAATTTCTGCACCAAATTGCTTCATAATATGAACAGTAGCATCTCTTGCGTCAAGATATACTGCATTTATATCCTGAGCAAATATATCTTCTAATGCAGTCCTCAATAATTTAGTTCCCATATGCTGCCCACGCAGCTTAGAAGATATTGCAATCCTTCCCATATGCCAATCATTATTTTCTTTAAATAAGGCTGTTGCTCCCACAATTTCGCCATCTTTTTCAACACACCACCACTGCGGGAACTTACTTTCCTCGATTAGATTCAATTCTCTGGGAATCTGTTGTTCACCTTCAAAAACACAATTTAATAAATCCATTATTTTATCCATGTCTTCGTCGGTAGCTTTTCGTATATTCATCTTTTACAAACCCCTTTACAACTTCCGATTTTCCCTTTGATATATTTATCTTTGTCCTTTTTTCAATAGCCTGCAATACTATTTCCATTTTGATAAGTATAAAAAAAGCCCTTCATTCGTATAGTCGGCTTTATAATAAATCCGTCTTTATTTTGTGCAAATATATACGAAATATGAGGCTTTCAAATTTTATAAATTATTGATTTTACAGGTTTTTTACTCTTTATTTTTCATCGTCGGGAAAAATAAAATATCTCTAATCGAATATGAATCTGTCAAAAGCATGATGAATCTATCGATTCCGATACCCAAACCGCCTGTCGGAGGCATACCGTATTCGAGAGCCAAAATAAAATCCTCGTCAATCATATTCGCCTCTTCGTCGCCTTTTGCCCTAAGCTCTTCTTGATGCTCAAAACGTGCGCGCTGGTCAATCGGGTCATTCAATTCCGAATATGCGTTTGCGTATTCGCGTCCGCAGATAAAAAGTTCAAAACGCTCTGTATATTCATTATCGTTCGGTTTGCGCTTTGTAAGCGGAGAAATTTCTACCGGATGATCCATCAAAAACGTTGGCTGAATAAGCTTCTCCTCAACAAATTGTTCGAAGAAAAGATTTAGGATATCGCCTTTTTCGTGGCGTTCCTCAAAATGAACATTATGTTCTTTTGCAATTTTTCTGGCTTCTTCAAGATTTTTTATTTCTCTGAAATCGACGGATGTATATTTTTTAACAGCGTCAAGCATTGTGATTTTTTCAAAAGGCTGAGAAAAATCAATTTCCACATCGCCAAACATAAATTTATCTGTGTTCAAAACTTTTTTGGCAGCGAATTTCATTAAAGATTCGGTTAATTCCATCATGCCGTAATAATCGGTAAAAGCTTGATATAATTCCAGCATCGTAAATTCCGGATTATGTTTTATGCTCATACCCTCGTTACGGAAAACTCGTCCTATTTCATAAACTTTTTCCATTCCGCCGACAATCAAACGCTTCAGCGGAAGCTCCAAAGCTATACGCAAATACATATCCAAATCGAGTGTATTATGATGCGTAATAAACGGTCTTGCGGCCGCACCGCCGGCGATTGTCTGCAGTACAGGAGTTTCAACTTCCAAAAATCCACGGTTGTCCAAAAATTCACGAATGCACCGTATAATCAACGAACGTTTTACGAATGTATCTTTAACTTCGGGGTTTACAATGAGGTCCAAATATCTCTGGCGATATCTTAACTCATGGTCTTTCAGACCATGAAATTTCTCGGGCAAAATTTGAAGACTTTTCGAAAGCAATTTAATCGATTTTGCGCGCACGCTTATCTCGCCCTTTTGGGTTTTAAAAACTGTACCGGCAGCGCCGACTATATCCCCGATATCAATATCTTCTTTAAATTCGGAATATAAATCCTCGCCCAATTCGTTTTTGCTTAAAAAAACCTGAATTTTGCCGTTCAAATCCAAAACATCTATAAATGAAGCCTTGCCCATAATCCGCTTTGTCATAACGCGTCCGGCAACGCTTACTTCTTTGCCTTCATATCCTTCGAAATCGTCATGAATATCTTTGCTGTGCGTATCTGCATCATATTTGACTGTTTCAAACGGATCTTTGTTTTCCGCTTGCAGTTTCGCAAGCTTTTCGCGGCGAAATTTCAGAATCTCGTTAAGGTTTTCATTATTTTCACTCATTGCATTCACTCCTTATTCGATATGCTGAATTTTATATTTAACAATGCCTTCCGGTGCCTCTATATCAACAACATCATTAATTTCATGTCTCAAAAGTCCTGCTCCGAGCGGCGATTCATTGGAGATTTTGCCCGAAGCCGGATCGGCCTCCGCCGAGCCCACTATTGTAAAAACAAATTTTTCATCATATTCTATATCTAAAATTGTCACCTTGCACCCTACTGATACAACGTTTTTATCAATATCTTCTTCGTCTATAACTTCTGCGTTGCGAAGCATTTTTTCCAGCTGAACTATTCTGGCTTCAATTTCTGCCTGTTCTTCTTTAGCCGCGTCATATTCGGCGTTTTCCGAAAGGTCGCCTTGCCCTCTGGCTTCTTTAATTTTTTCAGCAACATCTTTACGTCTATTAATTTTTAAATCCTGAAGCTCATCTTCTAAAGCTTTCAGTCCTTCATACGTTAATACTATTTTTTTTTCAGACATAAAAAAACCCTCCAGTAATGACTTTATAAAAGCCGATACAAAAAGTATCCGGCCCGATAGAGTTCAAAAAGTCAAATTTATTAATATTCAGTTATTATATATTAGAGTATTTTACTTGTCAAATGATTTGCGCGCGGTATATGACAAACGAAAACAAAGTTCACATCCGCTCCGAAATTGCAAATTTCTCAATAGAACAGAAAACTCCCTAAACATATTTTGGTTTAAATAATTTCTTTTATTCGAAATTACATTAAATTAAGATATTATATGTTTAGGGAAGCAATCCTATTCATATTTAGCGTTTTCTATTTCACGGTAATGCTCCATTTTAATTTTAAATAAATCTCCGTTTGACGGCGGTGTATAAGTGACTGCGTTTGCACCGGCTTGTATTGTCTCCAAAATAAATGCGTCATTCGAGCCGCCTGTTGCGATAATCGGCAAATCTGGATGCTCTTTGCGGATTTTTCTGACAATATTTGCGGTATGCGCTCCGCCGCTGACATTTACAATATCCGCTCCGGCTTTCAATCTGCTGGAAATATCGGTATGCTCGGAAACGACGGTCACGATTATCGGAATCGCAACATGTTCTTTCACCATTGATACGGTTTCATCGGGTGCCGGCGCATTCAAAACAACTCCCAACGCACCCTGAAATTCAGCGTGAACAGCCACATTCACACAGCGCACGCCTTGCGTCAGTCCTCCGCCGACTCCACACATAACCGGGATATCTGCGGCAGACATAATCGCTTGGGTAATCGCCGGATGCGGCGTAAACGGATAAACGGCAATGACCGCATCGGCATTGGTGTTTTTTATAATTGCAATATCGGTTGTAAATATTATAGAGCGGATTTTTTTTCCGAAAATCACAATTCCGCTTGCCTCGCGGCGTATAATTTCCGGCACTTTAACAATTCCTTTTCGTAAATCATTGGTTAGTTCGGGCGCAAGTTTATCGATAGCCATTTTGATTCCCCTTTCAAAATTGTGTGCAGAATGATGTAGATTGTTAAAAAATCTATAAATTATTTCGTATGATATATTATACATTAATACTGTATTTTTTTGTTATACAAATTAATTTTTTTTGTGATAAAAAATTTATCCCGAATAATTTCTCAAAAGCTCAATCAATTCGGCTTTGGTTTCGATAGAATTTAATTTCGCACGGAATTTCGCCGAATTTTTTATTCCCCTTGTATAATTAGCAATATGCCTGCGCATTTCCCGCACGGCAAGATATTCGCCTTTATATTCGGCAAGCATTTCCGTATGCCTAATCGCCAAATTTAAGCGTTCCCCGATACTTGGCTCAGGCAAAATTTCACCTGTTTTCAAAAAATGAAGCACGGATTTAAAAATAAAAGGATTTCCTTCTGCGGCGCGCCCAATCATTATTGCGTCACAACCGCTGTATTCCAAAAGATTTTTCGCCGCAAGCGGAGAATTTACGTCTCCGTTTCCGATAACTGGTATTTTTACGGCCGCTTTCACTTTTTTGATTATATCCCAATCGGCTTTTCCGCTGTAAAACTGCTCTCTCGTTCTCCCGTGAACAGCAACAGCCGCGCCGCCGTTTGCCTCTATGATTTTCGCAATCTCCACGGCGTTTATATTGGATTCATCAAAACCTTTGCGTATTTTTACGGTCAAAGGCTTTTTGGAATTTTTCGAAACAGATTTTACGATTTGCCCGATTAATTCGGGATTTTTCATAAGCGCAGAGCCTTCGAAATTTTTTACAATTTTCGGCGCGGGGCAACCCATATTTATATCAAGTATATCAAAATTATAATCATTCAGCTTTTCCGCCATTTGCCCCATAATTTCAGGATCAGAACCAAAAATCTGCACAGCGACGGGCCGCTCCGAGTCCTGCACATTCAAAAGAGCTTTCGTATTTTCGTTATCATAAAAAATCCCTTTTGCACTGACCATTTCGCTGTATACAAGCCCTGCGCCGAATTCCTTACACAAAATACGAAACGGCAGGTCTGTTACCCCTGCCATCGGCGCTAAAAAAACATTATTCTCAAGAAAAATATTTCCTATTTTCATTTTTCTCCCCTATACAGTAAATACCAAGACGAAATTGCTTTCAGCATATTTTCATTTTCATCTTGAAATTTATTAATTGTATATTTCGCATTGATTTCATCAAAATTCAAATCATCCGAAGACGTTTCGAAAAAAATCTCACCGTTTTCATATATTCCAATTGTAAAAATAGCTTTTACTCTCTCCGCTCCTAAAATGCACATTGTACGAATTTCGTTGCGAACTTTCGGCGGTAGGGCTATAAATTTTTCATTGAAATAATATTTGCCGATAAAATGCGATGCCGAACCAATAACTTCTTTCTCCATAAAAAAGCTCCTTATAGACTTTCAGATTGCTTAATTTTTTCCATAAACCGTTCAATATCAATAATAAAACGCTCATGCGTACCAAGACCGATTTTCTTATTTTCATCAAAAGCTTCTACATCAAATAATAATTTTCTGCCGTCAATTTCTTTAAGAAATGCCTTTGTGTAAACTTTTTTGCCGACAGCCGTAGCCGCAATATGCTCAATATTTATTTTTGTACCGACTGTCGACTGTGTTTTTTCCAAATACGGCGATACACAATCGCGCGCCGCCATTTCCATCATTCCTATCATCGCCGGAGTTGCAAAAACTTCAAGCTGACCGCTTCCGTGCGCCACTGCCGTATCTTTATATTCAATAATTTTTTCAACCTGATGAGATATTCCGATTTCCATACAATCCCTCTTTTTGTACAATAAAGGCGGACAAAGTCCGCCTTTATAATAAATTATAATTGTTCGTTTCCGTTATCAAGAAGCGGAATTTCCGCCGCCAACGGATTTACTACATCTTTGTTTATAACGCCATCCGGGAATAATTCTCTGAATTCCTCTCCGGTGATTTTTTCTTTTTTCATTAATAATTCGGCCGTAGCATGCATAACGTCAATATTTTCATTGAGTATTCTAATCGAGTCAGAATGTGCACTGCTGATAATCCGCTTAATTTCGTTATCTATCACAGAAGCAACTTCTTCGCCGTAATTTCTCGCATGTGCCAAATCTCGTCCGATAAAAACTTCATCGTTGTCATCGCCGAACTGAATCGGTCCCAAAATATCGCTCATACCGTATTTTGTAACCATATCTCTTGCGATAGCAGTCGCGCGTTTAATATCATTGGATGCGCCTGTTGTAATATCACCGAAAATAATTTCTTCCGCCGATCTTCCTCCAAGCAGTGAAACTATCTCCTCTTCCATAAGCTTTTTAGACCAAGAAAAACGGTCTTCTTTTGGAATCGGCAAAGTGTATCCGCCAGCCATTCCCGTCGGTATAATCGAAATTATATGAACAGGATCAAGCTCCAGAAGTACTTCATGTATAATCGCGTGTCCGGCTTCGTGATACGCGGTCAATCGTTTTTCCTTTTCGGTTATCACGCGGCTTGTTTTTTCTGTACCTACACCGATTCTTACAAACGCTTTGCGTATTTCTACCATATCAATTTCTTTTTTATTCGCTCTGGCCGCCAAAAGAGCCGCCTCGTTTAATAAGTTTTCCAAATCCGCTCCGGTAAATCCCGGAGTAGTCAGCGCAATAATTTTGAAATCAATATCACTGCCTAAAACTTTATTTTTCGCATGGATTTTTAAAATTTCCTCTCTGCCCTTTACGTCCGGTCTGCCGACAACTATTTGACGGTCAAAACGTCCCGGTCTAAGCAAAGCCGGATCTAAAATATCAGGGCGGTTTGTTGCGGCTATAACGATAACGCCTTCATTTACGCCAAATCCGTCCATCTCAACCAATAGCTGATTTAAAGTTTGCTCACGTTCATCGTGGCCGCCGCCTAAGCCTGCGCCACGTCGTCTGCCCACAGCGTCCATTTCATCTATAAAAACGATACAAGGCAGATTTTTCTTAGCTTGTTCGAATAAATCTCTAACACGAGAAGCGCCGACACCGACAAACATTTCAACGAAATCCGAACCGGAAATGCTGAAAAAAGGAACTCCGGCTTCGCCCGATACAGCCTTCGCCAAAAGAGTTTTACCTGTTCCCGGAGGTCCGTATAATAATACGCCCTTTGGAATCCTTGCGCCGATTTCAATAAATTTTTTCGGCTGTTTCAGAAATTCAACAATTTCCTCAAGCTCAAGCTTTTCCTCGTCCAGCCCCGCAACGCTTTTAAACGTGACCTTCCGCTTTTCGTCCACTACCATTTTCGCTCGTGATTTACCAAAGTTCATGACTCGGCTTCCGCCTGATCCGCCTTGCACTTGTTGAAATAAAAAAAACAGCAAAACAATGCAGATTATAAAAAATATAGCGGGAACTATAAAATCTTTTATCAAATTATTTGTTTTCGACGTTGGCCTTACATAAACATCAAAATCATGTTCTTGACTGTTCTCAAGCATTAATTCTTGAAAAGATTGTTTTGATAAGAAATCTATTTCATATGAGGTATTGTCTTTCAGCTTAACAACAGCCTTGCCGCCGTCAGTGGTTTCATTACCGATTAATTCCACGCTCAGCACCATGTTATTGGCGATATGCTCCTGAAACTGAGTGTAGGAATAATTTTTCTTTGTCATGCTTTTTAAAGAATTATTAAATACAAAAGCCAGAATCATTAGTAATACAACAATTATTGTATAAATTATCAAGCTATTGGTATTTTTTTTCAAAACATTTCCTCCTTACATAATTATCAAAAGATAATTTTTTTTTAAATTTTTGCAAATGCACAAACTTTACTAAAAGTCAATTTGACTTATAAAACACTATATATTTTTATAATATTATATATAATTGCGTTTATTCAAAACACATTTCACCCACAAAAGGTATATTTCTGTATTTTTGAGCGTAATCCAAACCATAGCCGACAACAAATAAATTCGGTATAGTAAATCCAACATAATCGACTTCTACACCCTCTACTTCGCGCCGCTCCGGCTTGTCCAAAAGCGTACAGATTTTTAAAGATTTCGGTTTTTGTGATTTAAGATAGTTTGTTAAATACGCAAGAGTATTTCCGGTATCAAGAATATCCTCAACCAAAAGTATATCTTTATCGCAAACCGATTGGTCCAAATCTTTAGTGATTTTAACAATGCCGGTAGATTCTGTTCCATCACCATAAGAGGAAATTGCGATAAACTCATATTCGGTTATTACATCCAATTTTTTTGCTAAGTCGCACATAAAAACAGCAGCACCTTTTAAAACACATACAATCGTAATGGTTTTGCCGCTGAAATCCTTGTTAATCTGCGCCGCCAGCTCGTCCAAACGTTTGTCAATCTGTTCAGCGGTAATTAATGGTTTAATACATTCGCTCATTATTCACCTGAATCCTTCCATATTTGAAAATAAAATATTTTTCCGTAATCATTTTTTTTGTAATAATCCGAATCCTTAATATTAAAAATACTGATAATTTCTTTACCATCCGCCAGCAGCGGAATTTTATCCCGTTCAAACTTGGGGATTTTCAGCTCAATAAAAAACTTTTTCAGCTTTTTATGATGCCCGTTTAAATATATAATATCGCCTTCCCGCCTTGTTCTAAATTGGATAACATTTTTTATTTTATCATAAGAATACGCATTAGTATATACATTAAATAATTTATTTGTGTTTTCAAGTTTTTTTAAAGAAACTGTAACATAAGCGTCCAATTCTTTGATAAATACAGGGTTTTCAAAGTTCAAATCATAATCAAAATCCATTCGTTTTTGTTCCCGCATTAAAGACAGAAAATCATAATTTTTTACAGCAATAATATTATTTGGAAGATTAATGTATTTTCCGTTTTGAGATTTTGATATCTCGATTATTTTTTCTATATGAAAAAAAGAAATGTCCTTAACCGAAGCTATTGAATCAATGGAATTCCTAATAACTCTGCGTTTTATAGCAATATGGAGCTTTTCAAACTCTGATAAATTTATATCAGCAGCTTCTTTTATAATAACATTCTTTTTTATAAAATCACAAACATTTTTTTGTAAAAAATCATCTTCCTCACGGTACACAGCCGATAAATCTGAGATATTCTCAACAAAATTCGGATTAAATTTTTCTTCGATCAAAGGAATAAGCTCATTTCGAATTTTGTTTCGTGTATAAATATTTTTAGTGTTCGAACTGTCATTTATAAATTTTATTTTATTTTCTGCGCAAAATTTCTCGATTTCATTTCTCGAAATATTTAATAAAGGCCGAATAAGATTTCCTTTTAAAAAATCCATTCCCGAAAGCCCCTTAATTCCTGTGCCTCTGATAAAACGCATTAACAAAGTTTCCGCTTGGTCATTTTTATTATGCGCTACGGCGATTTTATGGGCATTTTCTTTTTCCAAAACATCAAAAAAAGCTTTGTATCTGATAATTCTTCCGGCTTCTTCTTCCGTTATTTTATTTTCGCGTGCGAATTCGGCACAATTTTCTTTATATAAAAATAATTTTATATTATAATCTCTGCATATTTTTTCAGCAAATTCCGAATCCCGCTCGGCTTCCGCTCCGCGCAGCATATGATTTATATGAACAGCGAATAAATCCAGATTATATTCTTCCTTAATTTGATTGAGCAAAAATAATAACGCAGATGAGTCCGCGCCGCCCGAATATCCGATTATAATCTTTTCCTTTTTTTTAATAATCTCATTTTCTTGAATATTCTTTAAAAATTTATCGTGCATAATTCACCCGATTCTGTTGTTTTTATCGATATATCAAAATGGAAATAATATTAGTCAGTAAAAAACCAAACTGCTATATGTATATTTTTATTTATTTCAAAGATAAAGTCAAGAAAAATCAAAAGACCCAACGATAATCGTCAGGCCTCAGTTAATTATTTATTATTTAAATTCAAACCATTCTTGATGTGCAGATTTGATAGCGCTTGCAGCATCTTGACCAAATTGATCAACGATAGCCTCTTCGGAAGGTTGGCAAGCAACAGCTTTAAAAGCTACATTGAAAGAACAAGCTTGCTCAAATTGTCTGTCCGCAGAAAGAGTTCCGTCAGCTTGTTTTTTATTTCCGCCGAGTTCCCCAAGAAGAGTCATTGTAATTTTACCAAGATCCGCAGTTCCGTTAACTGCAATACTTGTATAATATTTATTTCCTACTTTTACCCAGCTTGAATTTGTATCAGCATCCGCTTTAATTTCCATAACTTTTGCCAATCTGTCTTTTGTCATTACTAAAATGCTGGTTCCGTCACTTGAAGTTAATGATTCATAATCGCCCTGTAATTCAGCAGGGATTTTTGATTTATCATTGCTGGCCATTTTGCCATAAGTTTGATCGCCAAAATCGATTTCCACGATAGCGGCTCTGGAGCCTTTATTCACGATTTGACCCGATCCGGCACCTGAATTAAGAGTAATAACTTCACCAGGCAATCTGTTTGTTAAATCGCCTACAGTCAGCAAATTTGATACCGAAAAATCGATATTAGCAGCGTTTACAGAAACTGCTTTGGAAGTTTGAGTTGTTGTAAACCATGCGAAAGTGCTGCCTGCTGCTAACGATAGCACAGTAACTGCAGCAACTGCAAATGTACTAAGTTTTTTCATTTTAATTTCCCCCTATTAGATATTTGTTTGTCTTTCCTGTTTGATTCATCTTTCAAACATGTATAAAGTATAAAATATTGGAATAACAATCAGCGTACATTACAATTATAATTTGTAAACATATTATGTATAGTTTTTAAATAAATTGTAAATTTTTCTATTTCAAAGAATCTAATTTTATACTATTTTCAATATAAAGGATAGAAAAAAATATTTCATTTCGCGCTAGAAACATTGCGCGAAACGCTCCGCTGTGAAAAATTTTTTTCTACTTATCAAAATGAAAATAGTATTATTTTGCTGTAAAGTAAAAAATCAAACTATAACAAAAAGCTCTTAACTACAGCTATTTTCAAAAATAAATTCATTTATTTTTTTAATCGCTATTGTCAAGAGCTTTATATTTATGTTTTATTCCAACGCAGCAAATTTACATTATTAAAAATTTTGTCTGAAATATTCGTCATCCCAGCCATATTCGCTTGCATTTTGTACAGCTTTCAGCGTAGCTTGAATAGTTTCGGAAGATATAGCAACTTCTGCTGTAAGTCCTTCCACTTCAACCGCTTCAAAATTGAAAGTTCCGTTTATATTTTGACCCGGTGAAATTTTCAAATAACATTTATCGCTTCCGCTTCCGTCCGAAGGTATTATAAATTTTTTGCTGTAAGAATTAGAATTTACCTCTTCGTCAATATATCCTACCGAATTATCGCCGACAAGCACAGTCGCCGAAGCCAATTTTACTTTTGAAGAATCAACCAAAACTTCCTCGCCTTTATCATTAAAAAATGAAATTGTATAGCTTAGGCGCACAAAAGTATCGATAGTTGAATTATTTTCAATTGTAAAATTTTTCACTATATTAGTATCTTTTGTAGCAGATGCTCTTAATAATCTCGCGCCGCCTTTTTCCTCTGCATTTGTATCGACTATACCCATGTTTCCTTCAGCCACATCATTATTATTAACTGTATACCATGCATAAGTTCCAAAATTTTTGATAACAACAAGGGTTAGTACAAGGCCGAGGAGTATAATTGATTTTTTTATAAGTTTCAAATTAATCCCTCCTTGTCTATTTAACTAAATGCGCATATATACCAGCCGCATCAAAGCCTAAAATTTCTTTTACAGCTTTTTCATCTTTTTGGCAGGCAGTATATTCCGCTTTTATTTTAAAAGTATCGTTGCTTAGTTCGTTACCCAAAGTTTTAAACTCAGCATAAAGATTACCTAAATTTTTTGTAACTCCGCTTGTTTCGGTAATCGTACCATAATAAGTAATCACTGTATCTGTGCTGCTTGGGTCTTTTATCAAACCCTCGATCTCCGAATTTTTTAAATCAATGCTGGAGATGCAAGATTTATCAGCCTCTTCTACCGTGAATGTAGCTTTAAAAACAACAGGGTCGGAATTATCCGCTTTAATAATATTATTTTTTTGAGATACAATTAAAGATTCGCCGGGAATACCTTTTACACTGTCATCAAAAGCAAATTCCAGCGCGCTTTCAATGCTCTTTGTGCTCATTTTTGCAACATCGTTGCCGGTATCGTGCTGGATAACCATCAAAGCGCCTGTATAAAATACTACTCCGGCAAGTGAAATCAGCGCTACCACGAGGGGTATATATAAAAGCAATTTTTTATTCATATTCCATCCCCCTAATTATTTTTTGGCATAGAGCCGCTTCCACCTTTAAAAATCCAAGTCCAGTCGAAGAAAAATTTTGTATCGTTGTTTTTCTGAATTTTTACATAAATCTCATGGCTGTAACCACTCAATTTTCCGTCTGCTGATTTAACTAAATCTATTTTTACATTTCCGTCGCTTGCGCCGTCCGAGTCAGATACGCCGACTACTTTGTATCCAAAAGGTACATAAGCACTTACGCTGAATTCCGAACCTCTTTTTAACGCTTGCGAACCATTTTTATAACTAAAGCTTCGGTTGCCTAAACCCGATAAATAAAATACCTGAGTATTATTTTCGATGTCTTTGGCTGTGAGTTTTGTTTCGAAAACGCCTTCCATAGAAGTATTGCCGTTTTGGTCAACAATGTTTAATTTAATTACAGGGTCTACAACATTAATCGAAATATCCTTAGACTGCGTTTGTCCGGAAATGATATCCGTAACTTCCATAATATAATTATAAACGCCGTCCGATTCGTATTCAAAATTAACATCTTCTATTTCTGCATCAATCGGTTTTTCAGGAATAAATTTATCTTCCTTTTTGAAAGAAACCATATTTTTGTCTTTATAATTTTCTTTTATATCGTATTTATAAAGACCGGTTCCGGTTTTTATAACAGGTAAAGTTTTTCCTTGTTCGCCCAAAAGAATAGCGTCTTCTACAGCCGTAAATTCGATTTGAAGATTCGGCTGAACCGAAATTTTTAAGTCTTCAAAAGGTAAATTCTTTTTCTGTCCGTTTACAACTGTAAACGAAAGTTCAGAAACCTCTGCAAAATTCTGTTTGTCCAGCGCTTTTTCACCATATAGTTCTTTATCTGCGCCATCAGGGAAAATCTTTTCGTCTTGCTTGGCTTTCAAAGTATATGTCAAATAATAAATGCCTTCTTGAAAATCTTTTGGTGTTTTTAATTTCAAGTAATCTTTGTCCGAAGAAACATCGCCCCATTTACCTATGACTTCTTCTCCAAACGGTTTTTCTGAAACAATAATACTATTTTTATCAAGCTCGAATTCTTTTCTCAACTGTTCGTTGATTTCGAATCCATCAAACGAATTATGCACTTTTTTATTATACGCAGTTAAAATCTCGTCAATCATTTTAGTTGCGTTTATTGATTTAAAGTATTTATTTCCGTTATTCGAAGAATTGCCGCTACCCAAAGGTGAGTTTTTTATATCAGAAGATAAGTCCGGCTTTGTTCCAAGTTTATCGGTCAAATTTTTCATAAGATTCTCGGATGCAGAATTATCCGAATAATCTAGCGTATAAATATCCAATCCTTGAAAAACCGCAAATTGCGCTTCCAAAGCGGTAATTTTATTGCTAAACTCAATTTGCTTTTTAAAAACGCTGTCATTTCCGATTTCTTCTTCAACCGCTACAAAATTTTCACCAATAACAGAAATTTTTTCTGCAACAAGGTCGTTTTGCCAATCACGAGGGTTCAAATTTGACCATCTTTTTGTATCTGAGTTTGCTTGACCAAACATGCTATTGTTGTCAGTATTCCAAATATCTGTTTTTCTTGTAGTTACAGCGCCATCGCTGAAAACGATTAAATTTTGTTTTCGTTCTCCGGAAACCGAACTGTTTTCGTCATTTATTTTTAAATAAGATTTTGCGTATAAAATTGCTTCTTGAATATTTGTTCCGTCTGCACCGCTATCGCTTCTGGTACTAATGCCTATTCCGTCGATTGCGTTTATAAGCTTCTCTCTGTCATTAGTCAGTTCGCAAACCAAAGTCGAATGATCCGAAAAGACTATAACAGCCATTTTTGCGGTATTTGGATCATTGAGGTTATAATTTTTCGGGAAAACAGAATCAATCAATTTTTTTGCCGCTGATTTAGCGTTATCCAAATTGTTGCTCATGCTGTTAGAATAGTCTACCAATAAAACACTATCAACATTGCTGACTTGTGAGGATGCCGGCGATGCGTTGATATCTATACCGATAGAAACTGTGTACTCTCTGAATTTATCAACTTTTTCTCCCAAAACTTCTGTCTGTACCGGTTTAATTTCTTTTGAAATTTGATTAACATATCCCGGAAAAAGACCGTTTTCATCAATTGATTTATAAGGAGAATAATTTGTGATATCCGAACCCGAAGATCCTGTGATTTTTGAATCCGCTAAAGTATTATCTATTGTTACCAATTCTCCGTATCGCTTATCATAAGCTTTTCTGATAAGTGACATTGCATATGAATTGTCGCCTCTGACTCTGGTAATCAAATCAATCTCGTTTGCTTCTTCATATAAATGATTCGAAATTACCATTTCTGTCAAAGCATCTAGCATACGGTTTGCAGAATCCGAATCCATTTTCGATACAGTTGAATAATTTTTGGCATATTCATCTTTAACTATGGATTTAAGCTCGTTGATATCAAAAACCTCAACGATTACCTCTGTCGGCTGCAATGGTTGTTCTTGTGCCACAGGCGGAACTGCCGGATTTTCTTGCGCAATTGGCGGTACTGCCGGATTTGTGGCAGGAACGCTTGGCGCTGCGGTTTGACCGGAAGGAACAGGCTGCGCCGAAGTTCCGGTTGCAGGAGCTGTTGCAGGAGCCTCAGATGTTGACGGAGCTGCGGACGTTACAGGAGCGCTTGGTTGCTGAGATGGTTCTGTGCTAGGAGAAACCTCAGGTGTTGTGCTTATGTTTTGTCCGTCGGGAGTGGTCGTTGGTTCAACCTCTGTCCCGGCTGTTTGGTTTTCTATAGAATTATTATTTAAGTTGTCATCATTCTGTCCGTTTTCATTTCCTTGAGTTAACCCAGTATTTTCTACCACTTGTTCAGAATATGGTTTATTCTCAACAAGATCGTCTTCTGCTTTTGCCCTCATGTATTCTCGAACAGGAAAGGCCACAGTTGCGATAAGAATTAGAGATACTGCCCCCACGATAACTCTAAGAAAATCTTTTTTGTTCATTAATAACACCTCTTTCCCTCTTTAGCAAGAGTATTATGTTAGCATTATTAATTATAGGTCGCCGTCATTACATGCATGATACATTCAAATTACAGTGACAGCCCTAATGTAATGCGCATGCGTTTTGACATTGTTTTGATACACGACTGTAACAAATGGATTTATATATAAATAACTTTCAAAAATCATCCAAAATATAAAACAGCAGATTTTATTTAAATCTGCTGCTGTTATATGAATAGCATGGGCTTATGCTTATGCTGAAATTAATGTCTTTTTTGTAAGTCTCTTTAAAAATCCGCTCTATTCTGTCTTTAATTATCGGATAATAAGTTTCCGGAACATCGTTTAATAAAAATATAATTATATTCGGCTCAAAGAAAGAATAATAATCTTCTTTTCTTAAAACCCGCTGAATAGCTTTCATAAAAGCGGTGAGCGCAACTTTAAATTCTGCGTCGTTTGTATTTTCGATATAAGTGAAGCCAATCGAATATGATTTCGTTTCAGCGTTTTTGTCCATATAATCATCGATTGCTGTAGAGAAAACCTTCCAAAATTCGGAATTTTCGCTAAAAAGCTGATTTAATGTAAGCCCCGATGCCATGTCTTGATATTCATCAACGCCGCGTTTATTTTTCATTTTATTATAGATTTCTTTCATATCCTTGCTAGGCTGAATTCCCAGCTCCGAAATAAAACGAGAAGAAATATATTCATAATGCGTAATCGCTTCGCTGGTGTAATTAAGCTCGTTAAGCGCTTTTAAATAATAAAGATTAGTATATTCGTCCAGTGCCGAAACCTCAAAAATATCCTTGCAGAGTTTCAAAATTTCTTTATACTCTTTCCGCTCCAAATAGATGGATAAAATTGTCCTATTCATTTCGGAAAAAATCCGCCTGTAATAATTTCTAAACGGTGTTACCCAAGAATCAAAGCTGGAATCATTCAAAAGTTCGCCTTTATATATGCTCATAGATTTTAAAATCAAATCTATTTTTTTGTTTTCGTCGTTTTCAAATTCCATTTCTTCATAAAGAGCATTGAAACGTTTTATATCAATCGCGCAATCATCTGTTATTGTCAGTTTATAGCTTCCCTTTTGGCAAACGATTTTCAAATAATTTGAAACATCAACATTAACATTATTGCCCTCTTTTAAAAATTTGTTTAGTCTGAAAATATATGTTGTAACAGTGTTTCGAACATCAAGATATTCTATATCCGGCCAGATATTCTCACAGATTATTTCTGAGCTGAATTCTTTTTCGTTATTTATTATCATAAATTTCAAAATTTCAAAAATCTTGTTTGTATGCTTCCCTTTATTAAAAATCGACTCGCCGTTATATAAAATATCAAAGCTTCCAAACATTTTGATCTGTATCGTCCTGTCTTCCGAGAGCAAGTCTTTCATCGCCATAATCCGCACCTCAATTAATTTTTTTCATCTTTCACTAAAAACTGAATACTAAATAATAAGGCCATAAGTATAAAAGCAACAATAATAAAGAATGGATTTCTCATATCGTTAAGTATTATACCAAAAGAAGGTATCCAAAGTATTGTTTTGCCAACCAAATTGTCCTGATCAACAAGATTTTTATCAACAACGTTATTTGCATCGCCCTGTGTCATAAATTTTATTTGTCCCTCTTCTTCCACAATGTCAATGACTCTGTGAGTAACATTGGTTTCCGGATAAGCCGCAGGTCTGAATGTTATAATGTCTCTTTTTTTTATGTTTTCCGGTTTGATCGCAACAGAAACTATCAAAGCACCCGCTTCAAATGTCGGTTCCATAGAATTTGATTGAACAATGTATGACGAGGCTACAAAAATTTTGCCTTGGTTTTTATTCGTCAGCATTGTTAAGATTACTAATGCCGAAATTCCAACTATCAAAACTGTTAAAACTATGTTTAACACTACTTTGACAACCGTCAATATTGGTTTTAATACTTCTTTCAAGCCTTCGTACCCTCCTTGATCGGAAAATTAGTACTTGTTTTACTACTAGGGGAAATAACCCTGATGCTGAACTGAAAAGTTATATCTTCATTGAAAGACTTTAAGATATAATTATTTATTTGGTCAGAAACAACAGAGATAAAGTCCTCTTTTATATCCCTTAGAAAAATTACAAAAGTATCTTTGCTAATAACACTAAAGCTGTAATCCTTTAGCAATATTATGTCTAAAAAGACCTTGAGCTGATTATACAAATCATTGCTCTCACTTTGGCTTACAGATTGATTACCGATTTTTTTAATCTGGAATAAACCCAGTGCCATAGTTTGGGCTGTGTCAAATTTGTAATTTCTCATCGTTCGTGGGAGTTTTTTCATAAACAAGTTTTGAACTGAGTTCATTGCAACAACTTCCGATTGGGGTTGTTCTTCTTCTGAGGTGGTTTCGGTATCCGGCTTTTTAAGCGAATTATAAACTTCTTTCAGCTCCGGACTTGGTTTTATGCTTAATTCGTTATACATTTTGCTTGTAATATAAGAATAATGCTGTAATGCGTCGTTAATACGCTCTTCATGCATAAGGGACTTTAAGAAATAGATATTAGATGCCTCGTCCAAATCATAGATTTCAAAAATCTGTTCGCAGTATTTAATTACATCTTTATATCTTTCATTATCAAAATAGTCCTTTAATATAATATTGGTCAACTTACAGTATTTGTCAAGGTATAAGTTTCGGAGAGGTATCGCCCAATGCGTATATAGCGTGTTTTTTAAGAAATCTCCTTTATAAATAATTACAATAGATTTCAGTTCCTCTACCGATTCCATGTTTTTTAATAGATAATCCATATTTTTGCATTTTGTATCAAACAAGCGAATATCAAAATTACATTCTTCTGCCACAAGCAGCTTGTACCTGCCCCGTATATTCGTAACCGTTATATATTCGCTGATATCCAGCTGCAAAGAATTGCTTCCCGACAAAAATTTTTTCAGCCGGTAAATGTAGGTTCTAAGTACTTTATTTGTGTCCTGGTAGTCTTTATCCGGCCATATATCCTCCGCTATAGTAGACGGCAGAAGTTCTTTGTCATAATTAGCTATCATATATTGCAAAAGCTCTATTATAATCGGCAGTCGGGTTAATTGATTGAGAATACTGTCTCCATCTACCAGAATATCAAATTCGCCTAACATTTTTATTTCGAGTTGAGTGATTTTTTCAGCCATAAAAAAACTCCTTTTTTTTCACACAAAAAACACTTATTTTTCTGTATTTACAGCAAGCGAAGGTAAAAGAGGCGGTTTAATTATGTATTATAAATCAAGACGACAGAGATTTTGCCGGTTTAACCTTTATTCGCTGTATTTTTCTGTATTTGAAAAAAATATTTTATCCCGACTCTCAAATACAGGTTTATGCCGATTTTATAAATCATTTTTTGTATAGATTTTAGTTTGTATAGCGGTTTGAGTAATTCGACAAAATAAACATTATTTTACAAAAACCAAATATTTTTTCATTCGGATTACAAATACAAAATTACGTAATTTTCAAAATTAGTCACATTACGCATACAGTTTTAATACATTTGTCTATCAATTGTATAATTCCTATAAAATAAATTTTTAAAAGTATATAATTGCGTAAAATAAATCCGTTTTCCTCGTTATTCTTTTGGCAAAGACCATGAAATATGTTATAAGCGCGGTAACGGCTTGCTTCCTGAATCGGCAAGGAATTTGTCCGGCTTCGTCAAACTCACGGTATATAAGAAATTATCGTAATTTTTCGCATAAAACTTAATTTATTCTTTGTTTAAAAGAATATTTTTTCAAAATTTTGAATAAACTTATTTTTCGTTTATTTTCGTTTGCATTTTATTTTTTGCAGTATCGAAATTTTATTTCTTTGATATTATTCCTAAATCTATGCTCTAACAAATCGCTGTACAGAATTTTCAGATTTAAGTTTCACTATGATTACAGCCGCGCCCCACCTCCGCATAAAATTCACGTTTGAAAGATTTATGTTATCGTTATGTCTTTTTAGTATTATTTTTTTTAAGCTAATATTTTTTTTATTTATGAGCAAAAATATTTTGAAATTAAATTTATTTTTCCAAAAATATTGACCTTATGCTTTTTTACATGTTCATAAGTCGTTCATATTTTGTACATAAAAAAAACAGCTATACAATTATTTATTAATTGCATAACTGCTGGATTACAAATACCAGTAATTGCTTTATATGAGAAATCTTAATAAGGCTAAAACAATTATAAAACAAAACATCAACATGATATAATTTACTGTCGTTTCAAAATCGCTTTTGTCGGTTGTAGTTTTTTTATTATTTTCGGGCTCGGAATTATTACAAATCAAATTATTTTGTATGTTGATGAGCTCCGCCCTGCCGGAATCCATCACATAATTATTTAAAATTTTTTCGGCTTCATAAATATAATTAATCTGTGAATCTGCGGCGTTTTCATTGTCACGGACAACAAAAATCGCCTGCTCATACAAATCATCATTTTTCCCATTTATTAATATGACTTTTTTATCCTTTTTCATATTATCCCCTCCAAAAAAAGCCTAAAATTTTTCCCAAATTCTTGCCGCCAAAACCGTCATATCGTCTTTGATTCTTCCCCCTGATTTTTGTTTTGCCAAATTCAATAAATTATTGGCAATCTCCTCCGGCACACAAGAATTTAGATTCAGCAAAGCTTGAATAATCCATTCTTCCCTGTCTATCGCATACGCCCCAAGTTCCAAAACCCCATCTGTTACCATCACAACAATATCATTATCTTTAAGTTTTTTTACAACCATTTCTACGTCGATATCGTTTAAAATTCCCATCGGCAGAGTTGTTGACTTTATAACCTGAACTTCATCGTTTCGCAGAAGAAAAGTCGACGAAGCTCCGATTTTCAAAAATTCCGCCGCACCGGAATAATTATCGATTGTGCAAATGTCCAAAGTGGAAAAACTATCCACAGTTGATTTTAAGACCAAAACAGAATTTATTATTTTTATAGCCAAATCTTTATGAAATCCTGATTCTATAAATTCCTCCAAAAGCTCGATAGCGGCTTTACTCTCCTCTTTCGCTTTAAATCCCGAACCCATGCCGTCCGAGAGCGCCAATAAAGTATAACCGTTATTTATTTCCAAAAAGGAATACGAATCTCCGGATTCTTTGCTGCTATCTTTAACGGCTTTCGAAATCGCCGTTGTTATATAAAATTTCTGTTCCTCAACTAATTTTATTTTGTAATTAATAATATCTTCGCTTTCAAATTTAAATTTGCGCCCAATAACCCGGTTTGCAATCGGTACAATATTTTTTATACAATCGGCTTCGTTTATGTATTCGCTCATATTCAGAAAAATCTCATAACGACCCGATTTTGTCTCCAACACAATCACGGACTCCAAGATAATTTTATTCAGTTTAAATTCAGTAATCAGTTTTGCTTCAATATCCTCCTTAAAAATAAACGCACTGTCTATATCCTCGCATAATTCTTTCAGTATGCCCGAAATCCCCGAATATTGCTCTGCGATAAGTTCTCGGCTTTCGGCGATTCGGTTTTGCCAAATCAAATCTATTTTGTAAATCTCACTGAAAGTTGCGGCTGTTTCCACAAAATACGCTATATTGATACATGAATTTAAAAAATTAACCGGTATATCCTCAATTTTTATATCACCTTTTTTCTCAAAAGCGGATAAAATAGAAAACGCCGCCTGAAAAGAATTAAAAAAATCATCTCTCCAGCATCTTTTGCTCATTTTGCAGTTTGTGCAAACTTTTGCGGCAATATCGTCAATAATCACAGAAATATCTTTTTGCTCAAGGCTTGTCTTTTTTTCGGATATAGATTTAAATGTTATTGAAAGTTTATTAAATGCTTTTGAAAACGACTCGATTTTGTCTGTCGTCACCTCTCTTATTTTCAAGGAATACTCATCTTCGATATTCGCATACGAATTTAGAAACGATAAGAAATTGAAATAAAACTTGTCCTTAATCGCCAAAAAACAAATGGATGCCAATAATACCGAAAATAGTAATTCCGTTCCGACAGAGGCTCTGTCAATATAAAAAGTCATTGCAAAAAGGCTGATTATATAAATTGCGGCTGTCAGAAATTTATTTTTATTGTAATAAATACCGCTGAGCATTCCGGATACCGATAAAATTGCGATTATATTTGCGTTTCCGCTTTGTGTGACAGATAACATCAGCCCGATTAAAATTCCGGAAAGCGCCCCCAAAGTCACGCCGCCGCGATACGCAATAATCAAAATCAGCAAAGTGCTGAAAAAATCCCGAAACGATAAATTCCAAAAATAAACGCCGGAGGCTCCCGCAATAACCGCACCCAAAATTACGGTTGTGCTGATAATTTCTTCTCCCGTTAGCAAACGTTTTTTGACATTTCCCTCTAAAACATTTGCGCCCTTTTTTAAAACAAAAGCGATACAGAAAGTAAATACGCTTTCCAATATCGAGATGAACAAATAATAATTATCATGATTGATAAAATAATAAGTAATTATCCCGGCGGCAAGCACCGAAACTGCGCCTATTAAAGATGAAATAAAAATATTTTTCTTTTTTAATAAAAAATTGAAGCAAATCATTATCGTTATGCAAATCACATATTTCGGAAAATATAATGTACCCGAAGTAAATATACCAAAGAGAACCAAAGATGCATAAAATAAAAATCTGAAATTTCTGAATAAATAAATAGATAAATATCCTATTGCTATAGGATTAAAATAATTGAACAACCATACCCTTCCTAAAAAAAAACCCAGAATACCCATTACAAAACTAATGATATCTTTTTTTCCGAATATCCATCCGTTTTTTACCGGAATGTTTAATTTATCTAAAGCCTTTTCCACTTATCACCCCTCCATATGGCGGTTTGATTATAAAAGCCAAACCGTTTCTGTATCTAAATTTATAAACTGCTATATGCATTATTATAATAAATTAGAATAGAGTAGTTTGTCAGTTTATGGTAACAAGCGGATTAAAAAATACTAAATTTATACAGGCTCTTTAGTCACTAAAATCAACGAAAGTTTTATTTAATACTATTTTCATTATAAAGGATAGAAAAAAATATTTCATTTCGCGCTTGAAGCCTGCGTGAAATGCTACGCTGTGAAAGATTTTTTTCTACTATCAAAATGAAAATAGTATAACAAAAAATATGTATCTGACTCTTTTTTTGCCAAAATCCTATTTTTGTTAGTTTCCTTGTCCTTTTTTTCGAGATTAATAATGTATTTTTTATAATGATTTTTTATTGACAGATAATCGTCTTATACTATTTTCAATATAAAGGATAGAAAAAAATTTTTCATTTTGCGCTTGAAGCATTGCGCGAAACGCTCCGCTGTGAAAAATTTTTTTCTACTTATCAAAATGAAAATAGTATACCTTCACATTTGTAATCTATTAGTTCTTATGTTAATATTAACAAGCATATTAAGTATAATTTATACTGATGATTATTTTTTGTACATTTTAACGACAACAGCCATATAAGGGATTACACAAATTACGCATGTATTCGAAATGTATATTTATCGAAGTTATTATTTTATAATGATAAAATTAATTTTGGCATAAAAAAAGCCCGTCATTCATTGAATTGATAGGCTTTTATCGTAAAATATTAAATTTATAAAAAAATTATTCACCGATTATTTTCACAAGCACACGTTTACCCCGTTTGCCATCAAATTCGGCGTAAAAAATCTGTTCCCAAGTTCCAAAATCCAATCTTCCGTTTGTAATAGCGCAAACCGCCTCACGCCCCATAATCGTGCGCTTTAAATGAGCGTCCGCGTTATCTTCATAGCCGTTGTGGTCGTATTGGTCATACGGTTTTTCGGGTGCAAGTTTTTCCAGCCAGCGTTCGTAATCACGGTGCAGACCGCTTTCGTCGTCGTTTATAAAAACCGAAGCCGTTATATTCATTGCGTTTACCAAAACAAGACCTTCTTTGACTCCGCTTTCGCTAATCGCGTCTTGAACCTGCCTCGTAATATTGATATACGCCCGCCTTGTTTCCGTATGAAAATTTAATTCTTTTCTGAAAGATTTCAAAAAATCACTCCTACAAGATTTCATCCATTCCGACTTCGGTCGTAAATCAATTTTTATCTTCTCTGACTGTACGCTTTCTGTAGACCAAAAACATCAGTCCGAAAACCATTAATATAACAAAGGTAATTGAAGCGGCAATCATATCACGCATAGCAATAACAATAGATAAGCCGGCGCATAATATAGAAATTCCGTAAATTATGAAAACTGCTTGTTTTTGAGAACAGCCCGAATCGATTAAACGGTGGTGAATATGTCCTCTGTCGGCTTGCATAATCGGCTGGCCTCTCCATGCACGGCGAAGCATTGCAAAAAGTGTATCAAAAATCGGGAGCGCCAAAGCCAAAGTACATAATAAAACTGACAAAAGCGCGTAAGCTTTGAAAACTCCGAGTATAGACGTAACCGCCAAAACATAACCCAAAAACGTAGAGCCGGTATCTCCCATAATAACTTCTGCCGGATTAAAGTTTCGCGGCAAAAAGCCTAAACAAGAGCCTGCTAAAGCGGCTGTCAAAATAACCGCCAATTCGCTACCTGTCATAATACAAAGTATCATTAAGCAAAGCGCGCCGATACTGGAAACTCCGGCCGCAAGACCGTCCAGTCCATCGATTAAATTCACGGCGTTTGTAACTCCGATTATCCACAAAAGCGTAATCGGTCCGCTCAAAAATTCCAAAGAAATCGGAATCGGCCAATGCAGAACATCTACTTTTGTACCAGAAAAAATTACAATCAAAGCGGCGATTATTTGCACAGATAATTTTATTTTCGGAGAAAGATTGTTAATATCATCGGCCATACCTAAAAACACTATCAAAAATGCGCCAATGATAAAACCAATCATTTCTTTTGAGCGTAAAGGATCAATAAAAGGCATTACTATAAACAATGAAAACATGAACCCAAAAACAATTGCTATTCCGCCCATTCGCGGAATCGGATCTTTATGCATTCCTCTTTTTTTAGGATAGTCAATTGCGTTTAATTTTATAGAAATCGTCTTTGCGTAAGGTGTCGCAAGCAGAGAAAGCGCGAAAGCAGTCGCAAATATAGCAATATACAAAATCCAATTATGTTCCAAAGAGAAACCCTCCTTAAATCAACGAGCGAAAAAAACTCGTTTTCGTTACGGCAAAATTATTTTGCCGCAAATTTTCTCTATAAATAGAAATACTACTTAGTGCCAAAATTTCTCTTCGAGAAATTTACTTAGTGCCAAAAAGTCTGTCTCCGGCATCACCGAGTCCCGGTATTATATAGCCATGTTCATTCAGTCGTTCATCATGCGCAGCCGTATAAATATGTACTTCCGGATGATCTTTATTTATTTTGGCAACGCCCTCCGGCGCAGAAATCAAGCATAACAATTTTATTTTCTTTACATTTTTCTCTTTCAAAAAAGTAATTGCGGAAGAAGCCGTTCCTCCTGTCGCGAGCATTGGGTCAACCAAAAATATCTCGCGTTCCGATGCATCAACCGGCAATTTACAATAATACTCTATCGGCATTAAAGTTTCCGGATCACGGTATAAGCCTATATGACCAACTTTGGCGGTCGGCATTAATTGCAGCATACCGTCTACCATTCCGATTCCGGCTCTTAAAATAGGCACAATTCCAAAAGACGTATTTGTAATCATCTTTACTTTGGTTTTGCCGAGCGGCGATTCGACTTCAGTTTCTGTGAGCGGAATATCCCTCGTAGCTTCATAGCATATCAAAGTCGCTATTTCCTGAACAAGCTCTCTAAATTCCTTCGCGCCTGTGTCCTTGTTTCTCAACATAGAAATTTTGTGTGTTATCAGCGGATGATCTATTACATGCAATGTATCCATTTATTGCCTCCATATACTTTTTTGTTCAACAGTATCTAAAAAACTCAAGTTAATTTAATTATCAAATCCTTTATAATATCACGCAGTTCAAAGGCGCAAGCCTCATAAACTCCGTAATTCTGCCCATAAGGATCTGAAATATCCGAATCTTTTTCATAAACAAATTCGTAAATCGAAAATATCTTTCGTTCATCGGCGAACTCGGAAGATAACAAAATCTCTTTATGCGCCCTTGTCATTGTAAGAATTATATCAAAATCGTTTATATCTTCTCTTACAAAAAGTTTACTAGAAAATTGATCGGTTTTGATGCCTAAGCTTTGCAGCGCACGCATCGAATTGTCAGACATTTTACCGCCGCTAACGGCGTAAATCCCCCGCGAACTCACCCTAATACCGAGATTATTTTTTTCAAAAAAATCCCTTGCTATATATTCCGCCATTGGAGATCTGCAAGTATTGCCTGTACAGACAAATAAAACAGAATTTACCATAAAACCCTCACTATAAATTTATAATATTGTAAGCTGAAGCTTTTTTCAAGCGGTTCATGATAGCGTAACCCAATTCGGTTTCTGCGAAGCCCTCTGCAAGCACATAATCCACGCCATAGAAATCGAATTTTCTGAGCATTTTAAAAAGATTGGCGGCTATAGTATTTTCGTTATCCCTATCGCCCAAAACCAAAACCAAATATTTTTCCGAATCATAAAAATCTTTAGTCTGTTCCGTAGCCAAAATGCCGATTTTATTGTTTTTGTAATATTCATTCGCCATAGATTTTATTTTTGTAATCATTTTGTCGGAATCCCCGCAAACGATTGTAACTTTTGCGTTCGGCGAATAATGCTTGTATTTCATTCCCGGCGCTTTTGGCACAGCGGTATCGATACCGAAATTTTCTATCTCATTTTCTATTTCTATATTTTCCAAAACGGATTTAAGCATTTCCGGTGTAATACTTCCGGGGCGCAATAAAACCGGTATTTCCGAAGAAACGTCAACAATAGTCGATTCCAAACCGAATTCGCAGCTTCCTCCGTCGATAATCATATCTATTTTTCCGGAAAGGTCAAACTCGACATGAGAAGCGCGCGTTGGGCTCGGCTTTCCGGATGAATTTGCGCTTGGAGCGGCGATAAATCTTTTCGATTCCTTAATCAATAATCTTGCGATTTCATTTTTTGGCAGTCTTACTGCCACGGTATCCAATCCGCCGGAAGTTTCGAAAGGTACGATTTGATTTTTTTTGAAAATCAGCGTCAAAGGACCGGGCCAAAATTTATTTATCAAAATCTCGGCATTATCATTTATTTCCGAAACAAGCTCTTTTAATTCACTCAAATCAGAAATATGAACAATTAAAGGATTATCCGACGGCCGCCCCTTCGCTTCGTAGATTTTTTTTACAGCCAAAGGGTTTAAAGCGTCGGCACCCAATCCATAAACCGTTTCTGTCGGGAACGCAACCAAACCGCCGTTTCTGATAATTTCCGCAGCCTGCGCTATCGTTTCGTTAAGATAAGAATAATCCTGCGAGCTAACCCTTTTTATTATTGTCATTAATTAAGACCACAACATTTTTTATATTTCTTTCCGCTTCCGCAAGGGCAAGGGTCATTTCTTCCGATTTTTTCGCCCTTAGTTACCGTACGAGAGTTTCTTTGCTCTAAATAAAGCTCTTTTTGTTTTTCTGCTGTATAAAAATTATCCCATTGCGGCAGAGTATAAAGATGCTCAGCTTTGTACTCGACCATTTTTTTATACAAAGTCTCAAAATTTATTTTCAATTCAACAAAGCTGTTTTCGTCTAATGTTTCAAAATTTATTGCATTTTCAATTGATTCGTTGATTCCGTCTAAAAATCCGCAAATATATTCAATCGGCATATGGAATCTTGCGGAAAGCTCTTTTACCGTACCTGAAATTTCCTCTGTTTTATTGCCCAAGATTTCTTCATAAATCTTTTGTTCGAGCGGCATATAAGCATCCCAAGTTTTCTTTTCAGATTCACCTTTTTTGTTATACGCTTTAGACAGCCACTGTTCGTATAAAGTCATTCAGTCTTGCCTCCTAATAATTTTTACTGCAGAGTTATAAAACTCTTTATAAATTTTACATAATAACTACAAATATTACAATAATTATTTTTATTTTTTCAGTAATTTTCCAAATTTTATATAATTATATTCTATCCAGAACATACACATCTATATACGGAAAGTCTACAGATATTCTGTCAATGAATGTATCGCCTTTTAGGCGGGCTTCTTCCGGCGGCGCACCGATGATTAAATTTGTAATCATTTCTTCTTTTATAAATGTCTTGATTATATCATAAACGTCGTCACCGCATTTTGCGTGCACAATTCCGCCGAGCTCGGACGCATAATTAAAAAGCATTTGAATCAGCTCAGTTTCGGATGGCTTGCTGAACATATTTTCTCCGATAATAACGTTTAAAATATGCAGCTGTGCGGATTTCTGCAAAGAGATTTCATGTCCTTTATCTATAAGCCTCTTGCTGTTGCTTTGGGCTGTAACACAAACTAATACCTTTCTATCCAACAATACTACCCCCATCTAAATTTTTCTTAAAAAAAAACAACTGTATGTAAAAACGAATCTATATTATATGAATTTGAATTAATCAAAATTTAAAGCTAAAAGATTTACCGGCAGCCGGGAATGTATTCGCTATAAAATTTGAAATTGATATATTATTTTCCTGATATCTATAATATAACACAAAATTATTTTTAATAATAGAGTAGGAAATTGACAATTATACTGACAACGATAAGATTTTCAAATCCGTTCCGTGCAGCGCTTCAAGCGTGAAATGAAATATTTTTTTCTCTCTCTTTTTAGAATGGAAATAGTATAAATCATTATTGCGGTATATATACAAAATTTGCCTTTATTTTTTTATTGACATAATAAAATATCTATACTATAATATCTTTTGTTGCCAAAAAAGCACGGCAGCATAGTTAAGCCCAGATAGCTCAGTCGGTAGAGCAGAGGACTGAAAATCCTCGTGTCGGCGGTTCGATTCCGTCTCTGGGCATACGGGTCATTAGCTCAGTCGGTAGAGCACTGGACTTTTAATCCAGGTGTCCCGGGTTCGAGCCCCGGATGACTCATATTTTTCTACTAAACACGTTTCGACGTGTTTTTTTATTTCTATTCTAAATCAGCAAATTCAAAAATCCACAAAACTCAAGCAATTAATTCGTCATTAAGCACAGAAAAAGCCACGCTATTTTGTGCAATATTATGGATAATACTATTTACATTTTGATATGCAGAAAAAAATTTCTTTCCGCGCAATGCTTCCAGCACGGAATTAAATTTTTTTCTATCTTTTAGAATGGAATAGTATTAAAATATAATATGGAGGTGGTTGTTTGAAAAATAAAATTTTGTATTTATTATTCTTTTCAGTATATTTAGTGACATTTAATTTTCAAAAACTCAAGGCTGAAACAATGTTTATTATGGATGACGAAATTGATGGCAATTACTATATATCTTTAGAAAAAAACTGTAATTGGATTAACGTATCAGATACCGATGGGATTCTTTCCCTAAACGGTGAAATTATATACGACTATTTTCCAATCATTGACAATGATTTCACATTAGTCCCGATACGAATTGTTTCCGAAAAATTCGGAGCTTCGGTTGAGTACAATTCTGAAAAACATGAAGTACTTATAAAAAAAGGGACTCACGAAATAACTTTGACAATAGACAGTAAGACCGCTACTGTTGATAATAATCCTGTTGAGCTTGGAACTTCCGCAAAAATCATACAGTCAAGAACTTATGTCCCTGTTAGATTTGTTGCTGAAAACATGTCACTTAAAGTTGATTATCTTCCTGATGTTTTAACTTTTGATAAGGAAACTATAGCTAAATATAATTTAAACAAAAATTTTCTCCCTGTAATATCGGTCAATGAGTCCGAAAATAATCTACAATGGACTAATGAAAAAATTGTAACTTCGGAGATAAATTACAAAGTAAAGCAGTTTGATGATATTAAAATGGATAATGCTTCAAATTTTGTATTTTGCAATTTTCCCGAAGGTATTTTTGATAATATATTTTTAGAGACTTATATTAACCAACAGGAAACAAAAGGCTATAGTAGATTTTTTGCCTCTCACTTTAATTATTCAAAGCAGTCTGCCGATTACGTCGTTAGATTTGAAAACAAAGGTTCCGTACCGCTTGAATTATATATGATAAAGGACAATAAGATTCAAACTACAGAAGAATACAATGATGCGCTCGTAAAAACAAACAACCAAGATTTTTACAACAAGCTACTGAAAGGTGAAACAGAAAAATATATTTTAAACCCATCAGAAAAACTTGATATTGTTATGGAAAATTTACATGATCATAAGTTTATAACATGTTTGATAGATTTTTATTCTGAAGAGCCTGTTATGGTTACAGCATTTATGATGAAAAATACAGATTCTAAAATAGGTGCGTCCCTGCGCTATCAAAACATTGAAACTCCAAGTATTCCTTACGATTATACATATATTCCCAAAAGCTACTCTGTAGAAAATGACTCGAGTTTGGATATTTATAAATACTATACTGTATATTCGGGTTATAGCCGTGGCTTTAATATTTTGTGTGACGGAAGTTTAAAGGCTTCTGAGTTTAACGGCAAAACAGATGGAATCGGTTTTGAAACGGGAGGTCTTGAAAAAAACATAAATGAACGAAATGGATTAGGTGAAATCTATGATATTGAATTAATAGACCCCAGAGGTGAAAACAACGAGATAACAAAAGCGACATGGCTTGGAAATATTCCTTTTGTCGGCGATAGCGGAAATTATAAAAGAGACCGTACGAGAAATTACGGAAATTTAGGAAATTGGGGAATAGATTACAAGATATCTACCGAGCTAATAAACGACAGCGATAAAGACAAGATTTTTACATGTTATCTAATTGCGCCATACCAATCAACGTTGAATATCATAACGCCGGAAAATAAAATTATGACAGAAAATATAAACAACAAAGCAATGCAGAATGAATTTATCAGGACATTAAACGATGAGGATGATAATTTTACAATAAGCAAAGATTTAAAAAAATGGAGCATCTGCAAGGTTTTAGTTCCCGCCGGCGAAACTAAATATATTTACTATACATACGTACTCGGCACAGACAGCGTTTCAAATGTTTTTCATGTTTGGGATTGTAAATCACAGTAATCCTGAATTGCTTCTTGTTGCCGGTCTGAATTTTGGCTTTGTGTAGATACCACAGAATCTGAAAAAATCATAAAAAATCCCCTTTGGCGTTATTTTCTTTATTGTATCTCAAATAAAGATTTGCGCCAATGGGGTATTTTATTTTTATGGAACATTTCAAAATATAAAATTTAATTTATTTGACACAGATTCCGGCTCTTTGTTAATGTGTCAGTTGGGTATACCTATTTTTATGTCATTATTCGATTAATATAAAGATGTCTAGATAATATAATGCTATTGAATTGGTTTCCTTGCTTTTATGTGTTGTCAGTTTTACGGTTCTTACAAAAATCAAAAGATTTTACCTTTAAAAAATATTCTGTTTTTCCTTTGTTTTTCTTTCTTATATTGGATATATGCATTTTTCGAAATATATCAAATAATAACCCAAAAACCAGATACACAAATTAGAGAAAGAAAGGCATGAGAAAGGCAAAAGAAAAGCAAACATATTTTGGAATTATTAACAATTATTTACTCACAAAATAGTCAGGAAATAATTTTATCATATTTCAATACTTAGCATAGGCTTAGCGCTTGAGTTGTGTAGCAAATTTCAGGTTTAAATGGCATTATATTTCAAATAAAACTACTGATATCGATATTTTAACAAGCTTCACGCTATGGGTGAGGCTTAATTTAGAGTTAAATTTGCTCTTGCAAGTTTATTTCGGAATAAAGTCTAATCTAAAAATAACGTTTAATATTCCTAAGACTAATAAGTGTAAAGGATACACCAAATAAAATGCATATTTCACATTTAATCCCTTTTTATTATTGTATAAAAGTATTAAGAAACAACTAACGAAAACAAACAAAAAATTTTGAGGAAATATAAAAAAATAAAACACAATTGCCCAGATAATTATAGATAATGCTTGATATATTTTGCTTTCTTTCAATAAATATAATACAACAATAAGTAAAACCCCTAAAATTCCATATTCAATGTCACAAAAAATACATATGAAGAAAACTGGCAAGAAAAAAAGAAGATAAAATGATTTGGGTAAATTATGCGACCTTATATTATCAACAGATATTATTGAAAATAAGCCTAAAGATAATGTATAAAAAATATTTAATTTTTCTGAAATTATATATATATAATTTATCTTTAGTAAAAATATTTGTAAAAAAATATAAATAAACATTATTAAAGAGTGCTTTAAAGTTTTAAATAAATAATTTTTATATATAAATTTAAATAGTACAAATAAGAATAATGAATTTCCAACAAAATGAATTAACCAAATAGGTTGAAAATATAATGGAGATAAAATAAAAAATTTATCGCTTAGTGAATAATTTAAAATCATTGTATTTGTTGTATCAAATGTTAATGAATATGGTATTTGAGAAATACAAGAAAAAATAATCAATTTAAATAAATATTTTTCTTTGTTATTAGTTCGTTGAAACCCATTTACAATGCAAAATGCATATATAGGAAAAGAAAGTCGACCAACAGCTCTGAAAATTAAATTTAAATTTGAGGATATTAAATTCCAAGAAAATAGAAAATAACTTAAATGGTCTAAAATCATTGTTAATGTAGCAATTAATTTTAAATAGAATAGATTCATAACAACCTCCTCTTTATGGTAAATCAAACAAACCAATACATCAGATAAAAACAAACAATATAATCTAAAATTATTCTATCAACCTTCTTTTTTATTGTCAATTTAGACAATAATTAAACTTGTCAACAATTTTTTCAAATTCATTTTGTAAAATTCAAATAAATCCCATAATTGGCTTTTTCTAAGATTTATCGTAATAATTTTGGATTTTCTTAATGTAAATGAGCAAAAATTTAATTTTTAATATATCCATTTTTCATAAATATATCTGGATTTGTATTCATAAAACACCAACCTTTGCTAAAATATAGAGGAAATTTTGTCAATATGTTATTTATCGACATTTTCTTCTTATTCTATTTCCCTTCTAAATATTAATTCCCATTTGATTTGCAGAAAAAAATTTTCACAGCAAAGCCTTCCACGCAACGCTTCAAGCGCGGAATGAAATATTTTTTTCAATTCTTTGAAAAGGGAAATAGTATAAGAAATCAAAATTTGATATAATTATGTTATAATTGTACTGAAGTTCATGTATATTCAAATGAATAGGTGATTTTTATGGTTGAAAATTTTAAGTCCCTGCATATTCAATCTGAAATTGAAATTATAGAAAAAAAATCAAAATTTATCGGTCACGCAATGCCGGTCTCTTCGGAAAACGAAGCGCTGGAATATATCGAAGGCATTAAAAAAAAGCATTACAACGCTTCGCATAATGTTTTCGCTTATACGATAGGTCATAATGATTACTGCAGATATTCGGACGACGGCGAACCCTCCGGTACTGCCGGAATGCCGATACTGAATATTCTGAAATCCGAAAATATCCGCAATGCGCTGATTGTTGTAACGCGCTATTTCGGCGGAACTCTGCTCGGTACAGGCGGACTTTTGCGGGCTTATCAGTCCGCCGCGAAATCTGCGCTAAATTCAGCGGTTATTATTGAAAAATCACTTTATAAAAAAATATCGCTCTCGTGCAATTACAATATTTCCGGTAAAATAAAATATTATATTTTAGAAAACGAAAATATAATTCTCGATACTCTATATACCGATTCGGTAGAATACACAGTTCTTTCAAAATATTCCGAACACAGAAATTTTTTGGAAGGAATTCGGGATATTTCCGCCGACTCCATAAAACCGGAATTATTAGATGAGCTTTATGTATCAAAAATTAATAACGAAATTAATATATTCAAAAAGGAGAGTTTTTAGATGTCCGGACATTCTAAATTTGCTAATATCAAACATAAAAAAGCGAAAAACGATGCCACGAAAGGAAAGATTTTTACAAAACTCGGGCGTGAAATCGCTGTTGCAGTAAAAGCCGGCGGCGGCAGTGACCCAAGCGTAAACGGCAGATTGCGTGATATTATCGCAAAAGCCAAAGCCAATAACATGCCTAACGATACTATTGACCGCAGTATAAAAAAAGCCGCCGGAGATTTGGACGGAATCAATTATGAAAATATCACATATGAAGGATACGGCCCGAACGGAATCGCCGTGATAGTCGAGGTTTTGACCGATAACCGAAACCGTGCCGCCGCTAATGTCCGCAACGCTTTTACAAAAGGTGGCGGAAATATGGGAACCAGCGGCTGTGTGTCTTTTATGTTTAAAGAGCTTGGTCAGATTATGGTTTTGAAAGATGATGATATAGACGAAGACGAACTTATGATGTTCTCTTTGGAAAACGGTGCGTCGGATTTTTCTTCGGAAGAAGAAGGATATATTATTTTATCCGCACCCGAAGATTTTACTGCGCTTCGTGAAGCCTTTGAAAAAAATAATATTCCGACAGAATCAGCGGAAGTTACAAAAATACCTGATACTTATACGGGTCTGAGCGACCCCGAAGATATCAAAAAAATGAATAAACTTCTCGATTTGCTAGACGAAGAAGATGATGTTCAGGATGTTTACCATAATTGGGAAGAATAAAATTTTGATACTATTTCCATTATAAAGGATAGAAAAAAATATTTCATTTCGCGCTTGAACCATTGTGCGAAACGCTCCGCTGTGAAAGATTTTTTTCTATTTATCAAAATGAAAATTGTATGAGTTCGGCTTTATTGCGCCGAACTCATTTTTATATATACGTTAGAAAAAATTTGCTCGTCGTCTTTAATGCAAACTATATATTCATCGTTATTTTTATATAATTCTGCAGTCAATGTCATATTTTCCGTACATTGCTTTTTATATTCAGCTTTCAATTCGCAGATTTTATCCGAATAATAAATTTCATCGCCAAACATATCCAATGCCCAAAAAATATATTTCGTATTATTAATGTGCATATTCGAATCGATATCCGATTTTTTTGTTGTAAAACTCGTTTTATTGATGAGTTTATAAGCTTCATTCAGCTTAAAAATATACGCTTTGGGAAGCGGCGAAGCCTCGAACGGCGCAAAAGATTCAAACATTGTTTTATCTATTTTCTTAGGCAGAAAATTATTTAAATCCAAATAAATCCACTTCGAATTCGCTACCGCAATTAAATTCTCGTCTAAATCAAAAGCTTGAAAATTTCTTTCGGCGATAAAGCCTTTGAACATAATCGGAAAAGTCATGATTTTCATTTTATCCCGAAATTTCGGATAATTGAATATTTTTACATGCCAATTTGTCAGAACAAAAGCCTCCATATTTTCCTTAAACCACTCGATCGGATATCCTACCGAATCGGAATGTTTGATTGAGGTTTCTTGAAAATATTCCATTAAGCAAGGCAAAGTCAAAGATAGATTTTTATTTACTGCCCGATAATCGACATCATATATCCGCGAAAAAAATTCATTCATATACTTCCCCCTAAAAAATCGCATTATATCAGCGGCGATAAAAGCCGCGAAATTGATTCTTTTATTTTAATAATTATACCACGGTTATTATACCATTCGTGAGTTATTTCGGTACAGTATTGAAGCGAATCCATAAAATCTTTCTCGAATTCCTCGGTAATTTTTTTATCATAAATTATCGCGTTTATCTCAAAATTCAGCTCAAACGAACGGATATCCATATTCGCAGTCCCGACA
The DNA here is from genome assembly GCA_031551135.1 of Eubacteriales bacterium. Classification (GTDB taxonomy): domain Bacteria; phylum Bacillota; class Clostridia; order Lachnospirales; family JAITVM01; genus JAITVM01. Next base: position 13,112 of record JAVBOA010000022.1, on the reverse strand, counting down.
GAAGACATCACACCGTCTACCATCAAAAGTTTGGAATGAATAAATCCTTCTTTGTATTGGTAGCATTTAACACCGGCTTTTAGAAGCTGTCCCAAATACGAAAGGCTTGCACCGTAAACAAAAAAATGATCGGGGTTCGCAGGAATAATTATTCTGACATCAATTCCCGAAAGTGACTGTATTCTGAGCGCTTCGAAAATACTTTGGTCCGGCACAAAATACGGAGTTTCAATAAAAATAGATTTTTCGGCTTCACAAATCATTTTAAAATACGAATATTGTATATTTGCCCATTTCGTATCCGGTCCCGAAGATATTATCTGCATTTTCGCCCCGTTCTCCAGATTCCAAACCGGCTTGAAATATTTTTTTTCAAGTGTAAGCGGCTCTTTTGAGCAAAAATTCCAATCCATAATAAACCGCAGCTCCAATTGTGAAACAGCGTCGCCGACGATTCTGATATGCGTGTCTTTCCATTTTCCAAAACGCTTTACTTTTCCTAAATACTCGTCACCGATATTAAAACCGCCGATATATCCCTTTTTTCCGTCTATTATACAAATTTTTCTATGGTCTCTGTAATTTATCCGTACAAACAAAGGCGGCAAAAAAATTCCAAGCTTTCCGCCGGCGTTTATAAACGGCTTAAAAAGCTTTTTCGGCGTGAATTGGCATCCCATTCCATCAATTATCATCTTTACTTCAACACCGCGCAAAGCGGCATTTTCGAGGGCATTTACAATCATCTGCCCCAAGCTGTCGTTTCTTACAATATAATATTCGATATGGATATAATCCTGCGCTTCATCTATATCTTTAATCAACTGCGTAAATTTTTTTGTACCGTCAAAATATATTTTAACTCGATTATTTGTAGTTAAAACTCCGTCACCTGAGATATAATTCAAATAAACAAGGTCGTTTAAATTTTCGCGCCCCGGAATATTCAATATATTCCGCATAGTCAGTCTCATTATCTGGTTTTCGGACATCGACTCATTACTTTTAGTATTTAATTTCAAAAACTGATTATATAATTCCTCATCTTTTTTGGATTTATCAAAAAAAACCAAATATTTGCGCCCCTCAAATCCCAATACCAAATACAAAATAAATCCAAAATACGGAATGAAAACCAAAACCAAAATCCAAGTTAAAGTTGAACTGGGGTTTTTTCGCTCGTAAAAAATTATTAATATTGAAAATAAAATATTCAGAATATACAAAATTTCGAAAAATCCCTGAACAATTTGACCTATCAAAAAACCACCCCAATTTTTTTAGAATTGACATATGTATTTAAATTTCTAATACTATTTTCATTATTAAGGATAGAAAAAAATATTTCATTTCACGCTTGAAGCATGCGCGAAACGCTCCGCTGTGAAAAATTTTTTTCTACTTATCAAAATGAAAATAGTATAACTTGCGTATATTTGTATTATACTTATTAATTTGAAATATTTCAGCTAAAACTAAAATTTTTATCCTTATTAAGCAAATACTATTTTAATATTTCGTTTTTAATGATAAAATATGTAGGCAAATAAAAGATGGGAGAGATGTTATATTGAATCCGGTTGACATTATTTTAATAGTTATTATTGTACTTGGTTTATTGGCAGTCGGTCTATATTTTTTAAACCGCTGGGCATCCAAAAAAATGGTCGCTCAGGAAAAGCTTATTGAACAGTCGAAGCAGACAGTTTCTTTGTACGTTATCGATAAAAAAAGAGATAAACCGCAAAATGCAAATCTGCCGAAACAAGTCATGGACCAGCTTCCTCGAACTTATAAATTTATGAAAGCAAACCTTGTTAAAGCGAAAATCGGTCCGCAAATTCACACGCTTATGTGTGACAAAAAAGTATACAACATTATTCCGGTTAAAAAAACAATCAAAGTCGAGTTGGCAGGGCTTTATATTGTTTCTGTAAAAGGGATGAAATCGGAAGATGAGCTCAAAAAAATGAAAAAAGAAAAGAAAGCTAAGGAAAAGGAAGAAGCAAAAAAAGCTAAAGCTTAATGAATTTTGCTTTATACAAAGGCGCAGTTTCGTAAATTTTTGTGATTCCCGCGTGTACTGTTAGGAGGAAATTATGCGGATTTCTGTTGGTTGTATGCGTATCAACGCATTATCGAATAAAGAAATTGATGATTTTATAAAAACCGCATTGGATTGCGGAATGAATTTTTTTGATCACGCCGATATTTACGGCGGCGGAAAATGCGAAGAACTTTTCGGACAAGTTTATAACGGCAAACGTGAAGATATTATTATTCAGACAAAATGCGGAATACGCCAAGGATTCTTTGATTTTTCAAAAGAACATATTTTAAATTCGGTTGACGGCAGCCTAAAACGCCTTAATACGGATTATATCGATATTTTGCTTTTGCACCGCCCCGACACTTTGATGGAGCCGGAAGAAATCCTTGAAGCTTTTGATAAACTTCACGAATCGGGCAAAGTAAAACAATTCGGGGTTAGTAATATGAATCCAAGCCAGATTGAATTTTTACAGCGTAATCTGGGCAAGCACAAAATAATTGCGAATCAGCTTCAATTAAGCGTGATGTTTACGGGAATGATTGATGCCGGGCTTAATGTAAATATGAAAGTTGATAACGGCATAAACCGTGACGGCGGGATTTTGGAATATTGCCGAATGAACGATATTAAAATTCAAGCTTGGTCGCCTTTCCAATATGGTTTTTTTGAAGGCGTGTTTTTGGATAATCCGAAATTCCCTGAGCTTAATAAAGTAATTGACCGCATTGCCGCTGAAAAAAATGTAAAAAATACTGCAATCGCCGTGGCTTGGCTTCTGCGCCATCCGGCGAAAATGGACGTTATTTTAGGCACAACAAAACCGCAAAGACTTATTGATATTTCGAAAGCCGACGGTATTTCTTTAAGTAGGCAGGAATGGTACGAAATCTACCGCGCCGCCGGAAATATTTTGCCGTAGGTGATGTTATGATAAAAAATAATATTTATATTGTAGAAGAAGATAAAATAATACTCAGCAATCTTTCGGATGCGCTGGATATTATTGCGGATATCGGTTTTTCGCAAGGTCTTAATAAAATTGTATTTTATTTGAAAAATGTAAATGAAGAACTTTTCGATTTGAAAAACGGAATTTTGGGCGAAATCCTTCAAAAATATACAAATTATAATTTTTCGGCGGCTTTTGTCGGAGATTTTACGAAATTTAAATCTAAAAGCCTGAACGATTTTATTTTTGAAATGAATAAAGGAAACCGTTTTATATTTACTGATAATCTGGATTTCGCGATTGAAAAACTTTCATAAGACAATAGTAATAATTTAATATTTGTAGTATTTTTTTAACGTGGGTTTGAGTTTCGGACTCACGTTAAAAAATATCAATTTCCTTTATAAAGTAGGGATTAAAATGCGCGGCTGGTGGCTGAAATTATCTATCCGACGAAAAATTCTCTTTTTTACATCATTAATATTAATATTTTCTATATTGCTTTCGTTTTTTTCGATTGCAATGCTCGAAAGATATATGGATGATTTTAATTATGTTTTAGAGGACAGCTATCACGTAAATAAAGTCCTCGTACAATTTGAGCAGGAACAAAATGCGTTTCAGCAATACGCAAATTATCGAAGCAATGAACAAAAAAATGCTTATCAGAGCCTAAAAGCCCAAACTAATCAAAGCATAGATAATTTAAGGTTTAAATATAACGAAATGGGCGTTGAGCGTTTTTTGCTGACGCAAGCTATCCGGAACGCCTATTCCACTTATAACGAATATTGCGAAAACGCTATCTCTCTCAACAGAGAGAGTGACACATATATCAAGACGTTCTATTCGGCAACAAAGGTTGGTACATATTTAGATTCGTATATAAGAAACTTGATGGAAGAAACCTTGAACGAAGGAAACGATTTATATTATCAAAAAGTAGAAGCGTACAAAATTCTGCCGAGGATATTATTTATTTTGGTTGCATTCGTTATTGCGATGGCGGTTTTTTTATGGAGACTGACGAGCAAACATATTGTGCGTCCGGTTTTAGACCTCGCTGATTCGGCGCGCAGAATCACCGCCGGAGATTTTGAACAGCCGGATGTCACCGTCGACAACCAAGACGAAATCGGCGATTTGACTTTTGCTTTTAATAATATGCGACATTCTATGTCAAGCTTTATCGCCTCATTGCACGAAAAAGGCGAAATCGAAGCTTTGCTTCACAAAGAGGAGCTTCAGCGGTTCAACGCCGAGGCTTCGCTCCAAAAATTGCAGATTTCGCTTTTACAAAGCCAAATAAACCCGCATTTTTTATTTAATACTCTAAACACAATCTCAAACATGGCAAAATTAGAAAATGCTCCCGATACAAAAGAATTGATTTTGCGCCTTTCCAATCTCTTTCGCTACAATCTGCAATCGACAGACGAAAGCGTTACACTGACCCGAGAATTACAAATTATTAAGGATTATATGTATATCCAATACCGCAGATTCGGCAATAGATTGAAACTCGAATTGGATTGCCGTGTTGATTCGGATAAAATTATGATTCCGACTTTCACTTTACAGCCGATTGTAGAAAACGCCGTAATCCACGGAATTTCACCTTGCGAACAAGGCGGCTTGATCCGAATCCGAATTTTTGAAAGAAGCGAAATTATAAATATTTTTGTATCGGATAACGGCATAGGAATAACGGAAGCAAAATTAAACGCCCTAACAAACGCACAATCCAATAAACAAGGGCATATTTCCGGAATAGGAATCGGAAATGTAAAAAAACGCTTGGAATTAATTTATCCCGGAAGTTCTTTTAAGGTATACAGCAAAATTGGATTCGGCACTATAGTTTGGATAAAACTGCCGAAAGCTATGGATATAAATAAGGAGGTCTAAAATGTACCGAATTATTATTGCGGATGACGAGCCGCTCGAATGTCTTACCTTCCAGCAAATCATTTTAGATTATCTCGGCGAATCATGTTCGATTAATCTTGTTGCGAACGGCAGAGAAGCAATTGAATCGGCTAATAATTTTCAAGCGGATATTGTTTTTATGGATATCGAAATGCCGGGAATAAACGGTTTGGATGCTACAAAAATAATCCGCAAAACTCTGCCCGATTGCCGAATTGTTTTCCTTACCGCCTACAGCGAATTCGAATATGTCAAACAGGCGATTGATATCGGTGCGGAAAATTATCTTTTGAAGCCTTGCGCCGAAGCCGAAATACATTCCGTTTTAGACAGGCTCATTTCAAATATCGACGCTCTGCGTGAAGAAAAGAAAAAGCAGTCAATGTCTATGCGAACCGTTAAACGCCTCAAAAAATGGCTTGAAGAAGAAATTATAATAAATATAATCGGCGGATATGTACAGCCCGACCGCCTTAATAATACTCTGCTCGATTTGGGAATCAATTTCAAAAGCGGAGTCTGCATGATTTTCCGAAGTCCCGACATAAATTCTTCCGCTAATCTGCGAAGGCTTTTTAATAACGACTGGCTCGGCGATTTGCATTTGATTCTTTGCGAATACGACGATTGCCTTTTTGTTTTGGCGATTGATGATTTCGGAAACGAAGCTTTTAAGAAAGTTTGCTCAAATATAAATAAAATTTTGGCTGATAAAAAAACGATTATAAAAAAAGATATTTTTTGCTCAATCGGCAGTAATTTTACGCATTTGAGCGATGCGCAAAAATCTTTTTTCCACGCCCATTTGCAGATTTCAAAATGCGTTCGGGAAAATCCATTTTGTATTTTTGAAGATTCTGAGCAAATCCGCCCGGATGAATTTGAAATATTGCTCGCAAGAAGCTTGCTCAGCGGCGATAAAGCGCAGGCTGTTAAAAACACAAACGAGCTTTTGGATTGGCTTTACACAAAACACAAAGACGAAAATATGATTATATACGAGCTTGAAATTTATCTGAAACGCTCGCTTAAATTATTAAAAGAAAGCTCGAATCAAGAACCCGAAAATTTTTCTTTGCCTGTTTTTGAAGAAGGCGAAAGCAAAGAAATCCGCACACAAAAACTTTCTCGCTTTATATCAGATTCAGCCTCCGGTTTCGGAAATGTTCAGAAAGACAAATTATCTTATACAAGAAAAATGATTTCGAATTATATAAATGAAAATTATAGGCAGGATATATTTCTGGAACAAATCGCATACGATATGAATTATTCTGTGGCGTATTTCAGTAAACTCTTTAAGCAATGCTTTGATAAAAATTTTGTGAACTATCTTTCCGAAGTCCGTGTAGAAGCCGCAAAAATACTTCTGAAAAATCCTAAAATCAATATTAAAGATGTCGGCGCAGAGGTCGGCTATCGGGACAATAATTATTTTGCAAAAGTTTTTCGCCGAATAACGGGTAAAAGTCCGTCTGAATACCGTGAAACCCTGCTGAGATATTCGGATTAATATGTTTCAGCATTTTGGTTCTTTTTGAAAAATATTGTATACAGCATAATTTATAATTCATGGCTGTATAATCAGAATTTACTATGTGTATTAAGCAATGCCTAAAAAAATAATTGGATATAATTATGCTACTAATCACAAATTTTTACGATTTTTTATACTAATTGAATAAATTATAATATAATCACAGGATATATCTCCTGTGATTTTTTACAGAATCGATAACGGCGTTTCAAAAAATCTAAAGGAGATAAAAATGAAAAAAATATTTTTTTTAATATTACTTTTGTTTTTTGGGGTCGCATGCTCCGGTGATAATAAAATCACAACAAGCAGTTCTAAAGGCTATGAGCAAAACGGAGTTGATTTTTCGGGCGGCGGAACTCCGGAATTTGTTTTGCGTTACGCCGAAAATCAGGCGCTGGATTACCCGACAACTCTCGGGGCTTTGAAATTCGCAGAGCTTGTTGATAAAAAAACCAACGGGCGCATAAAAATCAAAGTATATCCAAACGCAGAGCTTGGCGACGAGCAATCCGTAATAGAACAAATGCAATTCGGCTCGATAGATTTCGCACGTTCTTCTTTGGGGACTCTGGCAGAATTCTCAACCGTTTTGAATGTTCTGCAATTGCCGTATTTATATCGTGATGAAGCGCATATGTGGAGCGTTTTGGACGGTAAAATCGGTGAAAATTTTTTGGATATTGTCGGAGGTTTCGGACTTGTCGGGCTGTCTTGGTATGATGCCGGCTCCCGAAGTTTTTATTCCACTAAAGAAATAAAAGGGCTTGATGATTTAAAAGGCCTTAATATACGTGTGCAGGATTCAAGTATGATGAAGGAAATGATTCGAAGTCTAAATGCAAACCCGATTGCGATTGTTTTCAGTGAAGTGTATTTTGCTTTCCAAAGAGGGATTATAGATTGCGCGGAAAATAATCTTCCGTCTTATGAATCAATGAAGCATTACGAAGTAGCAAAATATTTTCTTTTGGACGAACACACGCGCGTGCCGGAAATGCAGACAATATCGAAAAAAACAATGGAACGGCTTTCGGAAAGTGATTTTGCGATAATCCGTGAATGTGCAAAAGAATCCGCAAAATTCGAGCGTGAGCAATGGACAAAGCGCGAAAAGGAATCCCTAAAAAAAGTTATTGATAACGGCGCAATTATTATAGAGCTTTCGGAAGCGGAAAAACAAAAATTCCGTGAGATCTGCAAAACTCTTTATGATAAAAATTATTCCGAATATCTGGATATTATCGAAAAAATAGCAAATACCGAAACTTCTGCGCAATGATAATCTTTAAAATCAAATTAATTGGAGGATGATGATATGGCTGAAGAGCTTTTCCGAATGGAAAACATCTGCAAAAGCTTTCCCGGCGTTAAGGCACTCGATAATGTATCGCTCTCTGTAAACAAAGGAGAGGTACATGGACTTGTTGGAGAAAACGGCGCGGGCAAATCAACTCTTATGAAAATAATGAGCGGCGTGTACCGTGCCGACTCGGGCGAAATCTATATCGAAGGACAAAAAGTAATTATCGATTCGGTTTCAAAAGCCCACGAATACGGAATCAGCATAATTTTTCAGGAATTGACGCTTTGCAGGCATCTAACAGTTGCTGATAATATTTTCATCGGTCGTCCGCACGGCAGCGGCGGATTTATAAATGACCGTAAAATGCATAGTGAAGCAAAAAAAATTCTGGATGACCTTGGAATAAATATCAATACATATGAAATCGTAGGAAATTTAAGCGTAGCAAAACAGCAGATGGTCGAAATCGCAAAAGCTATCTCTTACAACGCCCGAATCCTTGTTTTGGACGAACCGACTGCCACGCTTACAGAAAGAGAAATCGCACAGCTTTTCGCAATTATCCGCAATCTTCAAAAAAAAGGTGTCGGAATGGTTTATATTTCTCACCGTATGGAGGAGCTTAACCAAATTTGCGAACGGGCAAGCGTAATACGTGACGGACAATATATCGGCACAAGGAATTTAAAAGAAATCACTTTGGATGAACTCGTAAATATGATTGTCGGTCGTTCCTTGGAGGATAAATTTCCGAAATACAATCGAAAAATCGGCGAAGTCGCTTTAGAAGTAAGCAATTTAAGAGTTACGGGAAAATTGATTGTTGATTATTTTAAAGTACACAAAGGTGAAATTCTTGGAATCTCCGGGCTTGTCGGCGCAGGGCGCACGGAAATTATGCGCTGCGTTTTTGGGGCGGATAAATCAGAAACTATGGATTTAAAAATGTACGGTAAACCGATAAAAGTAAAATCTCCGATTCAGGCCATCAGCAACGGCATGGCTTACGCAACGGAAGATAGAAAATACGACGGTTTGGCACTTAGCCTAGATGTTGAATATAACACAAATATGGCTCATTTGCGTGAATTGACAAAATTCCTTTTTGTTGATGACAAAGAAGGCGCAAGAAACGCTGAAAAATACCGTCAGCTTCTAAAAACAAAAACGCCGTCTTTAAGGCAAACCTGCAATAATTTATCGGGCGGTAATCAACAAAAAGTAGTACTTTCAAAATGGCTCTGCAATGATGTAAAAGTTTTGATAGTCGACGAGCCTACGCGCGGAATCGATGTCGGCGCAAAATTCGAAATATACCAGATTTTTAACCAGCTTAGCGACCAGGGAGTTGCAATTATCATGATTTCTTCCGAACTTCCGGAAATTTTGGGCATGAGCGACCGGATTCTTGTTATTCATGAAGGTTCAATCAACGGTGAATTGGTTGCAAAAGAAACTTCCCAAGAGGAAATTTTGTACCTTGCCGCGGGATATAACAAACTTGAGGGCAAAAAAGCCCCGAAAATTTCTTAATGGAGTGTGATATACATGTCAAATATTCCTGAAGCTCAGCTCAATACAAGCAACGAGACCTCTGCTTTTCAGCGGATATATGGAAATCTCGGCGTATCTACAAAACGGGCTATATTCTCATTTATCGTTCTTATATTACTTTTTGCCTTTTTTGCTTTTTTACAGCCCGAAAGATTTTTGTCGGTAACAAATTTACAAAACCTATTACAGCAGATTGTTACATATACAATTATTGGATGCGGACTTACTTTCTGCCTAGTCTGCGGCGGTAACGACCTCTCGGCCGGTGCGTCGATGGCCCTATCCGGAATCATTGTTGTTTTAATGCTTACACATGGTTTCCCAATTTGGATTAGCATCATAATTTGCTTAATCATGGGTATTTTAACCGGAATCATGAATGGTTATTTTATTGAAATCCTCGGCGTTGTTCCGTTTGTTGCAACTCTGGGAACACAATGGATTTACCGCGGTCTTGCCAATGCTATTGTAAACGGCGCTCCTGTTTATACAACAACAATCCCAAGCAAAGAAGTACAGGCGCAATTTTACACACTCGGCGGCGGACGTATGGAAAACGGTTTGCCGTATTCCGTTATTATTGCGCTGGTATATGCGATTATTCTTGCGATTTTGCTTGCCAAAACACGTATAGGCCGTCAAATTTATGCTTGCGGTTCGAATCTTGAAGCGGCAAAATTATCCGGCATAAATGCGGTCGGAACACGTATGTTTGCTTATTGTATGAGCGGTTTTTCGGCGGCGATTTGCGGTATTTTGGTTGCGTCGCGCCTCAACTCGGCACAGCCGACAGCCGGTACAGGATACGAAATGGAAGCGATTGCGGCCGCTGTTCTCGGCGGAATTTCCATCGCCGGCGGCGAAGGCACGATTCTCAATACAATCATCGGCGCTTTGATGATGGGTGTTATCCGCAATGGCTTAAACTTAAACAAAATAAATTCTTTCTGGCAGCAAGTTATAATCGGTTTGATTTTAGTAATAGCGGTAGCAATGGAAGTTCAGCGTCATCGCCGTTCTGCATCTTCTGCACCGTCACCTTTTTCGAAATTTATTGAGCGTTTCTTTAAAGGGCGCAAAATATAAATAATAGCATTAAATCAATAAAATGTTATGGCAGTATAAAACAAATATTAGGAGGATAAATTAATGAAAAAATTAGTATCTATTCTTTCGGTTTTCGCAATGGTAATGGGGCTTGCGGCTTGCGGAACAGCAAACGACGCTTCCACTCAATCAAGCGCACCGGCAAGCGAAGCAGCTCCGGCATCTCAGGATACAAAATCCGAAGCTCCTGCCGATTCTGCGGAAAAAACTATTTATGTAATCGTTAAAGTTCTTGGTAACCAATATTGGTCCGTTGTTCAAGCAGGCGCTGAAAAAGCCGGAAAAGACCTCGGCTGTAAAGTTGTTGTTGTTGGTACAGCGGCAGAATCCGATATCGAAGGTCAAGTTCGTTATTTGCAGGACGCTGTTTCCGCAAAAGCTGACGGTATTGTTATCGCTCCGCTCGACAGAACATCTTTGGCCGCTCCTATCAAAGAACAATTTGATTCCGACACTCCAATCGTTTTGATCGACTCGAAAGTTGACGGCGAAGATTATGACACAGCGTTGTTGACAGATAATATCGCCGCAGGAAAATTAGCGGCAGAAGAAATGATTCGCAGATTAAAAGACAACAGCTTAGCCGAAACGGAAGATTCTGCAATCGCTATTCAAGCAGGCTCTACAGGTTCTCAGGCGATTAATGACCGTTTGCAAGGTTTTTATGAATATTGGGACGCTAACGCTCCTGCAGCTTGGAAAGTTTTAAAAGACGACGTTAAAATCAACGACGGCGATATCGCTAAAGCAGTTGCGTTCTGCCAAGACTTTTTAACAACATATCCTAACCTTAAAGGCGTTTTCGGCCCTAATAACGGCTCTACAGTTGGTTTTGTTACAGGTTTGATGGAAGCTAAACGCACTGATATTTGTATGGTAGGCTTCGACTTTTCGGCAGAAATCGAAAGCATGATCCGCTCTGGCGAATACAAAGTTTCTTCTGTTTTACAGCGTCAATATTTCATGGGTTATGACGGCGTTAAAGTTGCTCTTGAGCTTGCGAACGGCGGAAAAGTTGATCAAAAAGTTATCGACACCGGCGTTATGTTAGTAACACCTGAAAACGTTGATTCGGCAGAAGTTCAAGGAATTATTAATCCGGGTAAATAATACTATTTCAATTTTCATTTTAAAAATTTTTTGAATATAATACTATTTTCATTTTGATAAGTAGAAAAAAATTTTTCACAGCGGAGCGTTTCACGCATGCTTCAAGCGTGAAATGAAATATTTTTTTCTATCCTTAATAATGAAAATAGTATAAATTTATAAAAAATATGCGCGGCTGTTTATTTCGTAATTAAAAATATAATAGCCGCGCTAAAATTTAATAATTGATATCTTGCTCAAGAATTGAAAAAAAGTCCCTTAGAGCAGGCGTTTCGTCTCCGATACATATTATATGATGGTTTCCGATTGGATTTTCGGTAAAATAAGAAAAATCGCTAAGTTCAACTTCAATCTGAGTCCGGCAAAGGGTATTTTCTTTAAGATTTCTGCGTATTGTGCCGGAAGCTTCAAAATGCCTCGATAAATCGCCTGAAGTTTTAAAAATTGTACATGCGCCTTCTTGAATAGAACCGGCGATTGCAACACCGATATCTGATTCAAAATGAGTCATCAAATCCATTTTGTAAGGCATGTTTATCGGAAGCGTACAGTGCGCAAATACCATAGAGCCTTGAGAGTAATTTATTCGGCTCGGGTTGCACATGAAAACAGGTTTTTGACTGACAGCGCCCAAAATACACATCGAAATCAAGCTCGGAATGTCTCCTTCGCAACCGGCGTAAATATTTAAAGCATTAAGTATCGCAAGACCCAAACAGCCTGTAGTTTCGACTGTTGATAATAAATCAAAGCAACGAACGCTTATGCCGCTCAGATGATATTTATTAACAATTCTGGCAAATGCGCCATAGACCTCCAAGGCTTTTATAATTTCTTTTTCGTCGTATTCCAAAGAAAAAAGCTGTTTAGTAAATTCGTTATCAACGTAAGATTTTTTCGAAATCTCTTCTAGAAGCTCCTCCATAGATATCTCAATAATCTGCATATTCAATTTATCCGCCAAGGATTTTTCATCATAAATACTGGAAATAAGCCAATTCGAAGGTTTTCCAATCAATCCGATTTTGATTCCTTTGAGTTTTTTTATTGCCGCTGATGCTTTTGCAAGCGATTCAATGCGTTCGGAAATGTCTTTCGGTTCGCCATGCAATATTTCGCCTTTGCCGCCTTTGTTTTTAATAAAACTAAGAATTTCCATAGACGCTGCCAGAGAATTCCCTTCGCCTTTGCTCAAAAGATAAATCGGTTTATTTTCAAACATATGAAAAGCTTTAGCAAACGCGCCTTCACTTCCACCGGAAGATACATAAACGAGTCTGAAATCATCATCCGGCATTTCATCAGCTTTTAAAATCTCAAAATTTATTCCGATTTCTTTTTCAATTTCTTTCAAAAAATCATCTTTTTGGAAATCTTCTTTTACCATAGAACTTTGGATTGCGAAAATTTTAATGTCCATCTTAATTCCGTTGTCAAAACTTTATAAAACCTTATAACAAGATTATAAAAGTTTATTCCTTTTTCATTGTGTCCGATTTGGCATATGCTACTTTCGTTTGATATGACACTCCAAAGGCTTAAATTTCCGCACAACGAGCGGTACACA
>JAVBOA010000057.1:0-7032 GCA_031551135.1 Eubacteriales bacterium | reverse complement strand
GTTGAAAAACTATCGTCGTATTGCCACTCGCTATGATAAACTTGCTTCTGTTTTCGCTGGTTTTGTTTGCATTGCTTCTATTGGTATTTGTTTAAATTGTACAGTGTAGTGGATTTACAAAACACGCCCTAATTCCCATTTGATTTGTAGAAAAAAATTTTCACAGCGAAGCGTTCCGCACAACGCTTCAAGTGCGGAATGAAATATTTTTTTCTATTCTTTAAAAGGGAAATAGTATAATTTAATACAGATATTACATTAATTGTACATTATTTAAAAATATATATTTTCGATAAGAATTTAGGTGATGAAATATGGCGAATGAAATAAAAATTATCGACAACGAAAACCGAATTAATAATCTGCAAAGAATTGAAAATGATTTTATAGATAATCTTTTTGTACAGGTTAATTCTGATACAGAACAGGGAAGGGTTAATTTCCAAAGAGAATTGAGAACAAATCTTTTAAATATACCAAATAATAATTTTACACAGGATGAACTTAAAGAAATTAGGATTTTGAATCAGATTCGCCACGAGCTCTCAAACCGTGCTTTTGCAATTGATGATAATATTGTAAATCTCTTGGTCTCAAAAGGAATTTCTCCGGAAAAAATCGATTTACCGCTTTTTTTCAGGGCTATGCGTGAATTAAGATACACAAGAAATAATTTTAATACGGATGAAATAGACAGATATATAAATGAATACAAATCAAACTTTTTAACAGACGATGAAAATCTGCAAAGGCGAATAATGATGAGCCTATTGGCGAACAATGCGCCTATTAACACAAGATCGATTTCTTTTGCCGAATCATCACTAAACGAAATTCTGGAACTTGAAAACTTAGACGACAATGCGATTTTTGGTCTGCTTCGCGGAAACGAAAGAATTTTATTGCGAAATATTTACAAAGCGGTTTTTTCAAACAGAAACTCTGAAAATCCAGTGGATAACAGCGATACTTTGGAAAACGACATTATAAATGCTCTGAATAAAAGAAATATTTTCGTATCGGAAACAAATATAAATACCGCAAAAAAATTCGTTTTTAATTTTGTGAGCATTACAAATAAAAATCTAGCCAGATATAATTATTTGACAAATATCCCCCAAAATACTGATATTCAGCGAACTTTAAATCTGGCTGTCGGGCGATTTTTGGCCGGAGATGCATCTAATAATATTCCGGTTTTTTTAAATAATATCGGCTCGAATGTTGAAATTGACCGGGAATTTGTTCCGGAATTAAATTTAATGAACGCGCGGGTTAATAGAGAAAATATCGAGACAATGAGAAATATTTTTAATAATATCAGGGATATTCCTTATGCCAGAATTTTGAATCGGGATTTTAATTTGGGCGAGATTTTAAATTATTCGGATATCAGAAACTACTTCTCTAATCAGAATCAAAGAGCCTTGGAGGAAATGGGTTTTAATAATACGGCACAAAATAATTTTGCTTACAATGCACTTTTTCAAAATAATTTGAATCTAAGTCCGGAAAATATTGTTCAAATAAAATCTATAAACCAATTAATAAGAAGTTTCAGCCCGATTCAAGCGGCGTATATTATTTCACAAAATGAAAATCCGCTTGAAATAGGTATTTCAACTTTAGTTAATTATATAAATAAATTTAATAATAAATACAGTACGGAAACGATTGTTTTTTTGGATCAATACAGGCGGGATCAAGGAAATATTGAAGCAAAAAAAATCTATAATGCTTTATATTTTGCCCGATACCGTGAGGATTTACTAAATCTGCGAAATTTGAATCTGCGAAATATAATGAACTTTTATGAAAACTATGAAGAAGACAGCGGCGAAATTATCGAAAGAAATTTAAATCGGGATTTTGTTTTGAACCAGTCGTTTTTAAACCAAATAAATATTGATGAATTATCACGAAACCTTTATCCCGAAAGGCTGGAAATGGAAATCCGAAATAATGCATTTTTTGAAACGAATATTGAAGAACTGAATTATAATTTTCGAAATTACGGATTTTATAATTACAATATAAATCAACTTATCATAGACTATATAAATCAAGTATTGAACACGAATCCGCATACAATTTTATGGATGCAGTCAAATGGAATCCCGTATAATTTCGGGAATATCACTTTATCCGAAAAATACCGCAGAAATATGCTTGTCGAGTCGATTGAAGAGCTGCCGCCTGAACTTTTGGAAAATAATTTGAGCGATTTCGAAAACGGCCAATCAGCGGATGAAATATTAAAAAAAATGCGTAAATTTTTAGAAAAAGAAAAGCAAAACAAACATGAATTATCGGATATTTTAAATCTTTCTGATATCGAAAATTTGATTTTATTTCAATATATAATAAACGAAAATGATGAACGAAGTTTGAATTTGCCTATATTAATTGGAGATAAAGTCTGTAATATGAATTTATATATAAAATCAAATTTTAAAAACAAAATCAATGCCACTTTGAATATCGAATCGGAAAATTTCAAGGATGTGGATTTCAATATTTATATGGGTGAAGATAATCTGGAATTGAAAATCCTTTTAAAATCAAAAAATGAATTAAGTTATATCAAAAAAATTTCTGAGGATTTAAAAAAATATCTCATACTATTTTCATTTTGATAAGTAGAAAAAAATTTTTCACAGCGGAGCGTTTCACGCATGCTTCAAGCGTGAAATGAAATATTTTTTTCTATCCTTAATAATGAAAATAGTATCAAAGCCGAAACGTCGAATATATCTTGTTAAGGTGATTTATGCAGACAATACCAAAAAATCTATTAAAAACTGTTAGTGCGATTGCGAAATTTGTTGATATGAAAGAAAAAGAGATGAGTAAAAAAAATGAGAATAAACAATAATACTGTTGCTTTACAAACTTTAAACAATCTTCAAAGAAGGGGAAATTATATTCAAAAATCCAGCGAAAAGCTTTCTTCCGGGGTTAGAATCAATTCTGCAAAAGACGACGCGGCGGGAATGGCCATTGCAAACAAAATGATTAATCAAGTTCGGGGAAGTGAAATGGCGGATCGGAATTCTTTGGACGGAATTTCGCTTTTACAGACGGCGGAGGGTGCGCTCGGAGAAATCACAAATATTTTACAGCGTTTGAGAGAACTTGCCGTACAATCCGCAAATGATGTTTTGACGGCGGAAGACCGGGGGAATATTCAATTTGAAGTCGATTCTTTGGTTGATGAAATTGACCAGCTTTCCAGACGAACTGAGTTCAATAATATAAAATTGCTTTTCGGCGAAGCTTCGGTTTTTGGTTACACAAATAATCCGGATTTAGCTTCGATTGAACAAATATCCGATTATGCAAAAAGCGGAATCCTGAGTTTTGATTTATCAAAAGTCGGTGTTCCCGCGAAAATTACATCAAGCGGAATTTCAGGAGGAATCGGCGGAAATCTATATATAAACGGCACTGAGATAAATATTTCGGCTAGTGATTCGGCAAGTGATATTGTCCAAAAAATCAAAAATGCGGTAAATAGTATCGGAATACATGTTTTGGAAGACGGCTCGAATTTGCATTTAGTTACGAATCAAACCGGAAGCGGAGCTTCGATTGCGATAACAATGGATAATCCTATGTTAGCGAATTCACTGGGGTTTCTTGAGGGAACAATTAAAGGCATCGACGCGGAAATCAATAATCCGGAATTTTATAATTCTCAAAATAAGTTTGATGCAGATTATACAAGTAATTTCAATATCGTTGCTGATGGCAATAAAATTACTTTCAAAAATGGTGTGGATATAATTAATATAAATATAAAAACGAAACTTTTGCCGAACGGTGATATTGTGATAGCCGACGGAACGGCTGTTACAGATGCAGGAATTATTTCCGGCAGTATTAATTTGTCGATGGAAATTTTTGAGTCGCCTTTGACTTTGCAAATCGGGCAAAATAAAGATATGGAAATGAATATTACGATACCGAAAATCACAGCCGATAATATCGGTTTGGGCGATTTAATTATGACAACTTCCGAGGATTCCCGAAATTCTTTAGTCAAATTGGATTCTGCTATTTCGTATATTTCGGCTCTGAGGGCATCTTTAGGCGCGGACCAAAACAGATTGGAGTTTGTGAGTTCTACGCTTGCACTTAGTTCGGATACAACAAGTAATGCACTCAGTCGGATAAGAGATACTAATATGGCAAAAGAAATGACAAATTACACACAAAGCAATGTTATATCTCAAGCGGCTATGAGCATTTTGGCTCAGGCAAACCAGCGTCCTCAGCAGATTTTACAGCTTTTGCAATAAGAATAATATTGAACCGTTTCGATGTATTTCGAGGCGGTTTTTTATATATCTTTTGTAAGCACTGAGAATTAGTTTTTGTATATAATCAAATTGTTATGTTATTAAGAGAACTTCATAGTAAATTTTGTAATTTATCCAAACTTATGTTAAAATCTATCTGAAATTAATCAGCAATGTATCATACATTGTTAAAATGCTATTATAGAAAGGTGATTTTATGCTAAAAACTAAAGCTTTGGAGTTGATTGATTTTATTGATTCAAGCCCTACGGTTTTTCATGTGGTTGATAATATAAAAGAGATTTTGTTGGCGAATGGTTATAGCGAACTAATTGAATCAGAAAAATGGAAAATAGAGAAGAATAAAAAGTATTTTGTATCAAAAAATACTTCGGCTTTGATTGCTTTTGAAATCGGAGACGAAGATATTGAAAATTATGGTTTTAGACTAATCGGGGCGCATAACGACTCGCCGACATTTAAGATTAAACCGAATCCCGAAATAAAATCCGAGAATACATATATTAAATTGAATACGGAATCTTACGGAGCTTCAATATTGTCAACTTGGTTCGACAGACCGCTGTCTATTGCCGGAAAAGTGATTTTGAAATCGAAAAATTTGTTTAAGCCGGAAACTAGATTGATTGATATCGGGCGGCCGATTGTAATAATTTCTAATTTGGCAATTCATTTAAACCGTGAGGTCAACAGTGCTTATAAATATAATCAGCAAGTGGATTTATTGCCGCTTATCGGAATGATTAACGACAAATTGGAAAAAGATAATCTCTTAATAAAATTGATTTCGGAACAATTGAATGTATCTGTAAATGAAATTTTGGATTTCGAATTATTTTTATATGATTGCTCAAAAGGTGCATTGGTTGGAATAAATGAAGAGTTTATCAGTATCGGTAAACTGGATGATTTATTTATGGTAAATTGCATTTTGCGTGCGCTCATAAATTCTGACAAAACAAAATCCACAAAAGTCGGTGTTTTTCTGGATAACGAAGAGGTTGGGTCAAGAACCTCCGAAGGTGCTGAATCCGCTTTTTTGAAAAATGTTTTGCGAAGAATTATGATAGCGCTTAATAAAGGCGAAGAAAATTATTATCGTTCTATCAGCAATTCGATAATGATTTCCGCCGACCTTGCGCATGGCGTGCATCACAATTATGAATCCACGCATGATCCTACAAACAGGCCGGTTTTGGGAAAGGGGCCTGTTATAAAATATTCATCGAATAAACGCTATTCAACCGATTCTTTTGCCGCCTCTGTATATATCGGCATTTGTGAAGAAAACAATATACCTTATCAGAAATTTGTTAATCGTTCGGATTTATTGGGAGGTTCGACGATGGGACCGTCTTTTTCGAAAGAGCTTTCGATTCCGGTAATCGATATGGGCGCGCCGGTTTTATCAATGCATTCAATACGTGAGCTTGCCGCAGTCGACGACGTTGAATCCACAGAAAAATCTTTCAGAAAATTTTATGAAATTTAATTTGCCGCGAATCTTTGGAAATCAAGGTAAACACGGAAAATTACTTTTATTAAACTTCTTAACGTTGTCGAAGCAGGATTGACTTTGAATTTATATTCATACTGACGAACGATAAGATTTTCACATCCCTTCCGTGTGCTTTTGAACGGATGTGAAGATTGTTTTCGTTCTTCAGTATATTTTTTTTCTTTCTTTTAGAATGAAAATAGTATTAATTGTTGCATTAGAAAATTATTCACTCGTGTTTTTGGTTCAGATTAGAAAAAATTGTTGTAAATTTGCAGCAAATATGATATAATAGTATCAGATGAACCAAAAGGAGCGAGTAAATATGGAATCTATTAAACCTAGTACAATTCTAAGAAACTATAATAAAGTGATTGATGAAATTCAGGACGGAGCACCTGTAATATTAACAAAAAACGGTATTGGCAAAGTCGTTATGGTAAATATAGACGAGTGGCAACGAAAACAAGCAGAAATTTGGCTATTAACTGAGCTAAGTCAAGCTGAGCAGGATTTTGGCGAAGGTGAAGATATTGATGAATTCGCTAAAAGATATAAGCTAGGTGAATTTAGTGAATAATTATCAAGTCAAAAAAGGTCGACATTTTGACCGTGATATTGAAAAAATAAAAGTATTTCTTTTGTCTAAAGAATGCTCAAAGGATACTATAGAAAAATACCTTAATGGAATTTATGAATCAATTATACTGCTAAAAACTAATCCAAAAATCGGCACATCTTTAAACACTAAAACCAGTATACCAAATAATTACAGATACATTGTTTCAAATCAATATTTAATTTTCTACAAAGTTTTTGATAACGAAAAAATCGTTCGCATTTACCGAATATTTCATGGCAAAGAAAATTATTTGTCCAAACTTGAACTATCTTAAAACACTCTTAGAACGATGACGATTCTAAAAGGTGTTTTCTGCACTTCTAATTAAAATTAGAATAGCTTGAAAGGCTTTTATTATTCGAATCACGCTCATATCTTTATCTATTTCTCTTATTTTGTCTAAAATTGAATGATGGGGAAATGGAAAAAAACAAATCTCTTTTGAATACTAGGGCGTGTTTTGTAAATAAAAGTTGCACAAAATCTCCTAATGTGTTAGAAAATATATAAAAACACATTGGGGGAAAATGATCATGGCGAATGCAAAGCGGTACGAATTAACTGACAAAGAGTGGGAGAAAGTAAAAGAC
>JAVBOA010000002.1:0-134633 GCA_031551135.1 Eubacteriales bacterium | reverse complement strand
ATCTATCCCTATTACTTCATTCATAAGTGTTACTGCCGGTTTATCCTGCTCTATCCCTACGCTTATATACCAATACTTTCCGTCGTAGCTTATACGAGGGTTATAAAATTTTTTTGATGTAATTCTGTTAGCTTCAGATATTTTTACCCAACCAACTTTTTCAATTAAGAACTTGTCATCTTTAAATTTTAATTTTACGTTATCGTTGTAAAAACTTGGTTTTGTTTTACGTTTGCTTTTGAACTTAGGGAAGGCACTTTCTTTTTTGAAAAACCTTTTATAGGCATTGCAAGCGTCTTTAACCGCTTGCTTGGTTATGTTATTGCTTGTTTCATATAACCACTTATATTCGCCTGATTTCTTCAAGGCAGTAAGTTCTTTTCGTAAATCTTGGTTATTAAGGAACTTGCCGCCGTTTGCATAAATTTCTTTTTGTTTGCCTAAAGCCCAATTATAGGCAAACCGACTTACTCCTGCTGATTGCCATAGCTTACGCTCCTGTTCATCAGTTGGCTTTAACCGTACTTTTACTGTTCGTATCATCTCCCATCAACTCCTTACAATTAAAGGCGTTTTATAATGTTAAGATTAACTGTTACAGGCCTCCTTATACAGTTTGGAATATATAATCATAAAATATATAAATTTCGAAGCGGTTTGTTTTCTCTTGATTTTACGTTTATCAAAAATAAAATTTTTTGTCGGTAAAAAACGAACCGCTATATACTATAATATAAATCAAATTAGATTTCAAGTTGATGAAAATCAGTGCGACATTTTTAATACAAGATTTTATAAAAATATTGCCATTCGCAAATACTTGTGTTATAATGCCTCTCGTATAAAAACACACACGATTTTTACTGGGTGGCTTTCGCAAGGCGGAGCTGTTATAAAATTCGTGGAGGATTAAACCTAGGAGGTATATATTAATGAGTGTAATTTCTATGAAACAACTACTTGAAGCCGGCGTACATTTTGGACACCAAACAAGACGCTGGAACCCGAAAATGGCAGAATATATTTTTGCTGAACGTAACGGTATTTATATTATCGATTTACAAAAAACAGTTAAAAAAGTTGACGAAGCCTATAACGCTGTTTGCGAAATAGTTAAAGACGGCGGCGAAGTGCTTTTTGTTGGTACAAAAAAACAAGCCCAGGATTCTATCGCAGAAGAAGCGAAACGCTGCGGAATGTTTTATGTAAACCAAAGATGGTTGGGCGGAATGCTTACAAATTTCGAAACTATCAAAACTCGTATCAAAAGATTGAAAGACCTCGAAAAAATGCAAGAAGACGGCACTTTTGACGTTCTTCCTAAAAAAGAGGTTGCACAGCTTTTGGGCGAAAAAGAAAAATTGGAAAAAAATATCGGTGGAATTAAAAATATGACTCGTATTCCTTCTTGCCTTTTCATTATCGATCCGAGAAAAGAGAGAATCGCTATCCAAGAAGCTCATTCTTTGGGTATTCCGATAGTAGCTATTGTTGATACAAATTGCGATCCCGAAGAGGTTGATTTTGTTATTCCGGGTAATGATGACGCGATCCGCGCGGTAAAATTGATTTCCGGAAAAATCGCAGATGCTATTATTGAATCGAACCAAGGCGTTCAGCTTGACGATTTTGAATCGGAAGATTCTGTAGCTCAAGAAAATAGCGTAGAAGCATAAGAATATAAAGTTGTAAATTTATGGAGGTATAAAAATGGCTGCTATAACAGCACAAATGGTTAAAGAATTAAGAGAAACTTCCGGTGCCGGTATGATGGACTGCAAAAAAGCTCTGACAGAAGCAGACGGCGATATGACAAGAGCAATGGAAATTTTAAGAGAAAAAGGCCTTAATGCAGCTGCTAAAAAAGCCGGTCGTATTGCTGCCGAAGGTATTGTTGATACATTTATCGCAGACGATAATAAAATCGGTGCTGTGGTTGAAATAAACAGCGAAACAGACTTTGTTGCAAAAAACGCTGATTTCCAAGCGTATGTTAAACAAGTTCTGGAACAAATTATTAAATCAAACGCTACGGATATTGATGAGTTTTTAAAAGAAAACTGGCTTTTTGAAGACGGCTTGACTGTTGAACAGGCTCTTAGCCAAAAAATCGCAGTTATCGGCGAAAACTTAAAAATCAGACGTTTTGAAAAATTCGTAAATGACGGCGGAAAATATATCGCTTCTTATATTCATATGGGCGGAAAAGTTGCTGTTTTATTAGAGCTTGAAACTCCTAATGTTACGGAAGAACTTAAAGAAGCTGCAAGAAATATCTGTATGCAAATTGCGGCTATGAGCCCGAAATTTGTTGACTCTACTGAAATTCCTAAAGAGTTTTTGGACAAAGAAAAAGAAATTCTTACCGCTCAAGCTCTTAACGAAGGAAAGCCTGCAAATATAGTTGAAAAAGTTATTGCCGGAAGATTGCAAAAAAATCTTAAAGAAATTTGTTTATCTGACCAAATTTATGTTAAAGATGATGAAGGCAAGAAATCTGTTTTAGACTATTTGAAAGATGTTTCAAAACAAACAGGCGCACCTATTGCAATCAAAAAATTTGTACGCTATGCAACAGGCGAAGGTATTGAGAAAAAAGAAGAAAATTTCGCTGACGAAGTTAATAAAGCCATGCAAGGCGAATAAAAATAATTTTTTTAAAGGTATTGCTTAACGCGCTTGTGTTTTGCAATGCCTTTTTTATCGGGTATTTTGACTTGAGACAATGCGTATAATGCTAATATCTCAAGATAATATTATGAAAATAGTATAAAATAGTAGTTTTTTTGATGGCTTTGTGTTAAATTAATAAATGGGAGAGGTTATTTTATGTTTGACCGTGTACTTTTAAAATTGAGCGGAGAGGCGCTTTCGGGAGATAACAAAGATGGTTTTGATGAGGTTTTTGTAAATAGAATCGTCGGCGAAATTATCGAGGTTAAAAAAAGGAAAACGCAAGTAGCTCTTGTTGTCGGCGGTGGGAATTATTGGCGCGGCGCTCAGAAGGGTTTGGAGATAAACCGCGCCAAATCCGACCAAATCGGTATGTTGGCCACAGTTATGAACGCAATTTATCTGGCGGAAATATTTAATCAAAAAAATATAAAGGCCTTGGTTATGACTCCTTTTGTTTGCGGAAATTTTACAAAACAATATAGCCAAGAAGATGCCGACATGTATTTGAATCAAGGATATATTCTGATTTTCGCCGGTGGTTTGGGACATCCTTTCTTTTCTACAGACACAATCGCGGCTGTTCGGGCTATCGAGCTAAAATGTGATTCGATTTTGTACGCGAAAACTATCGACGGAATTTATGACAGCGACCCAAAAACAAATCCAAACGCAATTAAATTTAACAAAATAACCTATAAAGAAATTATTGAAAAAGATTTGCGCGCTATTGATATTTCTGCTATGAATCTTTGCAACGATATGCAAATTCCGACCATAGCTTTCAGTTTGGCAGCCGAAGGAAGTATTATTTTAGCATGTGAAAATAACGAAGAGATTTTTAAAATCGGTACAAAAATTACGTTTATATGAAAAAACTTATATTGATTTTAGGAGGATTTTTATGTCAGATTTTAGTAAACCATACGAAGAGAAAATGACGAAATCTATAAAAGCTTTTGAAAATGAGCTAAGCACTATAAGAGCCGGAAGAGCTAATCCAAGAATTTTGGATAAAATTCAAGTGGATTATTACGGCACAATGACACCGGTTAATCAAATCGGAAATATTTCTGTGCCGGAAGCCAGAGTTATTGTAATTCAGCCTTGGGAATCCAGTATTCTGAAAAGCCTCGAAAAAGCGATTCAGGCTTCTGACCTCGGCATTAATCCGACAAACGACGGAAAAGTTATCAGATTGGTTTTTCCGGAATTGACTGAAGAACGCAGAAAAACATTATCGAAAGACGTTAAGAAAAAAGGCGATGACTGCAAAGTTGCTATTCGAAACATCCGCCGTGACGCAATCGACCATTTTAAGAAAATTGAGAAAAAAGGCGAAATTCCAGAGGATCAATTAAAAACTCTGGAAGATGAAATGCAAAAACTGACAGATAAAAATATTGCAGAAATTGATAAAATTGTTGAAGCGAAAAATAAAGATATTATGAGTATTTAAATATAACAAAGGCAGACTTGATGTCTGCCTATTTTAAGGTCTTCTGAGACGATGCTTAAAAAATTGTTTGGGGGAAGTTATGAATATACCGGTGCATATAGGAATAATAATGGACGGGAACGGAAGATGGGCAAAAAAAAGAATGCTTCCGCGTCAGATGGGGCACAGGCAAGGCGGCGAGACACTTCGGAAACTTGCTTATGATATAGAGGATTTAGGTGTGAAATATCTCACGGTTTATGCTTTTTCAACCGAAAATTGGAAACGCTCGGAAGAGGAAGTAAGTTTTCTTTTGGATCTTCTGCGCGAAAAGATTCGAGAATATATTGAAGATAAAGATAAAAATAATATGATTATAAATTGTATCGGAGATTTGACGAGACTCGATAAAAAAACTCAAGACGATATCGCTTATCTTAAAGAAATTACAAAAAACAAAACGGGACTTCAAGTAAATATTGCGTTTAATTACGGCGGACGAGATGAAATTATCAGAGCTTGCAAAAAAATGTATTCGGATATGACTAGGACGAATTTCGATATAAATAATATAAATGAAAGCCATTTGGAAAAATATTTAGATACTGCGGGTATTCCTGACCCCGAACTCATTATTCGAACAAGTGGCGAATTTAGAACAAGCAATTTTTTATTATGGCAATCAGCTTATGCGGAGTATTATATCACGGATAAATTATGGCCTGATTTTAATAAAGACGATTTGATGGAAGCGATAAAAAAATACAATGAACGTGACAGGCGCTTTGGTGGCAGAAAATAGTATTAATCAGTAAAACAGTGGCGTGAAAATAGTATAAACATTAATGCTAATGCATGAGGTGAATTTTGTGGCTGTAAGAATAATATCCGCTTTGGTCGGCTTACCGATTTTGCTCTTTATTGTTTCATCCGGAGGTTTAACGCTTAAAATATCTTTAATGCTTATTGCACTTATCGGAATAGATGAACTTTATAAAGCCTTATATAAAAAATATACGAATATTCAGATTTTTGGATATCTATCCTGTGTATTGTATATATATTTTGTTGATAATTTTAATACAGATATTTTTATTGCAATCCAAACGATATTTATATTGTGTATTTTTATATACATGGTTCTGTTTTATTCAACAACTTCTATTAAAGATGTCATTTATGCTGTTTTTGGATTTTTTTACGTACCTTTTTTGTTGGCAAACGTATATTTATTAAGGCATATTGAAATCGGCGCATATTTTATTTGGCTGGCTTTTATTTCTGCATGGGCTTGCGATACAGGCGCGTATTTTACGGGAGTGAAGTTTGGAAAACATAAACTGACACCGAATTTAAGCCCTAAAAAAACAATAGAAGGCTCGATCGGCGGAATTTTGCTTGCAACTTCTGTCGGAGCAATTTATGGTAAAGTGATTTCTAATTTAGTAAATGGTTATCAAGGCGTTAATCTTGTTTTCGTATGCGGAATTATTTGTTTTATAGGCTCGATTTTTGCTCAATTCGGAGATTTAACCGCCTCGGCGATAAAACGATATACCGGAATTAAAGATTTCGGGAAAATCATGCCCGGTCACGGCGGCGTTTTAGATAGATTCGATTCGGTGATGTTTACCGCACCGGTCGCGTATTTGATGGTATCTTTGCTTGAATATTTATAGAATGGCGGAATTTTTTTGAAAAAGAAAATTGTAATACTCGGTTCTACCGGTTCGATTGGGAAACAAACTCTGGATGTTGTAGATGCTAGCGGAGATTTTGAAGTAATCGGTCTTTCGGCTCATTCAAATATTGAAATTTTAATAGAGCAGATAAAAAAATATAATATTAAAAAAGCGGCGGTAACATCCGAAAAAGCTTATGACGAAATAAAAAATATTTCGCTTGATTGTAAAATTTTATTCGGCAAAGAAGGACTTACTGAGCTTGCAAGTATGGAAGAAGCAGATATCGTTGTAAATTCGCTTGTCGGCAGTGTTGGGCTTGTTCCGACATTGGCGGCTATTAAAAATAAAAAAACTATCGCACTCGCAAATAAAGAAACACTTGTAACAGCGGGTGAACTGGTTATGAAATCAGCAAAAGAAAACTCGGTAAATATTTATCCGATAGACAGTGAACATTCGGCCATTTTTCAATGTTTGCAAGGCTCTAAACGCTCGGAGTTAAACAAAATATATCTTACGGCTTCCGGCGGAGCTTTTCGGGAATACACAAAAGAAATGCTGAAAAATATAAAATTGGAAGACGCTCTAAAACATCCGAATTGGGTGATGGGCGCAAAAATTACAATAGATTCATCAACATTAATGAACAAAGGATTGGAAGTAATCGAGGCAAAATATCTTTTTAATTTGGATTTAGATGAAATAGAGGTTTTAATTCATCCACAGAGCATAATTCATTCGATGGTCGAATTTAAAGACGGCGCGATTATTGCGCAGCTTGGGCGGCCCGATATGCGTGTGCCGATTTCGTATGCGCTCAATTATCCCAAAAGGATTGATTTGCCTTATGAAAAATTAAATTTTTTCGAAAATCCGGAGCTTAAATTCGAAAGACCTAATTATGAGAATTTTCCGTGTTTATCTCTTGCTTTTGAAGCTTTGAAAATAGGTCGGGGAATGCCTTGCGTGATGAATATGGCAAACGAAACCGCGGTGGCTCTTTTTATGGAGCGAAAAATATCGTTTTTGGATATTCCGCTATTAATAGAAAAAGCTATGTCTGCATATAATGTAAAAAATATTGATTCTTTGGACGATGTATTAAATACGGAAGATTGGACTAGAGAGTTTATATTTAATTCTTTGAGGTGATTTAATGCATGTTATTATTGCAATGCTTATATTTGGCATAATTGTTTTGGCACATGAATGGGGACATTTTATCGCGGCTAGAAGAAACGGCGTTTTGGTGGAAGAATTTGCTATCGGAATGGGGCCTATTTTATATTCTGTAAAAAAAGGCGACACGCTTTATTCTATTCGTTGGGTGCCGATTGGCGGAATGTGCCGTATGCTCGGCGAAGATGAGGAGAGCATTGACAAGCGCTCTTTTAATTCGAAATCGGTATATGCCAGAATCGTTATAATTCTTGCCGGAGCTTTTATGAATATAGTGCTTGCGTATGTTTTGCAGCTTGGTGTTACGGCTTTTGAACTTACAAATACTACGGTTATCTCTAAGGTTTCGGAAAATTCTCCCGCAAGCAAAGCGGGAATCGTTGCAGGCGATAAAATTTTAAAATACAATGATTCGAAAATAAATTCTTTCGAGGACGCTATTTTTGCAATAATGAATGACGGAACAGGCGAATCCGTTATCACGGTACAAAAATCCAACGGCGATATCGTATCAAAAGCAATTACTCCAGAATACAGAGAAGCCGAAAGCCGCTATATTGTCGGAATTTCACCTGTATCAAAAGCAAGCTGGTTAAGTTCATGGATTTACACGGAAAAAGAAGACCAAGAATACATTGAGACTCTGGAAAAACTTGGAGCTGGTGAATTTTTTGCCTCATCTGTGAATAAATTGCTCTTTAAGGTAAAGCTTGTATTAAACGGTGTTAAAGATTTATTTTCTTTTAATCTGACTCCGGATGATTTTATGGGGCCGATTGGCCTTGTGGATACAATAGGCGCAACCTATGAGGAAAGTATGGAGAAGAACGGTGCGCTCGTTGCGGCTTTGAATATGATGGATTTAACGATTCTTATCAGCGCAAACCTTGCCGTGTTTAATTTATTACCTTTCCCGGCGCTGGACGGCGGAAGATTTTTGTTTTTGCTGATAGAAGCTTTAAGAGGAAAGCCTGTCGACCAGAAAAAAGAAGCTATTTTTCATTTAATCGGATTTGTGCTTCTGATTGGTTTTTCGATTTTTATAGCATTTCAAGATGCTTTCAAATTAATGGCAAAATAAAGATTAAGACTATTGAGATTTCTCTCGATAGTCTTTTTTTAAATACTTTAATAATAAATATAACCGCTGTACACTTCTTTTGATTCAAAATACGGGCAGTCATTTTTTTTGTTTAGTTGAATATGTGCTGTGGCTTCTGGTAATTCATTTAATTCGCAATTTCCATAAATCTGGTGATTACATTTGCAATTGCAATAAATACTCATAATACTACCTCACAATCAATCTTGTAGATTTTCATATCACTAATACTATTTTCATTTCCTGTATAATGAAAATGGTATAAATATTACCAAAACATTGCAAATGTTTCAGAATACATACAATTGATAGCGCTTGGAAATATTTTTGAAATAATAGACAAAAAAATTTAATAAAATTTAATAATTGTTACAAAATGATGAAGCGCTCATGTCTAATATTATAGTATTTTGACAAAAATAATATAATTTAGCTTTTTATGTTTTTTTTATTGAAATTTGTATTAATATATATTAGTAAGATTACGATATACATATGGAAAAGTTTGCGTTTGATTTTTTACATTTGAAATTGTGAATTAATTTTTAAATTTTAAATTAATTATATTTTATACATAAAATATTTTTTTATTCTTTTATTAAGATGATTTTTATGGTAAAATGCAATAAAACCGAATAATTCAGTATTTTAATTTTTTAGATTCTAAACAGGAATTTCTTTTGAATTAATAAATATTAATGAGATGTTAAATATAAATTAATATTTTTGACATCTTTCTGAATTAATTGACACAAAATTATTCTTTAAAAATTGATTTTTTAACAAAGCAGAGCGTTAATAAAATGTTTGAAATAGTTTTTCTACCGAAAGAACAATTTAAGAAGATAATATTTGAAACTTCTTTCTTACAAATGTT
This sequence comes from Eubacteriales bacterium, assembly GCA_031551135.1. GTDB lineage: Bacteria > Bacillota > Clostridia > Lachnospirales > JAITVM01 > JAITVM01. Next base: position 125,679 of record JAVBOA010000002.1, on the reverse strand, counting down.
ATTTTTATAAATTGTTTTTAAAACAATCTACGCTCGAAAGAAAACAAAATTCTTTTATAAATTTTTATTGATTTTAAATTGCAATTAGATTTATATCGCCGACGAAAGCGCCGAAAATTTAGAAAACGGCAGCTTTTTATAGATAAATCATTCATTGCTTGTACTATTTTCATTATAAAGGATAGAAAAAAATATTTCATTTCGCGCTAGAAGCATTGCGCGAAACGCTCCGCTGTGAAAAATTTTTTTCTACTTATCAAAATGAAAATAGTATTATTTAAAAAATATAGAAATTATGATAAAAGGATTTTATACTATTTCCACTTCGGAAGAATAGAAATAGTATTATATAACTATTTTGTCACAAATATAAGAGTTTTATGATTATTATTTTGTTTATCGTAGTTTTTTAAAATCAGACGCTTGCAAACCTAATAATTAGAAAAAAATGTTGACTTTACGTTACTAATGAGGAGGTAAAATATGAAAAGATGCAATAAAGTGTTATTGCTGTCTTTGATGTCGTCATTTTTGATTACAACGGGCGTATACGCCAAAACTAACACCTACATTATCGATGGGAAAAAATATCTGTTCGATCCCAAATCAATCAATCTCTATGTTAATGAGAGACTGATGAATGACAGTTACCTAAACACTATTATTTATCAAAATTCGTTATACGCATCTGTGCGGACTATTTTTGAAGACCTTGGAGCAACAGTTAATTTTAACTCGAAAACAAAAGAAACTACTGTAAAATACAAATATCAGACGGTTGTCTTTAAATCCAATGATGATAAAATTAAAATTAACGGCCAAACTGTGGCATTAAAAACTCCGATAAAAATAATAGATAACAGAATGATGATTCCGGCAAGAGCTATCGGCGAGACGCTCGGGCTTAGGGTCGATTGGGATAAAAAAACACGTACGGCTTTTATTGATGAAATTATTGATACAACTACTTTGGAAGATGTGGTTTACGATAATTTGAATACCGATACAAAACCTAACGAAATCGAAGGAAACACCGAACAAAAACCGGAAGAGACAAAGCCTGAAGAGACTAAACCAGAAGAGACTAAACCGGAGGAGACAAAGCCAGAAGAGACTAAACCAGAGGAAACAAAGCCGGTAGAAACAAAGCCAGAGGAAACTAAACCGGAAGAAACAAAGCCGGAAGAAAATAATCCAAACCCGGGAAATACAACAGAAGAAGAACCGTCGTATATAAATCAAGTAAATACAAAAGTAAAGGATTTGAGTATTCAAGTTTTAGAACCGACAAATTATGTTCAAACTAATTTATCTAATTATGAAATTAAAGACAATGTTATAAATTTCAGCTTTACTAACAGCTTGAGCAAAATAACAAAATCGATTTCCAGCGGTTCGAATCTGGTTTTAGAAGTGGAAAATTGTACATTATCGGACGCAATGGCTATTACAAAGACATTCAACAACAGATTAATTAAAGCGATGACCATAAAATCAATTGATTCCGCTTTGCCGAAGGTTAGAATTATGATAGAAATGTTTGAACAATCGTCGTTTATGGTTCATTATTCGATAGACAGAAAATTGATAAGCGTTGAAGTAGAAGCTCCGAATTATATTAAACCGGTGCAGCCGGAAGAGCCGAAACCGGAAGAGCCAAAGCCAACCCAAGATACATCGCCAGTTTATTCTGATAATGTGACTTATGATGCGGCGAACAGAAGAATTGCTCTGAAAAAAGTAAGCGGAAAACCGATAAATATTTCTCAGATTCAGCACAATGATATGTACAATAAAAATAAATATATTTTGAATTTAGGAAGCGATTTTTCCTCTATTTATAAAAACGGCGGATATTCGGTGGATTCAGAATATGTTGAATCGTTTAGTATTTCTAATAATAGCGGAAACACGGAAATTACAATTAATGAAAACAAAATAGTTGTTTGTCAAGTTAATGAAGACACAAATAATTATTATATTTATCTTAAGCCTCCAAAAGAAGTTTATCCTATGATTATTATTTTGGATCCCGGACACGGCGGAGAAGACCCCGGCGCAGTAGGTAACGGGCTTAGAGAAAAAGATTTAAATACAGATATCGGAAACAGGGTTTATGACTTAATTAATGCAAACCCTAATTTGAAAGCGTATTTCACAAAAACGGAAGACTATAAAATGCCTTTGGCAGAAAGAGCTTATTTTGCAAACCGTAACGGAGATATTTTTCTTTCGATACATAATAATTCAAGTACCAATAGATCTGCTAATGGTACAGACGTTTATTATTACAGACATTCGAATGACTCCGCGCTGGGATTTTCCTGCAAAGAATTATCGCAAATTATGGTAAATGCGATTTCGAACGCGCTTGGCTCCAATAACAGGGGAATTACCGAAACTGCGTATACTGTTGTTCAAAAAACTACGGTTCCGGCAGCTTTATTAGAAATCGGCTTCGTTAGTAATGCACACGACGCAGCTCTATTATCTACACCTGAATATAGACAAAAAGCCGCAGAAGGTATTTACAGCGGTATTATGAAAGTTTTCGAAACCTATAAACCGGCAAGATAATAAATATTGACTTGGACAAGATTAAAATAATTTTGTTCAAGTTTTTTTTATACAGATTTTTTTCAGACAGTAATAATTTTTCAGCGTATATTTATTTATTACTACGACAAACGTAGTATAACGAAATATAGAATGTGAGGCAGATATGCAAAATTCTCTTTCTTCAGATTTGATAAGAGGGCATATTGACACGATTATTTTGAAAATTCTTTCGGAAGAAGATACTTATGGATATAAAATTTTTAAATCTATATTTGAAATAACCGAACATCAATATGGATTAAAAGAAACCTCTTTGTATTCGGCTTTGAAAAGATTGGAAAATGAAAATTATATTACATCGTATTGGGGTGATGAAACTCAGGGAGGCAGAAGAAAATATTATAAAATAACAGCGGAGGGCTTGCAAAAATTTGAGAATAATATTTTGGAATGGAATCTTATAAAATCCATAATGGATAAAATAATACAGTAGAACAATTTCAAAATAAACGGAATTATAAAAGATATATGGATAATAATTTGAAAGGGTTGTTAAAATGAATATTGAATCAGAAATAAGAAATTTTGTAGATAATGCTTTTAAAGGTAAAGTGAATTCTAATGATGTTACTATGGACAAAGAAGAAATCGTTGTGAATTTAATCGACAAAGTGGACGAGGAAATGAAGCGTGGATTGACTTTTAATGAAGCTTTTTTGAAGGCGCGCGGCGAGCTCGGGGACATTAATTTTTTGGCAGATGAGATTTCGGGAAGCCAGAATTCCAATTATAAAGTTTTGGATAAAGAGCCGAAATACCGGTTGATATTCAGCAATTCAATGATAATCGCACTAACGCCGTTTGTTTATTGTCTTTTGGGATTTATGTTTAATTTATGGGATATTGCTTGGGTAATCATTCCCGTTACGGCGATTGCTTTATCGTCCATAAAATTATCGAATAAAATTATTGCCATAACGCCGTTATTTTATGTTTTTGTAGGTCTCTTTATAAACAGAATTTATAGTCATACATTGATTTTCAGAGGATTAATTTCTTCAATGGCATTAAAATGGTGGGCGATTGGCTGGATAATCATTCCTGTAAGTGCTATAATACTTAAAAACGTAAAAATTGTAAAGGAATGATTAACATGACACCGATTGACATGTATATTAATGCACAGCCGGAAGAAATTCAACCTGTTTTGAAGGAAATTCGTAAAACAATAAAAGAAGCGGCACCGGAATCCATCGAAAAAATTTCTTATCAAATGCCGACATTTTATTTAAAAAAGAATATTATTCATTTTGCGGTTCTTAAAAATCATATCGGCTTGTACCCCGGCCCGAAAGCTATTGAGTTTTTCGCAGATAGGATTAAATATAAAACCTCAAAAGGCACGATTAGAATTCCAATGAAAGAGGAAATTCCGCATGATTTAATATCGGAAATGGTAAAGTTTAATGTAGAGCTTTATAGTAATTGATGGATGAAACCAAAATAAATTGCATCTCATAAAAATCCCAAAGTCTTGGATTGTTGGCAGTTTCTGCTTGATAATCGTAAACTCTTTGGGATTTTTTCTGATTAATATTTATGTTATACTATTTTCATTTAGATTAAGTAGAAAAAAATTTTTCACAGCGGAGCGTTTCGCGCAATGCTTCAAGCGCGAAATGAAATATTTTTTTCTATCCTTAATATTGAAAATAGTATTATACTGTATTGATTAATGATTTGATTCAAAATTAACAGGGGGACGGTATGGAAAATATAAAATTCACGCACTTGCATTTGCATTCAGAATATAGCCTTTTAGATTCGACCGCGAAGATTAAAGAAATAATTTCACGCACAAAAGAATTGAATATGGATAGTGTCGCTATTACCGACCACGGCGTTATGTACGGCGTAATTGATTTTTATAAAGAAGCTCTTGAGAATGGGATAAAGCCGATTATTGGCTGTGAGGTTTATGTCGCATCTGGCGACAGGCGAAATAAAGATAATGTAAAAGAGAACTTTTATTATCATTTAGTGCTTTTGGCAGAAAATAACGAGGGATATCAAAATTTATTAAAAATCGTTTCCATCGGCTTTACCGAAGGATATTATTATAAACCGCGTGTTGATTTGGAAATCCTGCGTAAATACAGCAAAGGGCTGATAGCCTTGAGCGCATGCTTGAGCGGACCCGTTGCAAAAAATATTTTGAGGGTTTCGTATGAGAAAGCTCTTGAGACTGCAATTATGTATAATGAAATTTTCGGTCAGAATAATTTTTTCCTAGAACTGCAAGACCACGGAATTGACGAACAAAAAATAGTTGTTTCACAAATTTTAAAAATATCGGAAGAAACAAAAATTCCGCTGGTTTGCACGAATGATACGCATTATATTTATCAGGAGGACTATAAAGCTCATGATGTTTTTTTATGTATCCAGACCGGGAAAACTATTCAGGACGAAGACCGAATGTCTTACGGAACTGACCAGCTTTATTTGAAATCGCCCGAAGAAATGGCGAAAATATTTCCTTTTGCGAAAGAAGCTCTCGAAAATACATATAAGATTTCCAAACGCTGTAACGTTACAATTGAGTTTAATAATTATAAATTGCCGAAATTTAAAATAAAAGACAATCAAGATTCTTTCGAATATTTGCAGAACCTTTGCTTGGAAGGGCTTAAATTCAGATACGGCGAATTGACCGAAAATTTGGAAGAAAGACTGAATTATGAGTTAAACACAATAAAAGAAATGGGTTTTGTGGACTATTTTTTGATTGTCTGGGATTTTATAAAATATGCTTACGATAACGGGATAATCGTCGGGCCGGGGCGCGGCTCTGCCGCCGGAAGTATTGTTGCGTATTCTCTGAGAATCACAAATATTGACCCGATAAAATATGATTTGCTTTTTGAGCGCTTTCTGAATCCGGAGAGAATTTCAATGCCCGATATTGATATCGATTTTTGTTATGAACGCAGACAGGAAGTTATCGACTATGTTGTTGAAAAATATGGCGCAGAAAAAGTAGCGCAAATTATAACTTTTGGAACTTTGGCGGCTCGTGCGGCAATAAGAGATGTCGGAAGAGCGCTTGATGTGCCTTATGCCACAGTTGATATTATTGCGAAAATGATTCCGATGGAATTGGGAATTACAATCGAAAAAGCTTTGCAAATGAATCCGGAGCTTAATAATATTTATGAAAATAATGAAGAAATAAAAAAACTGATAAATATGAGCTTGAGGTTGGAAGGTCTTCCACGTCACGCTTCTACTCACGCCGCCGGCGTGGTTATCTGCAACGAGCCTGTTACGGAATATGTTCCGCTTAACCAAAATGACGGAATTATTACAACTCAATTCACAATGACGACTTTGGAAGAGCTTGGGCTTTTGAAAATGGATTTTTTGGGACTGCGGACTCTGACGGTTATTCGGGATACGGTAAGCGAAATAAAACGAAATTATAATATAGATATTGACTTCGACAAAATGTCTTATGATGACCCGAATATTTTTGATATGATTTCTCTTGCGAAAACCGACGGCGTTTTTCAATTGGAAAGTCCGGGCATGAAATCATTTATGAAAGACTTAAAACCTCGAAACATAGAAGATATAATAGCGGGAATTTCTTTGTACAGGCCGGGACCGATGGATTTTATTCCGAAATACGTATACGGAAAAAATCACAAAGACAATATAAAATACACGCATCCGAAACTTGAGCCGATCCTGAAACAGACTTACGGCTGTATCGTTTATCAGGAGCAGGTTATGCAAATCGTTCGGGATTTGGGCGGGTACAGCCTTGGGCGAAGTGACCTTGTGCGCCGCGCGATGTCTAAGAAAAAAACCGAAGTTATGGCGCAAGAGCGGAATAATTTTATTTATGGAATGGGCGACGAAATTCCCGGCTGTTTGAAAAATGGAATCGATAAAGAATCGGCGGAGAAAATTTTCGATGAGATGACCGATTTTGCGAAATACGCCTTTAATAAATCTCACGCTGCGGCGTATGCTGTGATTGGATATCAAACCGCATGGCTGAAATATTATTATCCCGTGGAATTTATGGCGGCGTTGTTGACTTCTGTAATTTCCGGCTCGAACACAAAAGTTGCCGAATATATTTTGGAATCAAAAAAAATGGGCATTGAGCTTTTGCCGCCGGATGTAAATAAATCTTATGAAAACTTTTCGGTGTCCGGAAAATCAATACGCTTCGGACTTGCCGCCGTTAAAAATGTCGGAAGACAGGCTATTCGGGCGATTGTAAACGAGCGCAAAAACGGCGAATATAAAACTTTTACCGAATTTATAAACCGTGTTGAACAGCGGGATTTGAATAAAAGATGTTTGGAGAGCTTGATTAAAGCCGGTGCATTTGACAGCATGGGCAAAAAGCGCCGCCAATTGATGAATTCTTATAAAAAACTTCTCGACGGAATTAATAATACCAGAAAAAATAATGTTGAAGGGCAATTAGATTTTTTCTCTATCATTAACGTTAATATTTACACGGATGATTTTATTGATGTTCCGGAATTTAATAAGCGCGAAATGCTGAATATGGAAAAAGAGGTTCTGGGGATTTATGTTTCGGGGCATCCTTTGGATTCGTTCAGGGAATATTTGATTCAAAAAACCAACACAATTTCTATTGATTTGATGGCGGATTCACAATCCAGAAAGAATGACGGCGAAAAGGTAAAAGTCGGCGGATTGATTACCTCGAAATCTATAAAATATACAAAAAACAATAAAGCAATGTCATTTTTAACCGTTGAGGATTTGTATGGTGTTATGGAAATAATTCTTTTTCCGAATGTCCACGAAAAATTTAATCCGATATTGGTCGAAAATATTTTTGTAATTATAGAGGGAGTTATAAACGGACGCGAGGATGAGGACTATAAGATTATCTGCAACGATTTAAGCGTTATTGAGGAAGAAAAAGAAAAGCTTTGGCTGAAAATTCCTGCGGATAAAGAAATCGATACAAAAGAAATTATTGATACTATGAAATATTTTCAAGGCTCGACGAAAGTTATGATTTATGACGAAAAAGAAAGACGAAAATATCTTGTTGACGAAAAATATTGGATTAGAATAGACGATTTATTATTACATAAGCTTAGGCAGATTTTGGGGGAAGCAAATGTCATTATTTCAAGAAAATAAAATCGATAAAAAAACCTTAAAGGCGGCGCTGCAAGCCTCAGCGCCGGTAATTTTCGGCTATATTCCGACCGGATTTATATTTGGGGTTTTGATTACTACCGCAGGCTATAGCGTTTGGGTTGCTTTTTTTATGAGCTTGTTTATTTATGCAGGAGCCGGACAATATATCGCTGTCGGGCTTTTGTCCGGCGGCGCGAGTTTTGCCGATATCGCGCTTACAACTTTTTTAATAAATTCCAAACATTTATTTTATGGACTTTCTTTAATCGAAAGCTTTAAAAAATTCGGCGCAGAAAAATTATATTTAATATTTTCGCTGACTGACGAGACTTACGCAATTTTAACAAATCCGCGCGAATATGACGGGATTAATAAAAAAGTATATACTTTGCTGGTTTCGGTAATCGACCATTCTTCTTGGGTGATTGGAAGCCTTTTGGGAGCTGTTTTTGCAAATATTGTGAAATTTGAATCAGCCGGACTTGAATTTGCGATGACGGCATTATTTATAGTAATAGTTATTGAACAGCTCAAGGCTTATAAAACAAAAATTCCTTTTTTGTCGGGAACGCTTTCAGGGATTTTTGTCTGTTTATTTGTCAGCAAAAATCAGATTTTGCTATTTGGTACATTATTATCTGTTTTTTTACTAATAATATTTAGAAAGAGGATTGAAAATGATAAGGGATGAAAAGCTTTTTTTTGCGATAGTTTTAATATCAATGATAACCTTTTTCACAAGGGCGTTTCCGTTTATTTTATTCGATAAAGAAGGCAAAAAGCCTGCTGATATTATTTTGTATTTGGGCAAATACCTGCCGCCTGCAATAATATGCTGTATTCTTGTTTATTGCTTTAAAGATGTTGATTTTTTGCATGCTCCTTTTGGCATCAGAGAAATTATTTCTGTTTTGACAGTTGTGTTTTTGCATATTTATAAATCAAACTCATTATTGAGCATTCTAGGTGGAACTTTTGTATATATGGCTTTTACACAATTTATACAAAGTGTATAAAATTGTGTAAAAAACATTCGATAATTATCTGCATGAAAATTTGTATCATTGACATGATTTTATCAAAGTAATATGATTTTAATGAGAATTTATAATAATAGAAATAGTACTAACAAAAAAATTTTGTCAAAATCAGACCTTACTCTGACGACCGAAAACAAAGTTCACATCCGTTTCACCAACCTACTGAAGCGCGCGGAACGGATCTGAAAATCTAATCGCTCGTCAGTATATGTCGATAATTATATAGATTTGGCGAATAAATTTTTATTGGTATTGACTTTAGACGATTTCCCTTCTAAAGAATAGAAAAAAATATTTTGCGCTTGAAACGTTGCGCGAAACGCTTTGCTGTGAAAATTTTTTTCTACACATTAAATGGGAAATAGTATTAGATGGAGGAAGAAAATTGCATACTAATGTAAAGAAAATTGGTGTATTGACAAGCGGCGGCGACGCTCCGGGAATGAACGCGGCAGTGAGGGCGGTTGCAAGAACAGCGATTTATCATAACATAGAGGTTATTGGAATAAAAAGAGGATACGAAGGACTGCTTAATGCGGAGATTATTGATTTAAAAGCCCGCGGAGTTTCGGATGTTTTACAACGGGGCGGAACTGTCTTACTCACGGCAAGATGTCCTGAAATGAAAACACCGGAAGGTCAGAAAAAGGCAGCAGGAATTTGTAAGGTTTTGGGAATAGATGCTCTTGTTATAATCGGCGGAGACGGCTCGATAAACGGCGGCATAAAATTAGCGGAACATGGAATAAAAGTTATAGGGATTCCGGCTACAATTGATTTGGATTTACCTTGCACCGACTATACTATTGGTTTTGACACCGCAGTTACAACCGCCATGGATGCTATCGGAAAAATAAGAGATACTTCGATAAGCCATGAAAGATGCTCTGTTGTAGAAGTTATGGGACGCAATGCCGGAAGCATTGCGCTTTGGTGTGCGCTGACAGGCGGAGCCGAAGAGGTGGTGATTCCTGAGTATAAGATAGAAAATCATCCTGAAGCTATAATAAAACAGATTTTAGAAAACAGAGCAAAAGGAAAACGTCATAATCTTGTAGTAATAGCCGAAGGCGTTGGGGGAAGCCAAGCCTTGGCAAAGCAAATAGAGGAAATGACAGGAATTGTTTCAAGGGCGACGATTTTGGGGCATTTGCAGCGTGGAGGTTCGCCAACCGCTTTGGACAGAATGCATGCTTCGATGATGGGATATCATGCGGTAAAACTTCTTGTCGATAATATTTTTAATAGGGTTGTTATTTATAGAAACGGAAAATATTCGGACGTGCCGCTGGAAGCCATAAATGAAAATGCTTCGGAATTAAACAACGAGGAATTGTATAAAATCATTAAAATTCTTGCGATATAGATTTATACTATTTTCATTATTAAGGATAGAAAAATGAAAATAGTATTAGGTAGAATTCGGCTTGAACGGTATAAAAAATTTGGGAGGAAGAAAATGCGAAAAACAAAAATTGTAGGTACATTAGGTCCTGCAACGAATGATGTTGAAACAATTAAACAACTTATTAACTGCGGCTTGGACTCGGCACGTATAAATTTTTCTCACGGAACATATGAATCGCATGAGGTAATGATAAATAATTTGAAGCAGGCAAGAGAAGAATTAAAAGCGCCCGTGTCATTGCTTTTGGATACAAAAGGACCGGAAATCAGAATCGGCGTTTTTAAAACCGAGCCGATTTATTTAACACAAGGAAGTACTTTTACACTTACTACAGAGGATATTGAAGGCGATGAAACAAAAGTTTCAATTACGTATAAAGATTTGCCTGTTGACTTAAAAAAGGGCTCTAGGCTATTGATTGATGATGGTCTTATCGAAATGAAAGTTATTGATTTAACACAAACAGACATTACTTGTGAAGTTGTAAATTCCGGCTTTTTGTCCTCCAGAAAAGGCGTTAATGTACCGGATGTTTATGTAAATTTACCATCTTTGACAGATAAGGATATCGAAGATATAAAATTCGGAATAAAGCAAGGCTTTGACTTTATTGCGGCATCGTTCATCCGCTCCGCGGCGGACGTAGTAAAAATCCGTGAGGTTCTGGAGCAGAATAATGCGTTTAATATTCGGATTATTGCAAAAATAGAAAGCCGTGACGGTGTAAATAATATTGATTCTATTATTGAAGTGGCAGACGGAATTATGGTAGCCAGAGGTGATTTGGGCGTAGAAATTCCGCCGGAGGAAGTTCCGCTTGTACAGAAGCTTTTGATTAAAAAAGCTAATGATGCCGGAAAACCGGTTATAACAGCTACGCAAATGCTGGAATCTATGGTAAATAATCCGCGCCCAACAAGGGCGGAAGCGAATGACGTTGCCAATGCAATTTTCGACGGAACAGACGCAATTATGTTATCCGGAGAGACCGCAAAAGGCTCTTTCCCTCTCGAAAGTGTCAGAATGATGGCAAGAATTGCGGAGAGAACCGAGAAATCTTTAAATTATTTAAACACGGTAAATCAGCATTCATATTTCAAAACGAATATCACAAATGCGATTGCTTTCGCCGCCTGTACTACCGCGCTGGATTTGGATGCCTCATGTATTGTGGCTATTACAAATTCGGGGATTACTCCAAAAATGGTTTCGAAATTCAGACCGACTGCGTCAATTGTTGCTTATACACAAAGCGAATGCGTTTGGAGGCAGCTTAATTTGTCATGGGGTTGTATTCCGATTTTTGCAAAACAGCCAATACAATCAGAAGACGCGTTTAAAATGGCGATTGATGAAGCGACTGAGCTTGGGCTTTGTAAGCAGGGAGATTATATTGTGCTTGCCGCCGGTATGCCGATAGGAATCGCCGGTACAACAAACTTGCTGAAGGTTGAGATTGTCGGAAATATCCTAGTTAAAGGAAAAGGCATCGGCAGTAAAACTATTTCTGGTACTTCAAATGTAATAAAAGTTGCTGAACAGGCTTCAAAATATTTCAAAAAAGGCGATATTCTGGTTACGTCAAAAACGAATAATGAGCTCTTGCCTTATATAAAAAAATGCTCTGCACTGATAGTCGGTTCGGATATACCTACAGATTTCACACATGCAGAAACAGTTGCACGCGCGCTGGACATTCCGATTATCATATGTAATGATAAAGTGGTTGATTTGATACCGAATGGATGTCATATCACCGTTGACAGTAAGAATGGATTTGTTTATAATGGTAACAAAGTTACTAAATAATTGATACGAAACTTTGCAAAATAGTTAAATCAAAACAAAGTTTTTGTAGCCGATTGTGTTTTGCATAGTCGTAAGTAACTTTTACTCTAACAAGAGAGGAGTATTACTATGAAAAAATGGGTATGTGACGTTTGCGGTTATGTATATGACCCGGCGGAAAATGACAATGTACCTTTTGAAGAACTTAGTGATGATTGGGTTTGTCCGTTATGCGGAGTTGGAAAATCTGATTTTTCCGAGGAAGCATAGCAGACTTAATAATTAAAAAGACCACTGCGCGATTTTAAACGAGATTTTTTTGCATAACAGAAAATTTCGACTAACGAAAACTCTTTTATAAGCAATTGAGCATTGTTCGGCTTTTTCAAAAGCTTGAACCGAGGCTGGATTACCTTTATAAAGCTTTATTATATGTGGCTGTTGAAAATAACTTCCCTTGTTTTCAGCGGTAAATGTATTTTATACACTTAGAATTTGTGACGGGTTTTATACATTATATCTCTTTGATTTTTGTACAAGCTTTGTCTGATTTCTCCACATTCTCATTTTTCCTTGCCTTTTTCTCTTGCTTGAGGTATGGAAATTTGATTTCGTTTATTGTGCGATGGTCTTTTTAAATAGGAGGTGTTATCGTGAGCAAGAAGATATTATTTTTGTTTGTTGCAATACTTGCACTAGCCTCAGTAACTTTGTTTATTATTAAGCAAAATAACGACAAAAGCGCAAATACCCAATATGCGGCGAATGGAAATAGCAACAATACTACAACTAATGATGATAATATAGATAACAACGCAGACATTGATAATTCCGGTTCTCAGGGAGGCGTTATTAATGGAAAAACAGGAGCTGAAGCCGAAAATACGGGCGTTGTTACAATACAATGCGTTGACGCGAATACAAGTCAACCGATTGACGGCTCGAAAGTGAGATTTATCAGCAAATCTACCGGTGATGATTTTGAAAGAACAATTGTTAACGGTGTTTTGCAAGAAGAACTTCCTGAGGGTGATTATTTGTTGACCGAGTCGGAAGCGGCTGATGGCTACAATCATGATGGCAGAGTTCAAAACTTTACTGTTGTAAAGGATGAATCGAGCGTAATCACTTTAAAGAGCACGAGGGATGAAAGTAATGTTTCGGGGGGAACAGATTTGACGCTTGCTGAACAGGATATTAATAATGAGACAATTCCTTTATCAGCGGTGGATATAGACCAAGAGGCAGAATCTAATAATGAAGATACGATAGAATATACAGAATACCAACCTGTTTCGACAGCCGATGATTCCGGCACTGATGAATCAAAAGCAGACGAAAACCCTAAAACGTCAGACAATTCTAGTACATTTAAGCTTATTCTTCTTTTTGTTGTTTTAGTTTATTTTGTACTATTCGGTATATTATATTATCACAAGAAAAATATCAGCACTTTAAAAAGATATTAAAAATTTTGGTATGGCTAAAACCCATACCTTTTTTATTTCTCAAAATTATTATCGGCATATTCATTTTTTTACTTTAACAAAATTTAAAAAATTTGAAAAAGGCACGCAATGTAATCATCACGCACCTTTAAAAGAATTGTAATTATGAACTTTTCAAATTCATTAAATCATAGCAATTTTGATTCACCAAAATATTTAGAATCTAAAAGCGGTGAATATTTCGAAATCGCTTAATATTTTCAATTATATTGTAAAAAAGAAATTGCTTTACTTTTTATCAATAAATATATCTAAAATTATAAACTTGAATTTCCGTTGTTTGCCATTTGCTTTTGCTGAGCTTCAATCATTTTTTTAACCATATATCCGCCGACATATCCGTTTTGTGCGGATGTTAAATCTCCATTATAACCTTGTTTTAAAGGAACGCCGATTTCGTTGGCAACCTCATATTTAAACTTGCTCATAGCTTCACGAGCTTCCGGTACAGGTTTGCTTGAAGAAGAATTTGAATTAGAATTTTCCATTTTATATTACCTCCTAATTTATGTCACAGTTTTCTATGTCTGTAAGTCTCTGCTTATTAAATCATTAAACATTTGAGTTTCTGATTTAATATACAGACAAGTTAATTAACTTGTATTCAATTTCAAAATCATTCGCTTTAAATTTCAGCTGCGTTTTTTGAAACTGTTTAACTTACAATAACTATTATGTTCACATACAAATTATTTATGAGAGGTATATTTTAGAAATTAAAAATCAATTAATACATTATATATTGAAGCTCTATAAATATTATTCTTTCAATAAATTTTTAAAAAATTCTCAAGTTATACTATTTACATTTCTATCTTTTAGAATGGAAATAGTATTATTTTATTATTGATAAAGATACTATCAGGCTGCAGAATACGATGGAAACCATAGAAAGCAATTTAATTAAAATATTTATCGAAGGACCGGAAGTATCTTTAAACGGATCGCCGACTGTATCGCCAACAACTGCCGCTTTATGATTGTCTGAGCCTTTTCCGCCGTATTCGCCGGATTCGATATATTTTTTTGCATTATCCCAAGCGCCGCCGGAATTTGACATAAAAACAGCCAAAACAAATCCGGTTACGGTCGAGCCTGCCAATAATCCAACAACTCCGTTTACGCCCAAAATAAGTCCGGTCAGAATAGGAGCACTTACGGCCAATATTGTAGGAGGAATCATTTCTTTTTGCGCGCCTTTTGTGCAAATATCCACGCAAGCCGCGTAATCCGCTTTTCCTGTACCTTCCATAAGACCTTTTATTTCTTTAAATTGACGTCGAACTTCGATAACAATATTTTCTGCGGCACGGCCGACAGCGGACATTGTCATTGATGAAAATAGGAAAGGAAGCATACCGCCGATAAATAATCCGATTAATACAGGCGGATTTGTTATATCCAAATTTAACAAATCAGCTTTTCCGAGAATTTTAACTTCGTCGGTATAAGCCGCAATTAAAGCGAGAGCTGTTAATGCCGCCGAACCGATAGCAAAACCTTTTCCGGTAGCAGCGGTTGTATTTCCAAGAGAGTCTAAAGCGTCGGTACGTTTTCTTACAACCGGGTCGAGACCGGACATTTCGGCAATACCGCCGGCATTATCCGCAACCGGTCCGTATGCGTCTGTTGCCAAAGTTATTCCCAAAGTTGATAACATTCCGACAGCGGAGATTCCTACGCCGAACAAGCCTTGCTCATAGCTTACCGTACCGCCGGAAGCGTAATATGAAATTAAAACAGATATGCTTACTATCAAAACAGGCAAAGCGGTAGAACTGAAACCTAAACTAACGCCGCTGATAATGATTGTTGCGGCTCCTGTCGAGCTGGATTTTGCTAAGTTTTGTGTTGGTTTATAAGTATCGGAAGTATAGTATTCCGTAAAGTAGCCGATTAAAACACCTGCGGCAAGACCGGATAAAACTGCCGCATAAATACCGATTCTGCCCGGATTATTAGCACAATCCATCATAAAATATATAATCGGAAAAGCGGCTATTGCAAAGAGTGCTGAGGAAATATAAGTACCTTTTCGAAGTGCCGAGAGAAGTTCTTTTTGGTTAGTCTCTTCACCGGATTTTATAAACAAAGTTCCGATTAATGAGGCAACGATTCCGACTGTAGCCATAAGCATCGGTACAACCGCGCCCGAATATCCGTAGCCTGCCGCAACCGCCAAAGACATACTTGCAACAATAGAGCCTACATAAGATTCATATAAATCCGCTCCCATTCCGGCAACGTCGCCAACATTATCGCCAACGTTATCCGCAATAACAGCTGGATTTCTAGGGTCGTCTTCCGGAATTCCGGCTTCAACTTTTCCAACTAAGTCAGCTCCAACGTCCGCGGCTTTTGTAAATATTCCGCCGCCTACACGGGCAAATAAAGCCATTGATGATGCGCCCATACCAAAAGTAAGCATAGCCGAAGTAATATTTTGAATTTGAATATCCGGCGATAAATCTGCGGAACCGGCAATCAGACACAAACCGCCGTAAAAAACATATCTTAATAAAATATACCAAAAGGATAAATCAAAGAGTCCTAAACCAACAACTGTAAATCCCATAACCGCGCCGGAAGAAAAAGCAACGTTAAGCCCTTGATTCAATGATTTGCTGGCGGCGTATGCCGTACGGGAATTTGCATAAGTTGCGATTTTCATACCGATAAAGCCGGACAGAGCGGAGAAAAAACCACCGCTGATAAATGCGAAAGGAACAAACGGTGTAAGAAATTTTAAAAAAGCCATTATTGATAAAACTAAAAACATTACTACGAAAAAAGCTCCGACACCGGAATATTGGCGTCTGAGGTAAGCGTTCGCTCCATCGCGGATAGAAGCGGCTATTTCTTTCATTTTGTCTGTGCCTTCCGGCAGATTAACAACTTTTTTATAAAGAACATATGCATAAATCAGAGCTGCTATTGAGCCTATCGGCACAAGTATAAAAAAGATATCTTTCATAATAAAACACTCCTTTTTGTTCAAAAATTATAAACTATTATAATACTTATTTTTGAATCATGCAATTACTTTGTGAAAAATATAAAAAAACTCCCGAAAGGGAGTTATTAAGATTGTGTAATAGTTAAAAAAATGTCATATTTTTTTGTGGCGGATTCACAAATTGTATTAGGAATTTTTTATTGTATTAAAAATTTTCAAATCCTCGATTTCATTATCATTCGGAATAATTCCCAAACGCCAAATTGAGATTCCGTCTATTCCGAAAAGTTTCGCAAGCCTAATTTTTTCATAAACAGATTGATTGTTTTCAAACCAAATAATATTTTCTTTTCCGCCTTCGGAAAAATATAAATAAGCGGATTTATATTTTTCGTTAAACAAAATATCAGTTCCGGATTTTAAGCGCTTAATTATATTTTCATAGCTTGGAGTAATAACTTTTTCATTAATAATCACATCATTAGATAATTGCCATTGTGCGGCGGAAAACGAAATCTGCAAAACAATTTTGCTCTTGTCCGAAATCTCGTCGCATGCTGATTTTAAAGCGAAATAGACTTTGTCTATCGGAGAAACCGGCGTTACCATTTGCGCATTTTTCATTTCTGAATCAGTGAGAACTTTGGCGTTATAATCATGAGCCATAATGATTATTTTATCGGCGATTTCAGATATAACCCGATAATCGTAAGCGTCGTAATAATCTTTTGTATTAGGCAATTTCGGATGAACGGCAACATAAATTTTTTTATTCGGAATATTTTTTTTCAAATTCACTAAAAAAGCGTTGAAATTTGATTTCGTTTCCTGACCTTTCAGAGCCTCAAAATCTATCAGGACTCCATCAAAATTTAATCCGCCGATTCCTTTATTTATTGCGCCGGAAATTACTTCGGAGGCTTTTAGATACAACGCTTGGTCGTTCATAATCGCTCTCGAGTCAGCGTCCTTTAGGGCGACCATCAATAAACGGTTTTTTGCCTGTGCTTTTTCAAAAGGAAGCTCTGCTCCTTGCGGAATAAAATATTCGTTTGAGTTTTTAGTTGTAGTGTTAAGCGTGATTTTGCTTCCGTCTGTTTCCAACCGAGACCAGCCAAAGCAAATGCTGTCAAAGGTATCCATAAAATCAACTTGCGAATATGAAGAAATTGCATAAAAAGCATTTTTAGATTTAATTTTATTGTTAAGAGCATCATACATTCTTATAAGCATTGTTGCGGCCTGCTCGCGCGTGGCGTTGTTATTCGGCATAAATTCGTTCTTGTTTACGCCGGAAATTATTCCGAAATCCTTTGCTATGCATATATACGGTATATTTCTTTTTACATCAGAAAAAGGTGCGGAGAGATATGTCATTTGTTTTGCAAGCTCGTCGTAGCCAAGCGCACGGGTTATAAAAATAGTCATATCCTCACGAGTTATATTGGAATTCGGCAAAAAATTATTGGATTCCTTTAAAAGTACTTTGTGTTCGACCGCTGTTTCGATATACGGATAATACCATTTTTTTGCGTCTTTATTATCATCAAATGAAAATGTCGAAGCGTTTTTCGTATCCCATTTCATGAGGTTGCACAAAAAAGTAATAAATTCGGCACGTGTGAGGTTTTTCGTTGGCTCAAATTTATTGTTATATCCCTGCGTTATTCCGAGGTCTCGCAGCCGCGAAATATATTCGTAGCTCCATCTATCTTTCTTTACATCATCAAAATCATTTGCCGCATAGGTGTTTTGGGAAAATAAAATCAAAAAAATAAATACTAATAAATTTTTTCGCATAGTAATACCTCTTCTCAATATTTTACATATTCTAAGTATAGTCTAAGTATAGTCTAAATATATTCTTGCTTCAAGCTTTTCGAATTTTACTTTTTTAGCAATTTGAAAACTTTCATATAGAGGGCAAGGATTTCATATCATATAAAAAGGAGGAATACGGATGAACATAAAGAAAAATATTACAAATATGTTTGAACTCCCGAAAGAGATAGTTTTGGATATGCCCCTTATCACAATGGTCGGCACAGACGAAATGTGCATTGAAAATTATAAGGGAATAATAGAGTATTCTGAGGAAAAGATTCGGATAAGTACATCATGCGGCGTTGCGTCGATAGAAGGCAATAAATTATCGATTAAGCAAATAACTCAAGAAAAATTTATTATTGCAGGCATGATTACGTCTTTTCAATATTTACTATAGTAATTGATTTTATATTTTAGAAAATTTGAAAATGGAGGATAGAAATGCTTGAATTATGGAACTATTTTCGAGGATATGTCATAATCGAAGTCAGCGGATTTTCTGTTGAGCGTTTTGTAAATCTTGCCGTTCATAGAGGAATTTATATTTGGGATGTGAAATTCGGAACGAAAGGCGTAACAATGAAAGTATCTATCGAGGGCTTTAAAATGCTTCGCCCTTTTGCCCGAAAGACTAAATGCAAAATAAAAATTCTGCAAAAGAAAGGCGTGCCCTTTGTTGCTTTTAAATATAGAAAAAGAAAATTCTTGGCGGGAGGCTTGATATTTTTAATTGTTGCGCTTTATACGCTCTCGTCTTTTGTTTGGAAAATAGAAATAAACGGAAACGACAGATTGAGCAAAGACGAAATTTTGTCTGCTGCGAAAAAATTCGGGCTTGATAATGGGCGCATAAAATATTTGATAGACACAAAAAAAATAAAAACTAAATTAAGAAATGAGTTTAGCGAAATTTCTTGGGTGGATATACATATAAAAGGCACGCGCGCGACTATCAATATGACCGAAATAATCGAAAAAATTGAAGTAATGGATAAGTCCGAGCCTTGCAACGTAGTTGCCGCCAAAGACGGCGTTATTACAAATATGGTAACAATTTCGGGAACGCCTGTGAAAAAGCAGAAAGACATAGTCCGAAAAGGCGATGTTCTTGTGAAAAGCGAAGTACTTGTTAAAGAGGACGAAAACGGCAAATTAAACGATTATGTTCACGCAGAGGCCGAAGTTCGCGCAAAAGTTTATAATGAGCTGAGTTTTAAAATACCGTACAATTATAGTGTGAAAGTTTATACAGGAGAAGTTAAGAAATTATTTTCATTAAAAATATTTAATCATAGATTCAGTATTCCTTTTGTTAAAAATAAATTTGATAATTTTGAAAAAATTACAAGCCGTGAGCAGCTTAAATTAACAGAAGATTATCCTCTGCCGGTTTTTATTTTTACGGAATATATAAAAGAGTTCGAGGAAAAAAAGATGACCCGAAATATAGAACAAGCTAAAGAATACGCTGATGAGGTTCTGACCGGACGAATTGTCAGAGAATTCGATATCGAAGCGGATGTTTTCGATAAAAGTTTTGAATATGTTCAAGAACCGGATGGGCTTCTTGTAAACGCTATTGTTACCACGATTGAACGTATTGATGAAAAATCTGCAGTCAGCGGATCGGAAGAAAATACAAGTTTTTGATAGAAACGGCAGAAATACGCCGTTTCTATCAAAGAAATATCATTGCAAAAAGTTTTCCAGCATTTGTTTTGAGATGCCTATATTTTCAACAGACAAAAGAATTTTATTCGCTTTAATAAAAGACGGAACAGCGGCAAAACGATGTTTGTTCCATGCCAAAAAATTATTTTCATTCAATTTATCGACATAGTCTTCCGAATTTAGGCAATTCAAAAACGCCTGCTGATCGACTAAATCTCTGACTAATTCAGAAAGTACAGTTGGATTTTCAATATCCAATTCGGATCTGCAGGCGGCGCTGAACATGATTCGATGATACTCAATAATATCCGCATTTTTGCTTAAAATAAAATACATCCCACGCGCACAGAGGTCGCTGTGTTTGCCATATCTTTCAGGACGCGGATGTGCTTCGCAAGGCCGCCAATAAATATCCGATAAATTTTCCGAACCTTTGATTTCTAATAAATATTCAAAAGCCTTTAGGCAAAATGGACACGCATAGTCAAAAAAAATCTCCAAATTCCTCACTCCGTTTCATAAATCAATTATACTATTTTCATTATTAAGGATAGAAAAAAATATTTCATTTCACGCTTGAAGCATGCGTGAAACGCTCCGCTGTGAAAAATTTTTTTCTACCTATCAAAATGAAAATAGTATTACTAAATATTAAGTCTATAATATTCTTATAAATTTATAAAGTCAAAAGATTTTTGAAAATTGTAAATTATACTATTTTGCTCAGAGAGCATTTAAAAATTTTATCTGACGAAAGCTTTTTTCTTATCAGTAATTTCTTGAGATATGTATTTACATACATCAAGATTATTTATAAATATATTTACATATCTGCCGAATCTCTTTATAATATTATTAAAAGATAGATTTCCACGGAGAAGGAGTTTTTTATATGTATATTTCTTTAGATATAGGCGGAACAGAAATAAAATCCGCATTAATCACGCCGGAAGGCATTATTAGCGAAGAAAAAATATCAAAACATCCGTCAAAATCAAGGGAAAGCGCCGATAAAATTTTGAAAAATTTTGAAGATATTTTGGATTTTGAATGGCAGCGCGCCACAGAGCAATATGCAGAAATATCAGGTGTTTCTGTTGCTTTTCCAGGTCCTTTTGATTATGATAACGGAATCAGTTATATAAAAGGCATTAATAAATATGATTCGATTTACGGAATAAATATTCGGGACTATTTACATAAATCTAATTACTCTAAAAATCGCTCTGCGGAAATTAAATTTAAAAATGACGCGGAGATGTTTTGCTTGGGAGAATATTATTTTGGCGCAGGAAAAGGCTACGAAAGAGTTATGTATATCTGTATCGGGACAGGCTTGGGTTCGGGTTTTATTGAAAGAGGGCGTTTAGTTACTGACGGAGAGAGAGTTCCGGAAAACGGATGGATTTATAATACAATTTATAAAGACGGAATTGCGGATTTTTATCTTTCGGCGACCGGATTAAAAAATATGATTCTGCAAAGTCCGTATATCGACAGCAATTTGAGCGTGAAAGAATTGTCGGACGAAGCGAAACAAGGGAATCTTTACGCATTGGAAATTTTTAAAGATTTCGGATTGATTCTCTCGGATATCATTCTGCCGTTTGTAAATCGGTTTAATGCCGATTGTCTTGTAATAGGCGGGCAAGTCGCCAAAAGTCATGATTTATTTTGTGATGATATAAAAGAAAAACTTGCGGCGGCAAATGTTGAATTATTGATTTCGCATGATTCCGCAAAGTCGGCGATAATGGCAGCTCCTTTATTGTTCCGGGAAGGATGACGATAAAATGCATTCTTATTTAAAAGTGTATCGATATATATTTGATCAAATACAGGACGGAAGCCTGAAAGAGGGCGACCCGATTCCGAAAGAAATGGATTTATCTGCGCTCTTTAAAATCAGCCGCCCGACGGTTCGCCAAGCTATGAATAAATTAGTGAATGACGGGTATTTGAAGCGGACTAAAGGGCGTGGCAGTTTTGTCACAAAACCAAAAGTTCTGCAGGAATACACAAGATTTATAGAGAGTTATAATCATGAAATGGAGAAAAAAGGGTTGCTGCCGGATACAAAAGTTCTTGAAATGAGCCTGACATTCCCGAACGAAAATGTCCAAAAGCAGTTGGCGATTAACGAGGATGAGCGGATTGTAAAACTAAAAAGGCTGAGATTTATAAAAGAAGGAGAGGAAAGCAAGCCGATAATTTTAACAACGGTTTTTTTCCCTTATTCGATTTTGCCGAACGCTTTTCAGTATGATTTCGAAAAATTATCATTTTATGATGTTTTAAATGAATCAGGCATAAAAATCCAAAAAGTTATGCGGATTTTAGAGATCAAATTTTTAAGCGAAAATAATTCGAAATTATTTGGATTGTCGGAAAATTTGCCATGTCATTTTATTTCTTCGGTTGGGTATGATTCGGAGAACAGGCCGATTGAATATTCGGAAAATTTTTATCCTGCCGATAGAAATAAATTTATTATTGAAATCAGCCAATAATATAATACTATTTTAATTTTGATAAGTAGAAAAAAATTTTTCACAGCGGAGCGTTTCGCGCAATGTTTCTAGCGCGAAATGAAATATTTTTTTCTATCCTTTATATTGAAAATAGTATAAAAGAACTTTAGCAATCTGCCGGAAGCAATTTGCCAAAGTTCTTTTGCTTTTTAAAAAATCAAAAAATTCTAAATTTTATATAGTAATACTATTTTCATTTTAATAAGTAGAAAAAAATTTTTCACAGCGGAGCGTTTCGCGCAATGTTTCTGGCGCGAAATGAAATATTTTTTTCTATCCTTTATATTGAAAATAGTATAAATTTAATATCGCCGTCAATCTCAAAAGTTTTTTCGATTCCTTTATAATTTATAATCAATTTAAATTTATCTTTTGTCACAATGCTTATTTCTAATCCGTTTTCGGTCGGTGTTGCCAAAAAATCAGCTTCTTTTCCGCCGAACCAATATTTTTTACAGCCGACAGATTTTTTCGATTCGGGTATTTTCCAAATAACTTTATTCGCTACAGCGTCGGATTTAATCCCGATTTTGTATTCTATGAAAAATAAAATGGGTGCCATGCCTGACCAACCGACAAAATCCGGTTTATCGGAATCGCATTTATCTGCGAAATCCGGAGGGTAGTTTTCCCAAATTGTGCCGGTATCGGAAAATACTTTTACGATATTATCCAAATGATTTTCTGCGATTTCTTTCGCCAAATCTGGATATCCCACAGATTCCAAACCCCTTATTACCATTGTATTTGTAGGTGCCCAAACAGAGCCTTTCCAATATGCGCCACGAGGCTCAAAGCCTTCGGAATCGGCAGAACAAACGGGAACTCTGTGAAGCCTTTTGAATGCGTTAGGATTATTAAGCCATCCAACGAGTTTTTCAGTTTTTTCGGCATCAGCCACGCCGGATAAAAGTGCCCAATAAGCGGCGATGGTTTTAACGGGAGCTTTTTCTCCGTCATCTTTTAAATCAAAATAAAATCCGATTTCTTCATCCCACATTAATTCGTTGATAACTTTCTTTAGTTCATTGAGTTTATTTGAAATATTTGCTCTTTCTTCTGCCATTTCAATTTGCTGTTCTTTGCTTGCCAAATTTCTTTCGTTAATAATATCTATGATTTCCAATAAATTTTTTCCGAACAAGGCCATTTGACACGCAGAATCCACACCACAGCCTAAATATTTATTGCGCGGCGAATTATCCATTGTCGCCCAATCTGTTACAAATAAGCCGTTATCCCTTTGCAGATATTCATACCAAGAAAGATAATACATATACAGTGGCTTATAAACCATCAGCAAACGTTCGGCATCATTGGTGTGGCGGAAGCTCTCCATTTCTGCCCAAGCCATAATCGGATTATTCAAATTATCCAAAGTTAAATATGGCGGATGCTTTGGCGATCTGCCTAAATACGGCTTGTAATAATCGTTGATTGTTAAATGCGTAAGAGTGAAGAGCTTTCGGAAGCCATAATTATTATGAAAATAAGAATATAATTGATGGCGGCCGCTGTTGACCCAAAGCTCAAAATCTTTTCCGCTCTCTCTGACCAATTCTCTCGGGATTTCGCCATCATCAAATTGCTTTGCGTAAAAATTATCCAGAGAGCGGATTCCCGGGATATACGGGTGTAATATATTGCAGAAAAAAGTCATGAATGCAGTATCCCACATAAAAATATGCTGGTTAAAAGCCGCATCTACGAAATTACTTACATAGCCGCTGTTATTGCTTGGCTTATGAAGATTTTTGTATAAAATCGATAAAGCGAACCGGTAACAATTTACATAATCCGGCGCGTCCTCAAAAATCGGATCGGGTAATTTATCCTTTATTTCATCAAATTTAGGTAAATCAGTATCGCTATATGTTTTTTTAGAAAAATACATGCCTCTCGGCAAGCTTTCTATATAATCATAACCGTCCATTTACGAAATTCCTTTCAATTATAAAAATTATAGATCAATCGGGCCAAAAACCGGAAGAGGAAAATCAAATTCGTCCTTCAAATTAACAAGCGGATTTAAGCCTTTTCCATGATATAAAATCAGCGGGTTTATCATTTCTTTTTCGAATATCAGTTCTACGGAATGGCTGTCTTTCAAGCGTGTTTGAAAATATAAAGAATTTTCTCCGTCGAAAATAGAAAAACCTTTGATTTCGTTGATATTTTGCAAACCGCCGTTGCAGTCCGAAAACAGCAGAGTCAGAACCGAATGTTCGTCATTCCACCTGAAAGATTTCAACCGTGGGCCTTTTTCACATGACTTTTTATATAGCATGGAAAGTGCGTTAAGAGCCATTCTTCTTCCCAGTTCTGCCAAAGATTTTGCATCC
The DNA here is from genome assembly GCA_031551135.1 of Eubacteriales bacterium. Lineage (GTDB taxonomy): Bacteria > Bacillota > Clostridia > Lachnospirales > JAITVM01 > JAITVM01. Next base: position 100,850 of record JAVBOA010000002.1, on the reverse strand, counting down.
AGATGAACTAAATCTGATAAAACAGCGTCGATTGTAGGCGTTACACGGCAAAAATCCAATCTTTCTTCCAATTCCAACTGCATAGCTTGTACACGATTCCAATTATCGGCATTAATGCTATTGTCATATGTAACAGAAATCTGAGCGGCGATTATCGGCAAATTTTCATGCTCTAAATCTTTGCGCAGCTTTTGAAACATATTTACAGTTTTATTTAGATAGCTTTCCGAAATATTATCGATCGCATCGCTTTCACCTTGATACCACAAAATACCCGCGATTTTACCGCCGACTAGATTGATCCGATTTAGCATAGCGTCATATAAATTATATTTATCGTCAGGATTCCAAGCATCCATATTTGTAGAGCCTTTTGCACAAGGAATCAAACCAATAGGGATTGCGGTTTCCTCTAAAACTTTTTTGCCGAAAGCCAAACCTAAACCTGCACCTTGCGTACGCATAAAACGTTCGGTTTGCGGACTGTATTCGGGAGATTGTTTTTCGATTGTATGATATATCGAGTCCGGCGAATCGTTAAGCCAAACTAAAGGTTCTTTTGCCAAATCCCATTTATTGTCCATATAAAAACAGCTAACGCCTTTTTGGGATACTTCTAAATCTGTAAGTTTTCCAAAGCCTTTCATGTTGGACTGTCCGCCCAAAACCCATAAATCTCCGACAAAAAATATTATTTCCTGAATTTTTTCGCTTTCATCTTCCGTATAAAGTGAAATTCGATATTCGCCGGGAGCTAAATTACTTAAAGAAAAAACTTTATCCTTAAAAATTATCTTTTCGCGTTTATCCTGATAAGAACAAAAAACTTTAAAAGAAGAGTCTCCGGATAATTTAATTTCTACATTGCAGAGATTATTTTCATTGCGTTGGTAAACTCTGAAATTTTCGGGAGATTCTATATGCATATTATCACCCCTCGTTTATATCTCGAATCCGGCTATTTCAAAATATTTTTTAGTCAAATCAACACTTTTTCTGTATTCATTCAAAGGATTTTCTTTTGCGGGAACGCATTCGACAGCGAATCCGCCTTTGTAACCGGTATTTTTTAATATTTTTAAGCCCGACAGAAAATCTATATGACCGCCGCCGGGATGCAGGCGGTTACTGTCTGACAGATGAATATGCCCGATATAGTCAATATATTTTTCCAAAGATTTATTGATATCAGCTTCTTCCATATTCATATGAAAAAAATCGGCACAGAGTTTAACATTTTTAAAACCGCCAGCGTCGATGATGTTGGCTCCGGTCTCAAGATTATTCATCATATGGTCTTGGTAGCGCAATAATGGCTCGAAAAATATTTTTGTTCCTGTTTCCTGACATATTTTATCCAGTTTGAATAAAGAATCTAATAGAATTTCTCTATCTTTTTCAGCCGAACGGGGAGAGATAAAAGGCGGCAAAAATAGGCTGAACATGCCAAAAGCCGCAGGGGCAACAAAACCGGGTACGCCTATTTCCGAACCGATTTGCAGCATTTTTGTAATATCCTGGATAGCCATTTTTCGTTTTTCTTCATCAAAATCGCCGATCCAGCCGCGCGTTCCGTTGCAAGCGGCCGTGAAGGATAAATTATTTTGTTTAGCGGCTTTTTCGGCTTCCTTATAATTTTCCAATAATACTTTTCCGTCTATTTCATACGAATTAAAACCCAATTCTGATATAAGAGCAAATTTTTCTTCCAATGAATCTGGAAAGAAAGGCTTATCGTGAGTTGAATATTTTACCATGATTTTCTCCGTTTCTATAGCATTTTAAGAATATTAAAATTGAATACCTAATTTAATACTCAGCTCCGGTTTTCTGTCAACAAATTCCATATATCCTTCTGCACAATCTTCAAAGCTTACAACCGGGTCAATAATATCCTCACAATTTATATAATTTTCGACTAACATTCTCCAACAAGTATCCTCGATACGGCGGCGACTCCAGCGCGGATAATCCGGCAAAGGCTCTGAGCAGGCTCTTGCGAACACAATTTTAGCGGCATTAAAATGAGCTTCACGTCCGAAATTCAATCCGTTAAATTCTTTCGCAAAAGCTACATACGAAATCGTTCCGCCGTATGCAAGACCTTTCAAACCGCTTTGCAATGCGCTCACGTGACCGCTGGTTTCGATAATAACGTCCACACCTTTTTTATCTGTTAATTTCTTAATTTCCAATCCAATGTCTCCGACGCTCGGGTCGAGTGCGAAATGCGCGCCGTTTTTTAAAGCAATTTCCCGGCGGCGTTCGATAGGGTCGACAACAATTACCGGATAAGAACCGAGCTTTACGCAAAGCTGCATGGCAATTTGACCGATAGCCCCGAGCCCGTAAATACAGCAGGAATCGCCCGGGCGAATATGCGAATCACGAACTCCGCCGAGTGCGAATTGCGCCGGGTCATAGCAAAGAGCATTTTTCCAAAGGCTTTCGTTTGGAAGCTTGCGGCAGCGGAAATTATCGACTGCTTTAATAATTTGAGTTTCACGGATTCCGCCGTATGAGCTGATTAAATCTCCGATTTCAAAATTCTGTACAGCTTCACCTTTTTCAATAATTTTTCCAATCCATTGGTTTCCTAAATTCCATTCTCCAAAAGGCACTCCCGATTTTTCATCCGGATTTCTTTTAACAAAAATCTGCCATTCCTCGTCATATTTTTCTTCGATAAAAGGGCTTTTTGCACGAAAATCAGTAAGCTCAGTTCCGTGTTTAGGCGAAGCATACAGAATTTTGCATTTAATTTCATCTTTTTCAATTTTGCGGTCTGTATATTCTTTAAACTCTGCTAACCTTGGCGCAGAGGCAATTAACATTTTGGGCATATTATTCCTCCTCAATCTGAATCCAGTAAAATTCATACGGCTCTAATTTTAGATTTCCGTTTATTTTTTTGCCTGTGATTAAATTTATTCCCTGGATTTCTTTTTCTATTTCAACATTTTCAGCGGAAACATTTATAATTGTCAGGACTTTATTTTTTTCGCCGCGTTTTAAAGCGAAAAGTCTTTTATCCAATTTAAGAATTTCTTGCTTTGCGTTTGGAGAAAACGCAGGATTATTTCTCCGTACTTTTAACATATTTTTGATTCCTTCAAAAACGATATTGCGCAAACTTCCTTCGGTATTACATTCTTTTACAAGCGTGTCAAATTCCAGTTTTTCGCGGTTAATTCGGCGATTAATTCCGCTTTCAATGGCTTCTTTTCGGTTGTTTCGAGAGCCGAATAAACTATGATAATAAATTGCGGGCATTCCGGCCAAAGACAACAAAATTGCGTGAGCCGCCAGTGTTTTTTTGCATCGTTCCTCGTCAGCATCTTCCGGCTCGGAAATCGCATCCATATAATTAATATTTAATTCGTAAGCAGTTTTAGAGCCGTCCGGCAGATTTCTCCATCCAATCAAACCGCCTTTTCTTTGAGTTTCTTCCAAAAGCAAATTGCGGTCGTCGTCGCTCAAAATCCCTTCTGTCGGGCGCAGGCCGATACCATCATGAGAGGCAAGGAAATTGAAGAAAGAAGTGGCAGAGGTTGTTTCTTCCAAAGACATTGCCCAATCGGTAAGCTTTTCAGCATTTCCGGTGATAAAAGAATATAAAGTCAATGGCGGAAGCGGAAATTGATAAACAAGCGCGGCTTCGTCATAGCCGTTTCCAAAATAAGATATATTTTCTTTGTGTGCGACATTTGTTTCGGTAATTATGTTCGCGCCTGGTGCGCAAGCGTTGATAACAGCACGTGCAAGCTTTATAATTTCATGGGTTTGAGGCAAATGCATACAACTGCTTTCTAATTCTTTCCAGATAAAACCGACTGCATCCAATCGGGTAAAACGTGCGCCCATTTCGGCATAAAATAATAGAATATCCAAGACTTCCAATAATACTTGCGGCTCTTTGTAATTCAAATCAATCTGGTCATCACTGAAAGTAGTCCAAATATTAGAGATGCCGTCTTTTGTCTGAAACTCAGTCAAAAGAGGAAGTGTACGAGGGCGGGTAACTTTCGAATAATCCAAACTCGGGTCGGCTTCGATAAAGAAATTTTTGTATTTCGGATTAGAGTTTAAAAATTCCTGAAAATATACAGAAGACTTTGAAACATGATTAATAACCGCGTCCAGCATTAAATCAAAATCTTCGCCTAAATTTTTTACGTCTTCCCAATCTCCAAGTTTTTGGTCGACTTGCCGAAAATCAACAACGGAAAAACCGTCGTCCGAGGTATAGGGGCAAATCGGAAGTAAATGCACGATATTTATACATTCTTTGGCGTAATTTTTCAAAAATTTTGCTAAAGTTTCAAGGCTCTTTTCGTTTTCATTAAAAATTGCGTCACCGTATGTAATCAAAACTACATCATTTTGATTAATCCACGGATAATCCTTAAAATCCTTCGATTTCCATTTATCAATTAATGAATTTACATCAGCGTAAACTTTCTCGTATTGCTCCGGATAAATATTTTTTATATATTCTTTAATGATTTCCAATTAGTTCATCACCTACGATTTTTTGTATTATAATTCCGATATAAGTTTAATTCCTAAAATTAGCGGCTTGATTCCTGCTAGACTATTTCAATTCAAAAGGACAGAAAACGGAAACAGTATAAATTAAAGAAAACCAAACCGCTTTAAGTATATCAATCACGCACACGCTGTTGTGTATCTTTATCAAAAAACATAGATTTTCCTTTTTTTACATAGAGATAAATTTTATCACCGTAATTAAAACTTTTCTCTTCGATTGTCATGATTTTAACAGACACGTCTCCGACAGGGCAAATTATTATACTGTGTGAACCTTGCGGCTCTACGCCAGTAACAGTGGTTTCGCAAAAAAATTCTTCTTCGCTGTTTTTATCGCTTCTGATTTCGAAAAATTCAGGACGTATTCCGACTAAAATATCTTTGTCGTTATAGTCTTTAAGCAGAGCGGAATAATTTTTAGTTTGATAGGAAAATCCGTTTCCGCTGATTTTATCGTTTTCTACTTTTCCTTCAAAGAAGTTTGTTGGCGGTGTGCCGATAAATGAAGCAACAAAAACTGTTTGACAGTCACTGTAAACCTCGTTCGGTGTTCCGATTTGTTCAATCAAACCGTCTTTCATAACTACAATGCGGTCAGCCAAACTCATTGCTTCCGATTGGTCGTGGGTAACAAATATGGAAGTCGCAGAAAGTTGTCTATGTATATTTTTCAATTCAGTTCTCATAGAAACTCTTAGCTTGGCATCCAAATTTGAAAGCGGTTCATCCATCAGGAATATTTTTGGCTCAACAACGATTGATCTTGCCACGGCGACTCTCTGCCTTTGACCTCCGGAAAGCTGCGACGGATATCGGTCAAGGTACTCCATAATATCAGCGACTTTTGCGGCTTCTTTAACTTTTTTATCTATTTCGTCTTTAGAATTTTTTCTAAGCTTTAAAGGGTAAGCAATATTATCATAAACTTTCATATGCGGCCAAACGGCATAGCTTTGGAAAATCATAGACACGCCGCGGTCTTTCGGCGAAAGGTGCATAATAGGTTTTCCGTCAATTAAAATTTCTCCGCCGGTTACTTCTTCCAATCCCGAAATCATTCGGATTGTAGTGGTTTTACCGCATCCGGACGGCCCCAGAAAAACAATGAATTCTCCTTTTTCTATACTCAAATTCATTTTATCCAAAATCAGCTTTTTGCCGCCGGGGTATTTCTTATCTAAATTTTTCAGAACAAGATAGCTCATGTATACCTCCAATCAGTTCTGCTTATACTATTTACCTTCTAAAGAACAGAAAAAAATATTTTATTTCGCGCTTGAAGCGTGCGCGAAACGCTGCGCTGTAAAAAATTTTTTTCTACACATTAAATGGTAAATAGTATTACAATATCGATTTAATTTTTACAATATTTCTTTTAAATGCTGACTCCGCCCCACATTTGGCTGACGTATTTACGGATTATCAGAGTAAATACCAAAGCAGGGACGATTAAAACCAAGCTTCCTGCGGCGGCATATTGGATACCGGCGGAAGTTGTTCCGATAGCTTTGTATACAACCAAAGCCAAAGTTTGGTTTTGCCGGGTTAAGATTAATGCGCCGATTGTATCGTTCCATGCGGCCAAAAAAGCGTACATCGAACTTGCGGCGAGTGCGGGCAGAGCGATTGGCAAGGTTATTCTCATAAAAGTTTGAACGGCATCTGCGCCGAATACCATAGAGGCTTCCTCTAATTCTCGGTTAATACCGATAAAAATACTGGATGTAATCCAAGCTGTTAAAGCGATATTAGGTATCGAATACAAAATCGCCAAGCCCCAAAGAGTGTCAAACATACCCATTTTTATTAATAAAACCGCCATAGGAATACTGATTCCGACAACAGGGAACATTCTAACGATTAACAACATGACATTAATTTGGTCTTTACCTTTGAAATTATAGCGAGCCATTGCGTAACCCGCCAAAGAACCGATAGAGATAGAAATCAAAATCGTGAGCATTGCTGTAATAATACTGTTTATTAAGCCTTGTCTGGCATTTGTAGCGATTGTAAAAAACGTTTTCAGATTATAAAACATATTTTTGCTATAAGTAAATTCTTTTGGACCTTCGGTTTGAGTTATTGCGAAATCTTCCAGAAGTTCTTCGCCCGGTTTTGTAACCGAATATTGTAAAGTAAACAAATCTTCCAAACGGCTTGCTTTCGCAGTAGTTAAAATGGATTCGTAACCGTTTCCGCTGTCATAAAAAATTTCATAGGCTTTTCTTTCGGCATCAAAAGCGACTTGAACTGTAATATTGAATCGAGGCAGAAAGCGTCTTGGAAATTCGTTGTTTTCTACATCAGATGCAAACGATGTGCTTAAATAAAATCCTAAAGGCATGCAAACCGCCAAAAGTATCGCGGCGATTATGATATAAAAAACTGTTTTTTCGGGTAAAGATAATTTGCTCATTTGCCGCTCCTTTCGATAGCTGTATTTCGTTTAGATACTTTGAAATAAGCCAAACTTACTAAAAATACTAAAACAGTAGTGGTAAAAGAAATTGTAAACGCTAATTTGTCGGCGTTTGGGCGTCCGCTGACTTCGTCAACATAAAAAGCCACACGCTCTACAAGGAAAGGGACTCTGCTGAATCCCACAACCATTACGGCGATTGCCCAAACCTGCATGGCGGCGATGATCCTTAGGATTACTGAGGTTATTATGGAAGGCTTTAGCATTGGCAAAGTGATATCACGCAAGACCTGCCAGCGGTTTGCTCCGAAAGTATATCCGGCTTCTTTGAATTCTTTCTGCATACCTTGCAAGCCGGCCAGCAAAATAATCATTATCGACGGTGTTACGGTCCAAGCGTCCAATGCGATTACCATAAACAAGGCATCCATGCCCTCAAAACTAAGGTACGATATAGGTTCTTTAATCAAATGAAGCGACATTAAAACAGAATTAATCCATCCGGCAGAGAGCAGGCCGGTTTTCCATAAAATTGCAACTGCTGTCGGCGGAATTGCCATTGGAATCATAGCGATAAACATCAAAATTTTCGAGCCTTTAAATTCTCTGTTTAAGAGAACGGCCAAACCAACAGCCAAAACCATTTCTAAAACAGCGGAAACGAGCGTGAAAATCCCCGTATTTATAACGGCTTCTTTGAAAAGCTCACTCTCCCACATCATTTTAAAATTGGATAAAGTAAATTGTCCTCCGGTATCTGTAAAAGTTTCCCCAATACTTGTTACAACAGGCAATGCCCAGAAAAGTATATAAAATAGGAAAGCAGGGGCTAAAAGCAAATAAGGAGTTGATTTTTTCATGTCCAAACCGGAAGTTTTACGGGAGGTCGGAGAATCTGACATTTTTTTCTCCCCTTTCGATAAATAGTACGGCAATGTATTGTTAAAATGATATATAATGCGAATCCGAAATAAAAATTGTGCTGTATCCTCCCCCGGAAAATACACAAATTCAGACTCGCATTATTAATTTAATTTTTAATGCAGGAGATTATTTTTTAAGCGCGTCAATTTTTGCCTGTTCTCCGTCCAAAAATGCTTTGTCAGGAGTAGCTTTATCGGCTAAAATTTTGTTAAAAATATCACCGTAAACAAGTTTAACTGAGTTCCAGTCGCTGTATTGAGAAGCAGGAACTCCGGCCACGGTAGCTGTTTCGAGCATTAACATTCCGGCTTTCATAATGTCGTCGGAAGGCTCTGAACCTATTTTATCCTGTACTTCGGCGATAGGACTCATAAAACCGCCTTGATTGGAGCAAAGTTCATAGTTATTTTCTGGGTCAGCCATAAATTCAATGATTTTTTTAGCGTTTTCAGGGTTTTTAGCACCTTTTAAAACTCCGATACACCATGCACCGGCAGTCGAGCCGCTACCTTGAGAGCCTTTAGGAGCTGCGCCGATTACAAATTTGTTCGGAGAAGCCGTATAAGCCGCACCAACCGGAGCCATATGCCCGAATGTCAGCCAAACAGCTTCAGTTTTGAGTGGGTCGGTAGGAGCTGTATAATTTGCTTGGTCTGCGTAAAAAGCATCACCTTGAGCCATTTTTGCGATAAGTTCAAGACCGGAGATAAAAGCGTCAGAATTTACTTGAGGAAAATCAGCGCCATAGCTAAGGCCGATTCCGCCCATTGGGTAAAGAAGCTGAGATTTTTCTAAAGAAGCAGGGAACATTGTTTTTCCGCCGCCGCTTCCTTTGGCGATAGCAACCGCCCAGTCTGCGTATTGCTCCCAAGTAAGGTTTTGAGCGTCAGCGCCTGCCGGCAAATAATCGAGAGCTTTTTTGTTTGCGATAGTTAAATAAATATCATATGCCATCGGAATGAAATAATCTTTTCCGTCAACTTTTGTGGATTTGTCAAACATATCGGTGAAAGTAACAGGCAGGCTACCGCGGATATCACTGATATCTTCCATATAACCCGGCTGAATAACCGAACCCATATTTGCCGTATCGATGAACAGAGCGTCGTATGTAATATTATTGCTTGCCTGTTCTGATTCAATCAGCTTAATTGCGTCCGGAGCTGTCATAAAATCTACCTTGATATCGATACCGGTATCTTCTTTGAATTTCGCGAAAAATTTGTCATTTAAATATTGTTTTTCGTTGGGTTGTTGTGCAGATGTGTAAAGTAAGTTTAAAGTATTTCCGCCTGCGTTTTGTTCCGGGGCGGTCGATTCGGCAGAGTTGTCTTTAGATGCTTCGGCTGATGTTTCGGGGGCTGATGCTGACTGAGAAGTATTGGCAGTGCTTCCGCAAGCGGTTACACCAAGCGTCAATATACCTGCCATGACAAGGGATAAAATTCTTTTCTTCATAATCTTCCTCCATAAATAATTATTTTTAATTTATACTATTTTCATTTTGATAAGTAGAAAAAAATTTTTCACAGTGGAGCGTTTCGCGCAATGTTTCTAGCGCGAAATGAAATATTTTTTTCTATCCTTTATATTGAAAATAGTATTAGGCGCATACTGCCTTTTATAAAATTCATATAAAAGATTTTTCAAACACAAAAAATCGATTCGTTATTTTGTATTCTGAAAACGCTTTCATATTTTTAGAATACTCGCATATTTTATAGTTGTCAATATATATTTTCAACATTAATGTAATATTTATATATTTTCGTGCAGAATATCTAAGTTTATTTATGCAAAACTATGCAATTTTTAAAGATTGACTTGATTACTACTATTGTGTAGAATGAGTAAGAAGAAGATTGTTTATACTATTTTCATTATAAAGGATAGAAAAAAATGAAAATAGTATTTTATGATAACGTTGTAAGGTGGTCTTTTTAATGAGAATAACAATTAAAGATGTTGCTAATAAAGCAGGGGTTTCGGTTTCGACAGTGTCGAGAGTATTAAATGGCAGAAATTATGTTGACAAGGAAAAAAAAGAAACTATTATGTCTGCTATTTCCGAATTAAATTATGTACCAAACGCACTTGCGCAAAATTTAGGGAGTCAAAAAGCCGGAACAATCGGCGTTCTTGCTTTGCGCGGCAGCCAGCAGGCTTTCAGCAATCCGTATTTTTCAGAGGTAATACGCGGAATTTCCAGCGTTATGGAAAAAGAAAATGTTCAGATTTTATTAAATAATTTTGAAAGCATGGAGCAGGAAATCGAAAATTGCATCAGACTTGCAAAAAGCGGACGCGTTGACGGCTTTATTTTGCTAAGTTCACGTATCCATGATGATTTAATTGTCGAATTAATGAAGAATGAAATAGATTTCGTATTGATTGGGAGAGTTATTGAAAATACGATACCAAATCATGAAGAAGTTTATTATATAAATACTGACAATATAAAAAGTTCTGTGGAAGCGGTTTCACATCTGATAGAAAAAGGAGCCGCTAAGATTGGTATTATTACAGCGCCGGGAAAATTTGTTGTCAGTGAAGACCGGTATTTGGGCTACAGGCAGGCTCTTATGATGCATGGACTGAAATTTGAAGAACGTTTTTGCGTGAATGGCGGATATACGGTTAAAGATGCTAAAATGGCTGTAAATAAACTTTTGGATCAATCTCCTGATATTGATTCGATTTTTGCTACTGATGATATGAAAGCGGCTGTTGCTATTCATGAAATAAACGAAAGAGGACTTTCTGTACCGGATGATATTTTGGTGATTGGGCATGGAGATTTTGAAATTGCCGAACTTGTTAAGCCTCGGCTTTCTACAATTCGCGTTCCGGTTTTTGAATTGGGAGAGCAAGCCGCCAAAGTGCTTTTGCAGATTATGGATAAAAATTTTCCGGAAGAAAAAGGATGTATGATTGATACTAAATTAATAATCAGAGGCTCTACCCGAAAAGAGGTTAAGTAATGAAGAAATTAAGAGTAGGTTTTATCGGATGCGGGGAAATAGTACGGGTGAAACATATTCCGGCCTTAAGAAAATTGCCTGCTGTCGAGTTCAGCGGTTTTTTTGATTTAAACCAAGCAAATGCAATGCTGTGCAAAGAATACGCAGGAAATTCTTCGGCGAGGATTTATGAAAAGCTTGAGGATTTATTTAATGACAGCTCGATTGATGTAGTTTATATCTGTACTCCGAATAAATTTCATGCGCCTTACGCCCTAAATGCGCTTGAATGCGGAAAGCATGTTATGTGCGAAAAACCGATGGCTATTTCGTCGGCAGAAGGTGAAAGTATGATTTCCGCCGCCAAAAAAAGCGGCAAAAAATTGTCAATTTCTTTTCAAAACCGTTTTCGACCGGATAGCTTGTTGCTTCATGAATATTGCAAAAACGGAGAGCTTGGCGAAATATATTTTGCTAAAGCTCACGCTTTAAGACGGCGCGCAATACCGGCGCATGGCATGTTTTTTAATAAGGAAATGCAAGGCGGCGGCGCTTTGATTGATATCGGATGTCATTCGATTGATTTGGTTTTATGGATGATGAATAATTATGAAGTCAGCAGCGTTTTGGGCAAGACCTTCAATAAAATAGGGCATTTGGGCGAAGCCGCGAATGCTTGGGGCGTATGGGATAAAGAAAAAATTCAGAATGTGGAAGATACGGCCGTGGCTACTATCAATATGAAAAACGGCGCAGTTATTACGCTTGAATGCTCGTGGTGTTTGAATACTTTGCATGAACATGAGGCTCGATGCAGTCTTTACGGAACTAAGGCCGGCGCGGAAATGTCTGATAAACTTGTGATAAACGGCGAAAAATTCGGAAATTTATACACTACTTATCCTAATATTGAAAAAAACAGCTATAAATATTATTTAGGAGCAAAAGAAACTCATCAAGAAATGGACGCTCGCCTTTTTATTGAGGCAGTAATTAATGATACAGAGCCTGCAATTAGACCGGAAGAAACTCTTGTTGTGACTAAGATTATCGAAGGAATTTATGAATCAAATAAAACCGGAGAACTTATTAGATTTTAGGAGGCATAAGATGAAGATAGTTATTGCGATGGATTCATTTAAAGAAAGCATGACCGCAAAAGAGGCGTGTGAAGCCGCGAAAAGAGGTATCAAAAAAGCCTGCAAAAATGCGGATATTATGCTGATTCCGATGGCGGACGGCGGCGAAGGAACGGTTCAGGCTTTGGTAGATGCATCAAACGGAAAGCTTTTTAAGGAAATTGTGACCGGACCTCTTGGAGAAACGGTTGAAGGCTTTTTCGGAATATTGGGGAACTCTGAAACCGCTGTGATAGAAATGGCTTCGGCTTCCGGTTTGGAGCTTGTTCCTCATGAGAACCGCAATCCGCTTATCACAACAACCAGAGGAACGGGAGAATTAATTTTAAAGGCTCTGGATAAGGGCGTTAAAAAAATAATTATGGGTATCGGCGGAAGTGCAACCAACGACGGCGGAGTCGGAATGGCTCAAGCTTTGGGGGTGCGTTTTTTAACCGAAAATAATTCCAAAGAAATAACCGGCGGCGGAGATTTGCAGAAAATTATTGAAATAGATGTAAGCGGAATCGACCCAAGGATAAAGGAAACGGAGTTTCTGATAGCCTGTGATGTTAGTAATCCCTTGACCGGCGAACAGGGGGCTTCTGCTGTTTTCGGGCCGCAAAAAGGTGCGACACTGGAAATGGTGGAAATATTGGATAGCGGACTAAAAAATCTTGCACTGAATATAAAAAATTCCCTGAATATAGATGTGGAAAATATTCCGGGGGCAGGAGCGGCAGGCGGTCTCGGAGCAGGTTCTATTGCTTTTTTGAATGCACGTCTGCAAAAAGGTGTTGATATTGTTATTGATTGTGTTGGTTTAAATGAAAAAATGCAAGGTGCTGATTTTGTAATTACCGGAGAAGGCAGAATCGACGGGCAAAGTATTTTTGGCAAAACGCCTATCGGTGTGGCAAAAATCGCAAAGGAGAATGGCGCATTTGTCATAGGGCTTGCCGGTTCTTTGGGCGAGGGTTACGAGAAAGTTTATGATAGCGGAATCGATTGCGCATTTAGTATTGTAAACGGAATTTGCGATTTAGAAAAAGCTTTGGCTAACGGTGCTGAAAATTTAGAAAAAACTGCGTATAATATTGGGAAATTGTTGAATTTTAAATAAATTTGTTACTCTGGCATTGGAAGAAATTAAGGGAGTGAAATTTATGAATATTATCGAAGTTAAAGATTTAAAAAAATCATATGGCAAAACGAGAGCTTTACGCGGCATTGACTTGATTGTAAAAGAAGGGGAAATTCACGGCTTTATCGGAATGAACGGTGCCGGAAAATCCACGGCGATAAAAATTCTCTTAGGTATTTTAAAAAAGGATTCGGGTCTTGTCAATATTTTTGGAAAAGACGCTTTCGAAAATTCGCTTGAAATTCATAAAAAATTATCTTATGTTCCGGGAGATATTGACCTTTGGCCGAACCTTTCGGGCGGAGAAATTATAGATTTTTTGTCGGGGCTAAACGGAAATTTCGATAAAGCCCGAAAAAAGCAATTGATCGAAAGATTTCAATTTGACCCAAATAAAAAATATCGAGAATATTCAAAAGGCAACCGCCAAAAAGTTATTTTAATTTCTGCGCTTCTTTTGGATGCTGAATTGTATATTTTGGATGAGCCGACTTCCGGGTTGGATCCGCTGATGGAAAATGTTTTTCAGGAATGCATACGTGAACTTGCTTCAAAAGGCAAAACGGTTTTTTTGTCCAGTCATATACTTTCGGAAGTAGAAAAAATCTGTGACAGCTTGACAATTATCAAAGACGGAATAATTGTGGAATCAGGAAATTTAAGTGAGTTAAGGCATTTTTCGCAAATGATTGTAAATGCGGAATGTAATTCAAAGCTGACTAAATTGGAAAGCGTGGACAATTTAAAAATCGACGGCAATAAAATCAGCTTCAGCGTTGATGATAATAATTTAAATAATGTTTTGAAAAAATTGACCGACTTTGGTATACATAATTTATCTTGCAACCCGCCGGAATTGGAGGATATTTTCCTGCATTTTTATAATAAGGACGGCGATCAAAATGAATAAAAATTTCGCTAAAACAAAATCACTTTTGATTTTATATTTTTCGCAGAATAAAATTATGACTTTTTTGATTATTCTGCTTCCGTTTTTATTTGCGTATGCGGTTTCCGTATCAAATATTGCTGTTTTGAAAACGCAGGAACAGCTTTTGAAATATATATCCGAAAATCAAGGAAATATATTGCTTGGCGCGATTGATAAAAATACTATGGATGCGGCTTCGGTTTGGCGCGTCAGAACCTCGGCGGCTATAATCATTTCGATTTTGAATATCGTTTTAGTGAACGCGCATACTCGAAAAGATGAAGATTTAGGAAGATTAGAAATTATGCGCTCGAAATCTATTGGAATTCTTGCGCCTTTGCTCGCTGTTTTTATAAAACTGGGAATAATAAATACAGCCGGAGCTTTTTCAATGGCTTTCGGATTTATTTTTTCGGGATTTCCGGTTGTAGGTTCGTTTACTGCCGGATTCGCAGTTGCGTTTTGCAACTTCACTTTTGCCGCAATTGCCGCTTTATTTGCACAAATCGCCGATAACGCAGCGTTAAGCCGCGGTTTGTCTTTTGGAGCTTTGGCAGGTTTTATGGCTATTCAGATGATTGCGAATGCTGTCGGAAATGATTTTCTGCTCTTGCTTACACCGCTTGGATATTGTGCATATGCTCGGCCTTATGCAGACGAAAAATTTATGGTTTTTATTTTTGCAATTCTTATAATTGCGGCTCTGACATTTTTTACATTTCATAGTTTTAATAAAAGAGATTTAAATTCAGGTCTTTTTTCTAAATCAGATTCCAGATTATCCGCAAAAAAATCTTTTGCTTCGGAAAAGGGATTGGCATGGTTTTTGCAGAAAAATATGTTTTTCGTATGGCTGATAACATATACCATGATGGGTTTGATAATTAGGCAGCTAAAGCCGTCGATTAATAAAATGCTGGACAATACAGCTTTTATTCCTCAATTATCCGAAAAATTAGGCGGTGCCGGAAACGCTTTTATATCGATTTTGTCTTATATTTTGGCACAGATTTTGGTGACTTATGCGATTATGTCCGTTTTAAAACTCAAAGAAGAAGAAAATCAATTTCGGACAGAAATTTTGCTTTCCCGTGCAATTTCTCGAAAAAAATACGTTTTGTCGCATATAATAATTATTTTTATTTGTTCGGGAATAATTTTGGCGGCGTTCGGCATAACGAGCGGAGATTTTTTAACAGTGATTTCTAGAATATCGCCGGTTCTCTTCATGGTCTCTTTGGCTTTTTTGTTATATGGATTTTTGCCTCGGATTGTGCAGAATCTTATTTGGACTTTATACGGATTTCTTTTGGTTTTGGAATTTTTATGGGAACTAGGAATTATCGGAGCGAATGTTTATAAAATTTCTCCTTTTTCTTATTTTTATCCCGGTCAGGATATTTCGATTTTTGCTGTTTTTGTACTAACGCTAATTTCTGCCGTTCTGGTTTTTTTGGGGTTAATATCTTTTTCGAAAAGAGATATTTCGGAACATTAAATTTATTCGTTTTTAAATCCTTTGTGAAGATGTAATTAATTTATATTTTATGTTAAAATATTGATATATTTTGAAGCATTTTATGTATTTATTGAAATGGAGGTTTTGGTATGGACAAAGAAGCAATACAGAGAATTATTGACGGCAAAACAATACTTGGTATTGAATTGGGTTCTACTCGTATCAAAGCGGTTTTGATTGATCAGAATCATGAACCGCTGGCAGCCGGCACGCATGACTGGGAAAATAAATTAATAGACGGAATATGGACATACAGCCTTGAAGATGTTTGGAAAGGTTTGCAGGATGCATATGCGAATCTTTCCGCTGATGTGAAAAATAAATACGGCACGGATTTAGTTAAAATAGGGGCTATCGGTATATCTGCGATGATGCACGGTTATCTGGTATTTGATAAAGACGGGAATCAATTGGTACCGTTCAGAACATGGCGCAATACGATTACAGAAAAATCCGCCGAAATCCTCTCAAAAGAATTAGAATTTAACATTCCGCAAAGATGGAGTATTGCGCATGTTTATCAAGCGGTTTTGAATGATGAAAAACATATAAAAGATATAGCTTTACTGACAACTTTATCGTCTTATGTACATTTAAAGCTCACGGGGCAAAATGTTATCGGTCTTGGCGAGGCTTCCGGAATGTTTCCGATTGACAGCACAATAAATAATTTTAATGAAAATATGGTTCGAAAATTTAATTCATTGATTGAAGAAAAAAATCTGCACTGGGAATTGGAAGATATTTTGCCTAAGGTTTTAAATGCAGGTGATGAAGCCGGAAAATTAACTGAAGCAGGCGCAAGACTTTTGGATAAAAGCGGAATTTTGCAGGCAGGAGTGCCGCTTTGTCCGCCGGAAGGAGACGCAGGAACGGGAATGGTTGCGACAAATTCTGTAGCGGAGCAAAAGGGAAATATTTCTGCCGGAACTTCTGTTTTTGCAATGATTGTACTCGAAAAAGATTTATCAAAAGTTTATCCCGAAATAGATATGGTAACAACGCCGTCTGGAAAACCTGTCGCTATGGTGCATAGCAACAGCTGTACATCTGATTTGGATGCTTGGGTGAAATTATTCGGCGAAGCAATTGAAGCTATGGGCGTAAAAGTTGATAAAACTGAATTATACAAGACGCTTTATAATAAGGCTTTGGAAGGAGAAAGCGGCGGCGGTGGTTTATTGAGCTATAACTATTATTCCGGTGAGCCGATAACCGAAACCGGCGGTGGTCGTCCGCTTTTTGTAAGAACTCCGGACAGCGATTTTTCATTGGCGGATTTTATGCGTACGCTATTATTTTCTACAATGGGAACGATAAGACTCGGTATGGATATTTTGACCGAAAAGGAAAACGTAAAACTCAAGCAGCTTTTGGGACACGGCGGCTTGTTTAAAACAAAAACCGTCGGTCAAAAATTAATGGCAGGAGCGTTAAATGTTCCTGTAGCGGTTATGGAATCTGCGGCAGAAGGCGGCGCTTGGGGTATTGCGCTTTTGGCGGCGTATATGCTGCAAAAAGAAGAAAACGAAACCCTCGAAAACTATTTGGATAAAAAAGTTTTTGCCGGAATGGAATCTTCTGTTATTCAGCCTGACCCCGAAGATATTAAGGGTTTCAATGCTTTTATGGAAAGATACGTTGCCGGTCTTGCTATCGAAAAAGCGGCGATTGAAAATCTGAAATAATATTTCTTATCATTACTAAATATATAGGAAAGCGGCTCGATTTTTCTTGATTTCTTGGGATTAACCGGCCGCATTTTTAAATTTGTTATAGCCTATATTAATCGGCTTACCGTTGTCTATTCAAATTATCAATACAACTTTAAAGAGCATCTTTTTTGATATATCATTAGAGTATTGCATATTTGAGGAGGATTTTGATGAAGAACAAAAAATATCTTGCTATAGAAACGGATTATCCGCCTTCGGACACTGAACAAATCAACACAAGAATTAGTGCGTTTTTAGAGCTTATACAATACACTGACGAACGAAAACAAAGCTCACATCCGTTCCTCCCAACCTACCTAACCGCGCGGAACGGATGTGAAAATCTAGACGTTCGTCAGTATAGGTGAAAATTATGAATTATGTTGGAATTGATATTGGGTCAACAGCTTCGAAAGCTGTTATAATGGACGAAATAAGTATTTTACATAACTACACTCTTCCGACCGGCTGGAATTGCAAGGAAACTTCTGAAAATATAAAGGACGAACTGATTAAATTAGGGATAGACTTTTCCAGAGACAAAGTAGTCGCAACAGGCTACGGCAGGATTTCGGTGCCGTATGCCGATAAAGTAGTATCCGAGATTACTTGTCATGGAATTGGCGGGCAATACCTTTATGAAGATAATGCAACAATCATAGATATCGGCGGTCAGGATACAAAAATAATAACCCTAAAAAACGGCAAGGTGAATGATTTTTTGATGAATGACAAATGTTCTGCAGGTACGGGAAAATTTATCGAAATCATGGCTAACCGCTTGGGGCTTTCTATAAAAGAACTTTGCGAGCTTTCTCTAAAAGGCGATGCGGTTAAAATAAATTCAATGTGTACCGTTTTTGCGGAATCGGAAATTATCGGGTTTATCGGAAAAGGCGAACCGCGGGAGAACATTGCGGCTGGTATTTTGAAATCGGTTGTATCAAAGGTTGAAAGCCTTGCAAGCCGTCACGGAATAGCAGAAAATTGCTATCTGACAGGCGGACTGAGTCAAAGCGGCGAAATTCTGCGTCTGTTATCCGCAGAAATCGGGCAGGATGTAAAATCTTGCAGTTTTGGAAGATATGCGGGCGCAATCGGTGCGGCTGTCATTGCGAAAACAATTGATGATAAACCCGTTACATAACTCATAATAATAAACACAAGGACGTGATATCCGTTGCACTTCAAACAAATTGAGGCACTTGTATGTGTTATCAAAAACGGCAGCTTTACGAAAGCGGCAGAAGAAATGTTTCTTTCTCAATCAACAATCAGTGTTCATATTAATTCGCTTGAAGATGAATTGGGTTGTCAGCTAATTATCAGAACCCCAAAGGGCGTTTTTGCTTCGGAGGCCGGAGAGATATTCTATAGATACGCTCTGCAAATTTTAAGGCTACGGGAATGCGCAGAGGGCGCAGTGACGCAATACAAGGGAAATTTAAGCGGAAATCTTATTTTATCCGCTTCAACTGTGCCATCATCTTATATACTGCCAAAAATTCTGCCGGAATTTATTAGGGCATATCCAAAAATAAAAATTTCGATTATTGACAATGACAGCGGAAAAGTCTCAAAATTGGTTGAAAATATGGAAGTGGAAATTGGTATAACAGGATATAATAATTTAAATGCGAATTGCAATTTCGAAGCATTTTGCCCCGATAAGCTGACAATTATAACCCCTAATACACCGGAATATCGGGCCTTGAACGGAAAAATGACAATTGAAATGTTGAAAAGCTCGTTTTTTGTAATACGAGAATCCGACTCCGGCACACAAAAACAGAGCTTCTCTTTTTTAGACAGCATGGGAATCAAACCGCATGAAATAAAAATTTCCTTGCAGCTGCAAAATACGGAAAGTGTTGCGCAGGCGGTGAAGCATGGTGCTGGCATTGGGATTGTCTCAAAAATTGCGGTTTTGGATAAAATTGAAAGGGGAGAAATTTTATCTTTTGACATTGAAAATGAAATGTTAAATCGATATTTTTATATTGTCACACATAGATATATACCTCTTACCCCTTTGGCGGAAACTTTCAGAAAATTTCTAATAAACAGCTTTCAAAATAACATATAATAAATATTACAGTACTTTTTGCATTAGTAATACTATTTTCATTTTGATAATTAGAAAAAAATCTTTCACAGCGGGGCGTTTCGCGCATGCTTCAAGCGCGAAATGAAATATTTTTTTCTATCCTTTATAATGAAAATAGTATAATTCGGCTTTTGCAATACTATGGACTCCGTTTTCATCAAGAACCATTTGCATTTCATATAGACCTGAAGAAACATCCAACCGGACAAAAAAATCACTGATTTCTTTTTTGTCCGGTTTTTTTATCGTTAAAGCAAGTCCGCAGCTGTCGCTGATTTGATTCGATACCGGCATCCAGCCAAAAAATTCGGCATTGCGCCCGGTATAATAACATCCCTAAAAATTTGCAATGTTGATGCGCCCATAGATATTGCCGCAAATTTGTAATTTTGGTCAATATCCATGACACAGGACATCGTATCAATTAATACTACTTTCATTTAGTTAAGTAGAAAAAATTTTTCACAGCTGAGCGTTTCGCGCAATGCTTCTGGCGCGAAATGAAATATTTTTTTCTATCCTTAATATTGAAAGTAGTATAAATCGTACTAAACAATGTTATCATGGTGTTTTAATTTATTCAAATAGCAAGAATTAATCAGAATCGGACTTATTATTCATTTGATAAATGCCATAGATGAATTATTTTTTTAAAATAAAAAATCAGTTGACAAATTGGGGTTACAGTTGTAAACTAAAAACATGAGGTTACAATTGTAAATTGGAGGTGGAATTTTGGAAAATATAATTAATAAAATCTCGGACGCAGAATTGGAGATATTAAAAATTCTTTGGCATGAAAAGCGTGCGCTTAATATTTCTGAAATTAAAGATGAAATTTCGAAAAAAACAGCTTGGGATTCGTCGACAATAAAAACTCTGGTATCGCGGCTGCATAAAAAAGGAGCTTTGAAAATCGAAAAAAAGGAAGTTTTTTATTACACGCCTGTTATTTCTTTAGAGGAATACAATGAGTTTAGTACGCAAAAAATGATTGATAAACTCTACAACGGCGATGTAAAAAATATGGTTGCTTCGCTTGTCAGCAAAAATAAACTGACAAAGGAAGACATCAAAGAATTGGAAAATATGTTTAAGGTAGAGGATTAATATGGATGATTATGTGAAATATTTATTTTTATTCTCGATTTATGGCTCTATACTATTTATCCTATTTATGACCATCAAATTTTTCATAACGGATAAGATTTCGAAAAAATCTCAATATATACTTTTGATTGTAATAATGCTTCGCTTTATTTTCATTTTTCCGATTAATATTTCAATAAGCAACGATTTGCCGCTAATAAAATATCCTGCGGAAATAAACAGAACTTTTAAAAATCCAATTAATGTAATTGATTCTTTTTCGGCCGAAAATCCTCAAGAAAAAGAATTTGCTGTAAATGAAACTCCGGATACATCAAATAACGATTATTCAAGAAATTCAAAATTTAGAATTCAAAATTTATTATATTTATTCCCGATAATATCGTTGTCAATCTTTTTAAAGCATATTTTATCATATTCGAAATTCTGTAAAGAACTTAATAAAACATTGCAATACCCAAATGAAGAATTAGCGGAGTCGTTTAAATCAGCTAAAAATGAAATGCATATTAAATCCAATGTGAAAATATTTGAAAGCTCATTCATTGATTCGCCGATGCTAATCGGATTTATTTTTCCAAAAATAATTATTCCATGCGAAGATTTTAAAAAAAGTGAACTTAAAAATATTCTTTTGCACGAGCTTAATCATTTCCGGCAAAAAGATATCCTACTGAAATGGCTAATGACTTTTGCTGTTTCGATTCATTTTTTTAATCCGATTATTTATTTACTGCGCAAGGAATTAAACCGGTTTTGCGAACTTAGCTGTGATGAATCCGTTGTTAAATCTATGAAAGCGGAGGACAAGCAATTATACGGAGAGACATTGATAAAAATTGCGGCAAATAACAGTATATACAGAAATGTCGGTTTTAATATGATGTGCGAAGAAAAGAAATCTTTAAAAGGGAGGCTTTTTTCTATTATGAAATATAAAAATAAATCTGCCTTAATATTTATCCTGTCTTTTGTTTTGATTGTATTGGCTTCGTCTTTGACAATTCTTGCAAGCTTGGTCGGCAGTGATGATTACGAAGATATATATAAGCAAGCAAAGATTGTAAGAGAAAATTCAAAATGGAATTCATTTTTGACGAATTTGGAAACCGAAAACTTATTACCGGCTGAAATTATTAATAAAGTTAATGCTGATATTGAGAGTCCATATACTGATAATTTTTTTTGGATGGAGAAAAACGGAACCGGACTTGGGATAAGCATTGAAATCAGAGCAGATGAACTACGATTTTATGAATATCGTAACGGCGGCGGCTCAGGATATATTGAGAATAGCAACCCGATATCCATTGAAGAAGCTCTGGATAAGGCTTCAAACTTTCTGAAAACTTATGGTATTTCTTCGAATAAATTAGAAAATATTTTATTTGGAAATTATACATTTGAGCAGAAAATTAGCAAAGCGAATATAAGCATATCCGATATTACAGCACAAAAATCGCCGAACTACAAATTGACGGAAATTAGATTTGATTTTTCAGATGAAGAAAAGTATTTGTTTGTTGTTGATTTAAATATGGGCGGAATAATTATTTATCAAAATGAATACTTGGAAAAGGTGGCAGTGAGAGATATTAGAGTCGGATATACAAATATTTTAAACGGCAGAGATTATTTGGATAAAATCAAAGATGACGAAGTATTTCTTTGGACAAATAAAAAAGGAGACGTGCTTGATGTAAATTATGAGAATTGCCTTTCTAAAAGAGTAAATTTTAAATCCAAAGCAGAATTTTTAGATGCTTTAAAATTATCGAACAACGGAATTTATTTTCCAACTAAGCTGAAATTTAATGAAGCTTCTATTGAATATTGTTTGACAAACGAAAACGTCGATTATAAAAAACCTCTGCAAAGACTTGAAATCAAAAAAGATTTATTTTTGAATATTTACAAAATCAAAGGCGATTATAAATCGAATATCAAAGAAATTATTGTTTTTGAAGAAGGCTCGAATGATTCTTTCTCATATAGAATGCATTTGATAAATGACGAGCGGAATTTTTATTCGATGCATGATCAAGAATTCAAGCTTTCTGATGAAAAAGAAGATAAAAACAATACTGAAACAAAGGAAGTTGCTATTTCTTCCGATTTTCCGGAACCGGAAGAAAATATCAGCGTAATAAAAAGCGATATTTTTGACAGAGCGTATTCCATAGAAAAATATGCCGAAAATGATACTCAATATTCGATTTATTTAGTTAAGAAAATCAAGGAATTTGAATGTTTTGACGCATATTATTCATTCGAAACTCCGAGCACAGCAGAATTTACCGGAATGGAAATAATGCTTTTCGGAAATGAAAATTTGGATGAAATTTATAATAGTTTGGAATTGATTAAATAAAGCGATTTCGCAAAAAAGCATCTTTCGTATTTTTTAGAAAGATGCTTTTGAACAATTAGCAATTGTACAAAATATTAGTACCAATGCAGTTTCATTTTCCTTGATTTTACAAGCCGAAAAAATAAAACAAATTATTGGTAAAAATGAAACTGCTATATTATACTTTTTTTACAACAGGAAGCCAAACTTCATATTTCATATTTGTTGGGCTGTCGTCGAGATATACTTCAATATCCGGCGCGTTATCCCATTCATAGCCGGAAGTCGGCAGCCATTCCGAATAAATGCGTTTCTGCAAATCTTGAATTGATTTCGGCAGACCTGAGCCTGAGAAAATTGCCCATGTGCATGAAGGAACTATCAGCTCATACATTCCGTCCGGTACGGGCACGTCTGTAGCAGCGGCGATATAATAGAAATTCGAACCTCCCAAAGAGCTACAATCAGAAATTCCTAGCAAGCCCATTGGCTCATCTTTTATAAAACCGCAAATTTGTGCTACTTTTCCGTTTTGATGTGATTCCTGCCAAAACATAGGGACACGTTTAAAACTTTCGGCCACATCGGCAGGGTCATAGTCTTTACCGATTTCGGATTTTACAGGAAGCGGCGCAACCAGCAAAGGTTCACGCACCCCAACAACACGGAAGGATTCTTTTTTAACTATTTTATATTCCATTTCAACTTCTCCTTTGATAGAAATTTGGAAGCCAATGCGTGGGAATGATTTCAGTACTGTGCCGGGTTTTTGTGCCATAGATGGCGAAATCCCGTGTACAGTTTGAAAAGCACGGTTAAATGCAGTTGGAGATTCGTAACCGTAACGCAATGAAACTTCCAGTACTTTATCGCCGGTCTGCAGGTCAAAAGCCGCCTTTGTCATGCGTCTTCTTCGCACATATTCCGATACCGGCACGCCGGTTATATATGAAAACATTCGCTGAAAATGATAAACCGAAGAAAATGTAAGCTCTGCCGCTTTTTCATAAGAAATTTCATTATCAAGATTGTTTTCTATATAAGTTATTGCGTCGTTAAACCTATTAAGCCATTCCACACTTGCTTCACCTCCATATCAAAAGTATAGCGGAATATATGTTAATCTTCCTCTCTTTTCATGCACGAAAATGAGAGAGTCATCTAATTGTTTTTCTTGTAATCAGGACCGCATTCACTGCAAATACCGTCATGCAAAGAAAATGCTCCGCCGCATTCTGGACAAGTCCATTTTTTGCGGTCTTGCTCCATAAATTTGGCAATACCTTTGGATTTGGCCAATTTGCTGTTTTCTATCAGACTGATGTTATACCTTTTGATATAACTTTTTTCTAAGGAATTAATTAATTTGCACGGAAAATCAATACATTCAAAGCAATGGGTATGTTTCTTTGCTTCGGCACAAATTTTAATTTTGCATTTGCGGCAGTGCTCCGGTTTTCCGATATCAGATTTTAAACAACCTTCGCAATTTTTTGCGTATTTGCGAATGCCAACGTGCTTATAACATACAGCGCAATTCATTCCGCAGGGCGCAAACATCGCATTTTCTATAATCTTTGGCATTTTCATAATACGCTCCCCTTTGCTTTCAAAAAATAAATAATCAAGAAAAATCAAATGCTTTGACTCAATCTGTTATATAAACTTTTATAGTCCTGTCGTTTTTATTCCAAATTAAATTTGCTCCGAGTTGCTCAGAAATATAACGAAGCGGAACATAAGTGCGGTTATTGGATATAAAAGGGGTTCCCATATCATTTTCAAGAGGTGTTCCGATTTGCATTTTTGCAACTTTCCCGTCTTTAGTTATCGTAACCGTATATGTTTTAGCGTCCCAATCGACTTTTGCGCCCAGATTTTCACTGATAAGCCTTAACGGCAACATTGTTCGATTATTCACAATAATCGGCGGAACGTCGTTTTCATGGCTTTTTCCATTAAGCTTATATGCTTTGCTGTCAATCTTTAAATCAATATTTATTCCTTTATCCGGTGCGGCAATTTCGACTGTATTATCAATTGTAAAACTTACTTTTTCAGAGAAAGGCGAAACTCCTTTATCTAAATCCTCTTTACTTGGATTATATTTGTAAATCCTTGTGTTTCCGGCCCTATCTTTAATCATTACCGTATCCAAATAAAAATTACCCGGAGCATCGTCTTTATAAATATTAAGATTTCCGCTGAATTCATGAACAGACATCATATCTTCTTGATTAGTATAATCAAAACCTAAAGAAACTGTATGGTTTCGGCTAGAGTTTTCCTCCATAAACGACATGATGGCTGAGCCGCCGACGCAAGTCCAATTATCAATTATTCTTGCATAAGCTGAAATATTTCTTGTAGGCTCTCCTTCTATAAAAGACGAGTCAATTCCGAAATATAATAAATCAGGAGGAGTTTTGTCGTAGTCATCATTGATTACTTTAAACGACGCTTTAAGAGGTAATTCTTTATACCCGGGAAGATCAATATAAACAGGATCAGAATTATATATTATACGATTGTCGGCTACGTTAGTTATATCTATTTCTGATAATTCAAAGATTCCCGGAACGGAATTGGATTTTTTGATTTCAATTTCGCCTTTGTAGATATTTTCGGGATATGTTATCTCTGTTTGGGACTCCTCGTCGAAATAGCTGTGGCTTAATTCAGCGAAGTAGTCGGAAGAAATTTCCTTATTTCCGAAATATACCCTAATATTTTGAATACCTAATTTGTTGTCGTCAGCGGTCAGTGTGACATTTATTTTGCCTTCGTTTTCAATCAGTTCTTTGTCTATTTTCAAATCAATTACTTTCGGAAGATTATTTTCATATTCATCATTAATAATTGTAAACGTCTGCTCTCTCGGCAAATAAAGGTTAGAATCAATGTCGTTGTTTGTTTTTTGAACATAGATATCAGGTTCATTGGAATTTGTAAATTCGACTGTAACAGAATAAAGATAAATTGTTCCCGGCTGAGAGTTCACACCTGAATTGATATTAGCCACAAAATAATTGCCATCACGTATAAGTTTAATCGGAAATGATAAATCAAAGCCCTTTGGTCTAAATGCAGCCTCTACGGATTTAATAAATCTTGTATCTTCAGAAAATTTCGCAATAATATTAATTGTATCAGATGATGTCATTTGAGTTTTGTCCAAAACAATATCGACTAATTTTGCGTGCGCGGTTTCATTTGGATTTGTCGGATCTCCTGACGAAAGCGTTGCGGTAGGTGTGGCGGTCGTTGACACAATCGGCTTTGCTGTGAAAGGAGGGTCAGTCGGCGCTGCGGTTGTAGAGGCTGAAAATAGCATATTTTTATTCAGGATAGGCGATGCCTCTACTTTAATCTTGTCAATTCTTGAGGTCACAATACTAATGCTTGAAAATATCAAAACAACTGTTAAACATAAATTAAAACTTTTTCTCATTTCGCACCCCTTTGAAATACTCGATTCCTTAAATTGTTATAAAATTAATTATAACATTCTTCAATCTGCTAAAATATGTATTTAATATTACAATTAATGCTATTTCCGTTTTCCGACATTTAGAAGAAATACTATTAGCCGCTTTGCCGGAGTGATGGTGCTTTTGAAAATAAAAAGTACATTTTACGGAAATGCCGCAAAATGTACTGATTTATTTTCGTTCTCGCGCAGAACGGGTTCAATTCACAATTCGATTATATTGAAAAGTTGCAATTTTGTCGCTTTGAATATTTGTAAATGTGATTAATGGCTCGCCCGAAAATGTATATCCGACAAGGGATTTCGCATACAAAGTAATAGAGTCGCCTGCGGAAACCAGCAGATATTCACTAGAAATAGTTGTATTCGTGTTTTTATCCACGTGGTCAACAGTTATGTTATATTTTTTTAAAGCGTTGTTTATTGTAAAAGTTGAATTATTTACGGTTGTAGTATAGTTTTGCAGACTGTCCGGCGATTCTACGGTGTATATATATTTTGTGCCATTTGGTCTATATTCTTCAAGGTTCGAAAAAGTAAAGCCGCTTTGGTTCATCAAGTCCAGAGTTTGTGTATCAAGAGGAACACCGTCTCTAAGCAGGGATACTCTATAAATCTCTGGTCTCAATGATTTCGAGTTATTTGAATCGTTCCAGACTAGATTTACCCTTATATTTATTAAACTGACAGGCTTTTGTGTTCTAAAAGATTTTATTACACCGTAAAAAACTCCGTCGCCTGTTCTAACATATGCACGGTAGTAATAAGTTTCATCCGGTGCAAGCGTTTTTAAAGAAACATTAAATGCAGGGTTACCGGCTTGGCCGGCTTCGTGTCGCGAGTTACTCATGGGTATGGAACTTGAATATTCGATACCTTGCTCTATAATGTATGAGTTAAAGCCGGAGTACCCGTTTGAGGTAATTTCGGCTGAGTCTGTATTTATATTTGATGCATCACCCGTTATAACTATAGGCGGCAAGTCTCTATCATAAACAAAAGTATAAGATTTATCCTCGTCTAAATTTTGAAAATGATTGGAGGAATTTTGACCAGCCGAAAGATGATAGCCGCTAATCATTTCAGATTTTACAGTTACATTAACTCCTTTCGGATAGTAATATATTTGCTTTGGGATTAACTCATTTCCGGAGCTGTCATGATGATTTACACTTACTTTAATTGCTTCCCCCCATATCTTTGTTATTTTAATTTTAACCGTATTGTTAGCATACGCCGTTAATGGGTTCATAAAAAGAAAAACAGCAAAAAGTGAAATTATAAAAATTAATGAATGCTTTTTTTGCAAATTCGTAACTCCTTCCAAAAAACAATAAATTATAGTTGGTAAAAAATCAAACCGCTATATAGCTTTTTTTCGATATGCCCTAAGATATTAACTTAGAGTAGTTTTTCGTAATGTATAGAAATATGCAGACTGTCAAGAGAGATATTATCAAAATTTTCGGCGACAATGAGTCAAATGTTTCGGGATTTTGCTTTATATCTGCGCTTTCGCCCGTACCCGGAACATTATCTTTGGAATAAGAGCCGGAAGTATGATTGTCATTGTTCTCGGACGGTTTGGCAAAAACATTGCTTTTATCATCAATATTCGGGATATCCGGAAGAATATCGTCCAATGTGAAATTATTATATTTAGAAGGTTCAATATAGCCGAGCGGCACACCGTCTTCTGTTACATTATAAAGAAATAGACGGTCTAGATATTCTAGATGCAGATTTTTACCTTCGACTAAAACATCGGCTGACCGGCTGTTTCCTTCAGGTGCTTTTTCTTCAGATTCAAATGTAAATTCCGGAATAGGCTGAGTTTCTTCTTTTGGAGTATTGAAAAATTCGGTTGCGCTTGAAGCTGTCGAACTGCCTGGATAGTTAGTTTCAAACGGGGCTGTAGTTGACGGCGCGACGCTTGCACTAGGGCTTGGGCTATTTTCCGGGCTTGCCGAAGGCGGTATCGTTGGTGAAGTACTTTCGCTGGCAGAAACAATTGCTTTGGTGCTTGGTTCATATTTCGGATAATAATGCGTTGTTGAATATGTATCCGAAGTTTCGGGTGCTGAAGTTGATAGTGCTGATGGTGCCGGAGTCGATGGTATCGGAATATTTATTAATGCAAAACTGTTTCCATCTTGCATTACACTGGAAGAATATCCGGAAACCGGTATTTCTTTTATTGTATATATATACTCTTTTCCGTTTTCATCTGTTTTTTCAAAATCATCTTCATAAATCCAATTGTTATTTTGGCTTATTGTGACTGTTTTGTAATAAACACCGTTTCTGTAAATATTGGCCTTGACTTCAGAAACAGAATTGTTTGTCGAAGCGAATAAATTTATTGTCAATACGCCGCTTATCACAGCAAATATAAGCATTCCTGCTAACGCTTTTTTCATATACATCTCCTTTTCATTAATTAATGCTATATAGGTATTTCGTTTTTTTAAATTTTTGATCCTTTGCAATATATATCGGTATTTTATGAAAATTTATTTTAGGTATTTTTCGTTTATAATATATTTTATTTCATAAGAACCCTATATAGATTAGTGAATTTCATAATTATACTATTTTCATTATTATGGATAGAAAAAAATATTTCATTTCACGCTTGAAGCATGCGTGAAATGAAATATTTTTTCTACTTATCAAAATGAAAATGTATTAATTTTAAAAGTTCGGAGAGCGCAATAACAGAAAATGACATGCCAAATAATTTCAGCCACATATCGAACGGCAGAGGGATAGTGCCGAAGAACACGCCCGCAAACTGGATAATCAGTACTTGCAGGATGAATGTAATTGAAATAACTATCAGCATCAGCCGATTTTTTAAGATATTTTTAAAAATGCTATTGCCGTTCAGTTCACGGCAGTTAAAAGCATTAAAAAGTTGGAACAAAGCAAAAAGCGTAAAAAGTACAGTTGGCATTTGTGCAACAGTTGCGCCGAGAAAGTTTTTTGTGTATTGCAATAAAAAGACAATGGATATATATAAACCTGTTATAGCAATCTTTATCATCATTGCCTTGGAAATAATATTATCGTCGCGTTTTACAGGCTTTTGCTGCATTAAATCGCCATGAACAGGCTCAAGTCCTAATGTCAGCGCCGGAGGACCGTCCATAATTATGTTTATCCACAAAAGCTGAAGTGCGGTAAACGGCGCTTTTAGACCAAGCAATATCGAAGAAAGCACAACAATAACAGAAGAAAGATTAACAGTCAGCTGAAAACTGATGAACCTTTTGAAATTCTCATAAATGCCGCGGCCCCATTCGATTGCCTGAACAATGCTTGAAAAGGAATCGTTTAGCAATACAATATCGCTGGCTTCTTTAGATACTTCTGTGCCGGAAATTCCCATGGCGATACCCACATCTGCATTTTTGAGGGCAGGAGCGTCATTGATACCGTCGCCTGTAACAGCAACTACATTTCCCATATCCTTGAGTATTTTTACCACACGCATTTTTATAGCAGGCGTAGACCGGGCAATTACACTTATGCTCGAGAGTTGCTCACGCAGTTCGTCATCGGAAAGCTGTTCCAATGAGCTTGCTTCTACTGCGGCAGATTGATTATTTAAAAGATGCAATTCGTTTGCGATGGCTGTTGCGGTAAAGATATTATCTCCTGTTAGAATTTTCAGAGCTACACCGGCACGGCGGCAGCTTTCTACGGCTTCGTAAACATCGGCACGCAAGGGATCGGAAATGGCGGCGAAACCGTCAAATTCCATATTACTTTCTACAGCCTTCTCGTCAAAATTTGAACAGTCTACAATACGGTGTGCAAAAGCGATTACACGGCAAGCTTTTTGTTGGTATTCCGTTATCTGCATTTCAATTTTTTTGCGCTCGATATCCGTCAGTTTGCAAGAATCGAATATTTTTTCAGGACTGCCTTTGCTATAAGCAACAAAACTGATTTCCTCTTTAACAATCGTAGTCATATCCTTTTCTTCCGAAGAGAAAGGAAAGACATGAGCGATATCGGCGTTTTGACGACAGACACGATAGTCTTTTCTGGATTTTTCTGCGGCAACGAGAAGCGCAGATTCAGTTGGATTTCCGATAAATCTTCCGTTTTCGCCAATATCGGCGGTGCTGTTGATACAAATATTTTGTAAAATTGATTTATTCGAAATATTGCCGATTACGGTCATTTTATTTTCGGTGAGCGTACCTGTTTTATCGGAGCAGATGACGTTGACACAGCCTACGGTTTCACAGGCAATCATTTTTTTAACAAGCGCATTTTGTTTTGAAAGTTTAATAATATTTATGGAGAGCGAAACTGCCACGATTGTCGGCAAACCTTCTGGTACGGCGGCCACAATCAGCACAATACTTGTTACAAATGCCTCCATAACTTCATCCATTACAAGACCTTCGTGTATTGCAAATGAAATTAACTGCGAAATGAATACAATCGCGGCGGCTGTCACACCGAACAAAGTAATTGTCTTGCCGAGACGTGCCAGCTTTTCTTGCAGCGGTGTAGTGCTTTTGTCCGCGGATGAAAGCTCTTTTGCGATTCTTCCGAATTCTGTTTTGTCGCCAACAGCAGTAACGAGCAATTTGCAAAATCCGCTGTTTATGTATGTGCCGGAATAGAGCATGTTTCGACGTTCGGCTAAGGGCGTTTTTTCATCTTTCAAAACAGATTCTGCGTCTTTTTGTACGGGAGTACTTTCGCCGGTAAGTGTTGATTCATCTGCTTCAAGTCCTTTGCTTTCAATAAGCCGTCCATCAGCAGGAATTTTGTCGCCGGTTTGCAGAAGCAGAATATCACCGACAACGATATCTTTTTGGTTCAGCATAATTATTTTGCCGTTACGCAGGGCTTTAAGCAAAATATCGTCATTGATTTTGCTGAGGGCTTCAAAGGCTTTGGCACTGCGGCCCTCCATCACTACCGTTATTAAAACCGACAAAGAAATTGCGGCAAAAATCCCTACGCATTCAAAAAAGTCGGCATCGCCGCCGGTGAAAGCGCGGAATAAATTGACAACGAGAGCAATAATTCCCGCGGCTATGAGCATCAGAATCATCGGTTCGCCGGCGGCGTGCCGCAATCGCGAAAACAAAGACTCCGCTTTTACTCTCGCCAATGAGTTAGTGCCGTATTTGTCGGCATTTTTTTGTACTTGTTCATTTGTCAATCCGTCGCCGGGATTTGTGTGGAGCTGATTGATTAATACATTTCTGTCTTCTAAATACTCGTGCATTTTTATCATTCCAATTTTTTTATTCAATAAAATAGACTCAAGCATGACTTTCAAAAGCCATATTTGAGCCCAAAAAAATAAAAGACCATGCATGATTTAGAAGTCATACATGAGTCTCGTTCTTTAAGACAAGCCAGACCGCATTGGTCAGTATGTTGACTTGTCACGCAATAAAGCATGCGCAAACTACTCCCTCACGAGTATATTTTATTGTTTCGAAAGTATAGCATTTAAATTATATATTGTAAACTACAAAATTTATCCAATATGTTATTTAGTTTTATTCCGCTTTTTTTATTACAAAAAAGTCAACAGGATTTTTTGAAATGTGCTAATCTATAGTAGTGTTATAAAAATTGATAAAGAAATGGTGATAATTATAAGCAAGAAAATCGATAAAACCAATGTAATGCGCATACTTGAAAGTAAAAAAATAGAATACGAATATTATACATATGATGAGAAATTAGTAAACGCAGTTGATGTTGCAAATCACCTTGGGCGGAATCCGGAAATACTCTTTAAAACTCTTGTTACTGTAGGAAAATCAAATGAAAATTAGTATTACATAGGCTTTGAGGAAAATTGAATAAAGGAGAAAAATTATGTTATCTTTTCGATATGCTGTACCGTCGGACAGCGCATTAATTTTGCATTTTATTAAGGAATTGGCGGAATATGAAAAAATGCTTGATGAAGTAGTGGCAACAGAAGAATTATTGGAAGAGTGGATTTTCAAGCAGAAAAAGGCGGAAGTAATTTTTGCGGTAGAAGATGGCGAAGAATTGGGGTTCGCTTTATTTTTTCATAATTTTTCTACATTTTTAGGGAGATCCGGTATTTATCTCGAAGATTTGTTTGTCAAACCAAAATACCGCGGTTTAGGCTATGGAAGAGCATTGCTTAAACAATTGGCTAAAATCGCCGTGGAAAGAGGCTGCGGTCGGCTTGAGTGGTGGTGCTTGGATTGGAATAAATCGAGTATTGATTTTTATTTATCTTTGGGAGCAAAGCCCATGGAGGAGTGGACGGTATATCGGGTTGACGGAGAGGGATTAAGAAATTTAGCAGATGAATACACAGAAAAATAGATGAAATTTATGCTATAGCATTTTAACTATATATTGATTACTTTGCGGTTTGATTTTTCTTGATTTTATATATCTTCAAAGCAAAATATTTTATACTATTTCCCTTTTAGAGAATAGAAAAAAATATTTCATTCCGCGCGTGAAGCGTTGCGCGGAACACTTCGTTGTGAAAATTTTTTTCTACAAATCAAATGGGAATTAGTATTAGTCGGTAAAAAATCAAACCACTTTATTTCATTTTT
The DNA here is from genome assembly GCA_031551135.1 of Eubacteriales bacterium. Classification (GTDB taxonomy): domain Bacteria; phylum Bacillota; class Clostridia; order Lachnospirales; family JAITVM01; genus JAITVM01. Next base: position 67,919 of record JAVBOA010000002.1, on the reverse strand, counting down.
CTATCGTTTAGAATGGAAATATTATTGCATCCAAAATTTATTTTTTTGCTCTTATTTGATAAAAAATGGTATAATTTTTTTATACAGCAGTATTTGTATTCACTTTTTTAAAATAATACTCATCCAGAAACTCTTTCGATTTATACAAAATTAGCATTTTATAGCTATACTGATATTAATTATTTGCAAAGAATGTATAAAAAAAGCTATTTTTTATGATGTTTGTACAAAAATATATAATAATATAAAAATTGATTTTTTTTGAGATATATATGGTATAATATTTTTGTATACAATATACTTAGTTTTAAGAAATTTGTATTAAACCCGGCACTTACGGGAAAAGATGTTTATTAATGACATTCTTTGATAGAGTATGGAGAATAATATTACAAATAATGTGTAGCCTAAGTATATATTTTGTAATTATGATTCTAATCAAAGATTCTAATCAAAACTTCATTTCATTCAATGAATGTCATTTCATAAAAAACAGATTTGAAAAGCCTAATTTCAAATTCTGTTTTATTGCATTGGTTATAGCAATCTTTATAAAATTTTATCGGTGCGCCTTTACCGTTTTCTCATGCCTAAGCAAAAATTTTATTTTGCGGGAAAATAATTTTATAAAGGAAATATAATCATTTGCGGACATAAGCAATTTCTATAATTCTAAGCATTGCCATTTGTGTTTGTAAAGAATGCGAAATTGTTAGATTCAAAACTTTTAAGGAGGAAATTTCAAATGTCTAAAGAAATGAAGACAATGGATGGTAATATGGCCGCTGCCTATGCCGCCTATGCCTTTACAGAAGTCGCGGGTATTTATCCGATAACTCCGTCTTCAACGATGGCAGAATACACTGATGAGTGGGCTGCCACCGGCAAAACAAATATGTTCGGCCAAATCGTAAATGTATGTGAAATGCAATCTGAAGCAGGTGCTTCCGGTACTGTTCACGGTGCGTTGGCAAGCGGTTCGTTATCAACAACTTATACTGCTTCTCAAGGTCTGCTTCTTATGATTCCGAATATGTACAAAATTGCCGGAGAATTGTTGCCGGGAGTATTTCATGTCAGTGCAAGGGCTTTAGCAAGCCACGCATTGTCAATATTTGGTGATCATTCGGACGTTATGGCTTGCCGCCAAACAGGTTTTGCCATGCTCGCTTCCAACAATGTTCAGGAAGCGATGGATTTAGCCGCTGTTGCTCACCTTTCCGCAATAAAAGGAAGAGTTCCGTTTTTACACTTTTTCGACGGTTTCCGTACTTCTTCCGAAATTCAAAAAATTGAAGTTCTCGATTATGAAGATATCAAAAAAATCGTTGACTGGGACGCTATCGATAGATTTAGAAAAAATGCATTAAATCCTGAGCATCCTGCACTTCGCGGAACAGCACAGAACCCTGATATTTTCTTTCAGGCGCGTGAAGCCTGCAACACTTTCTATGAAAAAATACCGGAAGTTGTTGAAGAATATCTTGGTGAAATAAACAAAATAACCGGAAAAAATTATTCTTTATTTAATTATTACGGTGCTCCAGACGCAGACAGAATTATTATCGCTATGGGCTCGGCTTGTGATACAATAGAAGAAACAATTGATTATTTAGCTGAAAAAGGCGAAAAAGTCGGACTTGTTAAAGTTCATTTATACAGACCGTTTTCGATAGCGCATTTCCTTAAAGCTATACCTTCATCTGTTAAAAAAATAGCAGTTTTGGATAGAACCAAAGAGCCGGGAGCTATCGGCGAACCTTTGTATCAAGATGTTTGTACATCTTTCTTTGAAAAATCTCAATCTCCGCTTATTGTTGGCGGACGCTACGGCTTAGGCTCAAAAGATTTTACGCCGGGTCAAGTTTTTGCGATTTTTGAAAATTTAAAACAATCCGAACCTAAAAACCATTTTACAGTCGGAATTGTTGATGACGTTACAAATACTTCACTAGAATCCAAAGATATTGATGTTACACCAAAAGGCACAATCAGCTGTAAATTCTGGGGTCTTGGCTCGGATGGTACAGTTGGGGCCAACAAAAACTCGATAAAAATTATCGGCGACCATACAGATATGTACGCTCAAGCGTATTTTGCGTATGATTCCAAAAAATCCGGCGGTATTACGACTTCGCATCTTCGCTTCGGAAAAAATTTGATTCGTTCGCCGTATTTAGTAAAATCTGCGGATTTCGTTGCATGTCATAATCCGTCTTATGTTGACAAATACGATATGGTTGATGATTTGAAAGACGGAGGAGTTTTTCTTCTTAACTGTATTTGGTCAAAAGAAGAATTAGATGCAAAACTTCCTGCAAAAATGAAAAAATATATTGCAGAACATAAAATAAAATTATATATTATAAATGGTATAAAAGTTGCAGAAGAAATCGGATTGGGCAACAGAATAAATTCTGTGCTTCAAGCTGCGTTTTTCAAGCTTGCTAATATTATACCAATTGATGATGCCGTTAAGTATATGAAAGAAGCTATTTATAAAACATACGGCAAAAAAGGCGACAAAATTGTAAATATGAACTATATGGCGGTTGACCGCGGAGTTTCGGATATTGTTGAAATCGAAGTTCCTGCCGAATGGGCAAACGCTGTAGATGAAATAAAAACAGAAATTGAAAAACCTGAATTTATTACAAAAATCGTTGAGCCGATGAACGCGCAAAAAGGAGACGATCTTCCTGTTTCTGCTTTCAAAGGCCGTGAAGACGGTACTTTCCCTCAGGGAACAGCCGCTTTTGAAAAACGAGGAATCGCTGTTAATGTACCTGAGTGGATTTCAGAAAATTGCATCCAATGTAACCAATGTTCATACGTTTGCCCGCATGCTACTATTCGTCCGTTCTTATTAACCGAAGAGGATGTAAAAAATGCTCCTTCGGGAATGGCTGTAAAAAAAGCAGTCGGCAAAGGATTGGAGACATATCAATATAAGATTCAAGTTTCAACTTTGGATTGTACAGGCTGCGGCAACTGCGCCGATGTTTGCCCTGCAAAAACCAAAGCACTTGTAATGAAGCCAATCGAAACTCAAACAAACGAAATTGCGAATTGGGATTATCTTATAGATATGCCGGAAAAACAAATTCCGCTTTCCCCGGAAACTGTAAAAGGCAGCCAATTTGTAAAACCGCTTTTTGAATTTAGCGGCGCTTGTGCGGGTTGTGGTGAAACACCGTATACAAAACTTATCACACAGCTTTTTGGTGATAGAATGTATATTGCGAACGCTACAGGTTGCTCGTCAATCTGGGGTGGTTCTGCGCCTTCCACACCTTATACAACAAATAACAAAGGTCAAGGTCCGGCTTGGGCAAATTCATTATTTGAGGATAATGCCGAATACGGACTTGGTATGGCGCTTGGTGTAAAACAAATCAGAGAGGGACTTTTGGAAAAAGCAAACAGACTTCTTGAGCTTGGCGTAAAAGACGAGCTTAAAGAAGCAATTTCCGAATGGTCAAATAATTTTAACAATGGTAACGGCTCTAAAGTTGCTGCTGCCAAACTTGTTGAAATTCTCAAAAACTGCAATTGCGGCGGAGAAGCCCAAAAAATTGCAGAAGAAATTGTACACAACGCCGATCATCTTGTGAAAAAATCACAATGGATTTTCGGCGGAGACGGCTGGGCATATGATATTGGTTACGGCGGACTTGATCACGTTTTGGCTTCCGGTGAGGATGTAAATATTTTTGTATATGATACAGAAGTTTACTCCAATACCGGCGGTCAAAACTCAAAATCAACACCGCAGGGCGCAATTGCAAAATTTGCGGCTTCGGGTAAAAAAATCCGCAAGAAAAACCTTGCAATGATGGCTATGACTTACGGCTATGTTTATGTTGCGCAGGTTGCTATCGGTTCTAACCAAAATCAGCTCATCAAAGCTCTTTTAGAGGCTGAAGCTTATCCGGGACCTTCTCTTGTGATTGCATATGCTCCTTGTATCGCTCACGGTATCAATATGGGTCTTACTCAGCGTGAGGGAAAACGCGCTGTAGAGTCCGGTTATTGGCATTTGTTCAGATACAATCCGGTTTTGGCCGAAGACGGCAAAAATCCGTTTGTTCTGGATTCTAAAGAGCCGACCGCAGATTTTATTGAATTTATAAATTCGGAAAACAGATACACTACATTAAAACGCTCGAATCCTGAGCTTGCCGACAAATTATTCGGCGAAGCCGCTATCGATGCGAAAGCTAAATATGAAATGTATAAAAAACTTTCCGATAATCATATATTATAAAATTAGATTTCAATAATTAAATTTTGAAAAATAAATTTTAAAAATAATATTTTATTGATTAAAAGACTTTGGGGGTAGTCTAAACCCGAATAGCTTAAAAAAGAAGCGAAGTAAAAGAACTTTTCAAAACACAGTATAGAATGATATTTCTATACGGATGGGAAATAGTGCACACCCGTCCGCAGTACACAATAAAGCTTTTTAGCGGGCTTTCTTAAGAAGCTGTTTTAATACAAGCCTCCAAGGTCTTTTATCAAAAGTATAAGCGGTTTGAATCCTTTAAAATTCAAGCCGCTTTTGCTTTAAAATTTCGAAAAAGGTAAACGATATGATAATTAATAATGTTAAAATAAATGAAAATGAACGTGTTGACGATTTGCACAGGAATAATTTGCAGATTATTCAAAATCCAGAAAAATTTTGTTTTGGCTGTGATGCGGTGTTATTATCGGATTTTGCGAAAGTCAATAAAAATGAAATAGCTCTTGATTTGGGAACGGGAACAGGGATTATTCCGATTTTGCTGACGGCAAAAACAGAGGGTAAATTTTTTTATGGACTTGAAATTCAAGAAGATTGCGTTGAAATGGCGAATAGAAGCATAAGGCTTAATAATCTTACTGAAAAAGCGGAAATAATTTTCGGTGATATAAAAAACGCCGACTGCCTTTTTAAAAAATCATCTTTTGATGTTATTACTTCTAATCCGCCGTATATAAAATCGGACAGCGGACTGAAAAACGATTTCGAATCCAAAACAATCGCACGCCATGAAGTTTTATGCAATTTGGAGGATATTATTTCAAACGCTTCCAAGCTTTTGAAAACAAACGGCAGGTTTTATTTAATACATAGACCGCAAAGGCTTTCGGAAATTATAGTAACTTTGGCAAAATATAATCTTCAGCCGAAATTAATGCGCTTTGTTCATCCGAAAATAGATAAAGAGCCGACAATGGTTTTAATCGAAGCGGTTCGAAACGGAAAGCCAAATCTTAAAGTTTTAAAGCCATTGATAATGTATGACGGCGACGGAAAATATACAAGCGAAATAAATAAAATATATTATGAATAATTTGGTGATTATATGGAAAAGGGCATTTTATATATTTGCGGAACCCCAATCGGAAATCTTGAGGATATTTCTTTAAGAGTGCTTAGTTTATTAAAAGAAGTGGATTTGATTGCGGCTGAGGACACGCGGCATAGCGCAAAATTATTGAATCATTTTGGAATCTCAACACCTCTGACTTCTTATCATGAGCATAATAAAAAAATTAAGGGAATGAAACTCATCGAAGAGATTTTGGCGGGAAAAAATATTGCGCTGGTCTCTGATGCCGGAATGCCGGGAATTTCTGACCCCGGCGAGGATTTAATAAAGCTTTGCTATGAAAATAATATTAAAGTAACTGCGGCTCCCGGCCCGACAGCACTTGTAACCGCGCTGGTACTTTCAGGGCTTTCGACCAGACGTTATGTATTTGAGGGATTTTTGCCGACCGATAAAAAAGAACTCGAGTATATTACCAATGAAATCAAAGACGAAACCCGAACGATTGTTATTTACGAATCTCCGCATCATTTAATGAAAACTTTGAATCATTTATATTCGAACCTCGGCAACCGAAAAATTGCCGTAATCAGAGAAATAACAAAGTTTTATGAAGAAGTTGTGCGCGGCGAAATTAAAGAAATCATAGAAATATTTTCGGCACGTGAAATTAAAGGCGAATTTGTTATTGTGATAGAAGGCAAAAATATCGAAACCGTTTTGGAGGAAGATAAAGCAAAATGGCAGGAGATTTCGGTTGAGGAGCATATGGAGATTTATTCTGATCTGCCAAAAAAAGATGCAATGAAAAAAGTTGCAAAAGATAGAGGAATTTCAAAGCGTGAAGTTTATGACATGCTTTTGAAAAAATCATGATAATATTTCGGAAAATTTTGATAAAACAATTCGCGTTAAATCTGAATTTATTGGCAAGAAATAGTATTTTTAGGTTTTTGTAATAGAATTGTTTTTTTAATGCCTTTTTCTATATGTAGAATTTAAATATCTGATTCTTATAGTATATTTAGAAAGGGTGTTTTTATTGTTAAAAAAATTTATGTCCGTATTTATGATTGCTACCTTTGTTTTGACAAACATCTCCTGCGTATTTGGCTACGAAAACCCCAACCAAAATTTGACCAAAAAAATATTTATTGAAGATACGAGTAATTTCCTAAATCCCGAAAAAGGCTGGTATAAAGCTTATGACACCACGGATTTGTATGATTTTGAAAAACTGAAACAAAATGGAATAAACACGGTTTTACTGGAGGCGAATTTGAAAAAATTTGTGAACTCTCCGATTAATGATAAAAAATTGAATGAAATCCGTTCTGCTTTTGATATGGCTAGAAAATACAATGTTTCGGTAATGTTTCGTGCGGCTTATGATTTCAACGGAAAATCTAAATCAGAACCAAAAAATATTAATACGATTTTGAATCATATAAATCAATTGAAACCGATATTTCATGAAAACGAAGATATTTTATATTCTGTACAAGCCGGATTTTTGGGAGCTTGGGGAGAATGGCATTCTTCTTATTATGGAAATCCGATACCGGTAAATATTAAACGCACAATTGTTGAGGCTTTGTTAGAAGCTGTACCGGAATCTGTTACAATCCAATTGAGAAGTCCGATGTTTATTCGTGAAATTTTCAATAATTGGAAGGGAAATTCTACGCTTTCGGATTCGGAGGCTTTTTCGGGCTCTGCGCTATCCCGAATAGGCTTTCATGACGACGCTCTTTTGAGCAACAAAGACGAAGACGGAACATATGTCGACAAAGGATATTCTCGTCAAGACGAGCTTAATTGGACAAATAATCACGCGAAAACAACACCTTTTGTCGGCGAAAGCAATCAAGTATCAAAATATTCTGATCCCGAAAATGCTGTTTATGAGCTGAATCTTTTGCACGCCCAGTTAATCCATATAGATTATCATCCGAACGTTATCAGAAAATGGAAAAATACCACTTACGAAAATAAATCTATTTTTGATTATATTACCCATAAATTAGGATATAATTTTGTTTTGAAAGAAATGGAATATAATCAAGAAATCAAAAAAGGCGGAGTCTTGAATATCGATTTTTCGTTAGAAAATAACGGTTTTGGAAATTTATTAAAAGAAAAAGATTTTGAAATTATTTTATCGAACGGGAAAACGACGTATCGTGCGAAAGTCGGCGAAGATTCCAGAAAATGGTACAAGGAAAATGGATTGATGGAAAAAGAATTTTCTTTTTCTATTCCGTCAAATATCGCCGCCGGTGAATGGAATCTTTATTTTTCGCTTTCTTCGGCTTTTGATTCTTTGAAAAATAATCCGGCTTATTCAATCAGATTCGCAAATCAAAATATTTGGGATTCGAAAACGGGATTTAATTTAGTCGGAAAAATAAATATAAAAAATGAAACCGAAGCTTACGATATAAAAGACTTTAAGCAAATAGGACGCCCGGATTCAGATACAGATACAGAAGAAACAGAATTTAATTTACCGGGATATTTAGTTTTTCATTCTTATAGTGGTTACGACAATTGGGATTCGGAACTTAAAATTGTGGACTTAGAAAATAAATCTGTTAAAACTATCGGTAAAGATATTAACGTAGACCATGCGATGAATGCCCATTTCTCACCAGATGGAAATTTGATTACTTTTATGGGGGACTACGCTTTGGACTCTGAACGAGATTGGGATGTTTTTACATTTAATCTCAAAACGAATGAGCTTAAAAATTTGACAAAAAGCTCTTTCAATGGTTCACGTGAAGAAGACCCGAAATTTTCTCCTGACGGCTCTAAAATTGTAATTAAAAGCACTTTTTGGAAAAATGGTGTTGAAGGCTCAGATTTATACGAAATCGACTTGGACGGAAATATTATAAAGCGTTTGACGAATGATAACGAATACGAATCCATGCCGTATTATTCTGCTGACGGAAAATTCATCTATTATGCAAGAGGTTTAGGTAAGGACATGGATATTTATAAATTAAATATAAATACAGGAAGAAAGACGGCAGTTTCGGCAATAAAACAAGTACAGGAATATTATCCGGTTACAGACGGCGAAAATTTAGTATTTTCACGTTGGTTAACGGCGAATAATAACTTTGACCAATTGTATTTGAAAAAGGGAGAAAATCCTGCCGAACCACTTAAGGTGAATCTATTAGATGAAAATAATTCCGATTTTTGCCCGATTAATGATGAATATTTCGCTTTTTCCGGCACAGGCAGAGACGGGAAGGGCGGCTATGATATTTTTATCGGAAATTATGAAACAGGAGAGGCTTTTTCGCTGGATGAACTCGTAGAAGGATGCAATAGCTCATTCGAGGAACTGGGAGCGGATTATATACTGGCGAACGATTAAATTTTCACATCCGTTCCGCTCGGCTAGGTAGGTTGTGAGGAACGGATGTGAACTTTGTTTTCGTACGTCGGTATAATCCTTTATAAAAGATATTTTTGGAATCAGATTCTTGTGGTACAATGAAATAGTTTATACATCTATTAATTTGAAAATAAAAATTTGGGTGAAAATATGGATTTGTTTGAATACCAAGAAAAAAAGAATCTGCAAAAAAAAGCGCCGCTGGCCTCACGAATACGCCCGGAAACATTAGAGGACTTTGCCGGGCAGGAGCATATTGTCGGAAAAGATAAGCTTCTGTACCGTGCGATAAAAGCGGATAAATTATCGACTTTGATTCTTTACGGTCCGCCGGGAACAGGCAAAACAACTTTGGCAAAAATCATTGCTTCAACTACAAAGTCGGTTTTTTTACAGCTAAACGCAACGACTTCCGGCGTTAAAGATATAAAAGAAACGATTGCGCAAGCTAAAGACAATATTGGATTGTATAACAAACGTACGATTTTATTTATCGACGAAATTCATAGATTTAATAAATCTCAGCAGGATACGCTTTTGCCGTATGTAGAAGAGGGCACAATAATATTAATCGGCGCAACGACCGAAAATCCATATTTTGAAGTAAATAAAGCTCTGGTTTCCCGTTCGATTATTTTTCAGCTTAAGCATTTGGAAGCGCTGGATATAAAAAATCTTTTGCTTAAAGCGATTAATAACAATGAAAAAGGATACGGCTTATTAAATATTGAAATAGATGACGAGACTTTGGATTTTATATCAGATGTCAGCAACGGCGATGCCCGTGCGGCACTGAATGCGCTTGAGATTGCTGTTTTGACTACTACTCCCGACGAGAATAATATTATTAAAATCGATTTAAAAATTGCAGAAGACTGTGTACAAAAGCGGGCGATTAATTATGATAAAACCTCGGATAATCATTATGATACAATTTCAGCTTTTATAAAATCCATGCGTGGCTCTGATCCCGACGCGGCGTTATATTATCTCGGCAGAATGATTTATGCAGGCGAAGACCCGATGTTTATTGCCCGCAGAATTGTAATTTGTGCCTCGGAAGATGTCGGAAACGCTGACCCGCACGCTTTGCTTGTTGCGACAGCGGCGGCACAGGCTACGCAGCTTATCGGTCTGCCGGAATGTCAGATTGTTTTGGCGCAGGCGGTGACTTATATCGCGTGCGCTCCGAAATCAAATGCGGCTGTTGTCGGAATCACCGACGCGATTCATGATGTTGAACATATTAGAATATCGGGAATACCTTTTCATTTGCGTGACAGAAGCTATCCGGGCGCAAAGGAATTGTATAAAAACAATGAAAAATATAAATATGCGCATGATTATCCCGGAAATTATGTAAAACAGCAATATTTGCCAGATGAGCTTGTGGGTAAAATTTATTATAATCCCTCAGAAAACGGAGTCGAAAAAAAGATAAAAGAATCTCTCTTGAAATTAAGAGGAAAAAATGAATAAAGCAATAAAAGAGGACAATCCTGTTTTGAAAAAGGATGTCCTCTTTAAATTTTATTTTAATAAAGTCTTTCTATAAGCTTCGCTTTCCCAATTTGCTATAAAATCCATAGCGTTTTCGTCCATGGCCTGTACTTGTTCATTTCGCTTGCTCAATGTCATTTGAATAAACATTACAGCCGATAAAATTTCCTGCTGTACCTCGGTTAAGGTCAAATATACCTGCTGATCCGGATACAAAGTCTTTTTTAAATCGTTTGCAAATTTTTCAAAATCGGATTGCGTTACGCCGTATGCTTCCGCGATAAGTTTGTTGATTTCATCATGAATTTTAATACATTCGTCGGCTGTTTCTGCCGTAACGACCAATCCGTGATTAACCATAAAAACAATTTTCGTTTCGGGTTTTAATTTATCCTTGATTGCTTTTGCAAGCTCTGCGCCAGGATTGATATAAGGTACAATAATATAATCATAGCCCTTAATTGCTTTTTCTATTGTTTGCAGGCCGCTCTCGGAACAAAGCGCTAAATTCGCATAAACAGGGTGTGTATGGATTACGAATTTTCCGAGCAAAGCATGAAATGAAGCCTCGACCGAAGGTCTCAAAGCTTTAAAGCCGCGCTCAGTGGTAATATCTTTTAAAGTTTCAAGTTCAACAATCGCAAAGCCGTCATCAGGCGTTACCTGTGATAATCTATATCCCGAAGCCTTTATTGCCATAGTTCCGTCATCGAATTTTACTGATGTATTTCCGCCGCCGCCTTGAACATAATCTAGGCGTGCGCCGACAATTTGGGACATTTTTGATAATTCGTTTAACATCGAAAACCTCCGTCTTAATTTAATTTGAAAACCTTGTTTATATCAGCAATTTCATCATCCGAAATATGAACAATTTCTCCAAGTTCTTTGGATAATAAAATCGTGTGGGCTGTTGCCTCCATAACTTCAAGCCTGTCAAAAGCATTCAATAAAGAATTTCCAGTGGCAAGAATTTGATTGTTTTCGCACATAAGAACAGGCGTGCGCTCCGTAAACATTTCCGCTATCGCTTCCGGCTTCAAATAAATTGCGCTGAACGGAACTTTTGGCACGTCTCTCAATAAAATATAAGATTCCGGAATTGTTCGTGGGTCGAAAACCGCATTTGTTACGGCAAAAGACATTGCGTGCGGCGGATTTGCGCCTAAAACCGAATTAATTTCTTTATTTTTTTCGTAGATATATTGATGAAGCTTAACCGAGCGTGACGGAATTTTGCCCTGCTCTTTCATGCCGCGCTTAATCAAAACCAAATCCGATTCGTTCATATAAGCCCTGTCAATTCCGTAAGGTGTTATCAAAAAAGAATCATCCGATAATCTAACCGAATATGTGCCTTGTGTGCTTCCGAACAAATGCTGGCGATACGAGCGGTGAATTAAATTTATCATATCGCGGCGCGCGGCACATTCCTTTGAGCTATGGCTGTTTGGCACAAATTCGTCCATTCTCAAATGGTCGCTTTGCTCTGTCAAATTCATTTCCGCATCCTGTAACGATTTCGGTTGTTCCAGTTTTTTTGCGTTAATTTCTAGCATAGCGCAAGCTTCAAGAGTTTCAAAACGCTTAAAGGCTTCAAATAAATTGTCTGCGCCGATACAAACACCGTGGTTTTCCATCATAACAATATTGTGACCTGATCTGAATTTATCGCCGATATTGTTTCCAAGCTCATCAGAACCCGGAGTTGCATAAACCGCCATTCCTACAGTGCCGCAAATTTTTCTGGCATTAGGAACTAAATTTACATCCGGAATCGCTCTTACAACAGAAAACGCAACAAGTGCAGGCGGATGTGCGTGCAAAACTGCGTGAATATCGGGTCTCATTTTGTAAACAGCGTCGTGGAAAGGGAATTCGCTGGAAGGCTTGTGAGCGCCGATTATCGTGCCGTCTTTTTTAACGCAGCAGATATCTCCTCTCGTAAGTGTGCCTTTGTCTACGGCCGACGGCGTAATCCAAATATCGCCGTTATCGTCCAATATAGAGAGGTTTCCGCCGGAAGTAGTGGTCATTCCGCCTTGGTAGATTCTGCTCATCATTAAAACAATCTGATCAGCAGGATGTAAGAATTCAAATTTCATTTTATCACCTTTTATCTTTATATTCTTTTATTTCGAAAGACTCAAAAATACATTTTCTTGCCGCTTCTAAAGATTTAAATTCTTTTTCGTAAAGCATTTGAGAAATAATATTGCCGAGAGCAGTAGATTCTGTCGGTCCTGCAAAAACAGGCTTCTGCAAATATTTAGCCGTAAGAATATTCAAATATTCTGCGTTTGCGCCGCCGCCCACAATATGTATCTTGCTGAATTTCTTTCCTGTAATTTTTTCGATTTCTTGAAATGTATCGGCGTAGCATTTTGCCAAACTGTTATAAACGACAGCGGAAATTTCTCCAGATTTTTCGGGTACTCTTTGATTCGTTTCAAGGCAGAAATTTTTAATTTCATTTATCATGCTTTCGGGCGCAAGGAATCTGCCGTCATTGCAGTCAACAATCGACTCGATAGATTCTTTTTCGGCTTGAGAGCATAGTTCTGCAAAAGAGAATTCATCATTTAATTCTTTTTTTACGGATTGTATCATCCAAAGCCCCATGATATTTTTTAAAAATCTGAAACGGTAATTATATCCGCCTTCATTTGTGAAATTAGCGCGCATAGATTCCAAACTGCAATCGGCGTGCATTTGCTCAATCCCCATCAAAGACCATGTTCCGGAACAGATATAAATTCCGTCGTCGTCGTTTGCGGGTATTGCCAAAACCGAAGAAGCGGTATCGTGGGTCGGCGGTAAAATTACTTTGCAGCTAAAGCCGACTAAATCAGAAACAGTTTTTGAAAATTCGCCGACGATAGTGGTGGGTAATTGCAAGCCGCTGAATATTTTTTCCGGCAAGCCCAGCATTTTTATAAGCTCAAAATCCCAGTTTTTTGTATTTGGGTCGACAAGTTGTCCTGTTGTTGCGTTTGTATATTCATTTACTTTGTTTCCGCTGAGCAAAAAATGAAAATAATCGGGTATCATTAACAAGCGTTCGGCTCTGTCTAAATCCTCCGGATTATATTTTTTTATGGCCAATAATTGATAAATTGTGTTGAAAATTTGTTTTTGTATTCCCGTGCGTTTATATAAATCTTCCGGAGAAATAATTTTTGAAAGCTCTGCGTCCATGCCGGCGGTGCGCCTGTCTCGGTAGCCAACAGCTTTACCAATCATTTTATCATCTTTATCCAGTAAAACAAAATCTACTCCCCAAGTATCTACGCCCATATACTCCGGAATTTTGCCGATTTCTTTACATTTTTTCAGTCCTGCTATAATATTTTCAAATAAAGCCGAAACATTCCAGCAAAGGCTTCCGTCAATATTTTCCATTCCGTTTGAAAATCTATAAACTTCCTCGAGGATTATTCGGCCGTTTTCAAGATATCCTAAAATATGCCGTCCGCTGGATGCTCCGATATCTATTGCTAAATAATATTTAGTCATATAAAAATTCCTTTCTGTAAACTATTGTTTCAAATACTGAGTCGGCCAAATTCCTGTTATTTTTTTGAAAATTTTAGAAAAATAATATTGGTCATTAAAGCCGACTGTAGACGAAATTTCTTTAATCATCGCATTTTTATCTTCACGCATAATTGCTTTGGCGGTTTCTATTCTAAAATTATTCAGATATTCCGAAAAAGTCATACCATAATTAAGTTTAAATTGTTTTGCAAGCCGGATTGCGGAAATACCGAATTTATTTGAGATATCCGTACTTGAAATATTTTTTTTATAATTTTCACGTATAAAAGCCGCAATTTCATCGCAAAGTGAATCGGATTTTATTTTCTCGAGAGCATTTTCCGGTTGAATTGCATCTTTCAATAATTGTGAAAACTCTCCGATAAATTCTTCTACGTAAAGCGAATTTGATAAAACCGAAAGCATTTCATTTTTTAATTCTTCGATTTTATTCAAATTAAAAATACTGTCAAAATAATTAATAAGTAATTTTTCCAGATGCATAACAAGTTCATAATGCTTTGCGCCTGTATCTACGAAAAAACTTATCAAAGCATCGGTACATCTATCGATTTTATCGAAATTCTGTGTTTGCAAAGCGGCAATTAAATTATTTTTATAAGCATTGCAATCAATATCAGTGTTTTCAGAATCTTCGCCCATGATTATTACAGAAGATGCGAACAGCGGCATTTTACGTTTCAATGATTTTCTAAGCTGTTTAAAAACATCGGAAAGCTTATTCATATTCAATAACTCGCCGCAAATGCAAATATTAACGGGTATTTTCTTTTCTGCCGTGAGATTGGTCATTTTGTAAAAAAGTTGATTGGCTATTTCAAAAACCCGCTCGATAGTGTCCACGTTGAAAACAATAATTCTTTCCGCAACGCTTCGCCCAGTTAAACAAATAAAATCGTCACTGCCGTTCATTAATAATCTCATTTCCTCTTCGATATCAATAATATCAAAAAGAATTCTCCCCGGCAGCAAGCCTTCTTCGGATGTATGAGGATAAACACCGGCACAGACTAACATTGAAGCGGCCATTTTTTGATTATCGAAATCCGGAGTTGTTTCGTTATTCAAGATATTTACTAAATATTCTCGTTCAGCTTCTTTTTTGTATTTTTTGATTTCTTCGATGGCTTCGGAAAGCGCTTCGGAAATTGCTTCGGGTGTAATAGGTTTTAGCAAATACGCGGAAACGCCATATCTGATAGCTGAGCGTGCATATTCAAAATCCTGATATCCGCTGATAATAAAGGTGCGTATGTTTGGATACAGCTGATTGATAATTTTGCAAAGCTCAATGCCGCCCATAACAGGCATACTTATATCCGAAAACACAATGTCAAATTCGTCTTCTTCCAATGCCTGCAGCGCACGCTGACCATTTATCGCAATATGAGTGACTTTAACATCGTTGCTGAATTGCTCGATTAATTGTTTAATACTTTTAGCGATCGGCGGCTCGTCCTCCACAACCATTACCTTTATCATTTTATCACCCCTCGTAAACGTTATTTGTGAGATATTTTCAGCGTAATCTTTGAACCGCAGCTCTGCAAATTTTCTATATTGCAATGTACATTTTTATGATGATATAGTTTTAGACGCAAAATCGAACTTCTTATGCCCAAGCCGCCAATCTGCATTTGGCTTAAATCGCTGTAGCTTGCTTTATTGGCTTTGTCCATGGCGGAATTTCGGGCTTCTTCGCTGAATCCAATGCCATTGTCATTTACTTCGATTATCCAAGAATCTTCCTCATTAATGACTTTGATATCAATTCGATAAGGCGGCTCAATGCTCGAAAAAGCGTGTTTAAAGCAATTTTCGCAAAGCGGCTGAATTATTAATTTCGGGATTTCTATCGATTTCAAATTTTCATCCATATAAATCGAATAGCTGAACATTTCTTCATATCTTGCTTTCATAAGCTCTAAATATGCTTTTGTCTGCTGTATCTCGACTTCCAGCGTAGCGAGATTATTTTCAAAAGAGGAACTGTACCGAAGAATTTCTGCTAAATTTTTGCTTATATTCACAACAGCCTTGCTGTTATTTTCTATAGCCGCGGCGGTGATTATGCTGAGTACATTATACAAAAAATGCGGATTCATTTGCGCCTGCATTGCAAATAAAAAGGATTTCTTTTCCTGATTTACCGAAAATGCGTGCAGTTCCAGCAGATTGTTAAAAGCGTTTGTTACTTGAAAAATCTCGTCAATCTCAACCTCAGAAGTATCTATTTTTCCCGGATTAGTCACGGAAATTTCATTAACTTGATTTTCTAATTTCACAAGTGGTTTCGTGACGCTTCGGGCGATTCTGTTGATAATAATAGCGGTAAGGCCTGTCAAAAAAATCCAGATTGCAATCATAATTGCAAAGCCATAAAGCCGCTCATTATTCAAAAAATCTCTTGGCTCAAGTAAATCTATTTTCCAATTCAATTTTTCAGAAACAGCGCTTGCGACAATGCGGTATTCTTCCAAATTTGCCTGCAAAATAATCGACTGATTATCCGCATCATATAAATTAACAAACAACGGTACATTGGAATCGAATTTTAGTTTGGATTCTAAGGATTTAATATTTTCTTGAATTTCGACTATTCCAACAATATCAGAAGAATAGATGTTCATAATCGGTCTTTGCAATGAAAAATATTTCGATTTAAAATAACTTGCCCATCTGTCCGTTTGCGGCGAAATCAAATTATAATCAATCTCTTCGTTTTCAAATCTCTCAATAAGTTTTTTTACATCTGATGATGATAGCTCGATATCTACGGTATGTTTTTCTGTGATTGCGCCTGTGCTTATCAAATCGCCCCAATCATTGTAAGCGGCGATTCTCCATTTTGGAGCGTATCTTCCGTTTATATTTGTTAGCGTCGAGCCTGTGTCAATAGCGTCCAGAATATTTTTATTAAAATGATTTTTAGGGTCGGCTTCTTCCCGAAGGAGAGCAAATTTATTTATTATAAATTCATTAGTCATGACTTTATATGCCACTGAGTCCATATCCGCAATAAATGTTTCTATTTGTTTAAGCGGCTGATTAATAAGCATCTGATTAGTGAGTTTTTTTTCTGTTTCGTGGCTGCTTAAAAGCATGAAGTACACTAATGACAAAATCACAAAAAGCACAATACTGAACGAAATTGTATACGGATAAGCGATTTTATATAAAAACTTGGTTCTTGATTTTTTCATCAGCCACCTCAAGTCAAGTGATACTATTTTCATTATTAAGGATAGAAAAAAATATTTCATTTCACGCTTGAAGCATGCGTGAAACGCTCCGCTGTGAAAAATTTTTTTCTACTTATCTAAATGAAAATAGTATGAAATAGTATTAATTAGATTATAGCATGATTTGGAAAAACAAAAAGAGGTTCGGCTTATCCAAACCCCTTTTGTATAATAAATTTCATAATTTTTTTTGAAAAAATTTTAATAAACAGTTTTCCACTCTGCGATATTGTCTTTATCAAATTTGAACGGATCGCCAAGCATGATTTCAGTACCGCCGTCAGGAGCGTCTGTTACAGCTCTTTCGCCCATACTGCCTGCTGTAAATGTTTCGCCTGCTTTTCCGCTCAAAGTGCCTTTAACCATATTGTCGGCCGCGACTGCAGAAAGATAACCAAGGTCAGACGGATTCCAAAGATACATCCAAGGGCAAACGCCGTTTTCGATAAATGGTGCCATTTCTGAAGGAAGTCCGAGTCCGGTTAATTTCACAGTAGAATTATTGTCTTGCAGATATTTACCTGCGGCAAGCATACCAACTGTTGTTGGAGCTATAATAACTTTAATAGAAGGATCTTTTAATAAAGCTTGAGTTTCGCTTGTTGATTTAGTCGGGTCGTCATCGCCGTAAACAACTTTTACAAGCGGAGTTTTTGCGTATTTATCTGCATTTTCTTCAAGCTCTTTCTTCATCCATTCAATCCAGAGGTTTTGATTTGCGGCTTGTGCTGTAGCAGAAAGGATTGCAATGCCGCCGTCGCCGCCAACTATTTCGTGAGCCGCTTGAACTAAACTGCGTCCGATTTTTTCAGGGTCTGCTTGATTAACATGTGTTAAGCGGCTGTCTTTATTAACAGCGGAGTCAGCGGATAAAACTTTGATTCCTTTGGACATTGCCTGTTGCAGAGCCGGTTGGAGTGCATCAAAATCGTTTGCGTTTACAGTGATAGAGCTAACATTTTGTGCAATAAGCTGGTTAATGATTTCTATTTGTTTTTCAGGAGTAGCTTGGTCAGGTCCTTTGTACAAAGCTGTTGCGCCGATTTCTTTACAAGCTTTTTCAAAACCTTCAAACTCTTTTTTCATGTAAGGGTTGTTAATATCTTTCGCTACCAGAACATGAGTAACTGCGCCTGATGCGGCGTCACCTGATGCAGGTGCGTCGGTTGTTTCTTTTGGAGCACAGCCGAAAAATACTGTTGCCGACAGAACGGTTACTAATGCTATAGATAAAAACTTTTTCATTCAAAATCCTCCTCTTATTTTATATATATTTGTTAAGAGCAATTTAATAATAAATTGCTGTAAAGCCTATTTTTTAAATGCTTTAAAATTGAAACTGCTTTTAAAATTTGGTATTGCAACAGAAACAATCAGCAGAACGCCGATAATTACTAAGATTGTTTGGGCAGGAACATTTATGATTCCTAAGCCGTAACGCAATAAGCCGATTATAAATGTTGCGATTAATACGCCGATAACACGACCTTTCCCGCCATTATTGCTGACACCGCCTAAAACAACCATTGCGATAACATCCAATTCATAACCTCTTGCCATACTTGGCCGTACACTTCCCATTTTTGAAGTCAGAAAAATTGCCGATATTGCCGCAAACAAACCCATTACAGTAAATACAATTAATTTAACTTGGTCGGTTTTTATACCCGAATATCTGGAAGTTACTTCATTGTTACCGATAGCGTAAAGACTGCGCCCGAATTTAGTAAAATGAATTATATAAAAGAAGATAATTGTTTCGAATATAAAGAACCAAAAAATTACGGGTATTTTTGCAATCGACTGCCAACCGAGAAATTGAAGCCATTTAGGAAAATTCCCGACTGCGGAATCTTCCAGAATAATACTTGCAATTCCTCTGTAAATAATCATTGTTGAAAGCGTAACTATCATGGAACTTAGTTCTTTGAATTTTGTTAAAATGAATCCGTTAATGAATCCGCAAAGAGTTCCGGAGGCAAGCGCTATTAAAATTGCCAAAGGCATCGGCGCACCGGCTTGATAACTAACACCCATCAGAACCGCCGTCAACGCCATTGTTGAAGCTATCGAAATATCGATTTCGCCTAATAAAATAATCATCATCATCGGAAAAACGAGAATCGCCTTATCCGAAAACATCTGTATTGCACTCATAATATTGTCAAATACAAAATAGTTCGGCGATAAAGATGTATTAACAATATTTATTCCGATAAAAACTATCACTAAAAGCCATTCCCATTGAAGGAAAAATCTTTTTGCATCGAAAGGTCTTTCGTTTTGGATATTGCGCACGGGCATTGTTTCGTTAAAATTACTCAAGCCAAAGCCCTCCTTTCAAGTGCTTTTTTCGCAACTTTTCTGGAAATAAACGCATTTACTAAAATCGAAGCGAGAATTATAAATCCTCTTAGAGCTTCTTGCCAAAATGGTGAAATTTGCAAAAGGGGTAGGGCGTTATTTAAAAGCCCAAGCAAAACCGCACCTAAAACCGCACCGTAAACTTTGCCCATTCCTCCGGCGATACTCACACCGCCAAGCACACAAGCCGCAATTACATTCAATTCGTAGCCGGTAGCGGTTTCGCCTTGCGCCGCCGCATATTTACAAACGTACAAAACACCTGCAAGCCCGGCAAGACCGCCTAAAATCGTATATGACATTAATTTAGTCAGCTTTGTATTAATTCCGCTCACCGCTGCCGATTCTTCGGAATTTCCGACAGCGTAAATCTGTCTGCCTGTTCTTGTATGAGCCAGAAAATAATATGTAATTATAATAACGAGAATTGCGATAATAACTAAATTATTAAGTCCTAAAGTCCGTCCTGTAGCAATTGCCATAAATTCTTTTGACATATCCTGCTGTAAAACCCAAGAACCGTCGCTGATTAAATAGGTCAAACCTCTGTATGCGTTCATTGTGCCTAAAGTCGCGATAATCGGCAGAATATTAAATACGGAAATCAATAAACCGTTGATTGCACCGGCGCAAAGTCCAACTATAATTGCGATTAAAATAATTAAAATCGGGGATAAGTTCATGTTATTTTTCAAAACGCTTGTACTGACCATTCCGGCAAGCGCCATAGTTGCACCGACAGATAAATCAATTCCGCCTGTTATAATGACCATCATCATTCCCATAGTTAAAATTATAAGCACGGATGATTCAACAAACATATCATTTATATTTTTCGGGGTCAGAAAATTTCCGTTCGAACGAATATTCACAAAAATCACAAGCAATATTAACACGAAAAAAACCGAAAGTTCTCTGATATTGTGGCTAAAAAATCTTTTTAAGCTGTTTTTATCCATTAAGCAGAAACCTCCCCGGATTGAATGTTCATGACCGCTTGCAGTAATTTTTCCTGCGAAACTTCATCGGATGTAAATTCTTTAATTTTGTGTCCTTCGTGGATTGCGATAATTCTGTCGCACATTCCGAGAAGCTCGGGCATATCCGAAGAAATCATAATTATTCCGTATCCGTTTTCTGCAAGTTGATTCATGATTTCATAAATTTGAGATTTCGCCCCGACATCAACGCCTTTTGTCGGCTCGTCTAAAATCAGGACTTTTAAATCACTGTTTAATAATTTGCAAATAACAACTTTTTGTTGATTTCCGCCGGAAAGTGAGCTTGCTTTATCAAAAACCGTCGGAGCTTTTAAGGAAATCCGTTCCCCGATTTCTTTGGCTTTTGAGCGTTCGGCTTTATTGTCAATTATCGTAGATTTAGTAAACTTATCCAAATCGCCGAGAGTTATATTTTTATAAATTTCCCAATCGAGAATCAAACCTTGTTTTTGCCTGTCTTCGGGCAAAAGTCCGATTCCGGCGTTTACAGCTTCTTTGGGATTTCTGATATTTATTTCTTTGTTTTCCAAAAATATTTTGCCTGAATTCGCCTTTTCAATACCGAAAATACATTGCATTATATCAGTACGACCGGCACCGACAAGACCGGAAAAACCTAATATTTCGCCCTTTTTAAGATTAAATGAGATATTAGAAAAATATCCTGTTTTGCTAAGTCCTTCTACACGCAAAACTTCTTCACCGATTTCGCAATTTTTTTTAGGATAAATTTGGCTTATCTCGCGCCCGACCATTGCCGAAATCAAATCTTTGTTGGAAATTTCATCAACTCCATAAGTACCGATATATTTTCCGTCTCTTAAAACCGTAACTCTGCTTGCCAAACGGTACATATCTTCAAACCGGTGAGAAATAAAAATAATCGAAACGCCGTCATCTTTAAGCTTTTCGGTAATTCTATATAAATTCTCACATTCTCTATTTGATAATGAGGCTGTAGGCTCATCCATAATAATTATTCTTGCGTTTGTAGAAATCGCTTTCGCTATCTCAACAACCTGCTGTTCCGCTACGGTCAAATCTGCAACCGGCGTGTGAGGGTCTAAATCGCAGCTTAGCTCTTTCAGCAGAACTTTCGCTTTTTCGTGCAGCAGATTCCAATTTATTTTTTTTGTTATCGGATGCACTTCTTCATGCCCTATGAAAATATTTTCCGTGATGCTCAAATGCGGATATGACGTACTATGCTGATAAATTGCGGCGATGCTGTTTTTTTGAGCGTCTTTCGGATTTTTAAAATTAACTTTTTGCCCCTCCAAAAACATTTCGCCTTCATCTGCCGAATGTACACCGGTAATGATTTTTATAAATGTAGATTTTCCGGCACCGTTCTCGCCCATAAGTGCATGGATTTGTCCGCGCTCAAGTACAAAATTTACTTTATCTAATGCCTTCACGCCCGGAAATATCTTAGTTATATTTTTTAATTCCAAAATAATATCTGCCATTGGCTCACTTCCTCAGAGCTTTTTTATTATTGTCAGACTCTACAAATTATCTTTATGTATAATATTATGCTATCATGTGCTTTTGGATGGGTAAATGGAATTTTTTAATTTGTTGATGTAAAAAAATGCATCATGTAAATTATTTTTGTTGAATTTTATTGTGAATAATATATAATTAAATTTACTTTATTAAAAGAATATTAGTTAATAATAAAGAAAAAATCATGCC
The DNA here is from genome assembly GCA_031551135.1 of Eubacteriales bacterium. Lineage (GTDB taxonomy): Bacteria > Bacillota > Clostridia > Lachnospirales > JAITVM01 > JAITVM01. The sequence goes on along the minus strand of JAVBOA010000002.1, from coordinate 45,823 downwards.
GAGAAAATTTCATTTATACAGTTTGATTTGGACGGTTTTAAAATTATTCGCCAATAAAAAAACAGAGAACTCTAATAGTAACAAGAATCCTCTGCACAATTGATACTATTTTCAATATCCATTCTGAAAAATGAAAATAGATTATATTCGTTTTAATAAAATATCGTCTTCATATTTTTTTATGTTCTCGTAATATTTTTGATTTTTCGGAACGGAGTTAATTTCACAGAAATAGTCCCAAATATCGCCCACAGGGTATGTTTTCAGCTCTTCTTTAAGAATTAGAAGTTCTGTCAGTTTGCGTTCGTTTTGAAGCTTTTTCAATGTATCGTGCGGTGTAAGCATTGCAATTAAGAGCGCCTTTTGCATATTTCGCATTCCCAAAACCCAAGCGGCGATTCTGTTTATACTTGCATCAAAAAAGTCCAAACCCAAAATAACGCGCTCTGTTCCGGCTTGTACAATTTCCCGGGCGATTTCTTTACATTCGTCGTCAAGTGTAATAACGTGGTCACTGTCCCAACGCACCGGCCTTGTAACATGCAAAGCGATTTTTTCGGAGAACAGCAGCATAGAAGGTATTTTATCGGAAACCATTTCGGTAGGGTGGTAATGTCCGTTATCCAAAAGACACAAAATATTATTTTTCGCAGCGTAATTCATGTAAAATTCATGGGAGCCCACAGTATAGCTTTCAAAACCGATTCCGAAAACTTTCGATTCAACGGCTACCAAAACTTTGGATTTATCATAATCAATCGATAAAATCTGATCGAGCGAATCCTTCAAACGTGCGCGCGGCGCAGTACGGTCGGCCGGAATTTCTTTAAATCCGTCTGGTATCCAAATATTTAGTGCCGAAGGCGAACCTAATTCGTTTGCAAAATATTCGGAGATTTTTATGCAGGCTTTTCCATGATTTATCCAGAACTTGCGGATATTTTCATCTTCACTTGAAAGCGTAGCGTTTTCGGCTTTCGGATGTGAAAAAAATGTTGGGTTAAAGTCGAGACCGATATTTCTTTCTTTTGCGAAATCAACCCAAGCTTTGAAATGAATCGGTTTTAATTCATCTCTGTCTACGAAATTATTTTCATCAAAAACAGCATAGTTTGCGTGTAAATTCAAACGGTGATTGCCCGGAATAAGGCTTAGAGCCATATCGATATCGGCTGTTAATTCCTCAAAAGTTCTTGCTTTGCCGGGATAATTTCCTGTTGCTTGGATTCCGCCCGATAATTCACGCTTGGATTCGAACCCCGAAACATCGTCGCCCTGCCAACAGTGCATGGAAATCGAAACCTCGGATAATTTTTTTAATACATCTTCTGTATCAATACCGATTGTTCTATAAATTTCTTTTGCGGATTCGTAACGTTCTTTCATTTCAAAACCTCCTAATTTTAAATTATACTATTCCCATTATAAATGATAGAAAAAAATGAAAACAGTATTAAATGTCCGAAAATTTTACTCGTTAATATTCTATCATAAAATCGTAAATTTTTAAGCTCTGAAATTTTCGAATTTACAATTTTAATTTATTCTATGCAGAAATATGATTTCCCGAAAATAAACAGACAGTTAATAGATGAATCTCGTATTTAGTAGCGATTTGTAGTAAAATCTACGTAGAAAAGTAAAGATTAAAAAGACTTTAGGCGGCTTTCTAAAGAAAAAAATAGGGTGGTGTGATTTTTGAATGGAATGGTAGATTTTTTGGTTACGGTAACAATTGGAACAATAATTGGTTATTTCACAAATTGGCTTGCAATAAAAATGTTGTTTAGGCCTTATAGAGAAAAAAAGCTTTTTGGCATTAGGCTTCCTTTTACCCCCGGTATTATTCCGAAAAACAGATATCAGCTTTCGACAAAAGTAGGAGAATCTGTCGGGCAGCATTTATTGACACCTGAGATTTTGCGTGAATCCATTGAATCAATCGGCGTTCTGGACAAAATAGATTCTTTGATAGATGAAAATATTGACAATATCAAAAATAATGATAAATCTGTAGATTTTTATCTGGAATTAATTTTTAAAGAAAATAAAAACGAATATGTGAGAAATTTATCAGATTATGTTTTAAAAAATGCAAATGAGCTTATTTTGGATGAAAAATTTCAGAACAATATCGCAGGACTAATCAATAAAGCTGTTTATGAATTTATAAAGCAAAAGAAGATTGGGGATTTCTCAAATTCTATTTTGGATAACTCTAAAAAATACATTGAAGATTTTAAAAAGGACTATATAAATACAGATAATTTCCGTGAATTTTTGAACAATTATTCGGACAAGTTGATTTCAGATATTGTGGACAAGGATTATTTGCTGAAAGATATTATTTCCGAAGAAAAATCGGACAAAATCAAAACTTTGATATTTGATAATTCACCCAAAATCGCTTCGGTTATCGAAAAATTTTTGAGCGAAAACCCGGAAGTTGAATATAAAATCAAGCTTTTAATTGAAAAAATATTGGATGATAATTTTGGAAAATTAATCTCCATGTTTATTAGTGAAAACAAAATTTATTACAATATGAAAGACGGTATATTGAATTATTTACAAGATGAGGAAAATAAGCCGATTTTGAAAGAACAAATCGATAAAGTTATTGACAATATTTTAGACAGGAATTTAAATTTCTTTATTGAAAAGATAGATAATGAAACCATAATTTCTCTAAAAGAAAGATTGATTAATAATTTTACGGCAAATAATTTCAATCTGAGCGATGGAATTTTTAAATTTATTTCCAATAAAATTAAAAATTATGAAGATGAATCTCTTTATGATATTATTTTGAAAATAAGTCCGGATTATGATAAAATGTCAAATAAATATATATTAAATATAACTGATTCGATTGCCAAAGAAATAAAAAAAGCTCTTAATAATAATTTCGAATCATATGTAACTAAATTATTAAATATTAATTTAGGGGCACTTATTTCAAAAATCGATGATAAAACATTAAATAGTGTTAAGAAATTTTTGCTTAATTTATTAAATGTTATATTAGAAAAAGGAATTATGTATATATCCCAAAATATGGATATAGTTAAAATCGTTGAGGAACGAATAAATTCCTTCGAGATGGAGGAAGCGGAATCAATTATCCTTTCTGTTGTAGACCGCGAACTATTTGCGATAACGGTTTTAGGCGGTGTATTGGGATTCTTTATTTCAGCGATACCTTTTTTAATCCGAACATTTGCATAATTATTACGAAAAGGAGAAGGAATTTTATGAAAATAGCTATCGGAAGCGACCACGGCGGTTATGAGTTAAAAGAGACAATAAAAGAACATCTTTTGTCACTAAATATAGAATATAAAGATTTTGGGGTTTTTAATGAGGAATCCGCGGATTATCCGGATATAGCCGAACCTGTATGTAAATCTGTAATAGATAAGAGTTTTGATTTGGGTATTTTAGTATGTGGAACAGGAATCGGAATTTCAATTGCGGCTAATAAAATAAAAGGAATTCGCGCCGCTTGCTGTTCGGATTGCTTTACGGCAAAATTAACTCGTCAGCACAATGACTCAAATATTTTATGTTTGGGCGGACGCGTTACCGGCCCGGGATTGGCTTGCATGATTGTGGATTTATTTTTAAATACCGAATTCGAGGGCGGCAGGCATAGCCGCAGAATAGAAAAAATTCATAATTTGGAATAAAAAACGTATCTGTTGAAATGGGGGATATTTATTAAAAATCTAGCTTTTATAGTCTTGATTTTCTTGCTTTGTTCTTGTTCAAAAGCACCGGAAGCAAAAATATATCCGATAGAATATAATAATGAACAAGCTAAATTTGATTATACAATCGGATTTGTATCTTCTTGGGGTTCTACTGAGTTAGCTGATATTATTTACAAAGATGTAAAAGAAAAGATTAAGGATTATCCGATGTTTGAGATAAAATATTTCGATTCGTTTTTGGATAACCAAAAGCAAATTGACCAGATTCAGAATTTTATAAAATCCGGTGTTGATCTCTTAATCGTAATTCCCGGCGATTCCAATATTTTGAATGGCGTTATTTCCGAAGCGAAAAACGACGATATTCCTATAATAATGCTTGGAGCGAAAACAAATTCCGAAAATTACGATCAATATGTCGGCGTTGATAATTATCAGCTCGGGTACTCAGCGGGAAAATATATTTCGGAAAAAATATTGGATAGAGGCGGACGTATTTTAGAAATTCAAGGAACTACGACTTCCTCAATAGCTTCCGAATTGAAAGACGGGCTTTCTGAAGGCGTTTTGGACGCAGGAAATATTCAGATTGTAAGTCACAGCGCGAATTGGAATAAAGATATTACCAGAAATGTAGTAAATCAAGTTTTTTCAGAGGATCAAAAATTTGACCTTGTTGTTTGCCACAATGATGAAATGACGTTATCCGCAATTGAAATTGCTAAAAATAACGGCTTAAATAATTTGCTTTTTGCCAGTTTGAACAGCTATGATGATACCGAAACTAAATCAAAACTTTTGGCTGAAAAGAATTTTGTGTTCGCGTATACTCTAAGTACAGGCGTGGAAGAAGCATTAAAATCGGCGCATGATATTTTAGTAAAAAACGAGAAAGTTCAGAAAAATCTTTATATCAGCCCAAAATTTGATCGATATGAATGAGATATTCATTCGAAATTCTGCAGTAATTTTTCGGAAGAAGCTTGATGTTGTTTAAAGCAAGGAGTTAGTATGTTAAAATCTAAAAATGCAAAAGCTGAAGAAAATAAAAATATAATAGACGAAAAAGTTTTTCAGCTAAAAAATAAAATAGAGTTGCAAAAAAACTCATTGATACTTTTTACAGGTTATAATTTGAATGTTATCGGTATTGATACAGACTATAAAACAGTAGATTTTTTGAATTTGGAATTCGGAGAAAAATTATCTGAATATAAACAATATACTTATTTAAAAAATGATGACACAATTCGGTTTGATAAAGAGTTCTTACGCGATTTTGTATTAAGCGGCTCGGTTTTTAAAGACCAGTTTGAAACAGAGCAAACAGCTTTTTTAATCAGAATATTGGAGCATTTTTGTATAGAGCAAAAAGAAGAGCTTAGCAGTTTTTTGATTGGGATGGTAATCAGCGAAAACATTAAAAATATTCAAAAACTGTTAAAATCTTTTGATTGTATTCATTTGATAGGTGATTTGGGACTTTGCAAGGCTTACAAAATGATTATTCAAAAAAATTTTGATATCGCCGCATATATTACGGACATTAATTCAGAACCGGATTTGATATTCGATAAAGAAATAATTTCTAAATAATCATATTTACAATAGCATATTATTTACAATATAATATTTATAACGACACTTAACCTATTTTCAATATTAAGGATAGAAAAAAATATTTCATTTCGCTCTTGAAACATTGCGCGAAACGCTCCGCTGTGAAAAATTTTTTTCTACTTATCTAAATGAAAATAGTATTACAAAAATTCCTGCCGGATATCCGTACGGGATTTTTGTTTATTTATTTTAGGAGGAGAAATATGTTAAAAAAAATATGTTCAACTGTTTTTTTGCTTTTAATTTGCTCACTTGTTTTCGCTTCTTCATTATTTGCAGATACGAAAAAAGACATAAAAATTATGGTTAATAATAAATTGATAAAATCCGAGGCAGCGCCTTTTATCGATACTGCAGGGCGTACAATGGTTCCTTTAAGATTTGTAAGTGAGGCTTTGGGCTGTAAAGTTGAATGGTATTCTGACTTGAAAATGGCTGCTATTGATACGCCAAAAAAAGACACCTTGATATTTGAAATTGAAAGCGATAAATATTATTTAAATTACGGCGAACCGATACTTATGGAATCTAAAGCTGTTGTTCTTTCCGGAAGGACATATGTTCCTTTGAGGTTGATAGCGGAAATTTTGGAATTCGATGTTGAATGGCAAAAAGAAAGCAGAACCATAAATTTAAGTAAACATAAATCTGCATAATTAGCGGTACTTACAAAGTCTTTACAAATACATTCTGAATTTCTGTTCAAATCATTATTAGTAATTGATATAAGGCGTACCTTTGATAAAATTATTTATATTTTTTATCAAGGGGGAATCTTATGAGAAAAAGACTAATTTCAATTTTATTAGTATTTTCTGCTGTTTTTATGCTGCTACCAATAAATCTTATGGCTGAATCATATCCGGCTGAATTTTATCCTGATACCAGCTCTTATGGATATGTTTCTAATGAGAATATTCATACCCGTTTTGGATATGGAGGGCAATGTACGGCTTTTGTATGGGGCAGGGTATATGAAAAGCTTGGAATATCATTGTGGGGATACGGTGACGCTAAAAATTGGTACACAGACGATTATCCAAAAGGAAGCGAACCGGCAAAAAATTCAATTGCGGTTTGGACATCCTCAACTACCGGTCATGTTGCTTTTGTTGAAGACGTTGTCGGTGATAAGGTTATAATTAACGAAGCTAATTTTGATGCGTACGCAAATACGAAATTTGGCGGCGGTTATGACGGCGCGCCGAAAACATTGACCAAAGAACAAATGAAATACCGCAGCGGAAATACTTTGCTTGGCTATGTTTATTTAGACGGACAAAAATCAAGCCCAACAAACAGCAATTCTTCGAAGAATAATTTGAAAATTTATGTTAATAACAATCTTGTGGAGGGTGATGTAGCTCCATTTATCGACAGTGCCGGCAGAACTATGGTTCCTCTGAGATTTGTCTCCGAAGCTTTTGGCGGAGAGGTCATTTGGCTTCCGGAATATCGTTCTGTTGCTATTTATACGATTAATGATTATTACGTTTTCTTTCAGGTTGGCTCTAATGAATATTATGTTGATGAAGAGCCGTATTTTATGGATACTAAAGCCGTGATAGTCTCGGAGCGCGCTTTTGTGCCGCTAAGATTCCTTGCGGAAGCAATGCAAATGACAGTGAATTGGAATGAAGCTACAAGAACTATTAGTATTTATTGAGTGAATTTAATAGACATTTTAAGCCCGCAGATAATACTACGGGCTTTTTTTAATCTTATAATATTTTCGTTATAAAGGATAGAAAAAATAGTATTATTTAAATAAACTGTTGTCAAAAATATCAGTCTTATTTTTTATTAGATTATAAGCTTGAAGTCGAGATTGATATTCTAAATTTTCAGCGTTCGGAAGGTCACCAATCCAAAAACAATAACCTTCAAGATAATTTTGACATACTTCATCCCAATTTTTGAACGATGATTTTACTTTTAAAGATAAAGCTTTTGAGCATTCATAAACTTCGGCTTTAGTCAGATACCCAGCCTCGTAGCCATAAACAATCAACAATCCGGCTTGGCAATAATCCCACGCTAAAATGCCTTTTTCACCATTTTTATTATACAATTCTAAAAAGTATTTGAAGAATTCGCTCTCTTCAGGATCGAAAGTTTCGTAAAATTCTTGAAGCTCTTCAGCAGGCATTGCTGAAAATACAGCTCCAAGCTCTTTAAACAAAAGGTTTTCTCCTTCGGATTCAAACCAATCGATTAATTCCATCAAATCTTTTTTGCTTTCAATGCCCCAGTCTTCAAGTAAAAAATCTCTTGTATCAGCGGCAAATCCTTTTCTGGTAGCGTCGTCGAGTTCAAAAGTATTTAAATAATAGCCGTATCTGAAATTATAAATCGCGCCCAAGCCGACAAGCCAGCTTTCAAGTTCTTTATTTGTTTTAATTTGTGCCTCTGTTACCGGATTTGAAGGATTTTCAGTACTGTCTTGAGTTTCGCTCAACACTTCTCTTTTCTCGTTTATGTATATTATTTTGGATTTGCCATCCCAAGAAACTTCCAGTTCCATAGCTTCGGCAAGGAATCTTATGGGAACCATTGTTCGTGAATTGATAATTTTTGCGGGGACTTCCATCTGAACTTGTACTCTGTCAATATATGCATTTTTATTGTTAATCTGCATTGCTATTTCTATTTCTGAGTTTTTTGCGAGAATCGCTTTTGTTTTAGCGTCATATTGCAATTCCAGACCGAGTGCCTCAAGAATCGCCCTGACCGGTACTAAGGTTGTCCCGTTTTCAATAACGGGAGCTTGATCGAAAATTATTTCTTTACCATTTAATAAGGCTCTTATCTTTGTTTCTGCGTATGCGGGATTGTATGAAGCCAATCCGATTATGAAAAAGAGTGCTAATAAAGCTGTAAAGATTTTCTTCATTTAATTTTCCTTTCGAAAATATTTTCATACAGTGTAGTAAATGAAAACATAGGGATTTTCAAATCACACACTATATATAATTATAATCGGCAGGCTATAGGAAAATTATGAATAATACTATTTCTTTTTATATAGGTCGCATTAATGATTTACAATGCAAAATCATTAATGCTTGCCTATAAACAGCGGAAAATGTTTGCTGATAAACAATTAAAAAGATGGAATGTTTATCAGCAAACATATAGATTAGGAAATAGTATAAAAAAACGCGTAATCGAAAAACCGAAGACGCGTGAAAAATTTAATTCAAAACTTTTGGGATATATTCAATTAAATCAGATGCGTTCACAGAATAATTCGAAAGTTTTTCGCCTGCCATTTCACCGGTTTTTCCATGAATGTAAACTCCGAGTTTTGCGGCGGCAAACGGGTCAGCGCCCTGCGCGATAAGTCCGGCGATTATTCCTGTTAAAACATCGCCCGAACCGCCTTTCGAAAGGCTGTTGTTTCCGCTTGTATTTATAAAAATATTGCCTTCGGGAGAGGCGACAATCGTTCGCATATCTTTCAGAACGGTGATAACGCCGAATGTTTTCGAAAAATTTATTGCGGTTTTGATTGGGTCTTTTAAAATTTCTTCTATAGATAAATTTGTCAGGCGGCTCATTTCACCGGGATGAGGAGTAATAACACAACGAGGTTTCAGTTCATTTAGTAAATCTAAATTTTCTGCTAAAATATTCAGTGCATCGGCATCAATTACACAAGGAACAGAAAGATTTTTGAAAAGCTCTTTTAAAAAGCTCTCGACGTGTACATTCACTCCGATTCCGGGGCCGATAATAACCGCTTTCGCGTCTTTCAAATCTTCATTTACTTTAAAATAAGACTGCAAATTATAATGTCCTTTGCTTCCCGGAACTATTTTTAAAACAGTTTCTATTAAATGAGATTTTACAGCCTCGGCGACTTCTTCGATAAAACATCCGTAAACCAATCCCGAACCGATTTTATAAGCGGATTTTGCGGCCAAAACAGCGGCACCCGGCATTTCAAAGCTTCCGGCGAAAACAAATGTACTGCCGTAAGTACCTTTATTTGAACGTTCTGTTCTTTCGGGAAGGTATTGTTTAAAATCTTCATCGGTATAAATTTCGCTGTCAAATTTTATTTTGGATTCGCCGATTTCAGGTATACTTATATTAGCCAAAATGACTTTGCCGGTATATAAACAAGCCGGATACAGAAAAAGACCTTTTTTGTAATATCCCAAGGTTACGGTTTCGTCAGCTTTTATAGCCGTAGTACAGACTTCGCCCGTATCGGAATTAACACCCGACGGAATATCTATCGAAATAATTTTTCTGGCGAAAGAATTCACAGTATCAATAGATTTTTTATATTCTTCCGGCATTTCGCCTTTTAGTCCTGTGCCAAAAATAGCATCCACAATCAAATCGCTTATTAAAATTAAATTATTAAATTCTTTTTCGCTGATTTCGGAATATATATTTATTTCTATTCCAAATTTTTTTACTATGTTATAATTAATTAAAGCTTCTTTTTTATAATTCGATTCTTTTCCTAAAACAACAATATTTACATTATAACCGTTTAAAAAAAGATGTCTGGCTACAGCAAAACCATCTCCGCCGTTGTTGCCGTTGCCCACAATCACGGTTGTAATAGAGTTTTCTTTATTCAGCTCAATTATGCATCGTTTATATACTTCAAAAGCCGCGTTTTCCATCAACAAAATTTCTGGGATTCCATATTCTTCAATAGCGATTTTTTCTATTTCTCTCATTTGTGCACTAGAAACTATTTTCATAAAAAACCATTCCTTTTGTTTAATATTTATTAGGTTCTGTTTAAAAACTTCGCCGGCGCGGTCAGGTTTTCAAACCGCATTAACGCATTCATAAACTAATAATATAGTAATAAAATTACATCTCAATAACAATAATTGTGCGGTTTTTGTTAAATAACACTATTTTCATTTTGATAAGTAGAAAAAAATTTTTCACAGCGGAGCGTTTCGCGCATGCTTCTAGCGCGAAATGAAATATTTTTTTCTATCCTTTATAATGAAAATAGTATAAAAATCAAGAAAATTTGAATCGATGTTTTGCGAAATTCCAAAACATGCAGAATACATCTATAAATTTTATTTCAAATTTACCGATAAATAATAGAAAGACAAAATAAAAGGGCGCATCAGCCACCCTTTTTTATAAAAATTGATTAATCACGTTTTATCGTAAGATAAATTAGGATCGGAATCCATAGTAACAAATCCCGAAGAATAAGACTCATTTTCTGATGTAGATTGATTATAAATAAGGCTTTGATTTGAAAGCTCCATGTCTTTAACCATTTGGCAATTGCCGGAGAACATAGCGCCTTCATCGATAACCAATGCATTTGAGGTAATATTGCCGTTTAAACAGCCTGTTACAGTCAAATGAACGCCGGATATAGAAAGAACATTACCGTCTACGCGGCCGGCACAAAGTACATTATTCACCTGTACATTGCCTTTAATATAACCGGATTCGCCTATGATAATATTGCCGTCGATAGCGACATCGCCAATAACAGTACCGTCTATCCGCAAAGTGCCTGCGCCGCTTATCATAGCGCCTTCAATACGAATTCCTTCTCCGATAACCGTATTCGTTATAGGAGGGTCGTCCTTAACTTTTGACTTAAACATAATAGCACTCCTATTCCAAGAATTTTTGTGGATTTTGCTTTACATTGTTTATAATAACTTCATAGTGACAGTGCGGGCCCGTGCTTCTGCCTGTAGAGCCGGCATACGAGATAACTTGTCCGCGTGAAACTTTATTTCCTACAGATACAGCAAGCTTAGAATTATGCGCATAAAGGGTTTTTATACCATAACCGTGGTCGATAATTACAACATATCCGTATCCGTTTTGCCAACCCGAAAAAGAAACTTTACCAGAGCCTGTGGCTTTAATTGGTGTACCTGTACTGGCTTTGATGTCAAGACCTGAGTGATATTCTGCGCCTTCTCCGTTAAAAGGATTGGAGCGGCTGCCGAAAGTAGAAGTAATTTTTCCGGTTACAGGCCAAGCGGTAGGCAAAGCCTCGAGATAAGGCTTATATTGTTCGACTTTCTCTATCAAATCAGTATATTCGTCGACTTCTTTTTGCATTTTCGCTTCAAGCTGAACATAAGTTTCATTTAATATATCTGAAGTAAAATTTAAAGTTGTATTTGTAGATATTGATTTTGAAAGTAAAGTCGGGTTTTGGTTCAATATTGTTGCGCTTAGCGGAATGAAAGCTTGAGTGGTATTTTGGTCTACCGAAGCAACATTAAAATCTTCTCCGACCTTTTCAGAAAGTATATCATAGATATCGTTTTTTGATTTATCTAACTCTTCAATCTTTTGTTCTATTTCGGTAGCTTTTTTCTCATAGAGTTTAAGTTCTTCTTCATACTCTTTGATTTTATATTTATATCCTTCTTTTTGGCGCTCATAATATTCTTTCTGCTTTAGAATATCTTCATTGGCATAATTATTCTGCTCAATAAGCTGCCAGTTTTTTTCGATAGCTTTTTCCAAGTCATCTTTTTTATTGTCCGCGATATTCTTAAAATATCCTATCTGAAAATAAGATACAAAAACGACAGATAAAACAAGAATCAAAGTAATACTAAAAAAGTAGATTAAACTATGAGGGATTCGAATGCTGGTTGTACGCATAGAAGAATAAGGAACAAGCATAATAGTAAAATACTTGCTCTGCTTATGGCGTCTTTTAGGGGTTCTTTCTCTCATAAATTTCACCTTTAAAAATTATTTGATACCAAAAAATTTTTAATGAATTAAAATCTATTGGTATTTGTCATGAAAAAGTAAGGAAGACCAATGAAAGTTGAATTATAGGTCATGACATAAGTAGAACGGAATTTTGCTTTTTTATAAAAAGCTCGATTACGTATTAAATAAAAAATAATAAGGGAGTAATTTATCTTAGGTAATTTGAGGGAGAAACCCATATAAAAAACTGAGTATTTCAAATATAATTCTAATATAGAAAGATGTCTTTGTCAAATAAAATGGACTTCAAAATCATTCAAAACCGATTACAAAAATCGAAATCTGAAATCAAAATTTTTTTTGTGTATAATTTGAAATATATTTGTTTTTATAAATAATTACAGCAAAGATAATATTCCTGAAATTAATTGTAATATTTAACAATATTGTAATACTTTTGTTAGGAAATTATTCTGGTAAATAATAGAAAATTTGCGAGGTGCAAAAATGAATTTTCGAGAAATATATGAGGAACGTGAAAAAACATATTTATCTGAATTCGCAAAAAAGTCATCCGACTCTTTGGGGCGGAAAAAAACTGCGCCGAAATGCGATTACCGAACCGAATTCCAGCGTGACCGGGATAAAATAATCCATTCGAAAGCCTTTAGGCGGCTGATGCATAAAACTCAGGTTTTTATTTCGCCGGAGGGTGACCATTTCAGAACCCGGCTGACTCATACATTGGAAGTATCGCAAATATCACGCACAATATCACGCATTTTAGGTCTTAACGAAGATTTGACCGAGGCTATCGCCTTGGCGCATGATATCGGGCATACTCCGTTCGGGCATACGGGCGAAAGTGCATTCGAAGAAATTCTTCCTAACGGTTTTGAGCATAATAAACAATCTGTAAAAGTCGTTGAGCTAATCGAAAAAAACGGTGAGGGACTGAATTTGACATTCGAGGTTTTAGACGGAATCTTGAATCATCGGACAGACGGAAGGCCGTCGACCTTAGAAGGAAAAGTAGTGCAGTTATCGGATAAAATAGCGTATATTAACCACGATATCGACGACTCAATTCGGGCGGGGCTTTTGAAAACCGAAGATTTACCGAAAGAACCGATAAAAATTTTAGGTGATACAAATAGCAAAAGAATAAATTTTTTGATCCAGAACGCTGTAAAAAATTCGATCGGAAAAAATAAAATTGAATTAGAAAAAGATGTTTATCTTGCAATGTATGAATTACGAAAATTTATGTTTGAGACAGTTTATCATTCTCAGCTCCAAATTATAGAAAGAAATAAAATTCAAAATTTAATTTTTTCACTTTATAAATTTTACACAGATAACCCGGACAAAATCTCAAACGAGTTCAGAAAATTGATAGGAAAAAATCCTTCTCTATCAGCGGCGGATTATATTGCGAGCATGACAGACCGTTTTGCGCTAAAACAATACAGCAATTTTTTTCTGCCTTCGGTGAAATTCTAAAAAATATTTTATTTAAAAAAAGGGTTCTATGTTATTATGTCGAATAATATTATTCAGATGTAAAAATAAAAATTCTATTGGATTTTTGAAATAAAATTTGATATAATTTTTATTTGCTTTAATTTTTGATGTACCGGAAAAATCTTGTATAAAAACGTATTTAGGGGGAATTTCTTTTGCGTTTGTCTCAAGATGTTATTGAGGATATCAGAACGGGCAACGATATTGTAAATCTGATTTCTTCTTATGTTGTTTTGAACAAAAGAGGCCAAGGATACGTTGGTTCATGTCCTTTTCACAATGACTCTACACCTTCTTTCAGTGTCAGTCCGGATAAACAGCTTTATCATTGTTTTGGCTGCGGCGCTTCCGGAAATGCAATCTCTTTTGTTATGGCTAAAGAAAATTTAGATTTTTTTTCGGCTGTAAAATTTCTAGCCGATAGAATCAATTACACAATCCCTGAAAATAGTTTTGATCCAAAAGCGAAATACATTCAGAATTTGAAAAAAGAAATAATTTCTATGAACACGATTGCGGCGCGTTTTTATTATGATAATCTAAACTCAGAGTTTGGACAAGCTGCACGGGAATATTTAGATAATAGAAAAATATTAGAAAAAACCCGTAAACATTTTGGGCTTGGATACGCGCTTAACCGGAAAAATTCTTTGATAGAGCATTTGACACAAAATGGGTTCGATTTAGATATATTGAAAGAATCCGGACTTGTTATTGAGACTAAAAAAGGAGATATTATTGATAAGTTCCGAAATCGTATTATGTTTCCGATTTTTGATATCATGGGAAAAGTAATCGGTTTTGGCGGGCGCGTTATGGACGATGGAATGCCGAAATATTTAAATTCTCCGCTAACCCCGGTTTTTGACAAGTCGAAAAATTTATACGCCTTAAATTTCGCACGAAAGTCTAAGGCAAACGATTTGATTTTGGTGGAAGGATATTTAGACACAATTTCAATGCATCAGGCAGGATTTACAAATGCCGTAGCCAGTTTAGGCACGGCGTTTAATACGAATCATGCCTCTGTGATTAGAAAATATACAAACTCTGTTACAATACTTTTTGACAGCGATGAAGCCGGAGTGAAAGCTACGCTTCGAGCAATTGACGTACTTTCGACTGCCGGACTCAAATCAAAGGTGCTTACGCTTAAAGATGCAAAAGACCCTGATGAGTTTATAAAAAAATTCGGAGCCGAAAAGTTATTTAATTTAGTAAAAAATTCAGACAATAGTATTAATTATCGAGTTAATTTACTTAAATCAAAATATAATTTAGATAATACCGACGAAAAAGTAGAATTTACATACGAAGTTTCTAAAATCTTGGCTGATTTGGGCGACAGAGTTTTGATAGACGCTTATGCCGGCGAAGTTTCGAAAATTACCGGAATTTCAGAAGAAGCAATAAAATCTCATTTAGACAAAATTTCTACAACAAAAATAAATGATCTTGCTTTTGACAATACTAAAAAAAATTATATTCCAAAAGATAAACGCATGGATAAAGGATTAATTAATTCGGTAAAATCACTAATATATATTATTAGTTTCAATCGTGACATATATTTAAAGATAAAGAATTACTTGAGTCCCGACGAGATGATTTATGATGTTTACAAAAATTTATTGGATATAATTTATAAATTACATGATAAAAACGAAAATATTAACCCTGCGGATTTAGTCAGCATGTTTGAAACTCAAGAAGAGCAGAATGCTGTTTCTGAAATTTTCAACACGGTTTTGGAGCAGGAAGATTTGAAATTAACCGAAAAAGCGGTAAATGAACAAATTAAACGAATTAAAATCCGCAATATTGAAATAAAAATACAGAATTCGAAAAATGATGTAAATCAAACAACATTATTGCTGAAAGAAAAGGAAAATATAAATAAATTGAATATTACTTTAATAGATGGTTAAAATAGTAAACAACACAGGAAAGGAAGGATTGCCTTGAAATCTCTAGATGATAGCTTGGTGGCTAACAGAGTTAAGGAGTTAATTGCATACGGGAAAAAGAAAAAATCTGTTCTTGATTACAAGGAAATTGCAGAATTTTTAGCCGATTTAGAGCTTGAAGCTGAACAAATTGACAAAATATATGAATACATTGAAAAACAAGGCATTGATATTCTGGGGTCTATGGTTATTGAGGACGAGTTGGAAAAAGATATCGACTTGAATATATCTGTTGATTCTAGCATAAATATTGACGACCATGTCAGAATGTATTTAAAAGAAATAGGCAAAGTTCCCTTGTTGAGCGCTGAGGAAGAAATCGAGCTTGCGAAAAGGATGGAGCAGGGCGATGAAATGGCTAAAAAACGCTTATCCGAAGCCAATCTTAGACTCGTTGTCAGCATTGCTAAGAGATATGTGGGCAGAGGAATGCTTTTTCTTGATTTGATTCAAGAGGGCAACCTTGGTTTGATAAAAGCTGTTGAGAAATTTGATTTCAGAAAAGGTTTTAAATTCAGCACTTATGCAACTTGGTGGATTAGGCAAGCGATTACAAGAGCGATTGCCGATCAGGCAAGAACAATCCGAATTCCTGTTCATATGGTAGAAACCATAAATAAATTAATGCGTGTAGACAGACAGCTTTTGCAAGAGTTTGGCCGTTCGCCGACTCCGGAAGAACTGGCGAAAGAAATGCAGATGCCTGTTGAAAAAGTAAGAGAAATTATGAAAATCGCTCAAGAACCGGTTTCTTTGGAAACGCCGATCGGTGAAGAAGAAGACAGCCATCTTGGAGATTTTATTCCGGATGATGATATTCCGGCACCTGCCGAGGCCGCAGCATTTACTTTGCTGAAAGAACAACTTATGGATGTTTTGGACACTCTGACTGACAGAGAAGAAAAAGTTTTGCGTTTAAGATTTGGTTTGGACGACGGCCGCGCCAGAACTTTGGAAGAAGTGGGCAAAGAGTTTAACGTTACCCGTGAGCGCATAAGACAAATTGAAGCGAAAGCTCTCAGAAAACTCAGACATCCAAGCAGGTCTAAAAAATTAAAAGATTATTTAGAATAAAATATTACGGAGTCCGTTTTCGCGGGCTTCTTTTTTTATTTTATAATCCTGTATAAAAAATCATTTTCTGTCCAAAATAATATTAAAAGAAATTATTATTGTTCAATGTGAAATTGGAGGATATGAATATGAGCGGATACAGCAAAACGAAATCTTGCAGTAATTTTAAATCGATTGAAAATGATATTTTTACAAAATACCAAAGTAAAAACAGCGCGCCGAATTGCAGAGCCTGTGTATATTTCTCTTCACGAAATTGCGGAATGGATGCCGCAAACGCAATCGACCCAATGATGGATTTTTTGATTTAAAAGAATATTTTTTGTAAAATCCAAAAAAATCGTCTGATTTTAACTTAAAGACTTGTAAAATTAAGATTTCAGTGGTATTATTAATATAATTACTTAAAAGAGTGGGTTCGCGCCCACTCTTATCTATTGTAAGGAATCTTTCAGAAAGGAAATTCTTATGAACGCAAAACAGATTACTGCCTTTATCGAAAAAAATATTTCTGAATTTTTGGCTGAAAATAATTTCAAATTATATGATATCGAATATATAAAAGAAGGCCCGAACTGGTATTTACGTGTTTTTATTGACAATATAGAAAAAGATAAGCCGGTTAGCATTAACGATTGCGAAATTGTTACAAAATTTGTTAATAAGCTTTTGGATGAAAAAGATCCGATTGAGCATGCATATATACTTGAAGTATCTTCTCCCGGAATAGACAGGCAATTGAAAAAGGATTCGGATTTTACAGAATACGCAGGAAAACAAGTAGATATAAAACTTTATAAGCCGATTAACAAAAAAAAGGAATTCAGCGGCGAATTGATTGGACTTAAAGAAAATATTATTTCAATAAAATCTGATGGAGAGATTTTAAGTTTTGATAAAAAAGATATTGCATCTTGCAGACTTGCAGTTATTTTTTAATGGGATATTTTTTTGATCAAACAGAGCGAATTACGGCGCTCACGCGTAATGTTAGGAGGATAATTAGAAATGCACAATAATAAGGAATTTATTGATGCTCTCAACCAATTGGAAAAAGAGAAAGGAATCAGTAAGGAAATAATTTTGGAAGCTGTTGAAACTTCTCTTGTTTCCGCTTGTAAAAAGAACTTCGGTACCAGCCAGAATATAAAAGTTTTTATCGACAGAGATTCGGGAAATGTTCAGGTTTTTGCCCAAAAAGAAATTGTTGAAGAAATCACAGACCCAATGCTCGAAATGACTTTGGAAGAAGCCAGAACAATTTTGCCTGATTATGAAATCGGGGATATCGTTGATATTGTTGTAACGCCGCGTAATTTCGGACGGATTGCCGCCCAAACCGCAAAGCAGGTTGTTGTTCAAAAAGTGCGTGAAGCAGAAAGAGACATTTTGTTTAGCGAATTCATAACAAAGGAAAAAGAAATTGTTTTTGGCACAATCCAAAGAAAAGACAGAAAAAATGTAATAATCGGCTTAGGAAAAATAGAGGCTGTGCTTTCGCAAACAGAGCAGGTTGTCAAAGAAGAATACAATATGAATGACAGAATCCGTGTTTATGTTTTGGAAGTTAAACAAACAACAAAAGGTCCGCAAATCAATGTTTCGAGAACACATCCCGATTTGGTTAAAAGATTATTCGAGCTGGAAGTGCCGGAAGTCAGAGATGGAATTGTTGAAATAAAATCTATTTCGAGAGAAGCGGGAAGCCGCACAAAAATCGCTGTTTATTCGAAAAATCCTGATGTTGACGCTGTCGGCGCTTGCGTAGGACCGAACGGACACCGCGTAAATGCAATTGTGAATGAGCTGAAAGGCGAAAAAATAGATATTATTAATTACAGCGAGTCACCGGAAGAATTTATAAAGGCATCTCTTAGTCCTAGTAAAGTTATAGCCGTAGAGTTAAATATACTTGAGCAGTCTGCAAAAATCGTCGTGCCGAATCATCAGCTTTCGTTAGCAATCGGAAAAGAAGGTCAAAATGCAAGATTAGCGGCGAAACTGACTGGCTGGAAAATAGATATAAAATCCGAAAACCAAGCGAAAACGACTAATTTCATTGATGAGCTGGATAAAATTTTGGATTTGGCGAAAGACGATAATTATTTTGAAGAAGAAGGACTTAACTAGAACTTTCGCCGGTTTTGGATGGAACATGTGCTTTTGAAAGGGGTCTCTTTATGCAAAAAAAAATCCCGTTTAGAAAATGTACCGGATGTCAGGAGATGAAAAATAAAAGAGAAATGGTAAGAATTATAAAAGATCCGGAAGGAAATTTTGATATTGATTTTACGGGTAAAAAATCCGGCAGAGGGGCGTATATTTGTCCTAATCCCGAATGTTTGAAAAAAGCCCAAAAATCAAAAGGACTGGAACGCTCTTTTAAACAAGCTGTGCCGAAAGAACTTTATGATAGATTTAACGAGGAATTGGAAAAATTAAATGGACAGAAAAATTAAATCATTATTCAGCCTATGCCAAAAAGCTGGAAAATTGGTAACAGGCGAATCTAATTGTGAAAATGCCTTGAAAAAAAACGAGGCGGAATTGATCATAGTTTGTACAGAGGCATCTGACAACACCAAAAATAAATTTATAAACAAATGCTTTTATTATAAGAAAAAATGCATTATTTTCGGCGAACGCGACGAAATTAACGCGGCGATCGGAAAAATTAACCGTACATCATTCGCGGTTTTGGATAAAAACTTTGCGGATAAAATATTAAATTTAATAGATGAGCCGATTGACTTTGGCCAGAATAAAATTCGGAAAATGCCGGATAGTTAAACAAGGAGGTGCATTTTATTGCCAAAAGTACGTGTGTATGAAATTGCCAAGCAATTAAATGTAAACAATAAAGAACTTATTGAAAAATTTTCGCAAATCGGTATTTCGGTGAAAAACCATATGGCGACTGTTGAAGAAAATGAGCAAAAGAAAATATTTGAATATATAAATAAATCTAATAATAAGAAAGAGAGTGGCTCTTTGCTGGAAGAAAAAAAAGATAACACAGTTACGAAAGAGACTCAAAAGCAGAATAATACAATCGAAAATACTAAAGCTGATACAGCTAGTAATCAAGACGAAAATAAAAAACCATATAATAATAACGACCAAAGAAAATTTAACAGAAACCCTAATCCAAACCAAAACCGTAATAATGAAAATCGCCCTTACAATAAAGAAACGGGAGATGAAAACAGAAATAACCGTCCGTATAATAATGAAAATCGTACGTATAATAACAATGATAATCGCAACAGACCGCCTTATAACAAAGACGGCAACCAAAACAGACCTCCATACAACAAAGACGGCAATCAAAACAGACCTCCTTACAACAGAGACGGCAACCAAAGCAGACCGCCGTACAACAAAGACGGCAATCAAAGCAGACCGCCGTACAACAAAGACGGCAACCAAAGCAGACCGCCTTACAACAGAGACGGCAACCAAAGCAGACCGCCTTATAACAGAGACGGTAACCAAAGCAGACCGCCGTACAACAGAGACGGCAACCAAAACAGACCGCCTTATAACAAAGACGGCAATGTAAACAAAGACGGCAGAGTTTTTAATAAAGACGCTAAACCGGATTTTAGAAATAAAGATTTCGATAACAAAAAAGATAACCGCGGTTTTACTCGAAATGACCAAAAGAAAGACAATCGACCTGCTGCCGGCTCCGAACAAAAAAAAGATTCCAGAAATTTTAAAGAAAAGACAATTCAAGCCGAGATAAAAAATAAAAAAGAGCAATTAAAAAATACAGATAAAGAAAATAAACATTTTTTGACTCACGAAAAATTGCCTAAAACTTCTCAGAAATCTGAAAATGTTAAACCTGCCGAAGAAGAAATAAAAGTAATTGAAATTGCCGAAAAAATATCTGTAAAAGCTTTTGCTGACAAAATTAATAAACCGGCAAACCAATTAATTAAACATCTTATGAAAATGGGAATTATGGCGGGATTAAATCAAGAAATAGATTTTGAAACAGCGTCCGGCGTGGCTCTGGAATTTGGTTTTCTTGTAGAAGAAGAAAAACCGGAAGAAGAAATCGATATCCTAGAATTGACATTCGGAAATGATATCGATAAAGATGAAGACAAAAAAGAAAGACCGCCGATTGTTGTAGTAATGGGGCATGTTGACCACGGTAAAACTTCACTTTTGGACAGCATAAGAAAAGCAAAAGTAGCATCATCGGAAGCAGGCGGAATAACTCAGCATATTGGTGCTTATACGGTTTCTATTGACGGAAAACCAATAACATTTTTGGATACACCCGGGCACGAGGCGTTCACTGCTATGCGTATGCGCGGAGCGCAAGTTACGGATATCGCGGTTTTGGTAGTTGCCGCAGACGACGGCGTAATGCCGCAGACCATTGAGGCGATAAACCACGCAAAGGCCGCCGGAATAGATATTATTGTTGCGATAAATAAAATTGATAAACCGAGCGCCAATCCGGACAGAGTAAAACAGGAACTTGTTGAATACGGTCTTGTTACGGAAGATTGGGGCGGCGAAACTATTTGTGTTCCGGTTTCGGCTCAAACCAAAGAAGGTATTGACAATCTTTTGGAAATGATTATCATAGTTTCCGAAATGAAAGAGCTGCGGGTTAATCCGAACAAAAACGCCAAAGGAACCGTTATTGAAGCGCTTTTGGATAAAGGGCGCGGTTCGGTAGCGACTGTTTTGGTACAAGAGGGAACTTTAAAAGTCGGAGATTCTGTTGTTGTGGGAACAGCGTACGGAAAGGTTCGTGCAATGATGGACGATAAAGGGCGAAATGTTAAAAAAGCCGGTCCTTCGATTCCGGTAGAGATTCTTGGTTTGTCAGAAGTGCCGTTTGCCGGTGATTTGCTATATGTTACAAATTCTGACAAGCAAGCCAGACAAATTGCCGAATCCATTGTTAAAAAAGGCAGAATTGACATGCTTAAAGATACCACGCAGAAAATTTCTTTGGATGATTTATTTACGCAAATTAAGCAAGGCAATGTAAAAGATTTAAATTTAGTTGTAAAAGCTGATGTTCAAGGTTCTGTGGAAGCGGTAAAAGCAAGCTTGGAGCGTTTGTCTACAGAAGAAGTACGAATCAGAGCAATTCACGGCGGTGTCGGAGCGATAACCGAATCTGACGTTATGCTTGCTTCGGCTTCAAACGCAATTATTATTGGTTTCAATGTACGACCGGATAATTCCGCGAAAAAAATCGCCGAAGAAGAAAAAGTTGATATAAGACTTTATCGTGTTATTTATGGGGCAATAGAAGATATTCAAGCGGCTATAAAAGGTATGCTTGACCCGATTTATCAGGAAAAAATCACTGGCCATGCCGAAATCAGGCAGATTTTCAAGGCTTCTAATATCGGAAATATTGCAGGCTCTTATGTGACAGACGGTAAGATTTTCAGAAACTCAAAGGTTCGGATTTTGAGAGACCATATCGTTGTTTATGAAGGAACTCTCGATACTTTGAAACGTTTTAAAGACGATGTAAAAGAAGTAAACGCCGGATACGAATGCGGATTATTGTTTACAAAATACAACGACGTAAAAGAGGGCGATGTTGTAGAAGCCTACGTTATGGAGGAAATACCGCGCTAGAAAAATGATGCTTCTTTTCAAAACCGTATAAATCCTTGTAATCGGATCAAAATACAAGATATAAGAAGTTTTAGGAGAATTAAATTAATGGGAAATAGAATTTTAAGAATAAACGACGAGATTTTGCGTGAAACTGCTAATATTATAAGGTCAGAATTATCCGACCCAAGAATAGGAGTTATGACAACCGTCGTTAATGTAAAAACATCTTCCGATTTGAAATACTGCAAAATATATGTATCGGTATTTGGAGACGCTAAAGTTAAAGAGGATACCCTAAATGCTTTGAAAAGCGCAAACGGATATATTCGGAAACTTTTAGCTTCGAGGTTGAATTTAAGAAACACGCCGGAACTTACTTTTATTATTGACGATTCTTTGGATCACAGCGAAAAAATTACGAAATTACTTGAAGAAGCCAAAAAGAATAGCATTAAAGAGGATTAAGGATATGGACAATTTGTTGGATTTAATTAGTTCATATGATGATATTGTGATTGTAGGCCATGTAAAACCCGATGGCGATGCTGTTGGTTCGTGCTTAGCACTTTCAATGATTTTGAAGCAAATAGGCAAAAATCCAAAAGTGATTTTGGAGGAATATACTACAAGATACGATATTATTCCGGGTGCGGAAAATATTTATAGCGGAGACGGAAGTATTAAGGCGGATTTATTTATTTCGTTGGATTGCGCGAGCAAAGACCGCTTTCCGGAAACAGCCGCGGAGCTTTTCGAAAAAGCAAAATTAAGAATAAATATCGACCATCATATCAGCAATGAGTTATTTGCGGATTATAATTATGTTGAGGCCGAAATTTCCTCAACCTCCGAATTAGTTTATAAACTTTTTGCAAACTCGATCAATTTTAATAAAGATATAGCCGCGGCGATTTACGCAGGTATTATTTTTGATACAGGCGGTCTTCGTTTCAATAATACTTCGCACGAGACCATGCGTATTGCCGCAAAATTGATGGAGCTTGGAATAGACCACTATTTAATTTATACTACGATTTTGAATACTTATACTTTTCAGGAAATTGTGTCTGTTGGGCGAGGTATTCAGAATATTATTATTGATAAAGATTATAATACCGCTTATTCTTTTTTTACGCTCGACGAAATGCGTGAATTAAACGTAAACCGCAGTGATTTGGAGTTTATAATAAGTTTTATAATGAAAATTGAAAATATTCACACAGGCGTTTTTATTTATGAAACTGAAAAAAATAAATTTAAAGTCAGCTTGCGTTCAAGCATTATCGATGTCAGCGAATTGGCGAAAAATTACGGAGGCGGCGGGCATACCAGAGCTTCCGGATGCTCTATTGATGGAAATAAAGACGAAGTTTATAATATAATTAAAACTAAAATTCGAGATGAAATTAAAAATGTTGAACGGTGTAATTAATATTTATAAAGAAAAAGGCTATACATCTCATGATGTGGTGAATATAGTCAGAAAAAAAATGAAAAGAATAAAAACCGGCCATACCGGAACGCTCGACCCGAATGCAGAAGGCGTTTTGCCAATCTGTATCGGAAAGGCGACAAAAATTTCGGACTATATTCAAGCCGAAAAAAAACGATATACGGCGAACTTGATTTTGGGTATCCGAACGGACACTTTAGACATCGACGGAAATATTTTGACAGAAGAAAAAGCGTCCGTTCCTTTGCCGCAGCTAAAAGAAATTTTAGATTTATTTGTCGGCGAGATTAAACAAATTCCGCCTATGTATTCGGCAATCAAGATCGGCGGCAAAAAGCTTTACGAACTTGCCAGAAACGGAATCGAAATCGAGCGCAAAGAACGAGACGTTACTATTTACAGTATAGATATTTTGGAATCTATTTCCGAAAATAATATAAAGCTTGATATTCTCTGTTCTAAAGGTACATATATTCGTTCTTTATGTGCGGATATCGGCGAAAAATTAGGTGTCGGTGCTGTGATGGGTGATTTAACCCGAACTATGTCAGGGGATTTTTTGCTGAGCGGCGCAATTACTTTGGATGAATTTTCTGATTATCTCGATAATGATGAATTGGATAAAATTCTAATCCCAATTGACAAAGCATTAAATTTTAAATCTTACTCAGCCATGAGTTCCGCCCAAAAATATTTATTAAACGGCAATAAAGTTTCGCTGAATTATATTGCTGAGGGCAATTTAATTTCGGAAGATGAAAAAATATTAATATATGATTGCAATAATGATTTGATTGGTATTTATATTAAGGAAGATGACTTTATTAAACCTGTTACAATGTTGTATAGTATCAATTGATACTATTTCTATTCTTTAATAGGGAAATAGTATGATAACGCTGAATCGTCCGCTTTGTTTAAGCTCTTTGAAAGGAATAGTCAGATGGTTTACATAAATGATGCCAATTTTATTGATATAAAAAATTCTGTTGTGTGTGTGGGAAATTTTGACGGACTCCATAAAGGTCATCAAAAGCTTATTGAAGAAACGATAATTCTGGCTAAAAATGAAAATTTAAAATCTCTTGTTTTTTCGTTTTACCCACACCCCAGAAAAATTCTTAATTCAGAAACTATAAAGTTTATCATAACCAGCGAAGAAAAAAGATATCTATTAACTAGCCTAGGACTGGATTATTTTATAGAATATCCTTTTGAAAAAAGCTTTTCCGAACTTTCTCCCGAAGAGTTTTTTGAGAGATTTCTCTTGAAAATGCTGAATTGCAAAATTTTAGTTGTCGGAGAAGGCTATCTTTTTGGAAAAAATAAATCCGGAAATATAGAAATTTTAAAAATGTTATGCGCTAAACACAATGTGAAATTAATAATTAAATCCCATTTAAATCTCGGTTACGAAAAAATAAGCAGCTCGAATCTGCGAAAATGGATTTTATCTTCCGAATTTGAAAAAGCGGAAGAGGCAATGGGCAGGCCGTATTTTATAAAAGAAAAAGTAGTTATGGGGAAGCAAATCGGGCGAAAGTTGAATTTTCCTACGGCTAATATAATTGCTGATGAAGAAAAACTTCTTCCGAATGACGGAATTTACGCCACAAGAACATTATATAGCGGTAAACTTTATAAATCCGTTACTAATATCGGAGAAAATCCCACTTTAAACGGAGATAAACGTACTATAGAAACATATATTTTTGACTTTGATGAGAATATTTATGATAAAGAAATTGTCGTGTATTTTTATAGAAAATTACGTGACGAGATGAAATTTATAAATATAGAACAACTGAAAAAACAAATTTTAAATGACGTTTTGAATGCGCAGAAATATTTTGACGAACAAAAATTTTATATATAATTCTACGAACTGCCCTTGTATTTCCAAACAAGGCAGTTCTTTTTTCAAAAAATAAAGAGGTATGATGAATGAATATTTTATTGATTCAGCCGAAAATGAAATTAAGACCGATGGACACAAGGCTTAAAACAAGAATGGCACCTTCTTTGGCGCTTTTAACGCTTTCAAGTTTGACAGACAAAAAACACAATCTCACAATTATAAACGAAAACGTCGATAAAATAGATTTTAATATGGATGCGGATTTAGTTGCAATAACTGTGACAGTTGATGCTTTGCCGCGTGCGGCGGCGATTTCTAAAATATTCAGAAAAAAAGGAAAAATGGTTGTCGCCGGTGGGATTCATATTACTTGCGCTCCAAAAACAGCGGAGAGATATTTTGATTCGATTTGCATAGGCATGGCGGAAGCGTATTGGAATGAATTGCTTTTGGATGCCGAAAACGGAAAGCTGAAAAAAATTTATTCGCAAAAGGAAGATACAAAAATAGTTTCTCCGAATTATGATGCTATCGACTACAGAAAATATCTGTATTGCAATATTATTTCCACAAGCAGAGGCTGTCCGTTCAAATGCGATTTTTGTTATAACAGCAGCCAAAATTCTACAAAATATATTTCACGACCAATCGAAGATATTTTAGAAGAAATCAAAAAACTAAAAACAAAACATATTATGTTTATAGATGATAATTTTATCGGGAATCCGGATTGGACACGAGAATTTTTAAATAGAATAAAATATAAGAATTTAAAATGGAATGCCGCTGTTTCAAGTAATATTGTAAATATGCCGGATTTATTGGATTTGATGAAGGAAAGCGGTTGCCAAAGTCTTTTTATCGGTTTCGAAACAATAAATGAAATTTCGTTGAAATCTGTACATAAAACTCAAAACAATATCGAAAAATACAATAAGCTTATTTCCGAAATCCACAAAAGAGGAATTATTGTAAACGCATCGCTGGTTTTCGGCTTGCCAGACGATGATAAAAATGTATTTGAAAATACTCTGAAATGGGTTATCGAAAATAAGATTGAGACAGTGACGGCGCATATTTTAACTCCGTACCCCGGAACAAGACTTTTTGAGGATATGAAAAGTAGCGGAAAAATAATTGATAATGATTTCTCGAAATATAATACGGCGCATGTTGTTTATCAGCCGGAAAAAATGTCCGCTACGGAATTATATGAAGGATATATTAATTTCTACAAAGAATTATATTCATTTAGAAATATTTTGAAGCGTCTGCCTTTGTGTAAAAAACAATGGATTCCGTATTTATTATTTAATCTTTTTTACCGCAAATTCGGGAAATTTACAGAAATTCTATCCTCTATAATTCCGCTTGGAAAATTGGGAAAATTCGCGGCGAATATTTCGTATAAATTATAAAAAATAATAAAAAATCATGACAAAGGCTAAAAAAGCGAATGTCATGATTTATTTATTGCGAAAATTTATCTTTTTGATTCTAAAGGATTCCAAGAAGTTTTGGAAATGCCCATTTCTTGCCGCATTATATCCAGTCTACTGCGCCTTTCGGAATCATCAATCAGCTTTACGCTTGGAGTGGATAAAAACGAGTTAAGCCTTTTTTTGGAGAGCGAAGCATCGAAATTCATGTTGGCTTTAGCGGCGGCGATAGCCTCGGAATAATCGGAAGCCTTATATATTCCGGTACCGATAACGATTATGTCCGCTCCGGCGTTTACGTAATTTCCGCAATTATCCTGTTTCATACCGCCATCGATTTCTATTACAAGGTTAGGATTCAAAATTTTTGCACGCTCACGCAGAGCAATAATTCGCTCGATTGTATTTTCCGCAGGTTTTTGTCCGCCGTAACCAACCCGAACCGCCATAAGATTCAAAGCGTCGATTTTTTCCAAAATTTCATCAGAAACAGCATCCAAATCGGTTTCGATTAATATCGCCAAACCGGCAAGCAATCCTCTGGAATGAATATAATCTATCATAGCGACAGGATTTTTTGAAGCTTCCAAATGAAATAATATTTGGTCTGCGCCTGCATCACAATAATTTTTTATCTGCTCGTCAGGATTCGCAATCATCAAATGAGCTTCGATAGGAAGGTCGGTAATATTTCTGATTTGCGAAACTATATGCGGTCCAAAAGTTATACGCGGAACAAAATTTCCGTCCATAATATCGATACTAAAGCCATCGATTCCGGCAGAATCAACTGCTTGAATTTCTTCTGTTAGTTTCAGCCAATCGGCATCAAGTATAGAGGCAAGTAAAATAGCCATTCATTAGCTCTCCTTTTTAAATCAATAAATATCAGCCAAACACGCCTGTTTCTCTGTAATTACCATTTTCGATAGAATCTTTACCGTCTTGCAGGCTTACAATCGAAAAACCGATAACAGATTCTCTCGAAGAGTTTACATAAATTTTTAAGGATTTATTTCCGTCAAGGCTGTAAATAATATCAGTGCCTTCCGGGCCGATAGTGCATTCACCCAGATAAGTAAGTTTTCCATATGTCTTAACTAAATTGTTATCAGTAATAAATTTATTCGCAATGTTTTTTGCTTCTTCAAGTTCAATTAATTTTATATCCGTAGTATCATCTAAATAGTAAATACCAAAGTCTACAATATCTCCGTCAAGTTCCATGTTTGCGTAGTAATGAGCGTCTTCATCTTCCCATTTGACTCCCAGCATATTAGTGTAATACAAATCGGATTTTGGATAATATTCGTAGTCAATTATACTGTCTTTTCCGGATAAATCAATTTTCAAGTATTTTTTGAAAAAATCTAACGCGTTTGTTTTTGGATCAAATTCAGCTTTTGCAGGTGTTTTGTCAACTAAAGTGATAGAGGAATCTTTGGAATTCCAAACTACATCAAAACTTAAGTTCTCTAAAATCTCCCGCAAAGGCATGTATGTATGGGCATTTGGGTCATTATCTTTAATAACAGATATCAAAGGATTTGTAAGTTTCATTTCCTTGTCGTTATAAAAGATTTTAGCGGTACTGAGCCGAGCCGATTTCAGACCGCTTGCCGCGAAAACGCTTGTAATGCCGAGAGTTCCCAAAAAGAAACCGATTGCAAAAGGCTTGAGATTAAATTTTTTCATTTTATTTTCCCCCTATATTTTTCTAAAAAGTATTTTTTATATTTTGCATTAGATTATGTAATAATATTTTCATTTTGATAAGTAGAAAAAAATTTTTCACAGCGGAGCGTTTCGCGCAATGTTTCTAGCGCGAAATGAAATATTTTTTTTCTATCCTTTATATTGAAAATAGTGTAATAATATTATAACATAAATTTAAATATATTCAATAACAGATAAAAAAATTCAAAATAAAACAAATTTCTTTATATTTCAAAAATTCAAAATAAATGAAATATGGATTTCAAATTATAATCATGGCTTTGGTGTTTTTGGAGGTTTTGCTCCGTAAAATTGATAATAATCTGTTTTTATCATACCGTTAAAAAGCTTACGTTTTGCGTCAGCTTTGCGGCCGAATAATTTTTCAAAATCTTCATATGATGTAATTACATAAACGCTCCACGTCGGATTTTGATTAAAAGCAACACCCATATCACGATAAATCATTTCGGCTTCTTTGATTGTGCCAAGCCGCTCACCGTACGGCGGATTGCAGATAATCACGCCAAAATCTCCGTTTAGTTTTAAATCTTTCATTTGTCTGACCTCGAATTTCACAGAATCCGAAACTCTTGCTTTTCTTGCGTTGAATTCAGCTATTTCGATTGCTCTTTGGTCGATATCAGAACCGAAAATTTGAAGTTTTGCTTCTTTATCAATTAAATCTTTTGCCTCGGTTCTTGCATCTTCCCAAATTTTTTCAGGAATCATTTCCCATTCTTCGGAGACAAATTTTCTATTAAGCCCTGGCGCAATATTTTTCGCCATCAAAGCCGCTTCGATTGGAATAGTGCCGGAACCGCAAAGCGGGTCGACTAAAATTTTGTCTTTTTTATAATAAGATAAATCAACAAGAGCGGCCGCTAAAGTTTCTTTCAAAGGCGCTTGCATCGAGGTATCACGATAACCGCGCTTATGCAAGCCCGGGCCGGTAGTGTCGATAGTCAAGGTTACATAATCTTTTAAAAGCCCGACTTGAATTTTGTATTCTGCGCCTGTTTCTTCAAACCAATCAAGTTTATATTTTGCTTTCATTTTTTCGACTACGGCTTTTTTGACGATTGCTTGACAATCGGAAACGCTGAATAAGCCTGAGCGGACGGATTTTCCGGTTACGGTAAATTTTCCGTCTACCGGAATAAAATCGCCCCAAGGCAGAGCTTTGGTTTTTTCGAATAATTCATCAAAAGTATAAGCATGAAATTCGCCGACATTTATAAGAACTCTTTCCGAACAGCGCAGCCAGAGATTTGCTTTAGCGATTGTGCTTTCATCTCCGGTAAAATCCACACGTCCATCCAGAACTTTTATATTTTCAAAACCAAGCCTTGTGGCTTCACGTTTAACAATTGCTTCCAATCCAAATGTTGTTGTGGCTATTAAATTAAAATTCATTTTCATTCTCCATTTTTTCAATATATTCTTTGATTTCTTTTAGAATAGATTGATAGTTTATATTATTTAATTCGTTTGTGTCAAGGATAATTCGTTTGCCGCCGATATCAAAGTTTATTTGAGGTTCTATTACTTCTTTGAAATCTTTAAAATCAGTTAAATCCGCAGATAAATGCGCATGATGGCGGCTGCCGGAATGTTCTCTGTCCAAATAACGCTTATGTAAAGTTCTGGGATCGGCAGATAAAAAAACGGTGATTGGTATATAATTATATTTTGAGATTAAGTTCAATAAATATTCCTCTTCGTTCACACGGAAATTGCTCTCTATGATAATCGATTCTCCAATTATCATAGCACGTTCTGCTACATATTTTATCACAAAAAATGTTGTTTCGCTAAGCCTTTTATTTTCATCACGATTTTTATAGCCAAGCATATCAACTAGGACCTCTTTAATATGGTCTTTGTTTAAACAGACAATTTTTAATTCTCTTGTAAGATATTCGGAAAGCGAGGTTTTGCCGGTGGCCGGCGCACCTGCGATTAATATAAGAATTTTATTCATTTTTTAACTCCTCGATACAATATAGCATAATGATAATGCTAAAAATTTGATTCTGAGGGTTGATTTTTCTTGTTTATACTATTTTCATTTTGATAAGTAGAAAAAAATTTTCACAGCGGAGCGTTTCACGCAATGCTTCAAGCGCGAAATGAAATATTTTTTTCTATCCTTTATATTGAAAATAGTATAAATAGCATAAGTATCGTGAAAAAAATGTATTGTCGTTAAAAACTCAAACCTCTAATTTTTATAGTATAAGCGAAATACGTGCATAAATCATCCCTAAAAAACTCCTGTATAAATAAGTAAGAGAGATGTGTTATACTATTCAAGTTAATTATAACAACAAATCACAAATTTTTAAATAATACTATTTTCATTTTGATAAGTAGAAAAAAATTTTTCACAGCGGAGCGTTTCGCGCAATGTTTCTAGCGCGAAATGAAATATTTTTTTCTATCCTTTATATTGAAAATAGTACAAATTAAAGTGAGGAATATAAAATGTATAATTTGTTAAAAACCGAAGGCGCTGCAAAACGGGGGAAACTAACCACGGTGCATGGAGTAGTCGAAACACCTGTATTTATGAATGTCGGAACACAGGCATGTATAAAAGGTGCGGTTTCTTCTCAAGATTTGCATGACATAAATACACAGATAGAATTGTCAAATACCTATCATCTTCATCTTCGGCCCGGCGACGAGATAATTAAAAAACTCGGCGGTTTGCATAAATTCATGGTCTGGGACAAACCTATACTGACTGATTCAGGCGGATTTCAGGTTTTTTCTTTGGCTTCATTCAGAAAAATAAAAGAAGAGGGCGTTTATTTTTCGTCGCATATTGATGGTTCGAAAATTTTTATGGGGCCCGAAGAAAGTATACAAATTCAATCAAATCTTGCTTCAACAATTGCGATGGCTTTTGATGAATGTCCGCCTTCTTTGGCAGAAAGAAAATATATGGTAGATTCCGTTGACCGTACGACGCGATGGCTAAAACGTTGCAAAGTAAAAATGGATGAAATGAATAAACGAGACGACACGATAAATAAAAATCAATTGCTTTTTGGAATAAACCAAGGCGGAATTTTTGAAGATATCAGAATCGAACATGCAAAGCGGATTTCTGAAATGAATTTGGACGGTTATGCGGTTGGAGGATTGGCTGTCGGGGAAACGCACGAGGAAATGTATTATGTATTGGATAAAGTCGTTCCATATTTGCCGCAAGATAAACCAACGTATTTAATGGGTGTCGGAACTCCGGAAAATATTTTAGAAGCAGTTGCACGAGGAGTGGATTTTTTTGATTGCGTTTTGCCTGCGCGAAACGGCCGCCACGCAAATGTTTATACGAATATAGGAAAATTGAATTTAACGAATTTTAAATATCAACTCGACGATTCGCCGATAGATAATACTTGCGATTGTCCGGTATGCAAAACATATTCAAGAGCTTATATCAGACATTTGTTCAAGGCGAAAGAAATGCTTGCAATGCGGCTTTGTGTTTTGCATAATTTGTATTTCTTTAATAAAATGATGGAAGAAATCAGAAACGCTTTGGATAATGGGAACTTTTTTGAATATAAGAAAAATAAACTTGAATCTTTCAAGATTGCAGCAAATGAACTTTAAAAACATGAAACGGCGCAGAGCGCCGTTTCTACTTAAAATTTCATTTTTTATTAATCTGGTAATCTTTCCAGAAAATCTTTGTAAACAAAACCGTTGAAGTTTTTATAAATCGCTTTATACCATTTGCTTCCTTTTTCGGCTTCTCCGGTAACTTTGATAACCGAGTCTTTCGGCATAACAGCATAAGGTGTTCCGTTGACATTTGTATCCGGTCTGATATGGAGATTGGCAGTAGTTTTATACGTACCGGCAACCGAATCTTCTTCAGGAGTTTTTGTAAATTCAACATCCGGATAAATTTCCTTTAAGGCATCCAAATCACTGATATTCGGGAATTTTTGTT
Source organism: Eubacteriales bacterium (assembly GCA_031551135.1). Taxonomy (GTDB): domain Bacteria; phylum Bacillota; class Clostridia; order Lachnospirales; family JAITVM01; genus JAITVM01. The sequence goes on along the minus strand of JAVBOA010000002.1, from coordinate 13,192 downwards.
TAAAATCTTCGAAAGTAATATCAGGAAGAATAAGCTTGCCGTTTTCCAAAGTAGCATTAGGAAAAGCCGCTTTAATTTCTTCAAATGTAAGCTTTTGAGGTTCTGATTCAAATTCAAAATCAGGATATCTCGATCTTAAATCATCAAGCGTAACATTCGGGAATTTAGCCGAAAAGTCTTCTGCGCTTACGCCCGGTAAAGTCAAAGTATTTCCTTCCAATTTAGCGTCAGGGAATGCGGCTTTGATTTCGTCAAAACTAGGTGCATTCGAATCTACCTCGAATTCAAAATCAGGATATTGAGCTTTCAAATCCTCAAGCGTAACATTCGGGAATTTAACGGCGAAATCTTCAGAGCTTACACCCGGAAGCGTTAATTTATTTCCGTCTAAAGTAGCGCTTGGAAACGCCGCTTTAATTTCGTCGAAGCTAGGCAGATTAGAAGATGTCTCGAATTCAAAATCAGGATATTGAGCTTTCAAATCAGCTAATGTCACATTCGGGAATTTAGCCGCAAAATCTTCTGCGCTCACGCCCGGCAATGTTAATTTATTTCCGTCCAAAGTAGCGTTAGGGAAAGCGGCTTTAATTTCGTCGAAGCTAGGCAAATTAGAAGCTGTCTCGAATTCGAAATCAGGATATTGTGATTTCAAATCAGCCAATGTCACATTCGGGAATTTAGCGGCGAAATCTTCTGCGCTCACGCCCGGCAAAGATAATTTATTTCCGTCTAAAGTAGCATCAGGGAAAGCTGCTTTAATTTCGTCGAAGCTAGGCAAATTAGAAGCAGTATCGAATTTGAAATCAGGATACTTCGATTTCAAATCATCAAGCGAAACATTCGGGAATTTAGCGGCGAAATCTTCAGCGCTCACGCCCGGCAAAGATAATTTATTTCCATCCAAAACAGCATTAGGGAATGCGGCCTTAATTTCGTCGAAGCTAGGAAGATTTCCGGAGGTTTCAAACTCAAATCCCGGGAATGCTGTTTTAAGCTCGTCTAAAGTAACGTTTGGAAATTTGGCTTTAAAATCGTCAGCTGTAACTCCCGGTAATGAGAGCTTATTTCCAGCCAAAGAAGCATTAGGGAACTTAGCTTTTATATCGTCGAATGTAATCGTAGGAGATTTAAAACTTATTTCCGGAAACTTCGCTTTCAAATCATTAGTATCCAGATTCGGGAATTTAGCCATAAATTCTTTTTCTGTTACATCCGGCAATAAAAGTTTACCGCCTTCGAAAGTAGCGCTAGGGAAAGCCGCTTTAATTTTTTCGAAGTCAATAGCGGAATCTTCTGCGTTGGCCGTATTGGACGGCGAAGAAGAAGGCGCGGTTGTTGTGGCAGATGGATTGCAGGATTTAAGTAAGAGTAAAAGAAGAATAAGCGCCGCCAATGCTATCAATCCGAGAATCCACCATTTGCTGGATTTATTTTTATAAAAAAATACAATATCCGAAAAGTTTTCTTTCAATGCGTTCATTGTTATGTTCGGGAATTTTTTCTTCAGGTCTTCAAATCCCAAATCAGGTAACAAGAGTCTGCCATTTTCCAGCATGATGTTCGGAAACTTAGCTTTCAGCGTATCAAAATCGTATATAGGCGCATTGTACACAACGTTTTTAAATTTTGATTTAAACGCATCTACTTTTAGACCCGGGATTTTCGCTTTTAAATCGCTGAAAGTCAGTCCCGGAAGGTAAAGCACATCATTTTCCATTCTGATATTTGGAAATAATAGCTTCAAATCTTCGAAAGTCAAGGAGTCGGTTTCATTAACAGTAGAATTTTCGATCGGAGCATTAAATTCAATTTCCTTAAATTTTGATTTCAAAATATTCATAGACAAATTTGGAAATTTTGACTTTAAAGCCTCGAATGTAATGCCCGGCAGAATTAATTTTCCGCCTTTAAGTACAGCGTTTGGAAATTCTTTTTTTATTTGGTCAAAACCAAAACTGCTGTCTGCAAAATCAGAAACCGCAATTTCTTCATTCTTGCTCTCTAAAGAAATATTCGGTTTTTCGATTTTTATGTCTTTAGAATTATTATTATCGAGTTTTGTTTCGGGAGCATTAAATTCTACATTTTTGAATTTCGACTTCAAAATCCGCATAGATAAATTAGGGAATTTCGCCCTTAAATCTTCCATCGTAATGCCCGGAAGGATTAGTTTTCCTCCCTTTAACATTGCATTAGGAAATTCCTTTTTAATCATGTCGAAGTTGATTTTTTTAGCATCTATATACGGCAAATCAATTTTTGGTGATTCTGAATTTATATCGATATCTACGGCATCGATTTTTACATCTTTACTCTTTAAGCTAAGATTTGGGGCATCAATGCTAATATCGCCGGAATTATCTTTAGCGATATTTATATCCGCGTCCGGTAAGTCAATTTTGATATCCTTGCTTTTAAGAGCAACATTTGGTATATCGGTATGAACATCAGTGAGTTTTTCTTTTGATTTATCAATTTTCAAACTAGGCATACCGATTTTTATATCTTTGCTTTTTTGTTCTGAAATAGAAGCATCAATATTTATATTTTTTTCTGAAATATTAAGCTCGGGAGCTTTAATACCGACCTTTGGTAAATTTACGTCAATATCCGGTTTTTTTAGTTCAACTTTAGGAGCTTTAAGCTTAATATCCGGAGTTTCGCCACTTATCTCAACAAGAGGAGCATTAAATTCCACATCTTTATATTTTGATTTTAGGATATCGAGAGTCACATTTGGGAATTTGGTTTCAAAATCATAAAACGAAATCTCAGGCAGAATTAATTTTCCGTTATCTAAAACAGCGTTCGGAAATTCAGCTCTGATTTGGTCAAATCCAATTGTATTGATATCAAATTCCGGCGGATTTATTTCCATTTCAGATGATTTATTAAAAATATCAACTTTAGGAAGCTTGATGTCAAGCTTGGGCAATTCAAATTTAGCATCCGAATTTTTAAATTCTGCATTCGGCGCATCAATATTGATATTTTTATCTGAAATATTAAGTTCGGGAGCTTTAATACCGACCTTTGGTAAATTTACGTCAATATCCGGTTTTTTTAGTTCAACATTTGGTGTTTTAAGTTTAATATCCGAGGTTTCGCCACTTATCTCAACAAGAGGAGCATTAAATTCCACATCTTTATATTTTGATTTTAAGATATCGAGAGTCACATTTGGGAATTTAGTTTCAAAATCGTAAAACGAAATCTCAGGCAGAATTAACTTTCCGTTATCTAAAACAGCGTTTGGAAATTCAGCTCTGATTTGGTCAAATCCAATTGTATTGATATCAAATTCCGGCGGATTTATTTCTATTTCAGATGATTTATTAAAAATATCAACTTTAGGAAGCTTAATGTCAAGCTTAGGCAATTCAAATTTAGCATCTGAATTTTTAATTTCTGCATTCGGCGCATCAATATTGATATTTTTTTCTGAAATATTAAGCTCGGGAGCTTTAATATCGACCTTTGGTAAATTTACGTCAATTTGCGGTTTTTTTAGTTCAACATTAGGAAGTTTAAGATTAGAGTCCGAAGTTTCGCCAGTTATCTCAGCAAGAGGAGCATTAAATTCCACATCTTTGAATTTTGATTTTAAAATATCGATAGTCACATTTGGGAATTTAGCTTTAAAATCGTCAAACGATATCTCAGGAAGAATTAACTTTTTGCTGTCTAAAACAGCGTTTGGAAATTCTTTTTTGATATCATCAAAAATGATTTTGCTTGCCTTAAAATTTGGGATTTTTGCTCTGGTATTTTTATGATTTTTATTAGGAGGGTCAAAGTATACGATTTTGAATTCACTTTTTAAGTCGTCCATAGTTATATCCGGAAATTTTTCCTTGAATTTTTCAAAAGTTATACCCGGTAAAGTCAAGACGCCATTATCTAAAACTGCTTTTGGAAAAACAGATTTGATAAAGTCGTAGTTTATAGGATGACTTAATTTAATAGAATTTTCAGTCTCGACAAGATAATTTTTAAACACAACATCCTTAAATTTTGTACGAAGAATATCAATGGTTATATGTGGAAATTTTTCTCTGAAGTCTGAATATGGTATGTTTTTAAAATCCAAGATGCCATTTTTGACTTCAATATCAGGATACTGAGCTAAAATATCAATAAAATCAAAATCTTCTGCTGCCAACTTTACATTTGTAAAATGTTTATGGTTTCGCAATTTGTAAGAAGTTAAATCAGGAAATTCCTCTTTCAAAACACTATATGAAATATTTGGCAGGATCAAGGTCGAGCCTTTCATGTAAGCCCTTGGGAATATTTTTCGTAATTCAATGAAATCTATCTCATCCCATAGTTTATGTGCTTCTTTTCTTTCGTTTGTTAAAATATTTGGCTGACATATTTTACAAAAATGCGGCTGATAGTTCTCCAAAGTTTTTGCAAACGCGAAAGCTTCTTCGTAGCTGTTAAAGATGCCATGCCACTTTCCGTAAACCTCATCTGTGTCGCTATCAGTCAAACCTTGACCATAGTTGCAATACCTACAAATTTCTTCGTGAATTGTGGCAGTCTTCTTACTGCCAAAATTCTGATAAACCCAATATTTCATTTTTTCACCCCTTAATTCAGCACAAATACAGAACATACCACATAAGCAAAAAATGCCCAAAAGAATGCCCATATTAGATACTATTAATTTTTTTTTGTGAATTTTTTTACTAAAAGACTGGCTTTATGACAATTTATCAAGTTAAAGATCGTATTTTGTTATTTATTAGTATATCACACAGTACTTTTTTTTAAAATACTATTTACGAAAAATATCAAATGTTACTTTTATTATAAGAATCGATATAAAATACCATGATGTTTGTATAAATTTGTAGTAGGGCAAATTTCGCGCCTTGACAAAGCAAGCAAGGTATGATAAATTGATAATCATATTATCGATAATTGAATTATCTTAACTCTATCGGAGGTGAGCACATGGCAAATCCGGATAAATCCATAAACCCGCGACTATTGGAAAGCGCCAAGCAGGAGTTTCTTATGCAGGGTTTTGAAAAAGCGTCACTTAAAACAATCTGCGAAAAGGCTGATGTCACCACAGGCGCGCTTTATAAGAGATACAAGGGCAAGGAGGAGCTTTTTGCCGCTGTTGTTTCCGGTACTGTTGAAAAGATGAATAAGTACGCTTTCGAAAAAATAAATACCTCTGAAAAAGATATAAGCGATTCTGAGCTTATGGCGGCATGGAGCATGGACGAGAGCATGATACTCTCATGGTTCGAAATGCTTTACGCCTGCAAGGACGGCTTTTTTTTGCTGCTTACGTGCGCCGCCGGAACGAGATACTCCAATTTTCAGCATGATTGGGTGAATCAAATGGCTGAAAAAACATATGCCTTTTATTTGGAAATGTACAGAAGAGGCCTAACGATGGTGCAGATAAGCGAAAAAGAAATGCATGTCCTTGTCAGCACATATTGGACGACAGTCTATGAGCCGTTTATCCACGGCTTTAGCTGGGAGGAGATAAAGAGTTACATTAAGCTTGTTTGCAGGCTTTTTGACTGGTATGAAGTTTTAAAATGTAAAGAAGCATAATTTTTTAGGCTTAAGTTAGCCTTATCTAACTTATAAAATGGAGGGATTGTATTGTTTAAAAAAGTGTTGGAATACGCCGGTGAATACAAAAAGGCAACGTACTCGGCAGTCGTACATATGACAATCGGGCTAATGATGATGGTTATTCCTTTTTTTCTTGCGTTTCAAATCATCAGGCCTCTGCTTATGGGCGAAACGCTTTCCGTTGTTACGGTTGTCATGCTTGTTGTAGGGATTGCCGTTTGCGCCGTATTGCATGCAGTTTTTTACCTAAAGGGGCTGGAACTTTCACATCTATCGGCGTTTCATACGCTGAAAAATCTGCGCATGTCGCTTCAAGGAAAACTGGAATCACAGCCGCTTGGCGCTATTCAGGATTTGGGCAACGGTGCAATTAAGAAAATGTTTGTAGATGATATTGAAACCATCGAGCTTCTGCTTGCTCACGCTCTGCCCGAGGGGCTGTCGAATTTGGCTGTTCCGCTGCTTGTTTTTATCGGAATGTTTATTGTGGACTGGAAGCTGGCGCTCTTATCCTTCGCCTCATTGCCCTTTGGTGTTTTGACTATGGGCGCAATGTTCAAAATCGGAATGAGCGAAATGGGCAACTATTTTGAGGCAGGAAAGAAGATGAATAATACCATCATTGAATATATCAACGGCATGGAAGTTGTAAAGGTATTTAACCGTGATGGTGACTCCTACCACAGATTTGAAAACAGCGTAACCGGATATAGGGATTTTACCCTGAAATGGTATAAGGCGTGTTGGCCGTGGATGGCGCTATATTCAAGCTTTTTGCCATGCGTCGCAATGTTTACTTTACCGGTTGGCGCATATTTCGTTTTCATGGGTTTTTCAACACTTCCGAACTTTATCTTGATATTATGTATGTCGTTTTCCATTGGCCCGCTGTTTTTGCGTGCGCTCAGCTTCGGTTCGACTTTGCCGCAGATTAATTACAAGATAAATTCCCTTGAAGAAATGCTGAACCATCCGCCTCTGGTACAGACTGAGAAAGGATTTTTAGGCAAAGATAACTCCATCGAATTTGAAAACGTGCGCTTTGCCTATAAAAATGAGGAAATTCTCCATGGGGTATCGTTGAAAGCCAAATCCGGCAGTTTAGTTGCCCTCGTTGGGGAATCCGGCAGTGGAAAATCCACTCTTGCGAAACTTCTTGTACATTTTTATGATGTAACGGAGGGCGCTGTCAAAATCGGAGGGCAGGACATAAAGGATATGAGTATTGAAGCCTTAAATAATCAGATTTCCTATGTGGCGCAGGAGCAGTTTTTGTTTAATATGAGCCTTCTTGAAAATATACGTCTTGGAAAGCTTAACGCTACTGATGAGGAAGTAATGAAAGCCGCTGAAAAAGCTCAGTGCGGCGAATTCCTGAAAAGACTTCCGCTTGGAATCCACACAATGGCGGGTGATGGCGGCAAACAGCTTTCGGGCGGCGAACGCCAGCGTATTTCACTTGCTCGTGCCATTTTGAAAAATGCACCGATAATAGTGCTGGACGAAGCGACGGCTTTTATGGATCCGGAAAACGAGGAAAAGATGAATGCCGCCATTGCCGAACTGATCGAAGATAAGACGGTCGTCGTAATCGCACATAGATTGCATTCCATTATATCGGCCGACATGATTTGTGTGTTGGAAAATGGAAATCTTGCAGCTACAGGAACGCATGAGCAGCTAATAGAAAGCTGCGCCGAGTATCAAAAACTTTGGCGGGCGGCTGAGGAGAGCGTAAAGTGGAAAGTAAGTGCAATTGTGGAAGAAAAAGCGGGAGGCGAAACGGCATGATTCAATCTATCAAAAGAATATTAATGTTTTCTGGAAAATATAAAGGCAGAATACAGCTGGCATTTTTGTTTTCTTTCTTGAAATCGATATTGATGAAGGCACCCGTTGGGTTAGCTTTTATGGCGCTTGTTGCTTTTTTTGAGGGAACAGCGAATGGAGATTTATGTCTAAAACTTGGAATTGCCATGGCAGTTAGCCTTCTTCTTCAAATTATCTTTCAGCATCTTGATAATGTGCTTCAATCCTCAGCAGGCTATTGGGTTATGGCGGAAAAACGCATGAGCCTTGGAGAGCATCTTCGCCGTCTGCCTATGGGATATTTTACCGAAGGAAATATAGGGAAAGTCAGCTCCGTTTTGTCAACGGATATGTCTTTTGTTGAGGAACATTGCATGAACACTCTCGCTGATTTGGTGGGATTTATATTCGCACAAGCTATCCTCCTTGTGTTTATTTCTGCTTTGAATATATGGCTTGGTATTGCTTCAATCGTTGTCACATTAATAATAGTTTTAATTGGCAAAGGTATGTATAAGGATGCGCAGGAGGATTCTCACAGCCGTCAGGAGCAAAGCGAAGATTTGACAGATTCTGTACTTGATTTCACTGAGGGAATCGGCATAATCAAGACCTATAATCTGCTTGGTGAGAAGTCCAAAGAACTGTCGGACGACTTTCGAGAAACCTGCGAAAAAAGTCTTGAGTTTGAGGGTCGTCATGTTCCGTGGCAACGCAGAATTAATATAGCTTTCGGGCTTGGTTATGCCGCTATAATTGCTCTTACAATGCTTTTATTTTTTAATGGCTCATTCGGTGTGATTAATGTTGTGGCAGTTATGCTCTTTGTTTTTGACCTGTTTGTACCTGTCAAAACTCTTTATGGAAAAACTGCAATCTTGACAATTATGAACAGCTGCCTTGATAGGCTGGAAAGCGTTTTTTCTGAAAAGAAGCTCCCGGATGAGGGCAAAGATAGCATTCCTTCAAGCTGTAATGCACCGGAAATTGAATTTAAAAATGTGAGTTTTGCATATGGTGAAAAGGAGGTGCTTCACAACATATCCTTTGAGCTTAAGAAGAACAAGATGCTGGCGCTTGTCGGCCCGTCCGGCGGAGGAAAGTCAACGATTGCCAACCTGATTCCTCGTTTTTGGGATATAAAGTCCGGTCAGGTTCTTATTCGCGGCAAGGATGTCCGAAATGTGAAATTAAGTGATCTGATGAATCATATCAGCATGGTGTTCCAACGCGTGTATCTGTTTCAGGATACAATTTATAACAACATCAGTATGGGTCGGCCGAATGCAACCGTAGCCGAGGTCATGGAAGCGGCAAAAAAAGCCCGCTGCTATGATTTTATCATGGCACTGCCCGATAAGTTTGACACCATAGTCGGCGAAGGCGGCGAAACCCTTTCCGGCGGCGAGAAGCAGCGCATTTCCATCGCTCGTTGTATCTTAAAGGATGCGCCGGTTATTATTTTGGACGAAGCTACCGCAAGCGTTGATGCCGATAACGAAAGTTATATCCAAGAGGCAATCAGCGAGCTTTGCAAAGGTAAAACTTTAATTGTAATTGCACATAGGCTGAATACGATTAAAAATGCAGATGATATTTTAGTAATAGCTGACGGACAAATTGTTGAGCAGGGCAGTAATGAAAAGCTTATGGCAAAAGGCGGAATCTACAAGGATTTCGTGACCGCAAGAGAGAGAAGCCGGGGCTGGAGCAGAAGGAAGCGGGCGGTGTAGAAAGTAGACTGAAGAGGGGGGTACTTATACTATTTTCATTATTAGGGATAGAAAAAAATATTTCATTTCACGCTTGAAGCATGCGTGAAACGCTCCGCTGTGAAAAATTTTTTTCTACTTATCAAAATGAAAATAGTATTAGTTTTCGTTCTTCAGTATTATAGGTGTGCATTGTGCACTGTCTTTCGCCTCCGCTCAAGAACGGTATCTATAGATTACATGTAGACCTAAATAGCCACTTATACTATTTTCTATATATAAAAATGGAATTAGTATTAGGTGTTGACAAATCATAGCCTCCTATGTATTATACATAGGAGGCTATGATTATTTGGAGTGTGATTGAATGAACAAAGAAAGTATAGGTATACTGGTTAAGATGATTGACATAGAGTTTGACAGGCTTTGCAATCAAATGCTAAAGCCTTATGTGCTAACCGGTACGCAGTTCAAGGTGCTGTTGTATCTGCTTAAAAAAAAGCAGGAAATTACCAAACAGATTGATCTTGAAAAGCACTTCGGCCTGACTAACCCAACTGTAACCGGAATTCTGAACAATCTCGAAAAGGCGGGGTTCGTCAAACGCGAGATCAATGAGCAAGATGTGCGAAGCAAAAAAATCATCTTGTGCGAAAGCGTTCTCCAAATGGAGGATGCGCTCGCCGCTATTGCTGATTCCATCGAAGATAAGCTGACCCAGGGGCTTAGCAAGCCAGAAATCGAGTCAACCTTATCTGTTTTGAAAAGAATATTGAATAACATAACCCAACCATGAAGAAAGAGGGATTTTTATGAAAATCATCGCAGTGGAAGAACATTTCATGTCACAGGCGGTCAATGAGGAATATACGAAAATATTTTCTAAGACGGCAAGTCCGGCTGCTCGAACCAGAGCCGAGTATATAGCGAACTACATTAAAAACGACAACAGCCTGATAGAGATTGGAGAAAAGAGGCTTGCCTTTATGGACAAAACCGGCGTTGATGTTCAAGTGATCGGCTATGGCAACAACAGTCCGATGGACTTGCCCGCTGATGACGCCATACCTCTGTGCAAACAGGCAAACGATGAACTGGCCGTGCAAATTGCCAAACATCCCGGACGATTTTACGGATTTGCCACTTTGCCTGTGGCCGACGTAAACGCAGCATCTGACGAGTTTTCCCGCTGCGTAAAAGAGTTGGGATTCAAGGGTGCAATGCTCAACGGGACATTCAACGGGCATTTTTTTGACGAAGAACGGTTTTTCCCTATCTTTGAAAAGTCGGCAGAGCTTCAAGTCCCTGTCTACTTCCATCCGGGTGAGGTAAGTGAACAGGTTGCCGCCCATTACTATCGAGGAAACTGGTCGAATATGGTTGCGTCAACTTTAGCCGGGCAGGGCTTTGGCTGGCATTTGGATGTCGGCATTCACATCATCCGCATGACTTTATCCGGCATTTTTGACAAGCTGCCGGGTTTGACGCTGATCAACGGGCATTGGGGCGAGTTGGTGCCATATTTCTTTGAGCGCCTTGACGCGCAGCTCCCGCCGAAGCTTACTGGCCTTGCCCGCAGCTTCACCGAATACTACAAGGAGCATGTGTATGTAACGCCCAGCGGTATGTTATACAATGCGCCGATGGGGCTTTGTGTCTCCGAGTTGGGGGCAGACCGCATCCTTTGGGCAACGGACTACCCGTATTTGAGGCCGGAAAATCCACGGGAATATCTTGAAAACGCCCCAATCAGTGATGAGGACAAAGAAAAAATCGGATATCGAAACGCCGAAAAACTTTTGAAAATATAACGGAGGGATACCATGAGTTTGAATACGAAACAGTTTGAACTAACCAGAATAGAAATGGCCAAAAACTATGAAATATCAGGGCTGACACCCGAGACCATTCAAGCCGATTTGGGTTTTAGCGCACAGGATTTTATGAACGCACTGGAGGTCTTGCCAAGTTACAGTCCGACGAATGTGTGGAAGCTGCGCGACTATCTGGAAAAGAAGATACTTGAACAGGGCAAGAAGCCGGTTCCATTTTCGGTGCTGACAAACAATATTTATTATCAATATTAAAGAGGCGATAGTAATGATTTTCTATTTTACAGGCAGCGGCAACAGTAAACACATCGCGGAAAAGATAGCCTCCTCGACAGGCGATAGGGTTATAAACATTGTAAATTGTATGCAAAACGGGCAATTCTCTTTTGAACTTAAAAAAGAAGAAGCTCTCGGCTTCGTTGTCCCCGTATATTTTATGGGCATTCCAATCATTGTATTGGATTTTTTGAAAAAGTTAAAAGTTTCATCGGAGCAGGACTTTTACTCCTATCTTGTTCTAAATTGCGGCGGTACAACCGCTGATGCAGAAGGAATTTTTAAGCGCGTCTTTCCGGTCAAAGCGGTATTTGGCGTTTTGAGTGTGGACAATTATGTACCTATATACAAAATTGAAAACGAAGCTGCTATCAATGAATGCCTTGATAAAGCGGAAAAGGAAGTCGAAGATATTGTCCGTCATATCAAAGCGAGGGATACCGGTTCCTTTGATACGCACAGGAAGCGTCTGCCGCGCTTGTATTCGTTTATTGGGTGCCGGGTTTTTATAATGGGCAGAAAAACCGGTAAATTTACGGTAAACGAGAATTGCGTCAGCTGCGGCCTATGCGCAAAAGTCTGCCCGCGCAGGATTATCAAACTTGAAAACGACAAACCGGTCTGGACAGCCCCGCAATGTGAGCTTTGCTTCGGCTGCCTGCACAGATGCCCGACTGCCGCTATTAATTATGGGAAAAGGACAACAGAAAACGGACGCTATTTAAATCCGCGAACACAGCTATAAAAAGATAAGGGGTGCCAACATATGGATTTTGAACAATTATTTAAGGCGATTTCGCCCGAAGAGATACAGGGCGACGTTTTCACGCTATTCGGAAAAGTCTTTCCCATTGTTACCGTGAGGACGACGGACAACTGTAACGCGATGGTAGCAAGCGGCGGGGGCTTGGCTGTCCATTTCAGAAAACCGGCTACATGGCTAATTTTCCCGTCCAACCGCTATACGCTTGAACTGATCAAGGCAGAACAGACATATACACTCTCGTTCTTTGCCGATGAATACAAAGAACAATTCATGCTTTTGGGACAGAAATCGGGCAGGGACAGCAATAAAATGCAGGAAGTAGCACTCACCACAATCGAAACACCGCTTGGCAACATGGCGTTTGGAGAAGCCCGCTTGATTATCGAGTGCAAGCTGACACAGGTAACTAATATACCCGCAGACGATTTTTACTCAGAGGAAGCAAAAGCGTATCTTGCTGAAGCATACACAGATCTCGGTGAGGTTCGCCAATATGTGTTTGGGGAAATTACCGGAGTTTGGGAGCGAAGCCGAGCGTGATTTCCCCAAATAATCGGTCACGTCCATACTGGGCATTTATAAAGGGATAGGGGATTTTTTAGATGAACTTAAAATCAGACACCATACTAATTACCGGTGGTACATCGGGAATTGGTCTTGAAATGGCTAAACAGCTTGTCGCGCTGGGAAACACAGTCATCATAACAGGAAGGGACATTTCTAAGCTGGAACAGACCAAAAAAGAATTACCGTCTGTCTATATATATCAAAGCGATGTCAGCGATTCGCAGGCAATATGCGAGCTGTATTCGAAAGTAACAGCTGATTTTCCCAAACTGAATATACTGATTAACAATGCGGGGATTATGCGTGCGGTAGATTTTAACGATACCGAATATGATCCCATATGCAGTGAAATTGACATTAATTTGAGTGGCCCTATTCGTATGGTGCAGCAGTTTTTGCCACTCTTAAAGAAACAGCTTGAGTCTGCTATTGTAAATGTTTCTTCCGGTCTTGCTTTTATAACATTTTCCAGGGCACCTATATACCCTAAATTCCGCAAGAAAATATACAACTACAAATTAAGTGAAGCAATAAAGCTGGTAATAGCATCAATATTCAAACCAAGAGTAAAGATAATTTCACGCTGAATTTTAGAGAGTGGATTTAGCATACATATTTTGTCG
>JAVBOA010000058.1:0-6537 GCA_031551135.1 Eubacteriales bacterium | reverse complement strand
ACTGAAAAAATAGCCATTGTACTCTTCTACAGTTTCTACTTTATCGAAATATTCGCTTATTTCCATCTCGTTCCCCTGCCTATGTGTTTTTTCCTGATTATACCACATTGCTGAGGATTTTGATGAAACTAAATTTCCATGCCCCGTATGTATGGAAACTTGCATTTATGAAAAAAATATAGTATTCTACATACATTACGTTTGAGAAAATTCGCAAAGCTTTATTGTTTTTATACTATTTTAATTATGGTGGGCTTATGTTAAGTATTGTAAATATATCAAAATCTTATAAATCAAAAGTATTGGACGATATTTCTTTTGATGTCGAAAAAGGCTCGATCGTTTGCATTGCGGGCCGAAACGGCTCCGGAAAATCCACTCTTCTGAAAATAATCGCTTCACTTTTGAAACCTGACAGCGGCGAAGTTCGTATATATGGACAAAATGTAAATGAGGCGCTTTCTAAAAAACATCTGGGATTTGTTTCACAAAAAAATTCTCTTTTCGAAGACTTGACAGTGAGTGATAATATAAAATTTTTCACTGACATAAACGGACGGGAATCCGTTAAATTTAATTTTGACAGCGATATTCTGAATAAAAAAATATCGCAGCTTTCGGACGGAATGCGTAAGCGGGTTAATATTATGCTGAGCCTTATTAATAATCCGGACTTTTTGATTATGGATGAGCCGACTGCAAATTTGGATATTTATTTCAAAAAACAAATTTCGGAAATAATTCTCGAATACAAACGCAGAGGAAAATCAATTATTTTTACATCGCATGATACCGAAGAAATGCTTATTTGTGATAAATTGTACGTTATAAGAAACGGTAAATTTGTTTTTGGAGACAATCCTAAATCTATTAAAATCGACAAATTTGCCGATATTATATATGACATGATTAAGAATTAAGGAGGAAAAATAATGAATGATAAGGAAAATCCTGAACAAAAGGATATCCCTGAGGTAAACGGCGAGTCTTTGGAGAATAATCTTGGTGCCGAAGAAAATATAAATCCGCCTGAAAATGAATTTAATTCCAATGAAGAAAGAAAAATTGATTCCGAGATTTTGGATGTTGAGCCAATAGAAAATTCGACTCAAAAAATTTACGAGGAAGACAGCAAGAAAAAGAGTAATATTTGGAAATTTATTATTCCGATAGCTTTAATAGGAGTTATTGGAGTGGCCGCGTATTTTATACTTTTTTCGGGACCGGTAGGAAAAACAGAAAAGGCAATATTGAATACGGCTAATATGATTCAAAAGAAATATGAGGCGAGTGCCGCCAGAGCAACTCTTGCAAAAAGCATACAAGATTCTTATAAAATCACGATGGATTTTAAAAACGAAGAATTTAGTCCGGTTGCACTGTTTGGATTCGACTTTGACAAATTTGTCATAACAAATAATATAAAAGACAAAGTTATGGTATTTAACACTTATAGCGACGACAGCAATTTCTTTTCTTTTTATACATCGAATGATAAAGGCGCAGTTTCGGTAAGAGACAAGAACTATAGCTTTGACCCGGCGGCATTTGGCGCAGAATTTACTGCATATTTTGAAAAATATAAAGACGAATTTGCCGGGCTTGGATTTAATGAAAACGGTATAGCCAATGATTTAAGCCTTAAATATGACGATATTGCGACTTACGCTAACCCGAAAGACCAAGCTGATAATTTTAACGAATACAAAAAAGTATTATCGGATTTATTGAAAAAAGCTACAATAGAGGAATCAAAAATAAAACATACTATTGGCGGCGGCGAGGTTGACGCAGATCAGATAATATATAAATTTGACGCAGAGGATATCAAAACAGCTCTTGTTCAAATGAACGAAGTAAACCGCAAAGATAATGTGTCCGTGCCAGAACTGAAAGTGGAGGATTTAGAAAATGTCTCCGCAGTGACGGTTAATGTAATTATTTATAATAATAAAATCAGCCAAGTATCCTATACTTCGGATAATAATCCGGCTGCTATTAATACATTTTCGATAAAAGAAGAAAACGATGTTTTTACAGGATTAGTGTACACCAGCTCTATAGACGGCATGGAAGTGTCTATAGATTATACCGAGTCTAAAACCGACGGTGTTTACAACTCTGTTTTAGACCTCTCCGCAGGCGGCTCCAGCGTAGGTTCTCTGAATATTTCTTACGATCCTGCTAAAACAGAAAATAATTTTTCTATGACAGTTCCGCAAATTGTATTTTACGGAATGCCGATTTCTGTAAAATTGGATGGCAATCTTATTATGAACGATAATCTTTACGAAATGCATCTTGGCAAGCTTAATATAGCAGATCAAGAAACTAATATTGATGTAACAATGAGAATTGAACCTGCAAATGAAGCCGTAACCGTTCCGGACTCCGAAGCAAAATTTGATACTGTCGGACCGAACGAGCTTTTGTTTGAACCGCTTTTCGCGTATTAGAATTTATACAATTCCCCTTCTTGGGGAATTTTTTTAAATAGTAAAGATTGAAAAAAACGTGTATTGCTCTGATTGAGGTATAAAATGATTTATTTTATTAAAATAATATTGAGTGAATATAAAAAAATAATTATCGGGATTTCGGCGGCAGTATTTTTGTTTTTTATGCTATCTGCTTTTTTCGAATATATTGAAAAACGAAGTTCTTTGATTGATAAATTCACATTCGGAATTGTTGTGGAAGATGAAAACCCGTATCTGGATATTATGTTAAACGCTTTGTTCAGCAGAGATGATTTGAAAAATATCATGGAATTCGAAAAAATGGATTTATCGGCTGCCGAAAGTAAATTAAAATCCCAAGAAATCCCTTGTTATATTATAATAGAAAAAGGCTTTACCGATTCGGTTATTACAGGCGAAAATAAAAATATTATTTTTGTCGGAAACCGCACGCAGAAATTAAAATACAATATATCCGAAGCTTTGGTAAAAGCGGGAACGGCTTTTTTGACATCGTCGCAATCGGGTATATACGCAACAATTGATTATGCTTACGAAAAAAATGTCCCGAACGAAATTATTCAAGATAAAATTGTGATGGCGATTAATCTGGAGTTCGGGAAAGCTCTTTTGTCATATAAAGAATATTTTGATACGAAATATCTAAATCCGTTCGGGGATTTTTCGCTGAAAACTCATTATTTGTATTCGGCTTTGATTTTTATGGTTTTAATAAATATTGCGTCGTTTTTCGAACCGCTGAAAAAAATATTAGACCCTGCAATTTTAGCACGGCTGAAAATTTTGGGATTCGATTATTATAAAGCATATGCAATGGCGTTTTGTTCGCTTTTTTTACTGATTCTCATTGTGACTTTGCCGCTGTTTTATTTTTTTAAATTTAAAATTTTTATTCTTGCTCTGATTCTTTCCTCCTTGATAATTTTTACTTCGATTGTTTTTAAGGAAAGCGCGTCGGCGGGACTTTTTATATTTTCATTCGCGATTATTTCGCTTTTTATTTCGGGCGGAATTTTACCAAAAGGAATCTTGCCGGAATTTATAAATAAAATCTCGTTCCTTTCGTTGAATAATTATTTTATTTTTGAGAAATCGAAATTATTTCTTTATGGAATCGGCTTTTTTATTATTTTTAATGCGCTTGGATTATTGTATCTCAGAAAAATTTTGGGGCGTGGTGAAATTGGATTTTAATATGATATTGATTCGGCTGAAACTTTTGATTAACAAAAAATATCTTTTCGCACTTTTTATTATGCCGGTTTTTGTGATTTTTATTTTATTCAATATTGATTTGAACAAAGAGAGCAAAATAAAAGTAGCTCTGGCTTATGAAAACGATGAAATTAAAAATATAATTCATCCTTCGATTATGGAATACTCCAAAGAAACAATCGACTTTTTTGTTTGCGAAAATAAGGATGAACTTATAAAATCTGTTTCCGCTTATAAAACGGATTGCGGATATTTTTTCAAAGCCGGGGATTATAAAAATTCGATAGAGCTTTATAAAACCAAAACCACAACTTCGGATACGGTTTTGAATATTTTCTTGTCGACGCTCGTTATGCAAAGGCGCAGCGGCGAAATGGGCGAAAAAGTTTTGCATCCGTATATAAAAGAAATCGACGCAGAGGAAATTTTGCAGGATTCGTATGAATATTCCAAAAACGGCTCGTTGATGAAAATAAAATATAGGACAACAGGCGGCGAAATCCAAAATGAGAATAGTTTCGACAAACTTTTTTACGGACTTTTTGCGCTGACTGCGCTTTTTATTTCAATTTTAAATTCCTCACGTTTTATAAAAGAACGCAATTCGGATTTACATTACCGCATAAAAATGAATAATCTCGAATTTAAAAACGATTTAAGCCAAATTTTTTCGCTGTTTTTATCGAATATATTTTATCTTTCGGTAGCGCATATAATTTTGGGATTAGTTTATAAAGTCGAATTTAATTTTTTTCAAATAATTATTGCGGATATTTTGTTTTCGCTTTGCGTCAGCGTGATTTCTTTCTTAATAGGAAAGTATTTTAAACGGGATAATTTTATAATGATTTTAGCGGTTTTTTTGTTTCTGTTTAATTTTGCGGCAGGCGGATTGATTTTTGATATATCAGAAATTGCCGTTAATCTCTCGTTTGTAAAATATTTTTCGATTTTATTTTATTATTTAAATGTACTTAGATAATAAACGAACGGTTGTTTGATTTTTTGCCGATAATGATATATAATGAATATATGTTCGATTAGAGGGTGAAGAAT
Source organism: Eubacteriales bacterium (assembly GCA_031551135.1). Taxonomy (GTDB): domain Bacteria; phylum Bacillota; class Clostridia; order Lachnospirales; family JAITVM01; genus JAITVM01. Next base: position 1,786 of record JAVBOA010000058.1, on the reverse strand, counting down.
TTGGATATATTTGAAAAATTGAAAATACTTACAATGGCGGCGAAATATGATGTAGCATGTACGTCTTCGGGCGAGGAACGAAAATCAAAAGCCGGATATTTAGGAAATGCAGCCGCCGCTGGAATCTGCCATTCTTTTGCGGCCGACGGGCGATGTATTTCGCTTTTGAAAGTCCTGCAAACGAATTATTGCATTTACGATTGTCAATATTGCGTAAACCGAAAATCAAACGATATTCCTCGGGCGGCGTTCGAACCCGACGAAATCGCGGATATTATGATAAATTTTTACAAGCGGAATTTTATCGAAGGTTTGTTTTTATCATCAGCAGTTATTAAGAGTCCGAATTATACAATGGAAATGTTATATAGAACTTTGAAATTAGTGCGCGAAAAATACCGTTTTAACGGATATATTCATGTTAAAGCGATTCCCGGTGCGGATCAGGCGCTGATTAATGCAACGGGGCTTTTGGCAGACCGAATGAGCGTGAATATTGAAATGCCGTCAATGAATTCGCTGAAACTTTTAGCTCCCGATAAAACCAAAGAATCGATTACAAAACCGATGGGGCTTATAAAAAATAATATAATTAAAAATAAAGAAGAAATTGTTTTATTTAAAAATGCGCCAAAATATGTTCCGGCGGGGCAATCCACGCAGATGATAGTCGGCGCAACGGATGATTCTGACAGGCAAATTATCGATTTAACGCAATCTTTATACGATAAATTTAAATTGAAGCGGGTTTTTTATTCTGCATATCTACCGGTTTCAAATTCGCCGATTCTGCCAAAAACAGATCCGCCGCTTTTGCGAGAGCACAGGCTTTATCAAGCGGATTGGCTATTGCGTTTTTATGGTTTCAACGCAGACGAGATTTTGGAAAAAGAAGAAAATCTAAATTTGAATATGGATCCGAAATGCCAATGGGCGCTTCGGCATATCGAAAGATTTCCGGTTGAAGTAAATACGGCTGACTACAATGAACTTTTGCGCGTGCCCGGCATTGGCATGACTTCTGTTTTGAAAATTCTAAACGCCCGAAAAGTGCATAATTTGGATTTTGATAATCTCAAAAAGTTAAATGTTGTTTTAAAACGTGCGAAATACTTTATTACCTGCAACGGAAAAATGTTAGACCGCATAAAGCTTGACCCTCAAATTTTATATAATATTCTGACCGAAAATAAGATTGACGAGAAATACGAACAGCTTTCGTTTTTCGATTTGGGGGCATATAACAGTTAACGTTAACATTATAAAACTTTATAAAATGTCTTGAATTGTAAGGAGTTGATGGGAGATGATACGGACAGTAAAAGTGCGATTAAAGCCAACTGATGAACAGGAACGTAAGCTATGGCAATCAGCAGGAGTAAGTCGATTTGCCTATAATTGGGCTTTAGGCAAACAAAAGGAAAATTATGCAAACGGCGGCAGGTTTCTAAGTGATCAAGATTTACGAAAAGAACTTACCGTTTTGAAACAATCAGACGAATATAAGTGGTTATATGAAACAAGCAATAACATAACAAAGCAAGCAGTTAAAGATGCTTGCAATGCCTATAAACGGTTTTTCAAAAAAGAAAGTGCTTTCCCTAAGTTCAAAAGCAAACGTAAAACAAAACCAAGTTTTTACAACGATAACGTAAAATTGAAATTTAAAGAGGATAAATTTTTAATTGAAAAAGTTGGTTGGATAAGGATATCTGAAGCTAACAGAATTACATCAAAAAAATTTTATAACCCCCGTATAAACTTCGACGGAAAGTATTGGTATATA
>JAVBOA010000037.1:0-24970 GCA_031551135.1 Eubacteriales bacterium | reverse complement strand
AAATCTGTTACATTGTTATCTAATTGTAATAATATTTACTTTACAATAAGAAAATATTAATTTATAATTTATTTGATATTGAAAAAAAGCCTTGAAGGTTGTATTATAGTGTTATGTGTAAAATTTTTCACTTCAAGATTTCATTATAATCACCATGAATTTTCCGACGTGGATTACTGCAACCAACCTGCAATAATATTATAATAAAACATAATTTTATATATTTTTTTGTGCTCATTTATTACAAAATTCTCAATAGACTTTCAATATAATTCGATTTTATGAATAATTCGAGGAGGAATTAATTTGAGCTATGACAGAAGAAATTTTCAATTTTCAGAAGATGTTAGTTCAATTACAATTGAAAAAAATCTAACCGACAAAACTTCAATCTACGACAAGAAATATATTTATTTTAAAATAAAGAGGTTTTCTGATATCATTTTATCTGCCATCGCATTATTTTTTATTTCACCTTTGCTTCTGGTACTTATGATTGCAATTAAATTAGAGTCTCCCGGGCCTGCAATATTCAAGCAAAAAAGGGTAGGTAAAGACGGAAAAGAATTCGTAATGTACAAATTACGAAGTATGAGGCAGGACGCCGAAAAGAAATTATCTGAATTAATAGATTTAAATAAGCGTGACGGTCCTGTTTTTAAAATCGATAACGATCCGAGAGTTACAAAAATCGGTTCATTTATTAGGAAAACTTGTTTGGATGAATTTCCGCAATTGATAAATATATTGAAAGGCGATATGAGTATCGTCGGCCCGAGACCGGCACTTCCCAGCGAAGTCAACCAGTACAGCGATTATCAATTACAAAGATTATCGGTTACTCCGGGACTTTCTTGTTATTGGCAGATTCAAAAAGACAATAATACCACATTTGACGAATGGGTAGAATTGGATTTAAAATACATAAGAGAACAGAGCATGTTTACAGATTTAAAAATAATTTATAAAACAATTTTTATTGTACTAAGCGTCAAAGGCGATGCCTAAGCCTTATCATTTATTCTAAAGCAGCATCCGAAAATCAAACCGATAAAAAATGTTGCAAAACATGCAAGAATACTAAACATAAAACCACCCTTTTTCTTTAATAAAATTATATCGTCACAAAATTTAAAGAACTTTATATTTATTTTTAACAAATTATTTTTATTTATACCAACGCTATTAAAGATTTTATCTTTGAATTCATAAAAATTTAAATTTAATTTGAAAGTATGTGATAAAATGGAAGACGTTACAGAGATTTCATTAGAAGAAATAATTAAGCTGCTCTTAAAACATAAATTATTGATTATTTCTTTATCCATTTTGGGGATTCTAATCTCTTTAGCCGTAACGACTTTATTGATTAAAGAAGAATACGTATCCGTTTCTAAATTATACGTATATACCGACACCACAAACGAGAATATTTCGCAAGAACTTACAGCCCTTAACTATGCTCAAAAGGTTGTAAATACATATATCGAAATGATAAGCACGCGGAGTTTTTATGAGAAGATTATTGAAGACACGAAGTTAGATTACACTGTAGAAGACTTAACAAAAAAAGTTGAATATGAATCTCTAAACCAAACTGAGGTTTTCAGTGTAAACGTGACTACAAATGCTCCCGAAGATTCTGAAGCGATTGCAAGATCTATAACAAAAATCGCTCCTGATGTAATTAAATCTTTTCAAGAAAATGCCAGTTTGAAAATTGTAGATCCGGCTACCTTGCCTTCTAAGCCCTCATCTCCAAATCTGAAATTAAATTTAGCTGTCGGACTTTTGGCTGGATTAATGTTGGCCGTTTTTATTGTGTTCCTTATTAATCTTTTTGATAATACAATAAAAAGTGAAGAGGAATTATTGGAGCGCTATAAATTGCCGGTTTTGGCCTCGATTCCGGACTTTAAGGAACTGAGCGACACAATTTTAGAATCGGAGGTTGAAGAACAAAATGGCGAAAAAGGATAAGTCGGTTAAAACTATCGTAGCTAGCAAAATAACCACAAAAGATAGATTTAAAATAGAGGAATCTTATAAAATAGCAAGAACAAATTTGTCTTTTTCTTTATTAAAAGAAGGTTGCAAAAAGGTTACAATAATCGGCTCTATGAACAGAGAGGGTAAAACAACAACCGCTGTCAATTTGGCAATTTCTTTAGCTCAGCAAATAGACACGAAAGTCTTGTTGATTGACTGCGATTTACGAAGACCCCGCACGTACCAATTTTTCAATGTTGACAATACTCCGGGACTAACTGATTGTTTGACTCATTCAAAAGAACTCAACGATATCATTAACACAACTTTTCAAGAAAATTTGTATATTATTACGAGCGGTACATTACCACCAAACCCTTCGGAGATTTTGGCGAGCGAATATTTTGAAAAATTAATCGCCACATTGGAACAAAGCTTTGATTATATTATTTTTGATACTTCTCCGATAAACATGGTTGCCGATGCGGTTTCTGTTGCAAAGCTTTCTGATGGTGTTGTAATTTCTGTTTTGCAGAGCCAGTCGACCCATACTGAATTGAATAAAACTATAGAATTGCTAAATAGGGTTGATGTAAAAATATTAGGTTTTATCCTTAACGCGGCCAGAGATTCCGGCAAAAAAGGATACGGTTATAATTACAATTATTATTAAAACGCGGTATTTTTCTCATTGGGATTAAGCTGTTTGCTCTAAGCTTGAATGATTTTGAGCTTTATTCAATCATATTTTTTATAAAATAAGCTTCATTCGAAACTCATTTGTAAAATCTTACTTTTATTTTAAGACGGGTTTCAATTTTTATGATACTAGAGGATGTTAAATTATGGTTGACTTCCACACTCATATTTTGCATAATATAGATGATGGCTCGAAATCTATTGAAGAGTCCTTGGAAATGGTAAAGATTCTGATGAGTCAAAATATAAAAAAAGTATGTTTAACTCCGCATTTTTATCCGGATAGAACATCTTTTGATGATTTCTTGACAGCAAGAAAGGAGGCATACGACTCCCTAAAATCATTTTGCGATTCATTTGATATTGAATTTTTACTTGGCTCGGAGACATATTTTATTGACAATCTATTTAATTATCAAAACATTTCGCAATTATGTATCCAAGACACAAACTTGCTACTTCTTGAATTACCGCATAATACTAGTTTTTCTGACATTTTTTTTACTAGATTACAAAAGCTTATGAGCGATTATCATGTTGTACCTGTTTTAGCGCATATTGACCGATACCCTATGCTTACTGCGAACAATGACATTATTGATGAACTTCTTAGTACAGGTTGTCTGACTCAATTAAATATTGCTTCTATCAAAAATGGGTTTTTTTTAGATAAAAAAATAGTGCAGCTTTTAAAAAATAAAAAAATTCACTTTTTGGGTACAGATTGTCATAATTTAACAAACCGCAAACCCGAATTCTCAATTTATTTCGAATTATTAAAAAAGAAATTAGGGAATGGATTTGCAGAGGGTTTTATTAATGACTCGCTCGTAATTTTGAAAAAACAAAGTTACAAACATTAAATTTTAGAAAAGAGGAGATAAAATGAAGAAAAGAGTCTTTTTTGTATTGGCTGTTGTATTTTGCTTTTTTATCCAAACTCAAGTTTTTGCCGCTTCTAAACAAGATATCATGAATCTTGTTAATTCCAATGCTTATATTAACGGCAGAACTGAATCAATACCAGATAAGTATCTTAAAAGCGTTGCTGATTTCTTAAATACAGATACTTACACTCAAGCTGAACTTGACCATATTTATTCAACTGCTTTGCAAGTTAAATCAATTTGGGAAAACAGCGGCGAAGCTTATTTCGAGCATATGCCGTATGAAACTCAGCAAGCATTGTTAAGCTTAGCAAGCTCTGCTGCAAAATCTTTAGGCGCTACTTTATCATATGATGGTTCAGTTCTTTTTGTAGAATCAAGAACAGGCCGTTTCTTTTCAGCCGCGACTGTTACAGGCGGCGGATATTCTAACTGGATTGATCCTAAATCCAATGCAACAGGTTCGGTAAATACCGGAACAAATGCTAATAACACAGCATCTAATACAGGCAACAATTTTAATTATACTTCTACAGGAAGAGTAATTAAAGCTACAGGAATGAACATGGATTTCACAAATCTCTATATTTCTGTTATTGCGTTATCCTCTGTTTTAGCACTCTCAATGGTATCGTCTAAAAAATATTTACTAAATAGAGGTTGTTAATTTATGTTAAGTGGGTCAAAAAAAAGGGGAAGTAATATTTCATTCTTTATCTTCCCTTTTATCTATTTTTTGATTGGCTCATCTATTTTATTTTTTGCATTAAGACCGATAGCCGAGCCTCTTTTCGAAATGCTTGATGTTGTAACACAAGCTCAAGCGCCCAGTTTTGATAAAGGGGCTTTAGATATTTTTGCAGAAAAAGATGTCACCCAATTACCGGATACTAATGATACGATTGCTCCCGATCCAAAAGACCTTCCTACCGAAGGTGAGCGATATGGTCAGATTTTATGCGAAAAAGTAGAAATCGATGCTCCGTTATACTATGGAGATTCTGAAAAAGAACTTGTGTCAGGTGTCGGAACGTATTCCGGAACTTTCATTCCCGGTGCCGGACGGACAATTCTTTTGGCCGGGCATAATAATACATATTTTCACAGTCTTGGAGAATTGCAGCCCGGGGATATTATAAAAATCAATACCAGCTATGGAAAATACGAATACATTGTTACTGGTTCTAAAATAGCGCTTGATACCGATACCTCTGCTTATGATTTGAAACGCAAAGAAGAAAATCTGATATTATATACATGTTATCCTTTTGATATGCTTGGACTCACTCCGGATAGATATTTTGTTTATGCGGATTATCTTTCGGGTCCAAAACTAGATATTGTTACTTATTAATAGGCAGTTTATTTAAATTATTCTTATGCGAAAGCATAAATTGTTATGAGGTTTCATTATGGATCAAAAAAGCAATCAAGATAGTTTTTTATTGTCTTGTATTTCACATGTTCTGTCATTTTTATTAAATCTACTTTTAGTCGCGACTTCGCTCGTGTTGATTTTAAATTTAACTATTCTTAATGAAGATTTTTTACGAAAGCAAATCGATAAAAGTTCTTTTGTCTCAAATATTACAAATGAACTTCTGACTCAATTTAATTCATATGGGGTTTCTGCCGGTTTTGACGAAGAATTTTTTCAAAGTGCAATACCTCTGTCATATATAGAAGCTGATATTTACAGAGAGGTCAGCAGAATTTATTCTGACACAGATAAACATATTGATTATCAAGCTTTTAGAGATAAATTGTACAATTCTTTTATTGAAAACGCCAAATCCAGAGGCTACGAAATTACAGAAAAAGAAAATACAGGTATTTTATATCTTACCGATTTATGTACTTCTACATATATTAACAAATTACAAATTCCATATTCGGAACAGCTTTCTAATGTTTTAAATAAGGTAGATAAAATTTTTAATATAATAATTTTTGTATTAATCATTCTTGTTATTGTGCTAGCGATTTTTATACTTTTGATAAATAAATCAAAGCGAAAGAAAACAAGGTATTTTATGTACTCTTTGGCGGCCGCTTTTTTAATGATTTCTGTACCTCTTATATTTTTATATTTATCTGATATATTTGAGAGAATATCCATCGGCAGCAAATCATTATACACGCTTTTTCAGACCTATATTCAAAGCACTCTGTCTTTGAGCGTATTTTTCGCTTTCTTAATGTTATTATTTTGGCTATTTATTTTTACTTATAGACGTGTTGTCTTATATGGCGGAAAAGTCTATAAATAGACAAGTTCAACTATACCGATTAATACTATTTAAATGGGAATTAGTAGAAGATAAAGACTTTGTTTGATAAAATCAGCAAAGTCTTTTTTGTAATTAAAATTTATTTTGGATTCATCAATTGTTTATAAATTGTTTAAATATTAAAAATATAATTATACTATTTCCATTATATTGTTAAAATTCTATAAAAGATAAAAAATATTTTATTCTGCTTTAAAATGTTTCAAAGGAGAGAATTATGTCAGTCAGAAAAAAATTAATGATTTCAAATATATTGATATTTATAGTTCCTATTATCTTTGGAATATTTATAATTTCGCTAGTTTTCTCCACGCTTGAGCGAAAATTTATTCATAACTCTGATCTTAATAAATTGAAAAAAATTGAGAAGGCCTTTTTCGATTTTGATAAGGATGAATTGCTTCATATATTTAAGCAATTTGAAAAACAGGATTTTCAAATTAGTTTTAAATCAAAAGATTTTTTTGATTATACATCCGAAAATTATCAGGAGAATTTTTTAATAATAGTTGGAAATGAATTGAATTCGAAAGAGCCCGATACATATTCAATTTCTAACAAATACGGAAAAGCGGCCTGCTACACACTTTATAACAAAGATTCCAGTGCGCTGCTTACTGTATTAAATACAAATAACGCAGGCTATCGCGATCAATACGCTTTTACGGATGAAAGTGTTCATTACATAAAAAATATGTTTTTGTTAGCTCTTTTAAGTATCATTCTTGTTGTTGCAATAACTATTTCAATTTTAACTTATTTGATCTCAAAAAGTATTTTAAAACCACTCAAATTATTGCGTGAGGGCACGCAGGAGATACAGAACGGAAATTTGGATCACTCCATTATTTATCCAAAAAAAGATGAATTTGGTGAGCTTTGTTCTGATTTCGAGAGTATGCGCAAATCTTTGCGCACCCTTAAAGAAGAAGAGCGAAAATATGAGGAAAACCGAAAAGAACTTATTGCCGGAATCAGCCATGATTTAAATACACCCTTGACCTCTATAAAAGGTTATGTTTCCGGGCTTTTGGACGGAATTATTAACACAACTGAAAAGCGGATTTCATATTTAAGGAATATTAATCAAATTGCCGACAAAATGAGTAAACTGGTTGAAGAATTATTGCTTTATTCAACTTTGGACATGAACGCAGTTTCTTTTGTTTTCGAAAATATAGATTTAATTAAATATTTTGAGGACTGCCTGTCCGAAATTAAGGACGAGTTTAAGCAATCTAATATAAACATTATTTTTGAGCCGGAATGTACAAAAGCGATTGCAAAAATCGACTTAATGCATTTTAACAGAGTAGTTTTGAACATACTCGGAAACAGCGTAAAATATAGAAAAAACAATATGGGAAATATTCTTATTTCGATTTCTCAGCAAAACGAAAATTACAAAATTTCATTCAAAGACGACGGCTATGGAATTTCGAATCTTGATTCGGAGGATATTTTTAAGGTATTTTACCGCTCGGATAAATCCCGAAATCAAACGACCGGCGGCAACGGCCTTGGCCTTGCAATAGTGAAAAGGATTGTCAAAGCGCACGGCGGACAGGTCAGCACTAATAAAGATTATAAAGATGGTCTGGAAATAGTAATTTTACTTCCGGTTTTTGGCTTAAAATAATAAATGTTTATTGCAAAAAAAGAGGTGAGTTTATGAAAAAAATATTGATAATTGAAGATGATTCCCAAATAGCCGAATTCGAAAAAGATTATCTCGAGGCAAGCAATTATAATGTTGATGTATGTTCTTTCGGAGATATTGGTTTGCAAAAAGCCAGAGAAATTCAATATGACTTAATCATTTTGGATATTATGCTGCCGAATTTGGATGGCTTCGAAATTTGCCGCCAATTGAGCAAAGAGCAGACTATCCCGATTATTTTTGTTTCTGCAAAATCGAACAACCTTGACAAATTGAAGGGCCTTGGAATCGGTGCCGCCGACTATATTGTCAAACCTTTTGAGCCCTCCGAACTCGTTGCCCGTGTGAATACGCATATACGCCGCTTCGAGCTTTTGACAAACTCCCAGCATATTGAAAATGAAAGCATCATAGTCGGTGATTTGCGTATTGAAAAAAAATCGAGACGTGTTTTTCACAAAGATTCGGAAATTTCGCTTGCAAATAAAGAATTTGATTTGCTTTTATTTTTGGCGGAAAACGCGAATATTGTTTTCAGCAAAAGTAAATTACTGGACGAAGTTTGGGGAATCGATAAATACGTCGATGACTCGACCGTTGCCGTTCATATAAATAGAATACGCGAAAAAATAGAGTCGAACCCTACTAAGCCGATTTATATCGAAACGCTTTGGGGTGCCGGCTATAGATTAAATTCTTGATTACGTGGAGGTCAAATTTAAATGAAAGAACAAACTAAGGGTATATTTAATAAAATTAAATCTTCTAAAAAAATAAAATTTTTTATATCCTTTGCCATTATAGCAGTGGTTTTAGTTGCTGTCGGATTTTTTTTAAGGTCGCAGGCATTAAAAGCGAAAGCGCAAAGCGTTCCTCCGAAAATGCATATTCTGGAGAAAAAAGATATAACAAAAAGTATTTCGGTTTCCGGAGTTGTTAAAAGTCAAAAAACCACGAATATTTATTCTACTCAAACTTATCCGATAAAAAATATTTTTGTCGAAGTCGGCGATAATGTAATGGCGGGAGATATTCTTGCGGAATTGGATATGTCAAAGCTTGATACCGAATTTTCGCAAGCAGAGGTCAATTATGAATCCGCCGTGAAATCTGTCGATGAAGAAAATAAAAATAGAAATAACAGCATTACAAACGCAAATACGGCTTTGGAATCCTCACAGATCTCACTTTCGAAACAACAGCTCAGTACCTCAAAAGCCGAAAGAGATTTACAGAAATCTATTGAGGATTCGAATAAAGCTTTTGATTCATATACCTACGATAAAGCAATTGTAGACGCAAACATTACTTTGGAAAGAAAAACTAAAGATTATGCGGATGCACAGGCGGATTTGGAAGAAGCTCAAAATAATTTTGATGATTATAATTATATAAATACTCTGAAAGACGCAAAAGTTTCATTAGAAAGAAAAACTGAAGATTTAGCGGAAGCCGAAGCGGATTTAAATGACTTTGACGAATATACATACCAAAATACAATAAACGACGCAAAAATTAATCTTGATAGAAAAAAATTGGATTTAGAAGACGCTGAGAAAAAATTAAAAGAAGCAAAAACTAAATCTACGGATGATTTCGACGATTATAATTATCAAAAAGCAATAACTGACGCAGAAAAAGGTTATGACAGACTGCAATACGAATATGATACGGCTTCTGACAACTATCACAATGCCAGCAATGAATATAATCGTTTATCAAACGACCCGGACGCGACATCGGCTCAGCGGAGCGCTGCAATGACCAAGCTTCAATCCGCAGACGCTGCTTTGGAAACCGCAAGGCGAGCTTTGGATGATGCGGAATCATCAGTCGATAAAGCGGAATCCGATTTAAATCACGCAAAAAATAATTTTGATGAAGACAGCAAAGAAGCCCGTGAAGATGAAATCGAAGCGGCACAGAAAACTGTGGATAACGCAAAAAATGCTGTGGATGATGCTCAAAGGGCATATAATAAAGCTGTTGATGATTTAACAAGAGCCCGAAAAGACGGCCTGGAAGCCGCCGACGATAATTTATCGACTGCCCAAAATTCCATGGACGACGCTCAAAGAAATTATAATAAAGGCGTTACCGATATGCAAAGAGCCCGTGAAGACGCTGTTGAAGCCGCCGAAGATGCTATCGTCACCACCGAAAATGCGCTATTGGATGCGCAGAGAACTTACGAAAAAGCTCTCAGTGATAAAGAGGAAGCAATTAAGGATTTTATAGAATCAAACGAAGATAAACTTTTGTCCGCACAAGATACGCTTGCAGACAGCGAAAAACAATTGCAATCCGCGCAAAATAATTTAAAATCCTCTCAAAATTCATTGGAGCAGGCGCTTTCAAAATCTGAAGCTTCTACTTCGAATATTGAATTGCAGGAAATAAATTTAGATAAATTGAACAATCAATTGGCCGAAGGAAAGATTGTTGCAACGGCCGACGGAATTATCACGGAGCTTAATGCAAAAGTCGGCTCTACCCCAAGCGGAATTTTGTTTGTAATCGAAGACACGAACAATCTTTATACCTCTGCGAATGTTAAGGAATACAATCTTTCATCAATCGTGATGAACCAAGATGTTTTGGTGACGACTGATGCCACAGGCGACAATATTTATAACGCCAATATTTCGTATATTTCTCCGAAAGCCGTCAGCGAAGCCGGCTCTACAAGCGTGGAATTCGAAGTTCGCTCCGATTTGCAAAAACCTGATACCGCAATCCGAATCGGAATGAATGCTTTTTTGAATATAATAACCGATTCAAAATCCGATGTCTTTGTTGTACCGATTTCATTGATTGTCACAAACGACGACGGAAATTTTGTTTACACAATGGAAAATGAAGAAATAAAAGAAATTCCGGTAAGTTTAGGCTTGAAAACAAATACGGAGGCTGAAATTTCAGGCGATGCCCTGCATGAAGGCTTGACTTTGCTGCTCGATCCGGAAAACAAATTATCCGAAGCAAACTCTTCCGCTCAAAACGGATTTATGTTCAGACGTGGCTAAAGAAAAAGGAGATAAATTATGCTATGGGAATTTATATCGCTTGCAATTGAATCTTTAAAGTCGAATAAAATGCGTGCCTTGCTGACTATGCTCGGAATAATTATCGGAATTATGTCCATTATTTCTATCGTGATAATCGGTGACGCAATGACTTCTTCCGTTACAGACAGTTTGTCAACACTCGGCACAAATAATATCACCGTAAGCCTACAAGAACGCGGAAAAGAATCCAGTAATATGATGATGGGCACTGTCAGCCGGGCAAGCAGCTCCGGAAAAATTCCCACTACCGAAGATTTGATTTCCGACCAAATGATTTCGGATTTATCCCAAAATTTCTCCGAAGAAATTGCGGGTGTTTCGCTTTCATATTCAGGAGGTAATGCACAGGCAAGAGAAGGCGAAGTTTACGCTAATATTTCTATAAACGGAGTAAATGCCGATTTTGTGAACGCTAATAATATCGAGATTTTAGCCGGACGCTTTCTTTCCGAAAACGATATCGCCACTAAATCTCAGACCGCTGTCGTTTCAGATAAATTCGTAAAAAATATTTTTGCTGATATGGACAGCGCTATCGGCAAAGAAGTAAAAATATACAAAGATAAAAGTATTGAAATGTATACGGTTATAGGGATTTATGAATACCAGCAGACGGGTTTTGGCGGCTCGACCGCCTCTGACCAAGATATCAGAACCACTTTTTATATTCCGGTCTCTACGGCAAAACAGGACTTAATCGAAAAAAATTATAATTATATCACTGTTGTCGGCTCTGAAGAAAGTGATGTAAATGATTTGACCGATCGTATACAAAAATATTTTGACAATGTTTATACAAATAACAAGGACTGGAAACTTTCCGTGACCAATCTCACAACTATGCTGGACACCGTGACAAGCACGCTTAATACAATTTCTATCGCAATCGCATTCATAGCGGGAATCTCTCTTTTGGTCGGCGGAATCGGCGTTATGAATATTATGCTTGTTTCCGTTACGGAGCGGACGCGCGAAATCGGAACACGCAAGGCGCTCGGAGCAAAAAATTTTCATATCCAATTTCAATTTGTAATCGAGGCTATTATAATTTCCTCTATCGGCGGAGTTATCGGGCTATTATTGGGAATCGGCGTCGGAGCGATTATTGCAAAAATCTTTTCGGTTCCATTAGTTATTTCGCCTTTTGTTTCAATCGGCAGTGTTTTGTTTTCGATGGCTATCGGCGTATTTTTCGGGCTTTTTCCTGCCAACAAAGCCGCCAAGCTTGACCCTATTGAAGCACTTAGGTACGAATAAAACTTTGCTTTAGTAAAAATATGTCAATTAAATTTGATGATATCCTTAATCTTTAGCTTGACTTTTTTATTTTTGTATATATAATTATTAATACAAATAAAGATTTTAAAAACTATGATAAGAAAAGTAATCTGAATTTATTCATTTTCCAGAGAGTCCGTGTTTGCTGAAATCGTGACAATGAATTTTTAGATGAAAATGGCCTTTGAGTTTCATACCGACAGCATTTTTGCTTAGGCTATGACGTGTTTGCACGTTACAGCAAAAAAGTATCTGCATATTTTGCACGTACTTATTGAGGCCGTAGCCGTGAGGTTATGGTAAATTAGGGTGGTATCACGATACTCTCGTCCCTAGCTTTTGCTAGGACGAGAGTTTTTTTAATATTCGAGAATGAGCCGGGAGGAGGAACAATTTGATAGTTGTAAAAGATTTAACAAAAACGTATAAAATGCAGGATAAAAATGTCCACGCACTAAACGGGATTAATCTGCAAATACGTAAAGGAGAGATTTTTGGCGTAATCGGGCTTAGCGGTGCCGGAAAGTCGTCTTTGGTCAGATGCATTTCGTCGATAGAAAAACCGACGAGCGGCGAAATAATAATTGACGGACAAGATATTTCCAAGCTAAACGAAAATGAATTGCGTGAATCAAGGAAAAGTATCGGAATGATTTTTCAGCATTTCAATTTATTGATGAACCGCACAGTTTTCGAGAATATTGCCTTTCCGCTGGAAATACATAATGCGGATAAGTCCAAAATTATTTCACGGGTAAATGAACTGATGGAGCTTGTGGGGCTAACCGAAAAAAAAGATGCTTATCCGTCGATGCTTTCGGGCGGACAAAAGCAAAGAGTCGGGATAGCGCGCGCTTTGGCTTCCAACCCAAAGATTCTTATCTGCGACGAAGCAACCTCTGCGCTTGACCCGATGACGACAGCTTCAATACTTGCGCTCTTAAAAGAAATTAATCAAAAATTAGAAATCACGATTTTGGTTATTACTCACGAAATGAGCGTAATCAAAGAAATCTGCTCCAAAGTTGCGATTTTGGAAAACGGAATTATTATCGAGGAATCGGACGTTGTTTCGGCTTTTGTGAAACCGAAAACCGAATTGGGAAAATCCTTTTTCGAGGATAAAAACTTAAGGCTTTCGCATAAAGTTTATGAAAAAATTCTTTTGCAGAATAATATTATTTTGAAAATTAATTTCATCGGCGATAATTCGGTAGACCCTTTTATTTCCACGGCAATAAAAAAATTTGGTGTTGATATCGCAATATTGGCGGGAAATATTCAAGAAATTTCCAATTCAGTGATAGGCACGCTTATTGTTGAAATTAAAGGCGACGAAGCCGGTATAAAAAACGCGATTGATTATTTTAATTCGGAAAAGCTTCTTGTGGAGGTGATCAAAAATGTTTAGCGCGGAAAGAATATCCGAACTTCAAGCTTTAATTTTGCCTGCAACTTTTGATACACTCACTATGGTTTTTTATGCAAGCTTTTTCTCTATAATAATCGGTACGGTTCTGGGAATATTTTTGTTTATCTCAAAACCCGAAAGCCTCCGCCCAAACCAAGCAATGTATTTGATTATCGGAAGTATTGTAAATATCGGGCGCTCTCTGCCTTTTATTATCCTGATTATCATAATTATTCCGTTTACAAAATTAATTGCAGGCTCTTCGATCGGCAATAACGCTTTTATTGTTTCGCTGACAGTGGCGGCAATCCCTTTTGTGGCGCGGATTATGGAATCATCTTTTTCCGAAATGGATAATGGAGTTATCGAAGCCGCCAAAGCTATGGGCGCAACGGATTTTCAAATTATTTATAAAGTGCTTTTGCCGGAAACCGCACAGAGCATAATAAATAATATAACTATAACTATAATCAATATCGTTGGATATTCTGCAATGGCGGGAACAGTCGGCGGAACAGGGCTCGGGCCGGTCGCAATCCGCTACGGTTATGTTAAATTTCAAGCTGATACTCTTTTTTTCTCGGTTTTGATTTTAATTATAATCGTGCAGGTAATTCAAAGTTTGGGGAATTTTTTATCCAAGAATATCGTTAATATAATCCACAGATTCAAACGTTTTAAAAACAAATAAAATTTAAAATACCGAAAGGAATGTTTTATATGAAAAAAATAATTGCATTATTAATTTTATCACTGATTTTTACCTCCTGCTCTGCGCCTTCGGGCAATAATTCAAGCGGAGAAGCCAAAAAAGTTGTAATCGGCGCAACAAAAGAACCTCACGGACAATTACTCGAATTGATTAAAGATGATTTAAAAGAAAAAAATATTGATTTAGAAATAAAAATTTTTGACGGCTACGAATTGATT
Source organism: Eubacteriales bacterium (assembly GCA_031551135.1). Classification (GTDB taxonomy): domain Bacteria; phylum Bacillota; class Clostridia; order Lachnospirales; family JAITVM01; genus JAITVM01. The sequence goes on along the minus strand of JAVBOA010000037.1, from coordinate 10,757 downwards.
AATCCTTCAACAGCCGAAAAGCAAATTGATGCGAATTTCTTTCAGCATCTTCCGTATTTAGAATCGTATGTAAAAGACAGCGGTCAAGACCTTGTATCTATCGGCGCGGTACATATCGAACCTCTCGGAATTTACAGCAAGAAAATTAAAGATTTAAACGAACTTCAAGACGGCGCGAAAGTTACAATTCCAAATGATGACACAAACTGCGCAAGAGCTTTGCTCTTACTCCAGAATAACGGCTTAATAAAATTAAAAGAAGGAAAATCGCTGGACGCAACAATTATGGATATCGCCGAAAACAGTAAGAATTTAGAGTTTTTTGAGCAAGAAGCCGCTATGCTTCCACGCTCTTTGGATGACGCTGATATTTCTGTAATAAACGGAAATTTCGCACTCGAAGCCGGTCTTAATCCGCTCAATGACGCATTGAAATTAGAAGACGAAAACAGCCCTTATGTAAATGTTTTGGTGGTTAGAGGCGAAGATAAAGACAATCCGGAATTAAAGGCAGTTTTTGAAGCCTTAACCTCCCAAAAAGTTAAGGATTATATTTTGAAAAACTACAACGGTGCGCTGATTCCTGTATTTTAAATAGATAAGAAAACTCTCTGCCGCGGCTTTTATGCTGCGGCTTTTTTAATATATTTTTCATAATTTTGTAACAAATGGAATTTAAAAAACCTTTGCTTTGGTCTATATTTTTTTATTTTATTTCCAGCTATGGAATAGAAAAAAATCTTTCCTTCCGCACTTGAAGCTTTGTGCGGAACGCTCCGCTGTGAAAATTTTTTTCTATATGTTTAAATGGAAATAATATTATTTGACTCACGATTGTAATTAAAAAGATATTAAGATTATTTACAATCAATTTAAGATTTTTGATAAAATCAAAATTTTTGATACGGTCAAAAATCATCTTTTGCTAAATACACAGGAGGAATGTCGATGAAAAAATATAAGGCCTTGATTATTTGCATAATTTTAATTATGTCGGCCACTACAACTTTTATACTGGCTAACGCAAACGCAAGAATTGTACTAAACGGTGTCGAACTGGAATTTGAAGCGCTCCCTATTATACGAAACAACCGCACCATGGTTCCGATGCGCACTATTTTTGAATATCTCGGCGCAGAGGTTCTTTGGGACGAAAACTCACGAACGATATCTGCGCAAAAAGATGAAACAAGCATACTGCTCCAAATTGATAAAAAAACCGCGTATCTAAACTCAAAAGAAATTATTCTTGATTCTCCGCCGATTATCGAAAACGGCAGGACTTTAGTGCCTCTTAGATTTGTAAGCGAATCTCTGGATTCAAAAGTAGAATGGAACGCTTTTTTAAGAACAGTTTATATCGAAACCAGCGGCGAAATCTCAGACGACAGAGATTTTGAAACAGACGACGATCCTTTTTTGACAAGCAGTGAAACGACCTCGATAACAACATACACAACCGAAAATACCCCTGAAGCTCCCAAAAGTTCGAATACAAGCTCTCAGGCGGCAACAAACGCCGTTGTTTCATCTGAAATTCCTACAGCAAGCAGCAGTACCCCTGAATACTCTAATGCTTTTCCGACAAGTTCCAAAACTCCGGCATCAACAGAAATTGCCACAAGCAGCAATACTACCGAGTATTCAAAAGCTTTCCCGACAAGTTCAAAAGCTCCTGCTTCATCAAAAACTCCATTAGCAAATGATTCGTATATAATAAGTAATGCACCGCCAAATTTGCAAAAAACAAAAGTGAACGAAACTAAAACAAATAATACAACAACGGTGATAAAGCCAGCAGTTCCGGACACATTTTCAACGACAAAAATTCCGACTACCTCCAACGCCCCGAAAACAACAGCACAAACTCCAGCTACTTCAAACGCTCCTAAAACAACGACACAAACTCCGACTACTTCAAACGCTCCTAAAACAATGACACAAGCTCCAACTACCTCCAATACTCCAAAAACAACAGTACAAACACCGACTACTTCAAATGCTCCTAAAACAACAACACAAGCTCCAACTACTTCAAACGCTCCAAAAACAACAACACAGACTCCGACTACATCTTATGTTCCCGAAACTACAACGACTGCAGCCTCGGAAGTTCCTTCAGCAATCTCAAATACCCCGGGACGCGGCGACGCACAGACTTCCCAAGCTGAAACGCCAAAAGGCGATTATGTTTCGCTTGCCGGAAATACAATTTCTGTCGGAGACAGCCTTTCGAAAGTAATATCTGATTTCGGAACACCTTCCAGAATCGACCCTTCAAACGGATACGATTGGTATGTTTATAATTCGGATTATACTAAATTTATTATGATAGGTATAAAAGACGGGGAAGTCGTAGCGATTTATACTAATGCAAAAGGTTTTGAGGCAAACGGAATAAGACATGGCTCAACTTCGGGCGAAAACACTCCGGACATCAGAGTTTATATAGATAAATTGGACGGAAATAAAGTACACGCGATTATGATAAATACAATGCCTGTTCAAGAAGTTTTTGACCAGAAATTTGTTGAGGCATCAGAACTGCAATTAATTGATATGCTTAATGTTTTTCGTATAAATAAAGGACTAAACGCATTAAGCGTCGATTCGATAGCGGCCAAAACAGCGCGCGAGCATTGTCAAGACATGGCCTTGCGAGAATTTTTTGATCACAAAAATCCTGATGGATTATTGCCTTGGGACAGATACAATAATAATAACGGAACCCATTTTGCTTGCTGTGAAAATATCGCTGCCGGTCAGCGTTCTCCTTTCGAAGCTCATGATTCATGGCTGAACTCTCAAGGCCACCGCGACAATATGGAATATGAGCCTGCAAAATATATCGGAACCGGAGTTTCATACAAAGCCAATACTTTTTATTCTCTATATTACACACAGCTGTTCTCTTATTAATTATCGGCCAAAACACAAGGCTCGTGAATTGGCTTTACACTGACTAACGAAAATTTAAAAAGAGATATCCAAACTATCAAGCACGCTATTTGGATATCTCTTTTTTCTGCAAAATTTTCATTCTTATTGCTACCAAAATTATTCCAAAACAGAAAAGATAATTTAAACAAAATGTAATCTTTTTTTAACTATTGTCTGTATTTATTATGGTATAATGTAAAATATTGCAAGTATCAGCAATATAATGTGATACTCTATCGCATAAATTTATTAATTGCATATCCTTACAATGATGTAAATTGGGGTTTTTTGGGGAGACTTTTTTGGATTTGCAATAGGGCAGTTTGGTTTTTAGACCGAATGAGTATTCTTTCGCTAAAATCAGACTGCATTTTCTTACTTCACACTAAAATAACGAGTTCGACGAAACTCCCAAAAATATTACCCAAATATGTAAATTCAATTCGTTATCTATTCTAAAAATGTTACTCGAGAGTTTTCTAAAGAAGAAATTCGGGCAAGAGATTCGATTTTTATACCTTTTTCTTCAATAGCTTTACGCCCGCTTTGAAAAGATTTTTCGATAACAATTCCGATTCCGCATAAATTCGCGCCCAAATCTTCCAATAATTTGATAAGCCCTTTGCAAACTTCGCCATTAGCGAGAAAATCATCTATTATTAAAACATTATCGTCTTTTGTTATATATTTTTTTGAAATATAAATTCCTGTTGTCACGTTTTTCGTATAAGAAAAAATTTCGGTATAAACGATTTCGGAAGACTCCTTATTAAGAGTTAATGATTGGTTTTTTCTTGCAAATACAAGGTCAACGCCCAGCTCCAATGCGGTTGCGTACGCCGGAGCGATGCCGGAGGCTTCAACGGTCAAAACCTTGGTAATGTTTTGGTCTTTAAAACGGCTCGCAAATTCGACTCCCATTTCACGCATAAGCTTAGCGTCTATTTGATGATTCAAAAATGAATCAACCTTCAAAATCTTATCTGATAAAACATGTCCATGTTCAAGAATTTTGTTTTTTAATAACTCCAATTCTACATCTCCTTTTTATTTTTCATACGCCTTTGCTTTATACTGCTAAAACAAAACGCATTTCATATAGAACTTTTAATTAGGATATACCAATTCAAATAAATTTTCAAGATATTTTAAAATTGGCTTATATGAAAAAACAGACCATTTGATTTTTTATCAAACAGCCTGTCTTTTTAACAGGGGTAGAAGGATTCGAACCCTCAAAAACGGTTTTGGAGACCGGTGTGATACCATTTCACTATACCCCTAAACAATTCCGCAAAAAACGGAACTTTAGGTATTATATCATAGTGTTTTTCTTCGGTCAAGCAAAAAAAATCGACTTTTTTGAAATCCCTTTAGCAAACCCAAAACCGTTGAATCTTTATTAGCATCTGACATTTTTACGTTTAAAGCCAAGCTGACCTTTGTCTGACGCTTTTTGGATATATTCTGATGCCACAGGTACAGCACATTTCTTTTTCCCCATAAAAACATCAACTTTTCCGATAGCCTTGGCGGCTTCAACTGCTTTTTCGTGAAGCGGCATATAAGAAATTCCTACGGTAGAAACAAAATTGTTCATGGCATATTTAGCCCGATTGGGTCGGTCATGGATTGACTTTTCCACTGTCTCAAGCATCTTTAGTATTTTTTCTTTGTCAAATTCTTCGTCTTTCCGATTTCCCAAAAGCCAGCAATAACAGCTATACCCGGCGGATACATAAAGTTCTTTTCCGCTTTCTATCCATTGGTCGGAAATTTCTATAGCAAATTCAGATTCCGCAAGCGTAACAGCCACAATATAATCTGAAATCATATAGAAATACGCATTTTCCATCCAACGTTCAAAATCCGATTTTGTCATAATTTTCGGTTCGGCAATCATACCGGAAAGATACATTGCATCATAGTTGCCGCTTGAATAAAGCGCATCGGCAATAGTTTGGTTCTTCTTAATCTTTTTTGCGATAGGCTTCATAGCACCGACAGCAACTCCGAAAAGCGGCTCGCGAGCACCGTTCTGAATATAAACTTTCTTGTTTCGTTCAGTTCCAAGAGCTTCAAGCTCAGATAAGATTTCTTGTACATCCATAAAATTTCACCTCTTTATTTTCGCGGTATTTGATTTCACACATTCAAAACAAAATATTATAGTCGGTAAAAATCAAACCGCTATATGACAATACCTATTTCTAAGCTTATCATACAATTCCCGCCTTGTATAGAATGGCGACGTAAAATAGCCTTTTGCGCATATATATGTTTAATAAACGCGTATACCGCCTAAAGGCGCTTGGTTTAGACCACGCAAATGGAAACTAAATAAATGCAAGATGCACAAGTATACTGATGGACGATTAGATTTTCACACCAATTTCGCTCTTGAAGCATTGCGCGGAACGCTTCGCTGTGAAAATTTTTTTCTAGAAATTAAATGGGAATTCGTATTACTCAAAACATTTTGGCGTCTATAATCGTATTTCTGATGAACTTTGAAAAAACAGGAGGTGCACATATGGACATCGAAAGTGTTTATGAGACATATGTTGATATGGTTTACAGGGTCGCATTTATTTATTTAAAAAATCGCTCTGAAACTGAAGATGTGACTCAAAATGTTTTCATCAAACTTATGAACCGTGAAATAAATTTCGAGTCTCAAGAACATTTGAAGGCATGGCTTATAAAAACAACAAAAAATACTTGTAAGGATGTCTTAAAAAGCTGGTGGCGAAAAAAAAGGAATACTTTTGAATCGCTTGAAATTCCATCAAACAAAATCGATCTTAGTATTTGGGAAAATGTAGAGAATCTTAATGATAAATACAAGCTACCGATTTACCTTTACTATTATGAAGGCTATAAAACAGATGAAATATCTAAAATTTTAGACATTAACCATGCAACAATACGAACAAGGCTTAGAGATGCACGAAAAAAATTAAAAATTTTAGTCGAGGAGGATGAGGTATGAATAAACAAGAAATTAATTACTATTTCGACAATATTTCTCCCACAGAAGAACAAAGACAAAAAATGCTTGATAACATAATTAAGAGTAAACAAAAAAAGAGTTATAAACTTCCTATTCTTATAGCTGTTGCAACGATTTTTATTTCTACTGCCGCTTTTGGAGCCAATTTTGGGTGGCATCAAAAAATGATTGATTATTTAAATCCAAACAAAATTTTGATAGAGGATATAGAAAATATTGATGTTTCCAATGCAAAAATTTCTGATAGCGGAGTTACGCTTGCTGTACAGCAAATTGCTGTGACAATGAACGATATTTATGTTTTGTATGAATTAAAAGTTCCCGATTATATTGAATTGAATGACGATGCAATTTTTTCGGTTAATTTGGATATAGTTTCAGAAGACTATAACTCTTTTGCCGGTGGAATTGTTAGTAACGGCGGAATCAGAAAGCTGGTTGGAATCAGCAAAGATAAGCATACTCTTACCGCTATTATTTCACAAACTCAGTCGAATCCGATTGGCGAAGGCTACGGAGTATTAAGCTTTTATGGGTTAGATAAAGTATTTTATGATAATGATGGAAAATATGTAAATTCCGAACCTATGATTAAAACAGATATTAATTTTAGATTTAATCTAAAACCGAATTCTAAAAATACTATTACTATAATGCCGAATAAAGTATTGAATATTGGAAAATATCCAAAATGGGTCAACAGAATTGTAATAACTCCATTTTCAGTTTATATAAATGTTCTTGGCAATGACTTTATTATGCGTGCACAGCCGTCTATAAAATTTAAAGATGGCAGTGAAATTATTTTTAATGTTAATTCTGAGAATAAAAGTTTTTCATATTCGACATATAATGGAAATAATTTTATGTACTCGTTTGAAAACGTTATAGATCCTTCTGAAATAGAAAGTATCACAATAGGTGATGTTCATATGTCAGGATCTTTAACAATATATCCTGACGAATACGCCAATCTATATTAATACAAATTGTGGAGTTTCATAAATTGATGGAGCAATTCTCACATGCACTGTTAAAATGTCTATATTTTTTGCATTAAGCCAACCTTTAGGTTGGTTTTTATTTTTGGAAAAACTGAATTTTCTGCATTATTTATGATTATATCGCTCCGTTAGTATAATAAACAATATTTTTCTAATTATGCTTTATTAAGCTATTTCTGTAAAAACATTCTCCTTGACAAAAATTTTGAAAAAAGTATAATGAAAATAGAACTTATGTTCGATATATATGCATATATTATATTAAGCTTGTAAATATATATCGTAATACAATAAATATATTATAAATCATTCTATATTCTATTAAATTATCTTGTGTAGGTGTTGTGTATGGAGAGAGTAATTCTTCACAGTGATTTAAATTCATTTTATGCTTCTGTAGAATGTTTATACCATCCTGAAATAAGAAATTTTCCTGTTATCGTCGGCGGTGACGTTGAAAAGCGCCACGGAATCGTATTGGCGAAGAACGAAATCGCCAAAAAATACGGAATAATTACAGGCGAAACAGTTTTAGAAGCAAAGCGCAAATGTCCAAACCTTGTTTCGGTAAAGCCCGATTACGAAAAGTATCTGAAATTCTCTCGTATGGCTCGTGAAATATATGGGCGATACACAGATTTACAGGAATCCTTTGGGATTGATGAATCTTGGATTGATTGCTCGTACGCCGGTAGATTATTCGGCAGCGGAGAAAAAATCGCTGATGAAATTAGAAAAACAATATACAGTGAAATGGGAATTACTGCTTCTGTAGGCGTTAGTTTTAATAAAATATTCGCCAAGCTCGGAAGTGATATGCGAAAGCCAAATTTCACAACTATAATTAATAAAGAAAACTATAAATATACGGCGTGGAAGCTTCCTGTATCGGATTTACTGTATGTAGGCCGCTCGACGGCAAAGAAACTCCATAATTTAGGTATTCTTACAATCGGAGACCTTGCAAATACCGACTCCGGTATTTTACATGACCATTTAGGAAAATGGGGAATTGTACTTCAGCGTTTCGCACTTGGAAAAGATGAATCACCTGTTAAGCAAAATGCTGAAGGTTTTGTAAAATCCGTAGGCAACAGCTCTACTCTGCCACGTGATGTAAATACAATTGAAGATGCCCGAAGTGTTTTTTATATGTTATCCGAAAGCGTTGCTTCAAGGCTTCGCGAACACGGTCTAAAGGCCACTACTGTACAAATCTATATTCGGGATAATTTACTGCAGAGCTGCGAAAGACAGGCTCAACTAAGATATCCATCCTTCTTAAGCAATGAAATCGCGGAGAAAGCAATTGAGATATTTATAAAAAAATATCAGATAAAAAATCCGATTCGCAGTCTTGGGGTGCGAGGTACTAATTTAGTTCAGAAAGATAAAGCGCTTCAATTAGACTTTTTTACAGATTTTGAAAAACGTGAACATTTAGAAGAGCTAGAATATGCAATAGATGATATTCGCCGGCGTTATGGTTACCATTCCATACAGCGCGGCATAATATTTGTAGATAACAAGCTGACCGGCGGTAACCCAAAAGACCATGTTATTCACCCTGTCAGTTATTTTGATAATTCAATTGTTTAAAGGGGTGTAGGTTATGGGTAAAAAATTTATTTCAATAGTCGCTCAATTTAGTGAAGAAGGCAAAGTTATCCCTATGACTCTTATATGGGAAGATGGTCGTAAATTTTCGATTGACCGGATTGTTGATATACGCAAAGTAGCATCACTAAAGGCCGGCGGTATCGGTTTACGTTATGATTGTTTCATCCATGGCAAGCAGGTTTATTTGTATAAAGATGAAGATATTTGGTTTATGGAGACTTGATACTATTTTCAATATAAAGGATAGAAATTTTCATGATCTAATAAATTATTTCTTTTTTAATCTATTTTTTATAATACTTTTATTCCTAAAACTTGAACAACATCAAGAGCCTGCTCTGCGCCGATTTTAATGCCGATTAATTCTTTAAATGTATCTGATACCATAAATCCTGCTATATTACAGCTAGAAAAATCAATGCCTTTCAGCATGGTTTTAAAGAAATCCGCTCTTTCAAAATTGCAATTAATAAATTTAATCTTTTTAAAGTGGCTTTCATTGAAAAAAGTATCGCGCGTAATACAGTTTTCAAGTTCAGTTTCTTCCCAAAGAGTGTTGTTAAAGCTTGCGTACCGAAACGAACTATCGATAAATTTACACTGCCTGAAGCGGCTTTCATCAAAAGTATTACTGTTGCAATTGCATTTATATAGTTTCGCTTCCCGCATATAGGTATCAGTAAATCTACAATCAATAAAGCTGCAGTTTTCTAATATGCAGTTATAAAAACTTGCTTTTGTAAAATCGCATTTTGTAAATTTGCAGGATATTAATTTTGTGGTTTGAAAATCGAATTTCGTCAAATCCATATTATCAATACTATCGTTTTCAAATTCCAGATGGCTTAAAAACAGCTCTTCCTGATATATGGCTTCCTGTATACTCAATGATAACATGTTTTTTCTCCTTTTGGTGGTTTACAATTTTAATTATATCACAATAATACAACAATAATAATGAAAATATACTGACGACCGAAAACAAAGTTCACACCCATTCCTCCCAACCTACCTAACCGCACGGAATGGGTGTGAAAATCTAATCGTTCGTCAGTATAGTATAAACAATTAGCTGTTTTTCGGCTCAGCATAAATCAGCTTGACCGTTATTGTGTTTAAGCGAATGAAAGTGATATAATTATTATAAAATATTAATGCGAAACTTTCTTGTCAATAAAGGCAGATTTATAGCAAAAGTTTCGTCACTTGCTTGTGGGAGATTCTCATGGCTCTTAAGGAGAAGAAAATGGATATAAATGATCATCAAAAAGAATTCACACCCGTCGGGATAAGGGTAGACGTAAAAGAAACTGGATTACTATACCACGGCACAAAGGCAGATCTGAAAGTCAATGATTTGCTTGAAACAGGATTTGAATCCAATTACGGAGAACGAAAGAAAGCGAATTTTTTATATCTTACAGCGACTTTGGACGCTGCAATATGGGGAGCAGAATTAGCTATTGGCGAAGGTAAAGGCAGAATCTATATTGTGGAACCAACCGGATCTATTGATGATGACCCTAATCTAACGGATAAAAAATTTCCGGGTAATCCAACAAGGTCATACCGTACGCGCACACCGCTGCGCATCGTTGGCGAGGTATCAAACTGGCAAGGTCACTCGACGGAGGCAATTCAAAATATGCTTGATAGCCTCGAAGAACTCAAGCGGCGCGGCATTGAAGCAATTAACGAGTAAACGATTTTATTAAGCTTCCGAAGGGGAAAAAAGAAAATAATTTCAAAATATATCTGAGCAAAAACTTTAAGGTTAAAATAAGGTTAAATAATAAAATAAGGCTAATTTCCAACATATAAAAATCCCTAGAAACCTTAATTTCTAGGGATAAAAATGGGCCCTCAGGGACTCGAACCCGGGACCGTCCGGTTATGAGCCGGATGCTCTAACCAACTGAGCTAAGGGCCCTTAAAAAATAAGCCGACAAGAGGACTTGAACCCCCAACCTACTGATTACAAGTCAGTTGCTCTGCCAATTGAGCTACGTCGGCATAAAATCCGGCAACCATCTATTTTTCCGAGCCGTCACCAGCTAAGTATCGTCGACCGTTTATGGCTTAACCAACGTGTTCGGGATGGGAACGGGTGTTTCCCATAAACGCATTGCCACCGGAAATTTTTCTTACTTATGACCCGTAGGAGAATCGAACTCCTGTTT
>JAVBOA010000039.1:0-6655 GCA_031551135.1 Eubacteriales bacterium | reverse complement strand
GAGTCGTAACCTTTATCAGCCAAAACATCACTATTTTCAATATCAACATGTGATAATAGGGGAATGGCAAATTTACTATCGCTTTCTTGACCTTCCGACAAAACGAAATAAACGGGATAACCTAAAGAGTCAACTGCTGCAAAACTTAAATCTTTCAGTAATATTCGGGACAACAAAGAATGCAGTTTTTAATCAGCTTTATGCAGCATTAATAGCGTTTGTTATTATTCGTTTTTTATTCGTAAAAAGCTCAGAAAGCTGCTGTTATTTCAAACTTACTATGATTGAATTTATAAGATGTCTACGTGTTAATGAATTTCAAACCGAGCTTTTTATTTTTCTTTCTAATTTTATATCTGCCTTTAAAACTTAAATTGTAATATTATGGATAATCAACGGGCCTGATGAACTATATTTAATTATAAGTAGAAATCGATCTTTAGAATCTCCAAAAAGGCACAACGACAAAGTCGTCTCGGAGCTTTTAACTTATAAATCCGATACATTCAGGGTCGTCCTATTCTTCCTGAATCTAGATTAACAGAGATAGAACCCTTCTTTATTAGGTATACAATTTTACGATAAGTGATTTGAAAATCTATTGATTAACGATAAACTTGATATTTTCAAGCTGAACATTCTGTTTAATTCCCGAATCATTCAAAATTTTAACAATGTAACTATATTTTGAATACTGCATACCCTCTTGTGAAATAAATGTTTCTTCCACAGAAACTGACTCTGCTTTATTGAGCAATTTAATGACCGTACAAAACAATTCTAATATCTCTTTATGCGTTTTATCTCTTAAAGTTCCTTCATATACAATATTTCCGTGTGTATCGCTTGATACATAATCAACTTTTGCATCATCATCAATAAACATAAATTCCAGATTAAACGTAAATTCTCCACTTGAATTAAATTCTTCATCCGAAATAAAAATTGATGTTTGGTGTTCATAAAATCTAATATAAAAATTTTCCTTAACTCCATCAAAACTTACAAACATAATTTTTTCGTTTGAATTCTCATTTATTTCATTGCCTACTGAAGAAGATAATCTGATGTTTAATTCTAAATCGCGTTTTAGTAAATTCAGAAAAAATTTAATAATTTCTTCGTTTGTAAAATTCATGCAATATTCCTCATCTGAGTATTTAGTGTACATATATAGACTCCCTTTTAGATAAGTTATTTTGAGTCCTGATATAACATTAATTTCGTGTTTTATTGAATTCTTCATGCTCATGCATATATTTTTAACTCATTCAAAAAGTGTCCCAGGAATAAAATTATTTTTCGTGTATTTTGTTTGACATCTTTTACAAACTGGCTTTATAGATCATTGGTAAAAATATTTCTAAAGTTTAGCTTAATTTTAACATATATTCAGATTTTAATTTGCGTTCTCAATCCATGAATCCTCATCAAAATTATCAAAGCATACCCACATGTTTGAATAAGATATTTCAAATCCGGAGTAATTACTTGAGCATATCAATCGTAAACCCGGAGAAATCATGGAAGTAGACTGGGCAGGACAGACGGCACAACTTATTGACACAGATACCGGAGAAATAATCAATCCTTCAATATTTTCCTTGTATTCTCGCTACATTGTTTTATAATAATCATATTCTTGGAGGAACATTCCGATTATATGTCTAATAGCATGTTGTCAATCGGGTCTGCTCTTTCTTTTTATGATCATTATATCCGTCTATCCTTGGACAGGCAAGCTCGGTAGCTTTTGGATAAAACATCTTGGCTGTAACACTCTATCTATTATACATATGTATATGTGAGTAGGCGATTCCAGACTGTAGAGAGTCTTCATGTTGATCATATCTCTGCATTAATCTATAAAGATTTTTAAATCAATAAATGAATAATATCCTTCATGATGAAATAACCATAGTTTATCTTTTTTCAAATTAAAAATTAATGTATCTGTTGAGAAAAAGTTTAATCTAAAACTTGACATATGTTCATTTATAAATCTTGTTAGATTATCAGCATTTAGCAAAAATACTCCTCCTCTCTCTCGAAATGACGCATCTGTAATAATGTACACTGTACCTTCAATTTCACACAATTCATTAAGTAATTCGAACAATTCTGTATCTTGTTTTTCTAAATAATCATCTCCAATTTCATGAAAAACGTTTCTTTCATTATAGAAACTATCTAAGTTCTTAAATTTAATATTATATTTTTCATACAATATATCTTTAAATTCTGTCCAACCTACTATTTTAAAATAATCCACTACTTTAGCCACCAATCTTTTTTGTATTTTTCCCAGCCCTTAATAAATATTTTTTTATAACTTTCCATTTTCCATTTATTAATTTTCTAATCCATTTCGCTAGAGTATACAGCACCGAATCCATTACCGTTTTTATCATATTTATAAAAAAAAGGCTGACCTGTAAAATCAACCTTTTAGTTTTATTTTTTTTAACTCTATCTACTTAGATTTTCAATGTTTCCATATTTTTCTACACATGTTGCATCATTACGACCGTCTCCACGTGCGTCGAGGAAACAGAATTAATGCAAACTGTGTTTTTAAAGGATAATAATTTCCATCATAATTCTTTTTTATGGGAATTAATTCAACTCAATATGTCTTCATAATCAAATACGGCACTTGCAATTCCCAAGCCCAATTCGACAAGTTCTTCCTGAGAGTATTCAATAAAAATGTGGTTAAGCCTCAATGTCATGAGCATAACAAAAATACCGATTCTCTTATTTCCATCCAGAAATGCATGATTTTGTATTAAAGAAAAAGCCAAGCGTGCAGATTTTTCTTCTATAGTTTTATAAAGTTCTTCACCATCAAAGGTCTGGTTTGCGTTATATACCGCAGACTCTATAAGCCGGGTATCCCTTATTCCTTCCGAGCCTCCTGTTGCGCGAATCAATTTAGTATACAAATCAATAATTTCTTCAACAGTCAAAAGTATCACTTAGACAACTCCTTAAAGGCTGCCATATTTTCATCTATTATTTCGTCCGCAATTTTATCTATAGTTGCTTTTCTTGAATTTTTTATTTCTTCATATTCATTGAAATCTACTACAACGTAACGTGGTTTGTTATTCTTCAAAATAACAGCCATTCCCTTTTCATCTACTACTTTTACAACTTTGGAAAAATTCTGATTTGCATCTGTCATTGGCACAAGAATATTTGAATCTATCAACATAAAATCACCTCAATAAAATTATAATCCAATAGTAGGATATAATCAACCTATATTTTATTTGTTAGATTTTATATTACATATTTTTAGCCATATTCAAGACTCTTATTATTTTCTAATACAAAAATCAAATGCGACATTTCTCTGCCATCATAAATTTTAACAAATTCTCCGGTTAAATTCATTCCTAATCGTTTTGCAGCATTGATAGATGGTTTATTTTCTGGTCTTATGGTGCAATATACCTTTAAAATTCCAAGTTCTTTAAAGGCATAACAAATACACTCTTTGGCTGCTTCATTACAGTAGCCGTTTCCCCAAACTGCGTCGTCAAAAATGTAGCCAAGTTCAACTATTTCCTCGCCATTTAGCTGAGTTTTTATCAGCCCTGCTTGACCTATAATTTTGCCGGTTTCTTTTAGAACTACAGCAAAATAGCCATATCCATCTTTGATGTATCTATCATTTTGCTTTTGAAGCCATGATCTGACTTCCTCGCCATCAAAACCGTGTTCCCACGCATACATAACTTCTGGTTTCTTCATAATTTCATAAACTTGTCTAAAATCATTATCAGTAAAACGTCTTATTATTAGTCGTTCTGTTTCCATTTTTCACTCCCAAACTGGCTGCCATGTCACTCCATATTTATCAGTCACCCAAGCACATTTACGTATATGTCCAACAGATTCCGGACCCATCATCACTGTACCACCTTCTGAAAGACCATTGAAAATAAGGTCAAATTCTGCTTCATCATGGCAATCAATGTAAAGAGAATTAGCCCAACTAAACTCCGGTGCTGGGTATGTCTTACTCATATCTAAAAACATTATTTCTTGCCCGTTAAAGGACACTGCGCCATGCATGACGTAATCACTTTCGTCCGCTGCTATGAGCTGACTGTCTTTTCCGTATCTAACAAGTCTTGTGATTTCTGCATCAGGTAATACTTCAGCGTAAAAGTGCATAGCTTCTTCAGCTTTTCCTGTAAATGATAGAAATGGTGATATTCTTTGTTTTTCCATATTCTTATACCCCTCGTATAATTTTATCAAAGCGTAATGCTTACCTATGCCACTTTTAATAATTACCAAAAAGATGTGAATTCAGAGATTTAGCGTATAAACCATGCGCTGCCTGACATTTTTCGGTAGTTACTTTGCTTTCAGATGCTAATAACAAACTGACATCTCTTTAGCGATTATCCATCCCGACAAACCATAAGATGCAGATAATATAAAATATTTGTAGTTCCCTATCTGTAAAATCTTCCTCAAATCATCTACATCGGAATAATCAACAGGCCAGCAAAAGCTTTTACCCTCATTTAAGATTTCTTTATTTTCTTCAATAAAAAGCTCTACATCGCTTATTTCTAAATCAAGTATAATACTGCCATTTAGTTGATTACTAAAATTATGCGCTAATACTTCCGTAAACTTAATTTTTACTTTTGTACTATCTTCCGCAAGGATTTTCATAATTATCTTACTATTTTTCAAATCCACGAGATATGATAAAATCTCGCAATCATGCAACGATTTCAATTTATCACCTTTTTCTTATTGAAATCTAAAAATATTTCATAATATCTCCAAAAGCAAATTAGACATATTTCAAAATCGTTCCCACAGCATTTAAGAGGTATTGATGTAACTTATTAGTAATGCCAATTAGCTATTGTAGTAAAAAAAAGTTGCAATTATTTTCATTATAACATTAATTATAAAGATACTCATTAATAAAGTTCAATTAAAAAAACCGCCAACAGAGAAAATCCTCCGCCAGCGGTATATTCAATATTTAACCTCGACCTCAAGTCCTGACTTGAATTTTATTAAAAGCTTTTCATCAAAGACCGTTATTTTTTCTATTAATTTTCTGACAAGCGTCTCGTCATATTCTAAAATCCGGACACTTTGTTTATCCAAAAATTCGAGCATCTCTTTTGTACGTGCGAGTTTATCGCTTTTCTCCGCACTCTGTAGAAGCAAATTATCTTTATATTCACGAAGTGTATGTATTTTTTCTACCATATCATCATAGCCATCATTCGTAATTGCTAAATTTATAAGTTCTTTTTGCGAATTTTTTATTTCTTTATCTGTTTCGGCTATTTCAGAGTCAAAATCGAGCTCAAGAACTTTGGTTATATTGTTTTTTAAAATTTCGATAAATCCTGTTTTATCAAGGAAAATTTTATTTATTGCCTTTATTACCGCAGATTTTAGTTCCTCTTCCAGAATTGTCGGCGATTTGCAAGTTGAATTTTTTGGTTCGATCCTATCCACACATCTCCAAACTATTTTTTTATCGTCAGGTTTATACCAAGTCGTGCGCCGATATATCTCACCGCATCCACCGCAATAAACCCAGCGACAAAGCATATTTTGCTGAATAAACCCTTTTCTTTTTATTTTTTCCGGCATACAGATTTGCGCACCTCGCGAGTTCTTCCTGAACCTGCATAAAAATATCTCTCGGAATAATCGCTTCATGTGTGTTTTCTGAATAATATTGTGGCACAATTCCATTATTTTGATGTCGTCTTTTTGTGAGAAAGTTTTCAGTATAAGTTTTTTGTGCAAGAATATCGCCCATGTATTTTTCGTTTGATAATATCTTTCGGATCGTAGTCGAAATCCAACATGTCTTTCCTGCTCCTGTTAAAATTCCGTCACTCTCGAGACCAACGCCGATCTGCTTCAGGCTTGCGCCTTCAAGGTATTCTCTGAAAATTCGCTTAACGACCGCCGCTTCTTTTGGCTCAATAATCAGTTTTCTATTTTCATCTTTCGTATAGCCTAAAAACCGATTATGATTAACCAAACATTCGCCGTTTTGAAACCTAAATTGAATACCGAGTTTCACGTTTTGGCTAAGTGATTCTCTTTCCTGTTGTGCATGGCTCGCCATTATGGTCAACATAATTTCGCCTTTTGAGTCCATAGAATTAATATTTTCTTTCTCGATGTAAACGGCGATCTGCTTTTCCCGGAGTTTCCTTATTGAATTCAAGCAATCGACCGTATTTCTTGAAAACCGGCTGATCGACTTTGTGATGATCATATCAATTTTGCCTGCCATGCAGAGCTCGATCATTTTATTAAATTCATCCCGATTTCTAACATCCGTTCCGGATATTCCATCATCTGCGAAAATGCCGACAAACTCCCATTCCGAATTATTTTTTATATAAGATGTATAATGCTCTACCTGAACTTCAAAGCTTGTAGCTTATTCTTCGTAATCAGTAGAAACCCGGCAATACGCCGCCACTCTTAGCTTTGGCTTTGATTCCGGAAGAACATCATTTCTAAATCTCCGCCTTGACGGGATCATGTATGTATTCGCATTCATCAAAATCATCCCCTTTGAATATTTGATTGTTAATTAACATAAATGAAATCTCTTTATCGCATGATATGAAAATACTTT
>JAVBOA010000007.1:0-89367 GCA_031551135.1 Eubacteriales bacterium | reverse complement strand
TTTACTTTCTCCCACTCTTTGTCAGTTAATTCGTATCGCTTTGCATTCGCCATGATTATTTTCCCCCAATGTGTTTTTATATATTTTCTAACACATTAGGTGATTTTGTGCAACTTTTATTTACAAAACACACCCTAGTATATGCTGTACCTCATTTAGAATTTGTAACATTAAATAATTATTCAGAAGAAAATTTTGAATTACTCATTTGTGAAGCGCGTGAAAAAGTAAATCAAATTCAAAACGAAATTGAAACTATATTGAAAAATGAAAACAGTATATATGAAATACCTCCTTTATCACAATCAAGTGAAGAAACACTGGTTGCGCCTCTGTCTTTTAAATATGCCGCAGTACATGCTCGTTTGGGATGGATAGGGAAAAATGGCGTACTAATAACTAGAAAATACGGTCCAAGAGTCAGACTTGCTGCTATATTAATAGATTTTGAATTTCCGATAAGCTCTCCAATTTTTAGTAGTCAATGTCCTTCCAACTGCTTTAAATGCGTCGATGCTTGTCCACATAAAGCTTTGAAAGGTAAACAATGGGATATTAACACAAAACGTTTTGAAATTATAGATTTTCAGTTATGCATTCAAAAGAGAAAAGAATATATAAAGAAACATGGGCGAAAACATTCCTGCGGGTTTTGTATGGTATCGTGTCCAATCGGGTTATAAACAGTTCGCCGTTTCACAGGCACGCTGAACCGTACCATAAGTGGCGGCAAGTTTCAGAAAGGGATAAATTTTGGATGTCGGTTGATTAAAAAATGAAATTTATTTATGTAAAAATTTTGTATAATGTTCATTTATTTTAGTAAAAAGTGGGGGGTTTACTATGATAAAAATAATTGTTCCATATGATGAACGAGAAATAGTTGAAAAATTGGGTGCTGTAAAGATAAAAGGATGCTATTATTCAGTTCCTTCTAGCAGTAATATTCAAGACTTTTGCCGTTGGAATCGGCCACAATTAAGCGATGTAATCGAAGGCGAAGATAGGTCTTTCGGTAAGAATTATCTTTATGTAGACTTAATACCATCCTCTAGTTGGTATACAAATGTTAGAAAATATATTGATGACGTTGATTGGGAACGCATAAAAGAAATCTGTAAAATACGTACAGGATATAAATGTGAGATATGCAGAACAAGTCCGAATTTTTCTGAAAAAAATTATTTAGAATGTCATGAAAGATTTCTGTTTGACAAAGATGCCAGGACGCAAACATTAGTGCGACTTATTTGCGTCTGCAGTAAATGTCATCAAGTTATACATTTTGGATTATCGCAAATTCAAGGACGAGAGGATGAAGCAATGGCACATTTAATGAAGGTTAATAAATGGGATTTTAAAAGAGCTTCTGAACATATCGCTAATAGATTCGGATTATGGGAGCTTAAAAGCGAAATGTCTTGGGAGTTAGATTTATCTATGCTTGAAAACATGGATTTGCCAAGTTTTAAATTTGAGAACCAAGTATAATAAGAATTTTTCACGGTTCGCTAACTTACCGATACAATGAGCCGTATTATAAGAATGGCGAACCATGAAAATATACGTCATATTTGAAATCAGAATCTGTTCATAAAAGTTTATAAAAAATATTTATCTTTATTCGGATGGCGCTGAAGTTTCCGGATATTCAACAACTTCTGGCTTCGTAGGAACTTCGGCCGAAGCTGCGACATTGTCCGAAAATTCCGAAAATCCGGACCTCGGTAAAATTGAGAAGCTTACTGTTGAAGTTAAAGTTAAAATAATTCCAAAGGCTAATAATATGCCAAAAGCGTAACCGAAGATTTTAATTTTTGGCGAACTTCTTTTGTATTCAATAATTTCAATGCCGCCGCTTGTACGGTCATTGCTGTTTTCTGCATAGCTATCGTCTTTTTCATATTTTGAAGCGCCTTTTAATTCGCCCTCGAAAAATTCGTCTGCTGTTATTTTAACCGCTTTGCAAAGTTCGGGTATAGTCAAAATATCGGGGTAACCTTCGCCGGTTTCCCATTTTGAAACCGCCTTGTTGCTGACACATAAAATATCCGCCAATTGTGATTGAGTCATTCCTAAAGCTTTTCTTCGCGTGGAAATGAACGCACCGATTTTTTTGTTATCCATAAAAAAACCTCCTAACTCTCCGAAAAGGATTGTATAAACTATGATATACAATTAATTATATCGCAGTTTTCTGATATTACAATCCACGGCTTTGAGAAAAGAAGATTTAGTAAAACTCCACGCTGCGTGGACTTTTTATGCTGTTTCAAACTGAAAATAGTATTACATATAAATCGGTTTTATGATTTCATTTTCAACCAAATACACAAATGCATCGGCTATTTGCTTGTCAAATTGTGTACCGGAAGCTTTTTTTATTTCGTCGACAGCATATTCCACACTCATGGCTTTTCGGTATATTCGGTTAGTCGTCAGGGCATCAAAAGCATCTGCGACGCATACTATTTGAGCCATAAATGGAATTTCGGACCCTTTTAAACCATAAGGATAACCGGTTCCGTCAACTTTTTCGTGGTGATATTCTACTATTTCAACAATATCCTTGAAATATGTAATTTTTGAAAGCAAATTAGCGCCGATAATGGGGTGCTTTTTTAAAATATTAAATTCCTCTCCGGTAAGAGCGGAAGGTTTTGATAAAATAGATTTTGGGATTGCTATTTTTCCGATATCATGCAAACTTGCGGCAATAAAAATTTTTTTCTGGTCGGCTTCGTTTAAATTAAAATATCGGGCCAAATATAAGGAATAATGTTTTACATTCGCCGAATGAAAAGCAGTGTACCTGTCTTTTTTGGCCAGAACTTTTGATATAGAATCGACCAAAAGCATATAAGTTTTTTCGAGCGAATTTTTCAGCTCTAATTCTTCCGTTTTATCGATGAAAATTTCTATAATCGATTGTAATTTGTGCTCGGAATCTAAAATCGGAACCGACATAATATCTGCATAAATATCTTCTCCGTTTGGATAAACAATACGGCGTGTAATTCGCTCTGTGCTGTGCGAATCCATAGACTTTTCGGCTACACATTCGCTGCAGGGAGTGCCGCCGTTACAAAAATAAAAACATTTTTTTGCAAAAAAATTAGAACTGTCGGTAGTCAGCTTCTTTTTAAAATAATCATTCATATAAATTATATTATATTGCGGGTCAATCACAATATAGCCAAATCTGGAGTCTGTTTTATATGTATTCAATTTCATAACCCCTATACAGCGGTTTAATTTTTCTGAACAAAAGCTTTATTGTACTTCATTATTTATCGGATTTATTGCGCATTATGCTAATACTCGAATTATAAAATTTGCCAAATTCACAGAACATAAGATGTTTGAGCGGAATATATTATAATAGAGCGGTTTGGTTTAAAATCAAACAGCTGTATTGCGAAAATAAATTTGAAATTATTTTTGAAAGGAGAGTTTTTTATTTGGAAAACAGTATTGAAGTATTAACGCTTTTGAAAAAAGACACTCTAAAATATGATGATAAAGATATGCTGCATTTTAGCCTTAAATATCCATGTCTGTCCGAGACAAATCCTATGTACCGGATCGAAGGAATTAATAAATACTATGATGAATTGACATCTTCGCTATATAAAACGATTTTGAGCGAATATTATATCTACGCAAAACAAAATTATGATATAAATAAAGAAAGGCAATTCGCACCATATCAAATTATTCAGGAATTTGATATTTTGTATAATAAAAATGATATTTTATCGATAATATTAAGCGTTTATGAATATTTAGGCGGCGCGCACGGAAATACAATCTATTCTCCGGGAACATGGGATTTGAAAAGCGGAAAAAAATTAACAATTCATGATATTTTCAAAAATCCTAAAATTGATGAAAACATAATTAAAGAGGTCGAAAGACAGGTGGAGGAGAATAAAAAAGCCGGAAATAACATCTACTTTGATGATGTTGCCTCTTTGATCAGGAAAGAATATAATCCTGATAATTACAATTTGACACCAAAAGGACTGCAAATTTTATATCCTGTTTACACAATTGCACCTTATGTTGCCGGTCCTCAATACTTTATTATAAATCCGGAGCTTTTAAAACCATAAATTCGGGCATTTTTTAATATTTTGGCGCATACGCGCCTTTTTTATTTGCTAAACTGCTAAAGATTATTATGAAAATTAATTCGACATGAATATACATTTTATACACATTATGATAAATATAATAATTATGGATAAAATAAAAAAATACTGTTAGTTTGTTTAAATTAATCTACATTGTGTTATAATATATGCATCTAATTCATATTATACTATTTTCATACTAAATATAGAAAATAATAGAAATAGTATTAATCAATATAACTCCTCGTAAAACTTTATCTTTTTCATTACCTTTAATTTAAATTTGATGATAATCTTGGTTTCTTTGTGATATCATATTTATATTCAACAAACAACTTAAGAAATAAATTTTATTTATATTGTATTTTTTTGAGATTGCTAAAATTTTTCTATACATTTATAAAAAGGAAGGTAAATATGTCAAACTTACATGAAACAAGAGATGAGACAGAAAAAGCAATACTTATCGGAATCGATACGGGTGAAAATGATTTAACAGAAAGCTTTTTAGAGTTAAATGAGCTGGCCCGTACGGCAGATGTGGAAGTTCTCGGTGAAATGACTCAGAAGCGGGAGGCAGCACACAACACGACTTATTTTGGAAAAGGCAAAATTCAAGAGCTTGTGGACTACATCGCTTTATTTAATGCGGATTTGATTATTTGTGACGACGAACTATCCAACGTTCAAATAAAAAATCTTTTCGAAATGTTAAATATAAAAGTTATTGACCGCACAATGCTGATTCTTGATATTTTTGCTAAGCGCGCGTTGTCTGCCGAAGGCAAAGCACAGGTCGAGCTGGCTCAGTTAAAATATAATTCCAGCAGACTTATTGGAATGGGCAAGGTTTTATCCAGACAAGCCGGAGGGGCAAAAGGAGTGATTGGTTCAAGAGGGCCGGGCGAGAAGAAATTAGAAACCGACAGAAGGCATATAAAAGCCCGTATTGATGAATTAGAAAAAGACATAATTCAAATTAAGCAAAAACGTAAAACTCAAAGAGAAAAACGAATAAAAGAAGGATTACCTGTTGTTTCGCTAGTTGGTTATACAAATGCTGGAAAATCAACACTTATGAACCAAATTACAGATGCCGGAGTTTTATCGGAGGACAAGCTTTTTGCTACTCTCGATACAACAACAAGAAAAATTAAGCTTCCCGGCAATCGTGAAATTTTGATTACGGATACTGTTGGATTTATTCAAAAACTTCCGCATACCTTAATCAAAGCTTTCAATGCTACTTTAGAAGAACTTTTATACTCGGATATTTTAATCCATGTTGTAGATATTTCTAACAAATATTATTTAAATCAAATCAAAACTGTTACAGAGACGATAAACGAACTGAAATGCGGTGATAAACCGATTATTCTTGCTTTAAATAAAGTTGATTTGTATGAAAACTTTATCGGCTCGGTCGATTGGCCGTCGCAGGCAATTGTGAATACTTCGGCGATTTCGGGAGAGGGGATTGATAAACTTTTTTCGGAAATTGAAAAGATATTAAACAATATGGGAAAAAAAGTAGAAGTTTTGCTTCCGTTTGATAATCTGTCTTTACTGTCATATATTCATTCTAACAGCATAGTGCTGGAAGAGGAATACAGAGAAAGCGGAATATATCTTTCTTTAGTCGGAAACGAAGAAGTGCTTGGAAAATTAAAAAATTATATACTTTAGAAAAATTTTAAAAATAGCATTACAATACACGATGATTGGCAGAATACAAAACAAGGTGGTTTCGATTTAGTTTTTATTGATACTATTTTCATTTTGATAAGTAGAAAAAAATTTTTCACAGTGGAGCGTTTCGCGCAATGCTTCTGGCGCGAAATGAAATATTTTTTTCTATCCTTTATATTGAAAATAGTATGAGTTTTAAAATTGCCTATGTAAATAGAAATAATGCTACAAAAAATACAACCGGTAGATAATTGATTTACAAAAAATAATCATAATTGATTATTATGGGGGGAACATATAAATATGTTTAAGGAACTTGTAACAACTAGAAGTTTTTGTAATTCGCAGAACAAACGAGGAATTTTAAAATACTATATTACTTCTTGTAAATTTGAAGGTTCAACAGTTTATGGCGTTGAGATAGACAGCTTTCTCAGCGAAGGCAGAAAAGAAGTTCCGTATGACGACGAACAAGCTTTGAAGCTATCGTATTCATACAATAAAGTAATAAAAATAATAAAACTTTTAGCAGACAATCTAGTTACGCCTATTTCTTTAAACGACGTTTTAGATGATCTTTATGATTAAACACCGAAATTAATTTTATACTATTTCCATGCTAAAAGATAGAAAATGGAAATAGTATCATATAGCGGTTTGATTTTTTCTATTCTTTAAAAGGTAATACTATTTTCATTTTGATAAGTAGAAAAAAATTTTTCACAGCGGAGCGTTTCACG
The DNA here is from genome assembly GCA_031551135.1 of Eubacteriales bacterium. Classification (GTDB taxonomy): domain Bacteria; phylum Bacillota; class Clostridia; order Lachnospirales; family JAITVM01; genus JAITVM01. The sequence goes on along the minus strand of JAVBOA010000007.1, from coordinate 82,802 downwards.
CATGCTTCAAGCGTGAAATGAAATATTTTTTTCTATCCTTAATAATGAAAATAGTATAAATAGTATAATATTTTGCCATTAAAAAATCAAACCGCTATAATGAATCTTACAAATGAAAAAATCAGCTTTTCATTTTTTTTAATTCCGATTTGCTTTTATCAAAAATTTTAAATTTACTTGCTTCTTTTTCATCTGAAGTAAAGAATTTTTCCAATTCAACAATAACAATAGGCATTAAGCAAAGCAATACAACCGTAAACCAATTTTCTAAAGACAGCGGTTTTACCTTGAAAATAACGGCAAGCGGCTCGATCGTGATCACTAAAACCTGCAAAATAACGCCGATTATAAACGCGTAAACCAAATAAATATTTTCAAATAAATTTAATCTTAGAATTGATTTATCCGAGCGCATGTTAAAAGCGTGTACAAGCTGGCTGATACTCAATGTGGAAAAAGCCATAGTCCTCCCGATTTCGGGTACTGATCCAAAATCATAATATACAGCTCCGATTCCAAACGCAATCAAAGCCAAAAATCCAACCATCAGACCTTCACAAATTATTCTTGACCAAAGTCCGTCGGCAAAAAGCGATTTTTGTGAGCTGAACGGTTTTCTTTGCATGATTCCTTTTTCCGGCGGCTCGAGACCCAATGCGATTGCCGGAAGTGAATCTGTAACGAGATTTACCCATAATAATTGAATCGCCAAAAGCGGTGTATCAAATCCGATCAAAATCGCAACGAGTATTGTTATAATTTCGCCTATATTACTGGACAAAAGAAAATGCACGGCTTTTCGAATATTCGAATAAATTCCGCGGCCTTCTTTTACAGCGCAGACAATAGTGGCAAAATTATCGTCCGCCAAAACCATATCAGCGGCACCTTTCGCAACATCAGTTCCGTTTATTCCCATCGCACAGCCGATATCGGCGGCCTTTAAAGCCGGCGCGTCATTCACTCCGTCGCCCGTCATCGCAACAATATCGCCCCTGCTTTGAAAAGCTTTTACTATCCGCACTTTATGCTCAGGCGCCAGCCTTGCAAAAACTGAATATTCTTCGATTATATTATTCAATTCTTCCTGAGAAAGATTATTAAGTTCGTCGCCGGTCATGGCTTTATCGCCGTCTTCCAAAATTCCCAATTTTTCTGCAATCGCTTTTGCGGTTATAATATGGTCTCCTGTTACCATAACAGGCTTTATTCCGGCTTTTTTACAAGTCTTAACGGCATCATACGCTTCTTCACGAGGCGGATCGATTATTCCGATAAATCCCATGTAAGTTAAATTATTTTCGATAGTATCCTCATTATATTTATCCGGAAAATTTTTAACTTTTTTGTATGCTACGCCAAGAACCCGCAGAGCTTTTTCTGCCATTTGCGAATTAATTTTATTAAGCGAATTGTATTTTGATAAATTCATTGCTGAAACGCGGTCACCTTCCAGATATTCAGTACATTTTTTTATCAATACATCGGGTGCGCCTTTAGTTATTATCAGAAATCCGTCATTGATTTTATGTATTGTTGACATTAATTTTCGTTTAGAATCAAAAGGTATTTCACCAACGCGTGCAAATTTCAAATCCAATTCTTTTTTGTCAAGCTCAAGCGATGAAGCGGCGATTATTATTGAAGATTCCGTTGGGTCTCCGATAATATCACCAAAAGCCGAAATAGACGAATCATTGCATAGAGATGCATATTCCAAAATAGTCTTATTTTTTTCGCTTGTGGAACTTAATTTTCCATTCGTGTCGGCGATTTCAACGACTTTCATTTTATTTTGGGTCAAAGTCCCGGTCTTGTCGGAGCAGATTACATTTGCACTGCCCAAAGTTTCCACAGCGGGAAGTTTTCTGATTATGGCTTTTTCGCGCGCCATGCGCTGAACGCCTATGGCAAGCATAATTGTAACGATAGCGGGCAAACCCTCCGGAATTGCGGCAACAGCCAAAGACACCGAAGTCATGAACATTTCGAAAGGTTCCATATGTTTAAAAATTCCCAAAACAAAAATAATTCCACAAATTAAAAGCGCGCCGATACCCAAAGTTTTTCCGGTTTGCTCTAATTTTTTCTGAAGCGGAGTTTGCGGAGACTCGTCCGAAATAATCATATCTGCTATTTTTCCAACTTCTGTTTCCATTCCTGTAAAACAAACAATCGCTTTGGCTTTTCCGGCGGAAACGCTGCTTGATGAATAAACCATATTTTTTCTGTCACCGATTGCGGAATTGGGGTTTATTAAAATATCCGCTTCTTTTTCAACGGGCAGAGATTCGCCGGTCAAGGCAGATTCTTCGGCTTTCAGATTACTAGAAGAAATAAGTCTAGCGTCAGCGGGGACGAAATCACCGCTTTCTAAAAGTATAATATCGCCGGGAACAAGTTCTTCGGCGGTGACCATTTTTATATTTGATGCGCGAATTACTTTAGCCATTGGAGCGGACATTTTTTTCAAGGCTTCAAGGGCTTTTTCGGCTTTGCTTTCTTGCAGAACCCCAAGAACCGCATTCATTGTAACAATGGCCAGAATTATAATCGGGTCTAAAAAGTCGACTTCGTTTTTTAGATACGAAATAAAAAACGAGACCGCCGCCGCAATCAATAATATGACTATCATAAAATCATTAAATTGCATAAAAAATTTTACGATAATGGAAACTTTCTTATGGTCTTTCAATTTATTGCGGCCGAATCTGGAACGATTTTCTTCTACTTGTTTATTGCTCAAACCATATTCCGAATCTGTACCATAATACGCTAATACGTCCCTTACAGTCTTATTTTCGGGATTCATTTTATCATCAGCTCCTTAAATGTTTTGTATAAATATATTCAGAGCTTGTCAGATATATGATTTTATCTCGAAAAATTATTTTGGGCATATAGTAATATGATAATATTTTCATTTTTCTTTATATTGAAAATAGTATAATATTTTATTTTTTTGTAGGTGATGATATGTATTTTTCGTTATTTCTTTTGGCGTTATCTTTGAGCATAGATGCTTTTTCTGTTGGGATGTCGTACGGGCTTAAAAAAATTAAAATTCCATTTATGGCAAGTATTATTATAGGAATAATCTCGTTTTTAGTTACAATTCTTTTTGTTTTTTTCGGAAAATTTATCAGTCAATTTATACCGCCGCTTGTTTTCAAAATAATCGGTATCGGAATGCTGATTATTATGGGAATTTTGATTATTTTCCAAAGCCGGAAAAAAGAAAATCCAAAAGAGCCAGCCAAAGATTATGAAGGCAAAATTCTTTCGTTCATAATAAATTCGTATTCTATAACGATAAAAATAATTCGTGACCCGAAATCCGGAGATTTAAATAATTCCAAAACAATCGAAGCCTTAGAGGCGATTTATATAGGACTTGCACTTTGTATAGATTCCATAGGCGCGGCGATGGCCTCGGTTTCGATTGGAATAGATAATATTATTTTTCCGCTTGCGGTAGCAATAATGCAGATTTTGTTTATAAATTCGGGGTCAATACTCGGGTCTTGCTTTGTTTTCAAAAATATAAAAGAAAATTATATTCTTGGACTTTCCGGGCTTTTGCTGATTTTTACAGCTATTATCAGAATTTTTTAGGGCTTCTTCTTGATTTGCACATGATAATATTCCCAAACGTTCAACTCAAGTTCATATGCTCTTCACATAAAAAGAATAGAATTATAAACATAGAAACGGTTTAAAACTTTTTGAGAACCATGACCCGATAGATTGATAAAAAATCGAATTTTTGAGAAAACTACATTAATACTGTTTAGAGAATAAAAACCGTTTTTAAATGCTTATGTATAAGCGAAAGGGGCTGGACATTATGTAACGCTCGTAAATGGCTATGGTTAAATAAAAAACATAAAATTAAAAATATAAAAAAGGATGATGAAATTATGAACAAGAAAATTATCACCGGAATAACTGCCGCTGCTTTAATCGGAATTTTAGGAACTTCCGTTTTTGCCGCTTCTGATACTACAACAAGCACAACGGCTCCTCAAGCAAGAGGCGAAAAGATTTTTAAAATAAAAGGAAATTTTGAAAATATGACGGAAGAAGAAAAAGCCGCACTTCAAGCTGAGATGCAGGCGAAAAAAGCTGAATTCGAAAATATGACCGAAGAAGAAAAAGCTGCACTTCAAGCTGAAAGAGATGCAAAAATGGCTGAAATGAAAGCTAAAATGACTGAGAAGAAAGCTAAATGGAACGCTCTGACAGATGCACAAAAAGAGGAAATTTATAAATTGCAGGAAGCAAGAATCGATAATGAAATAAGCATGGTTAAAAAATATTTGGAATTGGGTCTGATTGACCAAACAGAAGCTGACCAGCAAATTACGCATTTGGAAGAATCCAAAACTAATTTGAAAAATGGAGAAAATATGCCGTTTATGTCTTTCGGCGGACAAAAGGGCATGAAAATGAAAATCCAAAAAGCCGCAGAGCCTAGCGCATAAATATAATTTCGCTAAATAGAGCAAATCCACATATGGATTTTATATAAATTCAAAGTAAGACGCGGTTTGATTTTTTTGGAATATTTTAAAATCAAACCGCCGCAAATAAATATATATTGATACTATAAAAAAAGTAAATTTGTTTTAATAAGGCAATCGCAGGGTTGAATTGCCATATAAATTGTAAAGAAAGTGAATTGAAATTAACAAAAGCGAAGCACTAAAGATTCCCCCAAAAATCTTTTTGCTATAATTAATGAAAAAACCACCTAATACTAATTCCCATTTAATTTGCAGAAAAAAATTTTCACAGCGAAGCGTTCCGTGCAATGCTTCAAGCACGGAATGAAATATTTTTTTCTATTCTTTAAAAGGGAAATAGTATAACAATCCTATTATAAAATTTAATAAGAATGAGTAAACATCCCCCTCGGCATAGCGCAGGCTATGCCTTTTTTTATTGGACAAGAACATCGTAGGGGGCGGTTTCCATGCCGCCCCGCAGGTTTCCAAGCCCCCCCCCCGAAAAAATTTGTAATCATTTTCCTAGCGTACTGAAATTTCCAAAATATATGATTAAAAAAAGTCTGTTTGAGGTGGTTTTATGAATTATCTTGCAGGTGTAATTGGGGTATTATTTGCGATTGCAATGATTGCGAATAGTGTTAATGAGAATCAGGAATTCAGAAAATTTAGATTGCTTCAGGTCTATATCCAGTTATTTGGGGAACGCGGCGCACACGGTTTATTGATGTTACTCGGCAGTATTGTTTTTATATTTTCTTTAATGTTGTTTTTTTAATATATTGCGTATTTATGCTATGAACGAAAATAGCGTAATGCGCTTTTTTTATTTTAGAATTTTATAAGAAGAACATCATATAATAATATGAGCAAATGGATAAATTTGGAACATCAAAATGTATTATTTAATAATATATATATAAAGCTTCTGAATCTATATTCCGGAAAAGCTACAAATATGCTATAGACCATAGGAATTGGATAAAAAATTAAATGGAGGGAAAGTATGAAAATGAGGATTTTAAAACCCGGCTCGACGGGAGAAGATGTTTATAATGTTCAATATATGCTGAAAAAACTGGAATATAGGATTTCTGATCTTAGCAATGTTTATAAGGACGAAACAAAATCCGTTGTGGAATCATTTCAAAACGATATGGGCATGAATGTTACCGGGATTGTGGATATGCAGACTTTTAATTCAATCAGCCGGCTTTTTGAAAAAAGATTTCCTGATGAAAATGCCGCATCTGATAAAAAATGCATTAATAAAGATAAAAAAGAGCCGAGAGAAGTGCAGGATGTAAAAGAAGATAAAGATGTTTGGAAAGGAATTTTGCCGCTTCGAGATATTTCTATTACAAAAACAGAGCAGGATATGAAATATAAAGAAAGAGATAAAATAAATTCCGAACCGAAAACAAATCTTGTTCCCAAAATCGAAAAGATCGAAGATATCGAAGAAGATAATATTGAAGAAATATTTCATCAGAAGCCTTTAGATGATAATTTTGTTTTTGAAGAAGATTATATGCCTATGGAAAACAGCAATGAAATAAGCTCTCAGGAGACGAATCAGGAATACGACCCTATTTACGATATTATTAGAATTATTGAAGAATTGCCGGATGAGCGGCAGTCACCGAGTGAAACGCTGGAATATCCCATACTCAGGGAAGGCTCAAACAATGTTTACGTAAGAATTTTGCAGTCGATGCTGAAATCGGCGGGTTTTTACAGCGGAGCGGTTGACGGAATATTCGGGCCGAATACAAAAAATGCTGTGATAAATTTTCAGTCAAGTCAGGGGCTTACACCGGACGGAATCGTTGGCCCGAAAACTTGGCAGGCCCTGGAGAATTATGTTTCAGGCTCTGCGAAAGGAATAATACCTCCGGATTATTTCAAATTTTATTCGGATATCCTGAATTATGCCGTGAATCCGGAAAACTATCCGCTGTCGCCGGAAACTCGGGAGTTTTTGGAAAACATTCAGTCGGCGTATAATCTTCCGGTTACGGGCGAACCTGATTACAGAACTATGGATGCATTGAACGATTTTTCCGAGAAAAACGGAATCGAGCTTCCTAAAATGAAAGTCGGCGACAGAAATGAAATTGTCAAAAATCTACAGCAAACTTTGATTGATTATGGTTTTATGCAGGGCGTAGCCGATGGTATTTATGGACCGAAAACAGCGAAAGGTGTGCAGAATTTTCAAACCGCAATAGGCGTGAATCCAACGGGAACCGCTGATTTATCAACTCTTATGGAACTAAGAGAATATATGAGTATACAACCGCCAAAAACCGTTGTTCCGGGTTACCGGTTTGGAGATAAAAATACCTCTATTAAAAATTTGCAGGATTTTTTAATTAAAAGCGGATTTTTACAACAGGGACAATCAGACGGAATAATGGGGCCGGTTACAAGTGATGCAATAAAAAGATTTCAATCTGTGGCAGGGCTTACGCCTACGGGTGTAGTGGATCATGAAACCCTCAGCACATTTTATGAGTATATGGAAAAAGCCGCCGCGGATGAACAAAATAATAATACTGCGGATTCTATAATGAATTTAGTCTCGAATTTACAGCAAAAATTAATAGATTTAGGATTTTTGGAAGGGACACCGACCGGAGTTTACGACAATGAAACAACAAACGCCGTAAGAAATTTTCAAAGTGAAGTCGGAATTGCGCCTAGCGGAGTTGTTGATGCCGCTACAGCTTTGGCTCTGGAAAATTATATTCCTCCCGATTCGGGAGTTGCTACAACAAATATTCAATCTCCCACGCTAAAAATAGGCTCAAGTGGTGCGGCTGTACGAATCTTGCAGGAAATGCTGATAAATTACGGATATTTAAATGATGTGGCAGATGGAATTTTCGGCCCGAAAACAGAAGAAGCTGTCAGAGCTTTTCAGCAGGCAAACGGACTGAAAGTTGACGGTATTGCCGGGCCTGCTACGTGGGCGGCTTTATTTGCGTATGATGCTCCGCAAACCCCTCCTGTGGCCCGGCCGGAATTAAACGAAGGAAGTTCGGGCGACGAGGTTACGAAATTACAAAATAAATTATATGATTATAATTTTTTAATAGGAAGGCCCGACGGATACTTTGGACCCAGAACTGCTGATGCTGTTAAAAATTTTCAGTCAGCTGTAGGTTTGGAGCCAACGGGCGTTGTTGATGATGAAACTTATGAAGCCTTGGATAATTATAACCCAAAGCCGGAACCGACTCTGCCGACTTTACGGGAGGGCGCAAACAATGAATTTGTAAAATTACTGCAATCAAAATTAAAAGAATTAGGTTTTTATAAAGGAGAAATCAATTCGGATTTTGATAAAGAAACTCTTGAAGCCATTAAAAATTTTCAGACACAAGCGGATATAAATCCTGACGGTGTTGTCGGAGACCAAACTTGGTCAAGGCTTAACTCGAATCAGGCATCGGGAGGTTTTCCGATTTTGATGGAAGGCGATACTGGCCCGAATGTCGCTATTTTACAGGAGAGAATTTTTGCTTTGGGCTATTATAAAGGCTATATAACCGGAAGATTTGACAACGAAACAAAAGATGCAGTCACTAAATTTCAAAAAGATACGGGTTTATCTTCGGATGGTATTGTCGGACCGCTCACGTGGGAAGCTATCGAAAGCCAATTTCAATTGCCGGTTCAGCGGAGGGTTTTGGGATTAGGCTCTTTTGGTGAAGATGTAGAGATTATACAAGAAATACTTTTTGCGCTCGGATACTACAACGGTGATATAACGGGAAATTTTGACACAAATACAATGGAGGCAGTTAAAGCGTTTCAGGAAGACAATGGTCTTGTGCCGGACGGGATTGTCGGGCCGGAAACATGGAATGCGATTATGAATTCGATTTACAACAAGCCCCAAAATACAAAGAACAGGCCGACCTTGCGATTCGGAGACAAGAATAATTATGTTAAAGCCCTGCAGGAAATTTTGAAAAATCTTAAATATTATACAGGACCGATTACTTCTGATTTTGACGACAGAACAACGGAGGCGGTCAAAGCATTTCAATTTGATAATAATATTCCGACAGACGGAATTGTCGGAAAAGATACTTGGGCAGCACTCGATAATGCTTTGGGCAGAAATGGGATTCCGGAAAAATAAAGATTTTGTTGGATAAAGACATTCGAAAATATTTGGGGTGGTTGGTTGAATATAAAAATCGGGCTGATCGATTCCGGGGTTTATCCCCATAAAGACTTGCGGAATATTGGCTCAGGATATAATTACATTGATAATAATGAATTTACTCAATTGGATTCTACCGGCCACGGCACAAATATCGCCGGAATACTTTCTTTATTGCCGTATGTTGAAATTATTCCGCTGAAAACGGTTACAAAAAGCAAATATAATATTGATAATTTTGCAAAAGCAATTGAGTTTTGCCGAGAGAATGAAATTAAAATAATTAATTTCTCGTACAGTTTTAAATTTTTTACCGATAAATTTTTTAATTCCATAAAAAATTATGATGGCATTATAATTTGCTCGGCCGGAAATAATTCATCGGATATCGATAAAAATAAACTGTATCCGCCGTATTTTAGATTCAAAAATATTATTGTGGTGAATTCGATAGATAGCGAAAATAATCTGTCCTCCTTTTCGAATTACGGCAAAAAGATTCATTTATCTTATTACGGCGAAAATATTAAAACAACAGATATCCATAACAGATATAAAGTATGCAGCGGAACATCATTTTCTGTGCCTTTTGTGACTTTATGCGCCGCCGCCGTTCTGCGTGAAAATACCGAAACCGGCGAGATCAGAAAAATATTAATCGATTCGGGAATTAAAAACGATAAATTAAAAACACCGATTTTGAATTTTAAGAAATTCGTTAAGTTATAGTTTTGAAAAAAAGCTGAAATTCAAAAACGGCGCGAATGCGCCGTTTTTGTTAAAGTTTTTTGCGTCGCTTTTTTTCAAAAAAGCGACTCGGGTTTGGGCTGAAAGCCCAAAAGCTTTTTGTTTTTTATTCGGATAAAATTAAATCCAGTATATAGAAAAATTCACCGAAGCTCAAATTTACGTATGGATCGATTGTATCTTCCAAAAGTCCGATTTTATAAGCCTTTTGGATATTTACTTTGTATTTAGCCGAAGCTTTTGCGGCGGTTTCCGTTCCGGAATTTTGATAATCCTTGATTGCGGAACCGGTTTTTATTTCATAAACTCTGGCTAATGCACTGACGGCCGCTTCATTTACAGCCACATCGCCGTCCATATAAATATTAGATTTTGTCAATGCATTTTTGATAGTGTCGCTTATTTCGCTGTTCATCAAAACAGTTTTTTGATTCTTCAAAATTGCATAAACAATATTGTTAAATTGCTGTGATGAAACAGCTTTGTTTGGCTCAAAATTCGGCATATCCGTAATATTTATTTTGGAGCTTACGTTAAAAAGATATTCTTCATACGGATTCGTCTCGGTTGCAACAGGAACGGAACGAGCTATTAAAGCGTAAGTCCCCATTTTTTTGCTTAAAACAGTTTTTATGCCTTTTACGTTATTGTAAGTGGATTCGATAAATTGCCAGCCGCCGGAATTTCCGTCGTGGCGGAAAGCCAAAACATTATTGTCCAAAACATTATAACGGTGATCCAGCTTCATTTCGATTTTTATATCTTTTGATAAAGTCTCAAGCTTAACAATCGAGGTCTTTGTTTTAAGCTGAGCCGTAATTTTTTGCGGAACAGAGGCAAAGTTTTCAACATAACCACCGTTCACGGTATAAAGTTCGGGCAGATTATTTGGATTTTTTTCAATATTTATTTCCAAATACGAGCCATATCCGAAATCGCTCAAATTCTTAATATTTTTCGTATTAAAAGAATTATGCGGAATCGTGATATTCATATTTTCCGATTTAATAACAAGATTTATTTTGCGTTCTTCAAGAGTTCTGAAAATCGAATACGGCATTTTTATATTGCGGTTTTCGATATTCTTGTCTTTGTAACTCGTCATATCCAAAACAAAATCATAAACATTGTTATTTACGAATTTTGAAATCAGCCTCTGGTCAACATGATAATCCTTGTTGCCCTCAGCGTCTGCGCCGTCGCTTTTAATCCGCAGAGTGTAAGTTTTTGTTTTATCATCATAAATCTTCTCGATATCATCTTCCGAAAGCGGATAAAAAGCCGGATTTTTATCGCCGTCATATTCGTCGGTGGTGATATTTGTAAAGAGCTTCACAGTCGCCGACCATTCGGATTCTTTGGATATAATATTATTTCCGGTTTCTTTAAATTCCAGCGGCGGAATAGTGATTTCGATAGAATCCAAAAAATCAGGATTGTCTGCAAATTGCAGAACGTACTGATAGTAACGGGTGATTCCAAGACCTTTTTCGGCTCTCGTTATTGTTAAAATAGTTTTTGCACGTACATAATAATCATTGTTTGCAATTAATTTATTGAATTTTGTTAAATACGTAGTCGGAATCGAAGCCGATTTTAGCCATTCGGTAATCGTTTCTTCGGCTTTTTTGCCGTCTTTCGATTCGATAGCGGCTGTATCTTTCAAATCTCTCAAAAACTCAACAATAAGATAATCTTTTTCGGCGGGCAGAAGCTTTGTATTATTTTCTTTGTTGTATGCGTTCATTGAATTTTTCGAGGCCGGACCTAAACCGCGCGGCGAATCCAGCGCTGTGATATCTTTGGTTTTTATATAAGTCGGATTCGAAAATTCCGAATAAACAATATTTCCTTTATTATTTGCAAAAGACCGAACCCACGCGGAGTATTCTGTATCCGGAAACAGATTCTCGATCGTAAAATAAAAATATTTTTTGCCGTTTTCATTTTTTATACTGCCGATATTTTTTATATCATCCCATTTAAAGCTTGTGCCGCCGTTCGGATAATCAGCGGAATTATCGGAGATATATAAATCATAGCCAAGCTCGTCGGAATACAGCCAGCGTACATACGCCGTTGTATCGGTTGTTGAAACGGTTTCGATAGAAGGAACAGTCGGTTTTATTTCTAAATCTTCACGCGTGCGCAAAGTTGTACCGATTACGAAATTCGGTAAATATGCAACTTTTTTATTAGTTCCGTCCATAAAATACGGTCTGAAAAAAATTACATAAGTCGTGTTCTCGTCAAGACCCGTTACATTATAAAACGGGTTGCTTTCGCTGAGGTCGGCGGTAATCTGCTGCCATTTGCTGTCGTCGCCGATTATGCTTTGCAAATATTGGTCATAAGAAGATTTTTTAGTCATTTCATCATATTTTATAACAGAAATTTCATAGCTTGCGTCTTTCAAATCCTGCGTACGCAAAGGAATATTAGCGCCGATAGCCGCCAAATCGGCTTTTGCTTTTGCCAAAGCTTGCGCCGCAGGCAATTTTACATATTCGTCAGAGCTTAAATCGATAATATTTTCTTCGGGAACAGTTGATTTTATATTTTCACCGAAAATAATATTTCCGTTTGAATCACGGGCTATTCTTGTGTACCAAGAATTTGTATCTTTATCGAAGGCTTCAAGCCAAGTTAATTTCCATTCAATCGCAATTGAATTTGTCGTGATAACATCAATGCCTTTTTCATCTTTCTTTATTTTAAGCGGAGGCTTAGAAATCATAATCGGCTGTTTATTGATATCATCAATCGGCGGAACGTAATGAGTTCCGATTGCCGGAGTCGAGAGCTCGCCGGTTTTTCGTTTTGCAAGAATTTTTACATAATAAACCTTGTTTTCTTCTATCGGAACTTTTTCGTATCCGCCGTTTGTAAGCTTTTTAAGATAAGTATCGAAAGTTTTTTGAAAACCGATTTTTTTAATTCCGTCAATATCGGTAAATTCGGTATGACTTAATTTAGTGGCATCGATACTGTCGATTTTATATTGGTTTATAGTGTAGTCGTCAAAATTGCTGATATCGTCGGTTATCCAAATATCATAATCCATATTTTGGTCTAAATATTTATTAAAGCCTGCAAGCATGGAGCTTCGTTCTTCTTCGTCATAAGGATTCCGCAAAAAGCCTTCCCAAAGCACATTTAAATTAAGCGGCTTTTGTTTGTTATCCGTTATTTCTAAAATATTCGGAGTATACGGCTCAAAGCTTGTATACGCAGGGTCATAAACCGCAACCTCTGATTCCATTTCGAGATTCTTGCCGGTTAGCGGGTCTTTATACGAAATAATATATTTATAATAAGTTTTAGTCGTAGGTTTTTTTTCAATCCAATTGTTTACATCACGTACATATTCCGTATGTACAGTCCCGATAACTTTGGAATTATTAAAATCCGGATTATCGCTGCTTACAATTTTTATTTCGATAATATCGCCGAGGTCATTTTTTTTGCTGTCCCAATAAAGATTTATATATTCAAGACCTTCTTCTTTTAAATAAAGTGCGGGTTTAATATAAGCTTCGTTCACGCGGTATTCTTTGGAAGGCGCGCGGTAAGCTATCGAATATTTTTTTCCGTTTACATCGATTGTCTTGATTCCTGCGCCGCGCAGGTCAACATTTTTTATAACAGGCTCGACTTTTACGGCGTAATATTTTCCGACATTCAAATTATTGTCTTTTATAATATATTGCAATCTGCCGTCGCTGGTACGGGTCAGACCGCTGGAGGCCATGCTTACATAATGATAATAGGTCGTCGGAATCGGAGAAAGCTCCGGACCGCCTTGATAATAATAAATTCGGTAGCCGTCAAAAATTTCTTTGCCGTCGAGAGTGGGATTATCCCAAGTAACATGTAATTCTTTGCCGACACCTTGCGCTTCCACGCTGATATCGGTTAAATACAAAGCTTCGGCATCCGTGCCGAGCGCATAATCCATCGGCGCACGCTTTGCCTCAACATCATTGCCTTTTGGGTAATTATGCGTATGCCAAGGAACTACCTTAAAAGAATAGAGCGAACCGGGGCGCATCGGAATATTTTGCAAAGATTTAGCGAGTTTCATATCCTTGCCGGTTAAGGTAGAATAAAAACTACCGAACTTTTCATTTTTCGTAGCGTTGCGCAGGTATATTTCGTAATTTTCGAAATCATGCAGCTTTGTGCGGTCGGTCACAATTGCGTTCGGGTCGGATACCGTTGAGTTCGGCGGTCTGTCCCAGTTTAAAGTAACATTGTAGCCGATTTGCTCGTTTATCGTGTAATCGGAAATTTTCAAATCAGTTACCGAAGATTGACGGTTTGCGAGAACAATTTCCAAGGGCATGTTTGTAAAAATAAAAATAAATAAAAGTATATATGCAATGATTTTTTTCAATTCTTTGCCTCCTTGTGCTAAAATGCGATAGGCGGCGACTGCCGCCTATCGGGTATTATTAAATATCCAAGACCAATAATATCTTCAAAAATTCTCCGATTGTAATAATATCGTTTGGCTTGAAATTTTTATTTGTATAGACTTTTGTTTCAAACGCGGTATTTATGGCTAATTTATTTTTGCTGTCAATCCCCGCGATTTTATTAATGCTGTTGTAATCTTTGATTTTAATTGATTCTAGTTTTGTTTTAGTTTTAATTTCATAAATCTTCATGGATAAATACAGCGTATCCTGAATATTAATCCCTTTGTACAAATTGCCTTTGTTCACGGAAATCCCTTTTGCGCTCAGGAACTTAATTACATCATCGCCGCGCTGTGCGCCGGAAATTCGTGCGAGCGCACCGGTCACGGCGTATTTTGTTGCGCCGTCCGCGGTCGAAAATCCATCTTTGCCAAAATAATCGAGAAGCTCGTATTTTACAATCAGTTTTTTGATTTTTTCGGCGTTTTGCATTGAGTCCAACCCGACAATATAGAGCTTATAACCTGTAAAAGCGTATTCGCCTAAGCGGTTAGCATAAATACCTTTGCCGCCGTTATATTCATAAACATCCACGGACTGCCAAGTATTAGATTCATTGTAATAACCTTTGATACCCGAAGATTCGTCGAGGTTTTTCTGAACAATAATAACTTGCGAATTAAGGTTTACAACTCTGAATTTATCTTTCAAAATTTTATTAAGCGAAGCGGTGATTTCTTTATAAAAGCCGGATTTTTGGCTATTTATAAATTCAGTCACCATTTTGTGAATCTCTTCCGGTTTGGAATCATCCTTTATTATTTTATCGAGTTTATCTTTAAATTTCGGGCTTTCCGTTTCGGATTTTATTTTTTCGCTCAGCAGCGAATAAATACTGTCGTCCAGTTTTTTTGTAAGTCCGTTCGTTCCGATGATTTCTAAATCCACGACTGCTATTTTTCCCAAAACCGGATTATTGTTTATTAATTCGTTTCGAACTTTAAAGCTGACCGAAAGTTTTACATAAAGGTCCTGAAAATCCTTGTCTTTAATTCCTTTTAAAGCGGCGTTAAGAGCTTCATTGTCTTTCAAAAATCCCGACGAAATAACAACTTCCATGTCGCCGTCGTTTACACGTAGGCCTTTATTAGCTTGATTCAGCATATCGATTGTTTTGAGCGGAAAATAATAAATATTATCGACCGCAGAGCCGGATGGCAATTGTACAATCGAATCCGGAAACGAAGCCATATATCCCGGGAACATATCCTCTCTGAAAATAAGCTCCAAAAGCGAATTATTATTCGCCGCCGTCCAATATGGATTTTTCAATTCTTTTTCAATTTCTTTTTGTGTATAATCCGTCCAGTCGTCTTTATCTTTTTCGTCTTCATAATCTTCTTGGTCCAAATTTGTACGCGTGCTGGCGTTGTTCGAATAGAGCGAAGCGTCGCCTTTTTTATCAACAAGCCTAACGCGGATTGTATAATTTTTGCCGTGATTCAGCCCCGAGATTTTATAAAGAAAATGAATATATCCTTCTTCGGTGCTTTTTCCGGCGTTTGCTTTCAAAGATTTAATATCCATTCTAATCGGTGCGCCGAATTCGCCGTCATCTTCTTTCAGAGAATATTCCAAAAAGAATTCCGTGCCAAGTTTATCAAGGTCGGTTATCGGTGCGTCGAACTCGATTAAAGCTTCTGTGCGTGGGTCATAAGCAAGGTCTTTCGTGGAGATTCTTAAATTAATCGGCGGATTTACCGGATTAGTGGTAACGCTGATATTGCTCCAGGACGAATAAATTCTTTCGCCGTCCACGATTCTCACGGTTCTTGCATAATAAAAATATATATTGTTCGGAAAAAGCGTTTTGTCAATCAAATTGATTAAATCAACGGTTTCTGAGTAATCAAATTTTTCTTTGTCCGCTTCCGAAAAACCTCCGTTCAAAAATTGAAATAATTTTGTTTTGTCGGTTCTGAAACCTAATTTTTCGGTATCCGGCAAAGAAGCCCAAAATTTTTCAAAAGCGATTCGGCTTTCCAAAGACGCGCTGTCTATTTGCTTATCTTTAAGCCGAATAATTTCGTATTCGATAATATCTTCCGAAAGGTCGGATTTTGTAGATTTTATCCTATTCCAAAAAATCGTTGCACGGTCGAGCATAATGTCTTTTTTCTGTAAAATCGGTGCGGGCGCGATTTTTTCGGCTTCATTTACCGGCTCTTTGTCTCCGATTGTAAGTGCGGAAACAATATTCGAAAGGTCGGATTGTTTTTTGTTTTCGGTTCCGTTATTGTTATAAATTATTTCTAAATCAGATGTAACATAATATTTTTGATTTTTATCGAGACCATCGATTTTTATCGGGATTGTTCCTGTGAAGCTATTGTTTAGAATAGCGTCTATTTCGGCTTTTGTAAGTGTGATATTTCCGAGGCGAGCGGTTTGATTCGCGCGTAAAATATCTATTGGCTGGCTGTATCCGGGGGCGGTGAGCGGCGTATTTCCGTTTATATCCGAAAAATACACGGAGGATATTTTAGTGCCGTCGCTGTCCTGAATAATATTTTCTTGGTAAACAACATTTTTAGAAGCCGCGATTCTTGAATCGTAAGGCATTTTTGCGAAAGTATTTTTTAAATAATTTTCATCCGAAGAAATATATAAATTTACATTTACATCAACATTCGCCGAATCAATCGGCTGTTTATAATATTTTAATAAATAATCCTTAATTATAGAAGCCGGAATTTCGTATTTTAATTTGAATGAAACTTCGTCTTTTGCGCCGCCGTCTTTTTTAGATTCGGTGTAAATATCGTAAAGCGTTAAATTTTGCGGCGGAGAGATTTCGGATTTCGTAATATCGTTTAGGGTCATGGATTCGAAAAGAGAAGGTCCTACAACGACATCGTTGCCGTTTACATTAATCGGGCGAATATTCAAAAAATAAATATTCGGATATTTAAAATCATTTGCTTGCCCGAGAGTCGAATTTTTATAAAAAGCATCTTTCGAGAATTTTACGTCGGCACGGTAATATGTGCGGTCGGTCTCAATATCATAGCGTGATGACAAAATTTCTTCAGATGTATTCAAAACGCCGTCGCCCGAATATTTTACCTTTATTTGATTATTCACTCTCGTGATTTCCATTTTTATATCAGAAACAACAGATTCGTCGGTTGACGGAATCGTTGTAGTTTTGTTCAGTCTATAAACAAGCTCCAATTTATCGTTATTTAAATCCAGCATTTTATTAATCAACGAAGTATCACCGATATCCCATAAAGAATTAAATGACAAATCGGATTTTTTGTTTCCTTCAACCGAAGTGTCGGGATAAAGTGAGTAATCGTCTTTTATTTCAAAATCATTTACGATTCCGACAGTTATTTTTGAATAATCCGGTTTGAATTGGATAATTTGAGAATAAATATCCGTTATATTGCCCGAATTATCGAATGATTTAAGCGGGTCAAAATAAATTTGGTAGCGTCCCGTGCTTGCGGTTTCTAGGTTAATATTGTCCAAAGGAAATAAAATCGGGTTTTTGCCGTTGCTGTATTGAGAAACCGATTGATTCAAGTTCGGTCCGGATTTTAATAAATAATTTCCCTCAAAGCCCGGGTAAGGATAGACTTGCATATAAAATTTTCCGTTTAAATAAATCGGTTCGTATTTAATAAAAGTAAAAACTTTTGGTTTGTCTATTTGCGCTGTGGATTTATTTAAGTTACTTCCTTCGCTGATGACCTCTATTTTGGACAAATGGTAAATCGAGGCCGCCGGCAGACCCGTAAGAGTAATCATGAGGCGGTTATTAATTTTATCCAATTGACAGTTTGCCGAGGTATCCACATTTATATCAGTGAGCGTTTGTTTCATTATGTCTGAAAGAGAGATTTCAATTTTCGGATTAATTTCATTATCCAGAGTTATTTTTATCGGTACTTTAAAATCCAAGCTCTGTGAACCGTCGAATACTTCAAAACAATTTGTATTCGGGTTAAAGACCTTAGGCAAATCAAAAAGAAATGCAAATCCAGGATCGACGGCCGGAACATTATCGCCGTTATTTATCTGCAAATCCGCAGTATCAAATAAATATTTTAAATTTCCATCTATATAAAAACTTTGTTCGGGCGTATTTACAAGATTAGCTTTTCTTATCGCTGTAGGTATGGAATGAATTGTGTTTTCTGAAATACCTGTCAGCAAATTTAATTTATTTGATGAATTAAGTCCGGATATTCCATATTTTAAATTCAAATCATAAACGGTTCCCTGCATAAAATTCTCTGATGTCAAATAAAATTTACCGCTGTTTTTATCCCACAAAAAATGAAAAACCGTATTATTATATAAAATTGAAAAGCCGGTATTCGGAATAAGTTTGAAACTTGGATGATCCGTTGTCAGCGGTGCGGATGCTGAAGAATCTCCCATGCCCGTAATAAAATCGGCAGGCTTTATATAATTTTTTACTGTATCCGTAGTGCCGACATTTGTATAAATCCTGTAAGTATCCCCGATATTCGCGGTGTACGACGGGTCGGTATCATGAACAAATTTAAAATCTACAATTGCATTATTATTGTCTGTTTTATCAACGGTCAGAACTAATTTAATATGGTCGGCGGTATAATACGAAAGCTCATACTTTGCCATATTCGCCGCTGTTCCGTCTATCTGGTTAAAATCCCAGCTAATTGTTTTTGTATTGTTTTTGTCGACAAAAGCCGAAGAACCGAGAGAAGGAATCGTATTATTACTGCCTTCTGATAAATTGTAAGCGTCCTCTATTTTAAAATAAACGCCTGCTGCAAAGACCTTTGCAAAACTGAAATTGCTTAAAACGAATAGCAAAACTAATGAAAATGAAACTATTCTTTTGAACATTTTTCTCCTCCTTGTAAAAAAACTCCATAAATATGTATGCTCCAAAATTCGATATTATCTTTATCGACTTAATTCACTTCGAATTTTAATTCGCATAGAGATTCTAAACAAAATAAAAAACCGTATCGCTGAAAACGATACGGTGAATAATGAATTTAAATTTTTTTCGTATTATAAGTCGGAGCGGAAGTTTTTTCGGTTCTATGGGCAATGTATTCGCCGGACAAAACAGCTAAAACCATTCCAATCGAAAGCGGAATTTTATCTGCGTATTCTTCCGCACTAAGCGGAATTACTGTAAAAAATAAAGATATCAAAATCAAAACCATAGGCATATATGCCATTAACGTTAGGGTTTTTGGACCTCCGAAAACCTTATACGGGCGTTCTATATTTGGCTCAATTTTTCGTAGCTTCAAAAAAGCCGGGAAGAGCGGAACATAAGACAGCAAAAGCATAGCCAA
This sequence comes from Eubacteriales bacterium, assembly GCA_031551135.1. Lineage (GTDB taxonomy): Bacteria > Bacillota > Clostridia > Lachnospirales > JAITVM01 > JAITVM01. Next base: position 63,580 of record JAVBOA010000007.1, on the reverse strand, counting down.
GTTTAGGGCGAAAAAGCTCCAAAAAAGCTGCTCAGACGGGATTATTCGGGAAGATATAATCAGAATACTGGAAAGAATACCGTTCATGAGTGCCGCGCCGAGTGGCATATCGTTTTTTGTGGAGAGCTTGAAAACATTCGGCAAGCCGCCGCCGTCGACAGCGCACGACCTTGCGACATAATTAATTCCGTAAGCCCAAGAAAGCTGATTCGTAAACATTGAAAAAAGCATCATTATTCCGATTATAACAATTATAATACGAGCCGGATTTTGCAGAAGCAGATTTATACTGTCCATAATTCCCATAGACGGTGAGATTTCCTCTACCGGAATGGCAACGCCGATTCCGAAAGACGCAAGCAAATAAAGCAGTGTAACAACAAGTCCGCCGCCTAAAATCGCTTTTGGGATATCTTTTTTCGGGTCGGCCATATCCCGAACATAAGTTGTGATAACTTCGAAACCCATAAAATTAAATAAAATAACAGAGATAAATCCAAGACTTTGAAATTCAAGATTCGGCAGCATAGATTCGAGAGTAAACGGAGTTGCAGTTTTTTTGGTTATTGCCATAAAAATTCCGCCAAAACCAAGAATAATCATTATTATTGCTTTGAAAACGGTGCTGACATTAAATAGCAGTTTATTATTTGAAACATTCAGAAGAGAAAGCAGAGCAACGCTCCATACAAATAGAAGCCTGAGTATAGTGAGGCTGAAATCAGATAATTGAATATTAAAAACAGTAGGAATATTATCCGTTACCAAAACAGCGACAGAAGCCATCCATAACGGGAAGTTTATCCAATAATACCACGCCACGCGGCTGCCCCAGCGTTTGCCGTAAGCTCTGCTGACCCAATCATAAATACCGCCTTCGTTTTCGTAAGTAGTGCCGAGTTCGGCAGAAATCAAACTATAAGGTACACAAAATGCGAATAATAAAAACAACCACCAAAAAAATTGGCTGTTTCCGATAGAGGCGGCCGGAGCGGCGGCTTCTACGGTCATAACAACACAAACAACAGCCAACATACAATCAATAAGACGAAACTCTTTTTTTTCCATAAAACTTCCTCCTAGCCGAGCTAAAAGTAACGAACGGGAGCCGGAATTTCTAAATAGAGTAGGCAAAAAATTTGGATTCATTAAAAAAGCTTAACAAACCGTCAAAGACGGTTTGTTAAATTTCTTTTGCTTTATTGCATTTTTAATTAGGTTGTTGTTGTGTTATGCAATGGATATTTCCGCCGCCCAATAAAATTTCTCTGGCGGGGATTCCGATTAATTTTCTGTCGGGAAAGGCTTTTTGCAGTGATTCTCTGGCTTTTTCGTCATTCGGATCGCCGAACATCGGATAAACGATTCCTCCGTTAGCGATATAGAAATTTACATAAGATGCCGCGAGCCGGTCTCCTGCCTGACGCGGAAGCGTACCTTCTATTGCATCAACGCCGCCGCTTTCCTCTTCGGAAATCAAAACCGGTTTCGGCAATTGCAATTTGATTATTTCCAATTTGCGGCCTTTAGCGTCTGTGGCTTCTTCGAGTATCCTTAAATTCTCAGCCGAAATTTCATATTGCGGGTCATTTTCGTCGTCTGTCCAAGCGAGCATTACAACGCCCGGGCGCACAACGCATAAAATATTATCAACATGACCGTTTGTTTCATCATTATAAATTCCGTTTTTAAGCCAAATTATTTTTTCCAAACCAAGATATTCTTTAAGAGTTTCTTCTATTTCTTCTTTTGTAAGCTGAGAATTGCGGCCTTCGCTCAAAAGACATTCTTCTGTAGTGTAGAGCGTGCCTTCGCCGTCTGCATGTATCGAGCCGCCTTCAAGGACGAAACCATGCGAACGGTAAGATTTAATGCGCTCGATTTCGCAGATTTTATGCGCAACACGGTCGTCTTGATCCCACGGAAAATACAATCCGTCAACCAAACCGCCCCAAGCATTAAACTCCCAATCAACGCCGCGGATTTCGCCGCTGTCGTTTTTTACAAAAGTCGGACCGCAATCGCGCACCCAAGAATCGTTGTTTGAAATTTCTACAACCCGTACATGGTCGGGAAGCATATTTACCGCATTGTCATATTGTTCTTTAGAAACCCCAACCGTAACCGGCTCGAAATTAGAAATCGCTTCGGCTACTTTAACAAAAGCCATTTGTGCAGGCTTTCCACCAAAACGCCAATTATCGGGGCGCTCAGGCCAAAGCATCCAACATCCCGCGTGTTGTTCAAATTCGCCCGGCATACGGAAGGCATCTTTTTTTGGTGTACTATCTAAACGTTTCATATTTTTCCTCCTATTATTTTTTTTCTCTTTTTCCGGTAAGAACGACCATTATTTCTCCGATTACAACAGCCGCCGCTGTTCCGAGAAGCAGCACCGTGTCAAAATACCAAGTTCCGTCCTCAAGCGGATAGACCATACAAAATACAGCCGCGAGTACCAAAAGCACAACGGGTACATAAGTTATTACGTTTATCAAAGCCGGACCGCCCGGAACTTTAAACGGACGCTCAGCGTTCGGATCAATTTGCCTTAATTTTTTAAACGCAGGGAACATTACAATATAAGAAGTCAAAAGCGTGATAACCTGTAATGCGAAGAACGCCCAGAAAATATCTTCGTTCGGCACGAGAGGCGCGATTACAATTAAAACACTTGCAACAATTCCGTTCACCATACTTGCGCCCAAAAGCGCATCATTTTTATTTCTTTTTCCAAAAATTGCAGGCATAGCGGCATTATCGGCGGCATAAGCGGCAACGTAGTTTACACCGAGCGCCCATGATAAAAGATTAACAACCAAGGTGTACATAAACATAAGCCCAACGATAATAATTAAAATTTGCGAGCCGATTCCCATATTATTAAAGAAATACAAATAAGAATCAACTAAACCGCCTTGCGTGGATAATTCGTCAATCGGAATCGCCGCTCCGATACCATAAGATGCAAAAATATAAAATACAGCGATACAGAGTCCGCCTAAAAACAGAGCCTGCGGAATTTGTTTTTTCGGATTCTCCATTTCGGATGAAAAAGTTGCGACAACCTCGAATCCCATAAAATTAAATAAAATTACGGCGATAAACGGAATACCGTCAAAGCCCGGCAATAAATCCCGTACAGAAGTAACCGGATTCGCAACGCCTTTTGTTACGGCAAAAAATACACCTAAAACTCCGAGTCCGACCATTAATATTGTTTTAAAAACGGTTCCGATATTGATTAGTGTTTTATTTTCTGAAATCGAGAACAGGCTCAAAAAGCAAATCGCCCAAATAAAAATTAATTGAATAATAATTGCGACAATAATAGGTATTTCTATATTAAATATTTGTTCAATAACTCCGGTAAAAAGTACTGCAAGCGAAGCCATCCAAATCGGGAAATTTACCCAATAATACCATGCGACACGGCTGCCCCATTTGCGCCCGTACGCACGTTTTATCCAGTCGAATAAACCGCCCTCGTCGGCATAAGTCGTTCCAAGCTCTGCAGAAACCAATCCGTACGGCAAGAAGAACGCAATCAGTAGGAATATCCACCAAAAATATTGGCTGTTACCAATTGCCGCGGATGGCGCGGCGGCCTCAACTACGAGAATTATACAAACAGCTGCCAAAACTGCGTCAAATAATTTGAATTTTTTTTCTTTCATACTAATTCCCCAAATCTATTAGGTTTGTAGCGGCTTGATTTTTTAATTTTATCAAGAAAAATCAAACCGCATTACAATCAATGTATTGTTAAAATGCTATGGCAATAATTTTTCTAATTCGTCCTTGGTTTTTGCAACTTCGGCTTCGTTTACAACGGTTTTCGGAGTAAAATATACCAAAAGTCCGCGCATAGCTGTTAAACGGTTTCCGGCTTCGTCAAAAGCGATGGATTTATCGGAATCCAAAACTTCGTCGGTTACTTCCATTCCGCGGGAGGCAGGCAGACAGTGCATGAATTTTACATTAGGAGAAGCCATATTCAAATAATCCATAGTAACTTGATATTTAGGCGAGAAAATTCTCATACAGTCTTCGGTCGAACGCTCGTCGTCATAAAGTCCGTACCAAACGTCTGTATAAACGAAATCAGCATCTTTAAAAGCTTCTTCAGCGTCTTCGGTAATATAAAAGCTTCCGCCGTAATTTTTGATATTTTCTTCACAAATCGCTCTGTGTTTATCAGATAATTGATAGCCTTTAGGTCCGAATTGAACGAAATTTCCGCCGAGTTTTGTTGTAATAAAAGCTAATGAAGCGCAAACCTGCGTGCAGTCGCCGACAAATACAACTTTACAATCCTCAAAGCGTTTGCCGTTCGGAAGATTTTCAATCATTGTGATTGCGTCTCCGATTTCCTGAGTCGGATGATTATATTCGCTCATTGCGTTGATAACAGGGATAGAAGCGCAACGTGCAAGATCCGCAACTGTTTTATGGCGGTTTACGCGTGCCATTAAAATATCAACAAGTCGGGAAAGAACACGGCCGGAATCTTCGATAGTTTCGTGACCGCCCAATTGAATTTGACCCGGCGCAAGATATTGCGCATGACCGCCCAATTGTTCCATTGCGGTTTCAAAAGAAACTCTTGTACGAGTGGAAGATTGTTCAAAAATCATACCTAAAGTTTTGTTTTCCATAAGTTTTGGGAAATAGCCGTTTTTAATGCATTTTTTTATTGCAATGGATAAATTGATGATGTGTAAAATTTCTTCTTTGTTAAAATCGTTTGTGTCTATAAAATCTTTAATGCGTGCCATGTTAATTTCCTCCTAAAATATTTTGTTATTTTATTAACTTGAGAAAATAGTACCAAACAAAATTAAAATTGTCTATGATATCACGACATATTGCATTAAAAGTATGGAATGTGATTTTTATTACTTTTATGTTAATAATTTTACATACACAAAGAATACGGGTTTTATGAGATGTAATTATAAATCAAAACTTCGAGAATCATAATTATGGCGACTTTGGAGGTTAAATTTATTCCGTCTTTGATTATTTCATCAACAAATATATAAAAATTGATATCCGACATATTTTGGATGACATTATTATCGGATCTTGTTATTGAAAGAAGTGAAGGGTGCTTTTTCGCAAAAATCTTTTCTACAAGCGAAATCAGCATTTTATCGTTGCCGGTATAAGAAAGAACAATCAATAAATCCTTGTCCTCGATATTGTTCCGCACAGAAAAACACTGATATTCCACTTCTGGAAAATAGCATTTTAGACCGATGCCGATAAAAAGCCGCTCAACATAGCGCCCGATATCATTAGTATGCTCGTCGGTCAAAATATAAACCATAGGATTGCGCTTCAAAATTTCCAAAACCTGTTCTATTTTGGATTGCGGAATAACTCTGACAGCCTCGATAAGATTTTTTAAATATTCTTGGCTGTAGTCTTTTTTATAAAAAACCGGAGGTACTTCAGAATTCGGTCTTTGGTGTTCGGTAATCAAAAGACATTCAATAAAATCGCTGTAACCCGAAAAGCCAAGTTTTTTTGTAAATCGAAAAATAGTAGTGGTCGACAAAAATCTTTCGGATGCAAATTGCTGGATACTCATTTTGCGAACTTTCTCCAAATTTTTTACTACATATTCAAATAAAGCGATTTCGGTTTGGTTCAAATGCTTTACTCTGTTGGCTGTGTATTCAAAAAAATCTGTATACAAAATTTTTCCTCCTCGTTTTATCTTTACAGCAATTATAACCTATGCGTAAACCCTAAGCAATAAAGCAGTTTTCAAACTTCATGCAAAAAAATAAACCCCCGAAGTTTTTCCGGAGGTTTATTTTTATTCTGTAGGTTCATTGGGCTTAATCGCCATAGTTTTCAATAGTTTATTATAACAAGATGAACAAATATCTATATGATGCGTTTCGCCGTCGTATTCCGAACCAAATCCCCAAGTTTGATTTATAGAAAGATATGGGTCAAAATAGCCCCATTGATTTTTTTCAATACTTTTTCCACATAAATTACATGTTATATTATCAACAGATTTTTCGTTGCGTGTTATATTTATATAATTTTTCATAACATGAGATTCCCCCTGGATAGTTAATTAATCATACAGTTTGTACAATTTTTTTGAACAAAAGAAAATATAAATGGTCTATGCCGAAACAAATTGCTTATTTCAAAAAAAGGAATATTTTTAAAAAAATCCAAAATGATAGATTTTGTATGTTTTAGCCTAAGTATTAATCGAAAAATTTACGAAAATAGATAACTGGATAATATGCTTATTCAAAAAAAATGAAGTAAAATTTAGAAAGTCTTTTATATAGCGGTTTGATTTTTTACCGGCTAAAATATTTTGTTTTGAAGATACATGATATCAAGAAAAATCAAAACGCAAAGTAATCAATATATAGTTAAAATGCTATGGTATAAAAAAATCTAAACGACACAAAAAATATGATTAATATTTAAATTCAAGATGAAATAAATTTATAATATTTCCGTATATATGAAACTCTGCAAAAATTTTTGGGGTAAAATAAAGAAGTTTCATATATTTGCGGCATGGCATTTGCTTAAACGAGTTGGACATATATAGAATAAAGGTGCATTGATAAATAAAAATTCGATGCTGCTTAAATATAATCATAATTATTTTTAAAAATATAAATCAATATAATAAATATATAATAAATTATTAAATTTTACAAGTGCCTTATCAATAGTTTAGTTGTATGGTAGAATAAAAGATAATTTAAAATATTATGAACTTTAGGAAGGTTGTCGCTATGAATGAAAAAATTCGAAATAATAGTGTAAATTTACTGTTCAAGGCTATTTTGGGACTGAAAGATGAAGACGAATGCTATAAATTTTTTGAAGATATATGCACGGTGCATGAGCTGCAAGCGCTTGCCCAAAGGCTGGAGGTTTGTATTATGCTGCAAGAAGGCAAGACATATATCGAAATCGGAAAACTTACAGGCGCTTCAACAGCCACGATTAGCCGCGTAAATCGCAGCCTGAATTATGGTTCGGACGGATATAAACTCGTTCTGGAAAGACTTTTAAAAAAGGAAGACGAAAATGAACTTATTTGAAAATCTAAATAATACTCAAAAAGAAGCTGTTATGTTTAAAGAAGGTCAGCTTTTGATTTTGGCGGGCGCAGGCTCGGGGAAAACCAGAGTTCTGACTCATAGAATCGCAAATTTAATAGAAAACGGCGTAAGCCCATATAATATTTTGGCGATAACTTTTACAAACAAAGCGGCGGAGGAGATGAAAGAACGCGTTATAAATATCAGCGAATTCGGCAAAAATGTTTGGGTCAGCACTTTTCATTCGACATGCGCAAGGATTTTGCGTATGGAGATTCATCATTTGGAATATGATAAAAATTTTACAATTTATGATTCGGAAGATTCGGGAAAATTAATAAAAAATTGTATTAAAGAGCTTAATTTTAATGAAAAACAATTTCCGCTTCGTGATGTAGCTTCTACAATCAGTTCACTTAAAGATAAATTAATTTCCGCAAAAGATTATGAAAAACAGGTAAATGATAATTTTTATGATGTCCAAAAGTCCAAGATATATTCTTTGTACCAAAAGAAGCTGCGCAACAGCAACGCTCTGGATTTTGACGATTTGATTTTTAAAACCGTTGAACTTTTTCATTATTTTCCGGAAATTTTGAAAAAATATCAGGAAAAATTTAAATATATTTTAGTTGACGAGTATCAAGACACAAACACCGCTCAATATACTTTAGTGAATAAATTATCCGGCAAAAACGGAAATATTTGTGTTGTAGGCGATGACGACCAGAGCATTTACGGCTGGCGCGGCGCGGATATCGCAAATATTTTGAATTTCGAAAAAGATTACCCAAACGCCAAAGTTATAAAACTGGAACAAAATTACCGCTCTACACAGAATATTCTTTCGGTTGCAAATCATGTTATCAGCAATAATACGATGCGTAAAGATAAAACTCTTTGGACAGAAGCTTTGGAAGGTAAGAAAATCGAGGCTTACGAAGCGTATTCCGAACAAGAAGAGGCTCAATTTGTGGCCAAGCAAATCATAAAACTTACAAAAGAAGAGTATAAATACAGTGATATAGCCGTTTTATACCGCACGAATATTCAATCTCGAACTTTTGAAGAAATTTTTGTAAATTATTCTCTGCCTTATAGAATTTTCGGCGGCATAAGATTTTATGACAGAAAAGAAATAAAAGATATTTTGGCGTATTTAAGAGTGATCGTAAATCCAAAAGATGAAATCTCGTTTAAACGAATTATAAATACACCGAAAAGAGGAATCGGGGACTCAACGCTCGCAAAAATTTCGGCGTATGCCCTAAAAAATGATATCAGTTTTTTTGACGCACTAAAAAATATTTCCGATATTCCCGATTTAAAATCAAAATCAAAACCGGTACGGGCTTTTTATGAAATGCTCCAAAAATTATATGCAATGAAAGAAATTTTAAATATATCGGAATTTATTTCTTTTGTTTTAGAAGAATCTAAATATCTTGAAGCTTTGATAATCGAAGGCGAGGATTTGGAAAATTCCCGAATCGATAATATTAACGAATTTATAGATAAAGCCGCCGCTTTTGAAGAAATATCCGAAACTCCGACTTTGGAGGCTTTTTTGCAAGAGGTGTCTTTGGTTGCGGATATCGATAATTATGACAGAGACAGCAATTCAATTTCTTTAATGACAATCCATTCTGCAAAAGGTCTTGAATTTCCGGTGGTTTTTGTAACGGGTATGGAAGAGGGGCTTTTTCCGTCGGCTCGTGTTTTTTATGATGAGTCTCAGGAGGAAGAGGAACGCCGTTTATGCTATGTTGCCATAACCCGTGCAATGAAAATTTTGTTTCTGACGAATTCGAAAAGCCGAATGACCAGAGGCGAAAGGAATTTTCAAATTGCGTCTAGGTTTTTGTCGGAAATACCAATCCAATATTTTTATGACCCCGAAAAAGAGAAATTATTGAAAAATAAAGAAATCCTCACGCCGAAAAATGTAAGCTTGGATTTTGTGGTCGGCGATATGGTGAAACAAAGCAGATACGGAACCGGTAAGGTTTTGGAAATTCGGCCGGCGGGAGCGGATTTTGAAATAACTGTAAAATTTGAAAATCACGGAATTAAAAAATTTATGGCGAAATTATCAAAAATTCAAAAAGCATAGGAGCTGAAAGAATGAACGAAATTATTAAAAGCCTTTACGAACGAAAATCTGTTCGTGTTTTTGAGGAGCGCGAAATTACGCAAGAAATAAAAGAGGAATTATTTAACGCCGCAATACAAGCACCAACGGCGGGAAATCAGGTTTTATACAGCATTTTAGATATCACAGACCAAGAACTTAAAGAAAAATTATCCGTGACATGCGATAATCAGCCTTTTATCGCGAAAGCTTCATTTGTTTGCATTTTTTTGGCGGATTGCAGAAGATGGCTGGATTCTTATAATTATGCGGGAATGAACCCCAGAAATCCGGGCTGCGGAGATATTTTATTAGCGATAGAAGATGCAATGATAGCGGCGCAAAATATGGTGGTTGCGGCAGAATCGCTTGGAATCGGCTCTTGCTATATCGGCGATATTTTGGAAAATTACGAAAAGCATGTTGAATTGCTTGGACTGGATGAATTTACTATACCAATAACCATGCTTGTTTTCGGTTATCCGTCGGAATCGCAAAAAACTCGAATGAAGCCGAAACGTGTGGATAAAAAATATATTGTTTTTGAAAATAAATACCGACGCTTATCGGAGGACGAGCATAGAAATATGTTCAAAGAACTTTATCCCGATAAGGATTTTGAAGCTTTTGTTCAGGCATTTTGCAAAAGAAAATATATGTCCGATTTTTCAAAAGAAATGTCACGCTCTTCGGAGCTTTATATAAATAAGTTTTTATGAAAATGAGTGTATGGGGGGAATGGAATGATTTTTTACGATGACCCTTTATTATTTAACTTTAAAGCGAATATTGTCAGTATAATTGAGAAAAACGAATTGTTTTACGTAATTTTGGACAGAACGGCTTTTTACTTCGGGGGCGGCGGACAGCCTTGCGATACGGGTACAATTGACGGATTGAGAGTAACTAAAGTTTTTATGCAGGATGAAGAAATTGTTCATGTATTAATGCAGCAGCCGCAAAGGCATTTGAATCTCGAATGTACTGTAGATTCTCAAAACAGACTGGATTTTATGCAGCAGCATTTGGCGCAGCATATTATTTCCGGTGCGTTTTATAATCTTTACAGCAAAAATACTTTCGGGATACATTTGGGCGAACAGTTTTCGACGGTAGATATAAACGGGGAAATCAACAAAGATGAAGTTTTGAATGTTGAACGCTTGGCAAATAAAATCGTGCAGGATAATATTGCGGTCGAATCCTTCGAACCGGAGCCTTGGGAATTAAATAATCTGGAGCTTCGCAGGGCTTTGCCCGATGTCGATAAAAAAATCCGAATTTTGAAAATCGGCGATTTTGATATAAACGCCTGCTGTGGTGTGCATTTTAAAAATACGATCAACGTTGTTTTTATAAAAATCAAACGTTTTGAGCGCAATAAAGGGAATACAAGAATCGAGTTCGTGGCCGGTGCCCGTGCTACTGATTATATTTTATTGCGTGACTATTATTTTGAGGAAATCTGCAAAAAATTCAATACAAATGAACATAATGCACTGAATGCAATAAATAATTTAAAAGAAAAAGTTTCGGAATATGCGGAAGACAATAAGAATTTCAATCAAAAATATATAAGCTATAAATTTGGCGAAATCCTTAAAAATTTCGATGTTATTAAAAATATTAATGTATACAAATATGTTTTTGACGAAAAAATGATGCTCATAAAAAAAATATCCGAAAAAATAATTGCTGTCGACGAACGGAATGTTTGTATTTTTGCAAGCCGTGACGAAGATCAAATTAATTTTTTGTTCGCTTGTTCGACGAAATCAAATCTCGATATGGCGATAATTTTGCGGCAAGTAATGCAGAAAATTAACGGCAAAGGCGGCGGAACGCAGAGCTTTGCGCAGGGCTTTGCAAAATCGGTGGACGCTGATTATGCAATAGATTTTGCTGTTGAGACTATCAGGAGATATTTATGATTTATATTGTTTGCGCACTTTATTTTGAAGCCGAATATTTTATAAAAAAATTAGAACTTGAGAGAAACCGGGATTTTGATAAATTTGATATTTATTCAAGCGATAAGTATTTTTTAATTATAACAGGAAGCGGAAAAATAAATTCAGCCGCGGCGCTGGCTTATGCGCTTTCGAGCCGGAAAATTAATAAAAATGATATTCTAATAAATTTTGGAATTTGCGGCTCACTTAATAAAAATCTAAAACTCGGCGATTGTTTTTTTATTAATAAAATTATGGATTATGATTCGGGATATATTTATTATCCCGAAACTATTTTTAAAACGTATAAAAGCGAACAAAGACTGCTGACGGTCAGCCAAAAGATTTTCGAACATGACTCAAATTGCTTAATAGATATGGAAGCTTCGGCGGTATATTCCGTCGGTTCGAAATTTTTTAAATCCTATCAAATTATGTTTTTCAAAATCCTTTCGGATTATTCGGACGTAGATATTTTGGACAAAGCGCAAATTTCGAAATTCATTCAAAAAGAATCGGAATTTATAATTGAATTCACCGAAAAAATTCACAATGAACTTTCGAAAAGAAGAAATATTCTCTCGGCGGCAGATGAAATTTTGCTGGATTCGATTGGACGGAATCTTTGTTTATCAAAAACAAATTGTTTGTATTTATTTAAATGCGCTGAGTTTTATAAGGCTTCGGCTGGGAATTTGGGTATATTGATTCCTTATAGTGAAAATATAGTAAACGATAAAAATACGGGGAAAGTATTGCTGAATGAAATCAAAAATAAATTGCTACAATAATTTTTTTTCGCATATTTATATCGAAAAAGATATTTTAGAACATGAAAATACAAAGGAAATTTTGAAAAAATTCGAAAAATCCGAAATACTGCTAATCGATAATTATCTTGAGGTTTTTTCCAGAGGACAATCTTTTTATTATCAAAAAAAGAGCCAGAAGCTTATTTTGGCAAAAAGGCGGGAAAATTCGATTTATAAAGGCGCGGAGGTCTGTGAAGATTTCGGGAACGAAAACTTTTTTTATACTTCAATGCTGATGAACTGCGTTTATGATTGCGAATATTGTTATTTGCAGGGGATGTACCATTCCGCCAATATCGTGTTTTTTGTGAATATCGAGGATGTTTTCGCCGAGCTTTCGGAAATTCTGAAAAAAGAATCCGTTTATTTATGCGTTTCTTATGATACGGATATTTTGGCTTTCGAAAAAATATTTCCGCTTACAAGAAAATGGATTGAGTTCGCAAAAACACATGCGAATCTAAAAATCGAAATCCGCACAAAATCCTCAAATTTTCATCTGCTGGAAGATATGAGCTATGTTCCGAACGTAATTTTTGCGTGGACAATATCGCCGGAATATATCGCTCATAATTTTGAGCATAAAACACCTGATTTTAAATTGCGTATCGAGGATATGAAAAAGGCCGTGCGCGCCGGTTATAAAATTCGAATTTGCATTGACCCGGTAATTCATATTAAGGATTTCAAAAATCATTATGGGGAATTTATTGAGAGCATTTTCCGAGATTTAAAAAATGATGATATTCTGGATATAAGTATTGGTTTATTTCGGGTAAACAAAGATTATTTAAAGCGAATGAAAAAACAGCGGTTTGAGTCTTATATTTTGAATTATCCGTTTGAGGGCAAAAATAATATTTGCTCGTATAATGCAGAACATTCGAAAATAATGATGGATTTTATTTATAATAAACTCTGCGAATTTGTGGATTGCAAAAAAATATTCGTTTAAAGGTGATATTTTGAAAAATGCTATAGTAACAGGCGCTTCGACGGGAATCGGGCTGGAAATTGCGAAAGTCCTCTTGAAAAATAATTTTAAGGTATTCGGAATCGCACGAGATTTTTCTAAAACAGAATATTCTGATGATAGTTTTACAAAAAAAGAATTGGATATTTTGGATACGGAAAAATTATTGGATTATATAAATAAAATAAAACATGAAAATGAGATTCATATGCTTGTAAATAATGCGGGTGTAGGATTTTTTGGACCCCATGAGGAATTGAATCCGAAAAAAATTTCTCAAATCTGCCGAATTAATTTAGAAATTCCGATGATTTTAACAAATTTATTGTTAAGAGAATTAAAGAAAAACAGCGGAACAATCATAAATATTTCTTCGGTTACAGCAAAAATTGTTTCTAAGCACGGCTGTGCCGCATACGCCGCCTCAAAAGCAGGACTGAGTCATTTTTCGAATACTCTGTTCGAGGAAGTTCGAAAATACGGCGTAAAAGTGCATACAATACATCCCGATATTACGAAAACGGAATTTTACCGAAATGCGAATTTTGAGCCGAACGATGATGAAAATTCATTTTTATTGGCCGAAGAAATAGCCGGAATTGTAAAATTTATAATAAATGCGCCTTCTTCGGTAGTTATTTCGGAAATTGATATAAAGCCGCAAAAAAATATGATTAAGCGCAAAAAATAAATAAAAGACTTGGGCTTGCAGCCCAAACCCGCCTTCTTTTTTTGAAAAAAAAGAAGCAAAAAAACTTTACAGCAAAGAGCCTTTGCGGTTTGTAAAAGCTTTTGCGGATTTATTTACGTCGAAATATTATTTTCCTCAATTGTTTACAATAAACTCAAGATTAGTTATAATTATGATATCATAAATATAGGAAGACGTTTAGCGGCTTGCTAAAATTAAGCTTAATTTAATTAATAAGGAAAAAATTATGAGGGTAATATCCGGCATTGCGAGAGGAACAAATTTATATACGTTAGAGGGTTTGGAAACAAGGCCGACCACTGACCGTATTAAAGAAACAATTTTTAATATTATACAGCATGATTTAACCGGCAAAAATTTTTTGGATATATGCAGCGGTTCGGGTTCGATTGGTATTGAGGCAATCAGCCGGGGCGCAAACGCGGTTTTTATAGAAAAATCCAAAAAAGCATGTGAGATTATACATAAAAATCTTTTGAAAACAAAATTTACTGACCGCTCGGATGTGATTAATAACGATGCTCTTATTGCGGTGAAAGCTCTGAAAACTCAATTTGATATTATTTTCATCGATCCGCCTTATGAAAATGAGTTTACCCATGAGCTGCTTCTTTGTATTGCACAAAAGAATCTATTAACGAACGGCGGTTTTATTATGCTGGAACAGGATTCTGCCAAAGATTTGTTGATTATACCCGAACTAAAAATTGATCGTGAAAAAATTTTTAAACGTACAAAAATTGTGTTTTACTCATTTGTATAAAAAAATAAAAAAGATGAGAGTTCATTCAATGAATGTCGTAGGGGGGAATAGTTTGATTGCAGTTTATCCGGGTAGTTTTGACCCTGTTACAAACGGACATTTGGATATTATAGAAAGGGCATCAAAACTGGTTGACAAATTGTACGTTTCTGTTCTTAGCAACAAGTCTAAAAATTGCTTGTTTTCGGTTGAAGAACGAATGAATTTATTAAAAATGATTACCTGTGATTTTCCGAATATAGAAGTAACATCTTTTTATGGCCTGCTGATTGATTATGCAAAAATTATGAATGCTAATCTTATAATCAGAGGTTTGCGTGCGGTAACGGATTTTGAGTTCGAATTTCAATTGGCTCTGACAAACCGCAGTATAAATCCGGATATCGAAACTCTTTTTATATCATCGAGTACGAAATATTTATTTTTGTCTTCGAGTATTGTTAAAGAAATTGCATATTTTGGCGGAAATATCGATGATATGGTTCCGCATCAAATCAAAGATATTTTACTTGATAAAGTAAAAGACTAATTGAAATTTTGCTGTATAGCGGAATTTCTTTAATACCATGTACATAAAAGTGCATGACCTGTTTGGAGGAGAATTTTTTATGGACTCTATTTTAAAATATTTGGATATGATTGAGGATCTTTTGGAATCCAGCAAATCTGTGCCGTTTTCCGGCAAAGTATCAGTAGAAAAAGAAAAAATCTATGATATCATTGACGAAATACGTCTGAATATTCCAAATGAAATACGTCAGTCTCAGCGTATAATTTCTGAGCACGATAAAGTTGTTTCGGACGCAAAAGCGAAATCCACGCAGATTTTAAAAGAAGCAGAAGATAAAGCAATGAAGCTGATTGATGAGCATGAGATTTACAAACAAGCATTGGAAGAAGCCAACGATATTATTGAGGAAAGCAAAAAATCAGCTCGTGATATGCGCCTAAACGCTATGGATTATGCCGACGAAATTTTGGCAAAAACCGAAGAAATTGTGCGCGAAACCCTAGAAAATATTAATAAGCAAAATGCCGCAACAGAAGATTTTTTCAACCGCACTATAGATGTTTTATATAGCAACCGAATGGAATTACGTGGAGTAAAGAAATAATTTACACGGATCAGGTTTATCTGGTCCTTTTTTTGTGCCGCGAATTAGAAACTTTTATCTTTATTTTTCAACATATTAATATTATATTGAATTTTATAACGACAAAGAGATTTTTAGAATCTCTAAAGCTTTTACAAACCGCAATAGCGGTTTGCGTAAAGTTCTTTTGCTTCTTTTCTTTCAAGAAAAGAAGGCGGGTTTGGGCTGCAAGCCCAAGGCTTTAAATCTTTTTTATAGGAGGTGAGGAAAATAAAAGATAATATCGGTTTGGTGAAACACGCAATGCGCGCTTTGGAAGAAAATTGGTTTTACGGCTGGGGCGCGTACGGCCAAAAAGCTACGCCGGAATTTGTGGATTCGCTTATTATGCGGTATCCGGAAATGAATACAAAATGGCGCAGCTATATGCTGAGGGCGGTAAAAGAAAATACAAGGCTCTGCGATTGCTACGGCTTAGTAAAATCATATTTGTGGTGGCAGGACGACGGCATTAAATACAATAGAGAAGAGGATAGAAATACATTAATGGCCGTTAATTATGCCCAAGAAAAAGGTCCGCTATCGAATATGCCCGATTTGGAAGGCGTTATACTTTATATGAAAGGTCATGTCGGCGTTTATATCGGAAACGGAATGTTTATCGAAATTATGGGCGGCGGAATCGGCGCATCCTTGGGCAGAGTATCAAACGGGAAAATAATTGAAGGCTCACGTTTTACACATTGGTTTAAAGACAGAAATATTATGTATAATAATGAAAAAGAGCTTGATTTTATACAAGAAATTTCGAATAGAGGGATTTTGAAAAATCCTGAATATTGGAGAAATAAGCTTCCCGAAGTGCTTTATTTGAATGAGCTTTTTGAGAATTTTTATAATTATATTACGGAAAATAGCCGGTAATGCAAATTTGTTATACCTGCCTCACGGATATCAGATACTATTTCCGCTCTAAAGAATAGAAAATGGAGATAGTATCAAACAGAAGAAATGGTAAAAAATGAAACATGGATATATTGTAACAAGTTTCAAATGCTTGTCATACAATACATTAGTGTTAAATCAAAACAAGATTTTTCACACGCGGAGTACATTGAATAAAATAAAAAAATGTGCGGAAGATTTGTATTTTATTACAATGTGATACTAATTTAGTATGAGGAATAATCCGCAATATCATACATGTGATATTTTGTCCTAGCGAATGTAAGGATAAAGTTGTTTCCTTGAATGAGTTTAAATTTCTTCTACAAAATAAATTGATTTTAGATAATGGGGGGCAAATTATAAATGGATAATGAAAATTTGCAATTTTTAGGTAGATATGTTGGTGAAACCGTTACTATTTTCACTACAAGCGGCGGCTTGTCGGGATCGGGTTTTACGGGCGTATTGATTAATGTAACTTGTGACAAAGTTACACTTTTAGTTTGTCAGGGCGCTGCGCCAAGCTGTCCTGTAGGAAGCAGCTGCGATTGCTGCGATAATTACGGCGGCGGAAAATCCGGCTGCGGTTACGGTGGTTCTGAATTTGGTTATGGCTTCGGCGGCGGCTACGGCAGAGGCAGAATGTGCGGAAACAGATGCGGTTCTTGCCATGGAAGTATGAGAAGTCCGATGGGCGCAATTACAGTTATTCCTGTTAGCGCAATTGCTGCATTTACTCATAACGCAATTTAAATTTTTATAATTGTTGCATTGCTGTAAATAATTGCGGCAAAAACAGTTTATAAGCGTGGATTCTTTAGAGGATTCACGTTTTTTTACGGGGATTTGACGCGAAAATTTTAAAATCACGAAATCTGCATAATTTTCAGAAATTTGTACAGAATAATAAAAAGGCCAAGTTTAAAAAATCTAAACTTGACCGAAATGTATTATTTTATAAAACTCTGCAAGCACTTACGTAAGTTCTTATATAGTAAGATTCGCTAAGGCTTGAGATTGTAACGCCGGATTTTTTGCCGCTGGCAGAATGTATAAATTGACCATTGCCGATATAGAGCCCAACATGCGATATAGCTCCGTTGTTAGAACCGGATGTATCAAAGAATACCAAATCGCCTTTCTGTAAATTTGATTTAGAAACTCGAGAACCATTATAAATCTGCTCTCTGGAAGTACGGTTTAAGTAGATGCCGTTTGCACGCATTACAGAATAAGTAAAGCCGGAGCAGTCAACGCCTCTTGATAAGTTTGTACCACCCCAAACATATGGAGTACCCAAGAATTTTTTAGCATAAGAAATAATTTCGTCTGCTTTGGAAGCATTAACAGCTTCGTAATATTCTTCTTGAGGTTTTGAGATAACAACAGGTTTTCTGTCTGGTTTAACGCCTGTTTGAACAATAACGCAATCTCTGTGTACAAAATATTCAGCGCCGTCATATGCAACTTTTACCCAACTAGGGTCAGAATCATCCAAAACATCGAAAACGGAATTTCTTTCCATAACATAAACTACTTCAGAATCAATATCTGCGCCTTTTCTAAGATTGACGCCACCTGATTTTGAAACAAGAGTTACGAATTTTGTTTTGTCTGCACCGTTATTTTCGGCACTATCGATTTTTTGAACAGAATAAATCATGTCGCCCATGATATATTCGGATTTCACATAGCAATCAGACTCATTATATTTTATTCTGTAAAAACTTCCATCCAAACCGTTGACAACAACTGTGTCTCCGTAAGCTATTTCGCCCACAACCTCGCTGCCGTCGTTAGGGAGTTTAAAAACCTTAACGTGGTCACCGATAACAAGCGCGTTAGCTTCAACAACATTTACCAAAGATTCCAGTATAAAAGCATTTTCTGCACCTTCGAGAGCAACTTTATAAAAATCACCGTCTATTTGCAATAAATTAACAGAATCGCCTTTATTAAAATTTTTAACAACTGTAGAATCGACAGAAGACTCAGCATTTACAGCAGAATTATCTTCTTTAACAACACCTTTATTATCAGCAAAAACGGAATTTACGGAACCAACAATCATGAAAGTGGATAATAAAAGAGCCTTTATCGAATTTTTGTTATACGCCATTAGATAATAACCTCCAAAATATATTACGTAATTGTTACAAAAATATTATATTTGCATATGTTTGATTTGTCAATAGATTTCTTAATAATTATTAAATTTTTCTTAACAAATTAAAGCTATAATATCCGTTCGAGCTTAAGATTGCTGTATTTTTAAAGAACACAAAAAATGTAGAATTTTAAAACTTATCTTAAAAATCGAAAATTACGTAATTCAATAAAAAACCAAAAATACAATAAAATTGAATTTCTAATTTTATTAAACTTTGCTCTGCGTAGCAAAATTTTCAAAATAATTTTTTTAATTACGTTCTGTGCGGGTCACGCTATAAATGTATTAAAAAAGTTTTTTTTTCTAAAAGTCTGTATAGGGAAAATTAAATTATGTATATTTTAATATAGACTTTATACTGTTTTGCGATAATTCGCTTACATATTGATTTCTTTTGCATTTCAAAATATAAAACTATATTTTGAGTGCCGCAAATAATTCATCGAACTATTTTAATAATTACTTTACAATTTTATCAAAAAAAATTCTTTTTTTTCTCAGTATTTTTTTAAAAATAAGATGAATACTAATTATGTATGCATTTATAAAATAAATATATATTAATAAATTATTAAATCATATTAATATAATTTAAATTTGTCGAATTATATTTATAGTAATAAAAGGGGGCAAAATTTTTTGAAGGTACTAGTATTAAGTTTTTTAATGTTAAATTTGGCTAATGTATCTGTACCGCCAAAAGTGGATACTTTTGAGTCAGAAGAAAAAAAGCCGATAGTTTTGAGCGAATTTTCTACATCTTTCGAAGGCGGAACGGAATCCAGAATAAATAATATCACGCAAGCTTCGGTATTGGTAGACGGCACAATAGTCAATCCCGGAGAAATTTTTTCGTTTAATCAAACTGTCGGGCCGACAGTTAAACGCCGTGGCTTTGCCAAAGGCAAGATTTTTATAGAGGGAAAAGAAGCTCAGGGATACGGCGGCGGCGTGTGCCAAGTAAGCAGCACGATTTATAATGCCGCATTGGAGGCCGGTTTCGAAATTGTAGAAAGACATCCTCATTCCAAAAAAGTTTATTATGTTGAAGATGACCGGGATGCGGCAACTTCTTTTGGCGGAATAGATATGAAATTTAAAAATAATTTTGATTATCCGATTTTAATAAATTCATATATCTATGAATCTCGAATTTATATTAGTATAGAAAAAGTTTAAAAAAAATAAAAATGAACCATAGCGGTAACCGCTGAGGTTCATTTTTTTCCCCAAACCCACCCAAGCATATTAAAATTGATATTTGGTAATAAAAAACGAATTTTCATCGTTCTAAAAGTCCTTCAATGAAGGCGTATATTTAAGCTTGTAAAAAATTGTGAGCATAAACTATAAATCATGAGCCGCTCTCAGCTCCTCATTAGGCCGCTATAAGCGAAAGAACATAGCAATTTATCCCGCTATGCAGAGATTTAATATCCACCTTTTAATATGCCTTACCAAAATTTAAAAAATTTATGAAATTAATTCTGTTGTCCAATTAATCGCTTGCAGTTTATTGTCCAGTTCTCTGAAATTCTTAGACAATTTGTCGATATCTTTTTGAATTTCATTAACGTTTACGGTTGATTTTTGTTTTATTTCGCTTCGGGAATATCTTTCGAAATAAATCGTCGCGGATTCGCAAAGCTTGTGCAAAACTTTGAGTTTTTGTTTAAGCGCATCTTTTTCCGCAATCAAATCCGAAAGCAATTTGTCATCGTCGACTTTTGTTACAAAATTTGTTTTATTTATGTCTTTGACTAATTTTTCCCATTGTTTATTGCATTCGTCATATTCTTTCAATAAATCCAAAGGATTTTCGGACGGCTCTTCGCCCTCCTGAATCTTTGCGTTTCTGATTAATCGTATTTCTATTTGTCTTAATTTATTTTGCAAATCAACTCTTAATAGCAATGCTTCGGACAGTTTCATATTATCATTCTCCTATAATCATTTTTAAATATATAAGCTCAAAGAATTATAAAATATATTCGAGTGAGAACTTAAAATATCGGCAATTTGGGCGTCACTAATATTAAGTATAACCCAATTTCCGTCGTCTTCCCGGGCTAAATCGGCGGCATAAAAATTAATGCCGATATCGTTTGTCAATTCGATTAGTTCAGTCCATTCTTCAAAAGATTTACTTTCGCTTTGCCAAAAATTAAAAGCGGCAATTATCTTCTTATTAAATACAAATATTCGGTAAATTTCGATTTTACCTTTGGCTTTAAGAGATTCACGAATCACAATGCCTTTATTTAATTCAGAGCCTTTTTGCGAAACAAAACTGCGAATTGTTTCGAGAGATTTATTTATATCTTTATTATCAGGAATTTGGCGGTATTCGGAAAAATTATTAGAGTAATCGCATACGGAAAGCGGCTTATTGCCGAATTTTTCCAGAATTTTTGAAATCATTTCCTCGTTATTGTACGATTCTGTCCACATTGAAAAAGGCGTTACATCTTGTACATAATAATACCATTCGGGTAAATATCTCGCAACAGCATATTGTTCGGGCGTATTAATCATATAATAATTTTTATCCGAAAGAGCTTTATACAAAATTTCGTATTCTTCTAAAGATAGCGCCGGGCCGCGGTAAATCATCCGTGTTGGAGTTACAGCCTTTTTTATTTCATTAAGGCTTAATAAATCTTCTTGCTTGAGTGCAAAGCAATTCAATCCATTTTCCAGAGCCGCATTATATTCGAAATTGTATTTATAATCTTTACAAAAAATAAATGCTGTTTCAAAACTCCGAAAAAAATATTTATCCATAAAGAATTCGGGAATAAAATCTTCTTGTATTTGCAGAGCAATCATGTCTTTTCGTCCGGAACTCGGTGTGCCGATGCCTTTAACCGTAATTTCGTTTCCGCATATATCTTTCAGAATATCGCCTTTATTTATTTCTCCAAAATAATCTCCAATCAGAAATCTGTCGGACTTGGCTATTTTCATAGTGTCTTTTACAAGAAACACAAAATTATTCATTTTAATACTCCTTATATTTATGGTAGTTTCATTTTTTGAACTGTTGTTTTCATCAAGATTATTATAGCATTAAAATAAATCCGGTATTTATTCCGTAATTATCGAGTCCAGCACCGACTTCAGCATTACATCATCCATTTGGCCGCTGCCGCCGTATACAAGGTCACCGTTTTTATCGATAAAATAAGTTGCAGGGATTCCCGTAACTTCATATAAATCGGCGGCTTTGCTCTTTATATCCAATAAAACGTTATCAAATTCAAAATTATTCTCTTCTAAAAATTTCTGAGCGCGTTCTTTTGTTTCTCCGCCTTCGGTTAAATTAATCATCAAAAATTCAACATCTTTTGATTTATATTCATCTTCTATTGTATCGAAATACGGAAATTCATCAACACAATATCCGCACCATGTTGCCCAAAAATTCAAAACAACGTATTTTTTTCCGATATAATCCGATAAAGTAATTGTACGGCCATCCATTGTTTCGAGTGTAAAATCCGGAGCTTTGAAATCTTCTGTATTTTCGTTTTGTGCGGAAGGTGAATTTGTTGTTTCGGTAGTTTGGGTTGTTGTTTCTATAGGTTGAGATGTTGTAGCAGATGGAGTTATTTCGGAGCTTTTGCAGCCGGAAATATTAAAAATGATGATTAATAGAAAAGATATTTTTAAAAAAAATTTGTTCATTAAAAGTTTCCTCCTAGTTTTTGTAAATCGCATTAGTATTTATTATATATTAACGTTTTTTATATAAATTTGGCTTAATAAATAGTCATAAATTTTTTTTATTTTTTTTGGAAAATGATTTTTTTGATTTTGAAAATATCATAATTTAGAATTTTGATTTTTTGTTTGAATTATAAAAGTAAACCGCTATATAAAATATATTACTTTTTATTTATAATTTTGTAAAGCAATACGAATAATAATGTAGAAATTGATTTTTTTGTTTTGGGGAATTTAATAGAAAATCTTTTAGTGTATTTACTTATATTTACTAATAAATAAAAATTTCTATTTTAAAAAATTCATATTGAAAATTCGCAAATTAATAATTATGCATTAGAATGCATTAAAAATATATTATGTGTCAATAAACGGCTGTTTTGCGCTTGACAATATTCATGATAGTGTATAAAATTTATTTGTATATAAGTTTTTTACAGTTTGACGAAGCTAAAAAAGTGAATTCAAGCTGATCTATAGATTTTAAAAAATTGCTAAAGCTATGAGGTGTTTTTTTGAGTAAAAAAATTGTTTTGGGCGTTATAGGTGCCGATGTTCACGCTGTTGGAAATAAAATTTTGGATTACGCTTTCAGCGAAGCAGGCTTTGAAGTAATTAATTTAGGCGTTTTAGTCTCGCAAAGAGAATTTATCGAGGCGGCTCTTGAAACAAATGCGGACGCGATAATTGTTTCCTCGTTATACGGGCATGGCGAAATTGACTGCCGCGGGCTAAAAGACAAATGTATTGAAGCGGGCTTGGAAATACCGCTTTATGTTGGCGGAAATTTAGTTATCGGCAAAAAAGATTTTGCAGAAGTAGAAAAAACATTTAAAGAAATGGGTTTTGACCGTGTCTATCCGCCGGGCGCAAACCCTGATATTTGCATAGAAGATTTGAAAAAGGATCTGAGTATATAAAATGAAAAACATTTTAGCTGTAGATTTCGGCAGTACATTTACAAAAGTTACCGCAATAGATATGGCAGAAAGAAAAATTTTAGGCACAAACAGGGCTTTCACCACTATAAATACTGATATTAATATCGGTTTGGAAAAAGCGAAAGAGAATCTTTTTGCGGAAATTGGAAAAATAGAGTTTGAAGAAACAATTGCGTGCAGCTCTGCGGCAGGCGGCTTAAAAATGATTTCGGTCGGGCTTGTGCCGTCGCTGACCTCAAAAGCCTCAAGCTTGGCGGCCACATCTGCAGGCGCGAAAGTTATAAAAACCTATTCTTATGAAATAAGCGAAAAAGAAAAATCGGAAATTTCAGCTTATGCGCCTGATATTGTTTTATTATGTGGCGGCACAGACGGCGGAAATTCGAATGTAATCTTGGCAAATGCAAAATCGATTGCTGAAATTGAAGGAAATTTCAGTGTTATTGTTGCGGGCAATAAATCGGCGGCGAAAGAAGCCGCAGATATTTTAAAACAAAGCAAAAATGTTTTAATAACCGACAATGTTATGCCCGAATTTGAAAAATTGAATATAAAACCGGCGCAGGACGCTATTCGAGAGCTTTTTATAAAGCGAATTATTAAAGCAAAAGGAATTGACAGTATTCAGCAGAAAATTAATTTTGAAATTATACCAACACCTCTTTCGGTTTTGGAAGGCGCGTATTTGCTTTCAAAAGGCACAGGGCATAAAAAAGGTTTTGGGGAATTTATGCTGGTAGATGTCGGCGGCGCTACTACTGATGTTTATTCTATGGCGGATGGATTTGCGCAAAAGCCAAACACAATGATAAAAGGTATTCGTTCGCCTTATGCCAAACGGACTGTCGAAGGAGACCTTGGCGTTAGATTTAATTTAAAATCTATTTTAGAGAATGAAAGCATAATTAATATGTCAAACCGACTTCAAACAAGTGAAGAAAGAATATCGGAATTTATGAATATCTGCGAAAAAACTCCCGAATTTGTGCCGGAGAGCGGATCGGATTTTAAAAAAATAGACGAAGAACTTTGCAAAATATGCATAAATGTAGGGTTTACAAGGCATTGTGGAAAAATAGAATCGGTGTATACACCTTTTGGCGAAACATTTTTGCAAGAAGGAAAAGATTTAACCCATATAAAAAATATTATCGGAGTGGGCGGCCCGATTGCAAATGCCGAAAGACCCGAAAAATTAATTACAAGAAATTTGGATTATACATCTTTAAAGCCTCATGACCCGGAACTTATTGTAGACAGGAATTATATTTTTTATGCGTTGGGTTTGCTCAGCAGAATAGACCCCGATATTGCGCTGGAAATTATGTTTAAAGAGATTTTGGCTCATTAGTAATCATGTTAGGAGATTATATATGACTTTAAAAAATAAAAAATTAACAGATGAAGAATTTTATTCACTGCAAAAGGAAGTTTTGATTTCTTGGCCGACAGGAAAAGGAATCGAATTTACCGAATCTGTTGAATATCAAAAATCTATTCCGAACGAAAAAAGATTTTCTGTAGCTTTAAAACAAGCAAAAATAAATAAAACTACTTTGACTCAGCCGCGCGCCGGTGTCGCACTTTTGGACGAGCATATTAATTTGCTGAAATATCTCGAAAGCGAAGGAGAAGCGGATTTACTGCCGACGACGATTGATTCGTATACGCGCCTGAACCGCTATCAGGAAGCCGAAAAGGGAATCGAGGAAAGCAAAAACCTCGGGCGCTCGATGTTAAACGGATTTCCGGCTGTAAATTATGGGCATTTGATTTGCAGAGAGCTTACTTCGGCTCTAAAAAAACCCGTGCAGGTAAGGCACGGCACGCCCGATGCACGGCTTTTGGCAGAAATCTCTGCATCAGGCGGCTTTACATCCTTTGAAGGCGGTGGAATTTCTTATAATATTCCGTATTCGAAAGTTCATTTGCTGGAGAAAACTATTTTTGATTGGCAATACGTTGACCGATTATTCGGAAAATATGAAGAAGCCGGTATCAGAATAAACCGTGAGCCTTTCGGGCCTTTGACAGGTACTTTAGTTCCGCCTTGTATTTCGCATTCTGTAGCGGTTTTGGAATCGCTTTTGGCGGCGGAACAAGGCTGTAAATGCATAACCGTAGGATATGGGCAATGCGGTAATCTGATTCAGGACGTTGCCGCAATAAAATCTTTAGAGGAATTGACGAATGAATATCTGAAAAAATTCGGGTATGCTGATGTTGAAGTTACAACAGTGCTTCATCAATGGATGGGCGGTTTTCCGACCGACGAATCAAAAGCATTTTCCGTAATATCTTGGGGCTCGGCGGCGGCGGCGCTGTCTTGCGCAAATAAAGTTATTGTAAAAACTCCGCATGAGGCAATGGGTATTCCGACTAAGGAAGCAAATGCAGCCGGTCTTAAAAATACAAAACAGCTGGTTTCTATGCTGAAAGATCAAAATTTTACGTGTCTAAAAGATGTTGTTGATGAAATCGAAATGATTAAATTGGAAACGTCATGCATTTTAGAAAAAGTTCTGGAACTCGGCAACGGCGATTTTGCAGTCGGAACAGTGAATGCTTTTAAAGCCGGAGTTATTGATGTGCCGTTTGCGCCTAGCAAGCAGAACGCCGGAAAAATTTTACCTGCCCGTGACAATAACGGCGCAGTAAGGATTTTGAATATTGGAAATTTACCTTTTACACAAGATATCATAGATTATCATCTTCATAAATTGGAGGAACGCGCGAAATTCGAAAAGCGTGAAGTCAGCTTTCAAATGGTTGTCGACGATATTTACGCTATAAGCAAAGGCAGACTGGTTGGCAGACCGAATTAATACTACTAAAAAATGGGAGATATTTATGAAAATCATTGATATTATTTACTCTAAAGGCAAAACAGGATTTTTCTTTGATGACCAAAAAGCAATAAAAGAAAATGCAGAGCATGACGGAAATTTTTATATTGGCGAACCGAAAACGGAGGGCTTTAATTCTATCAGGCAGGCCGGTGAGTCGATTTCGATAATCTTTATTTTGGAAGACGGACAAATTGCATATGGCGATTGCGCCGCCGTGCAGTATTCCGGAGCAGCCGGCCGTGACCCGCTTTTTCTTGCCGATAATTTTATAGATACGATAAACGAAGAAATCATTCCGCTTTTTAAAGGCTCTGAAATAACTTCTTTCAGAGAAATGTCAAATAAAATCGACTCGAAAAAACTTCATACAGCGCTTAGATACGGCGTGACGCAGGCGATTTTGGACACAGTTGCGAAATCGCAGAAAAAATTAATGTGCAAAATTATTGAAGATGAATATAATGTAAAAATTTCGAATAAACTGATTCCGATTTTTTCGCAGTCGGGCGACGAGCGTTATTCAAATGTAGATAAAATGATTTTAAAAGGCTCGAATGTTTTGCCGCATGCTTTGATTAATACAATCGGGAAATTGGGCGAAAACGGCGAAAAGCTTATGGATTACGTAAAATGGCTGAAAAACCGTGTAGAAAAATTCAGGGTAAACAGCGATTATGATCCGGAGTTTCATATTGATGTTTACGGAACTTTCGGAATAATTTTTAATAACGATTTAGAAAAAATAGCGGATTATATGATAAAATTAGGAGAAGCCGCAAAACCTTTTAAATTGCGTATAGAAGGCCCTGTCGATATGGGAAACCGTGAAAAACAAATGGAAGCCCTACGTGATTTGACATTGATTTTGAAAAATAAAAAATCAGATGTCGGCGTTGTGGCCGACGAATGGTGCAATACTTTTGAGGACATAAAATATTTTTCCGACAACGCCGCCGGAACGATGGTTCAAATAAAAACGCCTGACCTCGGCGGTATAAATAATTGTATCGAAGCGGTTTTGTATTGCAAAGAGAAAAATATCGGCGCGTATTTGGGCGGAACATGCAACGAAACAGAACGCTCGGCGCAGATTTGTGCACATATTGCAATTGCGACAAATGCTGATCAAATTTTGGCAAAACCGGGAATGGGTGTTGACGAAGGTTTTATGATTGTTCATAATGAAATGCAAAGGATATTGGCAATTACGAACCGTTAATCGTTAGTCAATACATCGAAAGGATTTTTTTATGGTAACCAGACCTTTAGAAAAAGCGGCGCATTTGTATTCTGTATATTTTGCACCGCGCGGCAGAGACAGGCTTTTGCGCTTAGGCGAACAGATTTCGCTCAGGCATCTGTCTTATCTGGATAAACTCATTGGAATAGTAGGCGATTCGGGCTCCGGAAAATCTTCAATAATCAGCGGAATGTTTCCCGGGCTGGAGCTTGCGAACCATGACGACGGATTAAACCCAATGCGCATTATGGAAATTCAGAATAATTTGGATTTATCTCAGGATTGTATGACATATCATATTGATATGCGCTTTCAATTGGCGTTTACGCAAATGTTTACAATCGTTGAATTTGTAAAAAAAGCCCTAACATTGGGCAAACGTGTTATCGTCGAGCATTTTGACCTTTTATATCCGCATTTGAAAATCAATGCCGAAATTTTAATCGGTATCGGCGAAGAGGTTTTGATCACACGTCCGACTGTTCTCGGTCCGCTGCCGAAAGATTTAGTCGATATTGTTTATATGTCGCTGAAATTCAGAAAAATTGCTCATTCTGCGGAGGATATAACTTCTGTTATTTTGGAACGTGAATTTAAGGTTGAGCATAGATGGACAAACAGCGATGTACGGCGGGGCTTTGTTTTGGAATTCGCCGATAAACAGGAGATTGATTTTGATAAACTGGAAGAACGGGTTTTGCAGGAAATTCGCAAAAATTTGAGTATATCTTATCATGATGAATCAAATATTATTATTGAGGGGTTCGGCGTAGTTTCGTGCAGCGGCCCGCGGATTCATGTGAACAATACCTCCGAAATCGAATATTTCAAATTGATAAAAGAATTGGTTTATGATACTTTTTACAATAGATATCTCTTGGTTGGATTAGTTGACGATATATCAGACGATATATCCGGTTTGAATAAATTACATTTTTATTAGAAAAACATTGGAGTGAAAATTTTGAGACAGATAAAATCTGAATTGATAACAGAAAATGTCGCTCAATTATGTATGGAAGCAAATTATTTTCTGTGCGGCGATGTAAAGCTTGCCTTGCAGGAAGCTCTGGAAAAAGAACAATCTCAAACAGGCAAAAATATTTTGGAAACGCTTATCGAAAACGAACAGATTGCGGCAAAAGAAGGCGTAGCCGTTTGTCAGGATACGGGTATGGCTATAGTGTTTGTCGAAATCGGACAGGATGTACAAATAGTCGGAGGCATTTTGACAGATGCGATTAATCAAGGCGTGAAGCTTGGCTATGAAAAAGGGTATTTGAGAAAATCGGTAGTAAAAGACCCGATTGACCGAATCAATACCGGAGATAATACGCCTGCCGTTATTCATTATGATATAGTGAAAGGCGATAAATTAAAAATCACTGTGTCGCCAAAAGGTTTCGGCAGTGAAAATATGAGTGCCCTAAAAATGCTGCGCCCGTCGGACGGAATAGAGGGAATCAAAAAATTTATTTTGGAAACCGTGAAAAGCGCCGGTCCGAATCCCTGTCCTCCGATAATTGTCGGAATCGGAATCGGCGGCTCTATGGAAAAATCGGCTTTGATAGCGAAAAAATCTTTGTTGCGAAATATTAATGAACATAATCCAAATCCATTTTGGGCGGAGTTTGAGGACGAAATTTTAAAAGAGATAAATAAGCTTGGAATCGGTCCGGGCGGCTTGGGCGGAAAAATAACCGCTCTTGGTGTTAATGTAGAGGTTTTTCCGACGCATATCGCAGGTTTGCCTGTCTCTGTCAATATTTCCTGCAATGCTACAAGGCATGCCGAAATTTTACTTTAGGAGGCTTTTATGGAGATAGAAAAACTCAAAGCCGGAGATATTTTAAACTACAGCGGAACAATTTATACTGCCCGTGATGCCGCTCACAAAAGGCTTGTCGAAATGCTTGAATCCGGAGCGGAACTTCCTATTGATATAAACGGAATCATTGTGTATTACGCAGGGCCTTGCCCGGCGAAGCCCGGAAAAGTTATCGGACCGGTCGGGCCGACGACATCCGGAAGAATGGACGCTTATTCACCTTTTTTGATTGAACGCGGAATGAAAATTATGATTGGAAAAGGACAGCGTTCGAAAGAAGTAATCGACGCAATTAAAAAACACATCGGAGTTTATTTGACAGCAATCGGCGGCGCGGCAGCTGTATTGGCCGATTGCGTGGTAGAGGCGGAAGTTGTTGCTTTTGAAGATTTAGGGCCGGAAGCGATTCGTAAACTTACGGTCAAAGATTTTCCGCTTATCGTTACGATTGATTCGCAAGGTAATAATTTATATGATACAGGGTATTTGGAATACACTGAAAAATAGTAAAAGGACGGAACTTTTTTCCGTCCTTTTGTAATTTGATGCAATTTCCATCATAAAGGATAGAAGAAAATGAAAATAGTATGAGTAGAAATATAAAAAAATTATCTATTTTTGTCGAAATAGAATGAGTAGTATGTCATTATAATTATATAGCAATATAATCAAAAGCTTGATGAGCGTTTTTTGCTCATCGAACTCGTGTTATTTTAAAAAAAATTCGCCTTGGCACTTTGTTTTATTATGTTTTGTGCTTTGAGCGTATGCGAAAGGAATGGATATAATTATGAAAAAATTATTCAATCTTGCTTTGACTGCGGCTTTATCTTTGTCCTTATTCGGGTGCGGTGCCGGGAATACCGAGGCTCCCGCAAGTACCGTAAATTCTCAAGAGCCGCTTGCTTCTGCGCCGACAGCGCAGAATACGCAAAAAACAGAAGCGGATAATACGCTGACTGTTTGGTGCTGGGATACTGAGACTAATATTTATGCAATAAACGAGGCCGCTAAAATTTACCAGAAAGAAAATCAAGAATTTAGATTAAATGCAGCGAATATTCCGTGGCAAGAGCTTCAAACAAAAATAACAGCCGCTACGTCGAATCAAAATGATACTTTGCCGGACATAATTTTGATGCCTGATAGTGCTTTCCAACAAAATATACTAAATTATCCGCAGATTTTTGCTGATTTGACAAACAGCGGAATCGATTTTGGAAAATTCCCGAATGCAAAAAAAGCATATTCGATTGCTGAAGGCAAAAATTACGGAGTTCCGTTTGATAACTCTGCGGCGTTTATGGCTTTGAGAACAGATATTTTGGAGCAAGCCGGTTATACAATTAAAGATTTTACGAATATCTCTTGGGATGATTTTATTAAAAAAGGCGAAGTGGTTCTTTCGAAAACAGGAAAGCCGCTACTTTCGGCTGTTGCAAACGATTCTGATTTCGTTATGACAATGCTGCAATCAACAGGTTCAAGCTTGTTTAATGCTGACGGAACTATTAATATTACAAACAATGCCGAATTAAAGCAAGTATTGAAAGTTTACAGCGAGTTAATTAAAAAGGGAATTTGCGTTGAGGTAAATAACTGGGATGAGTATATAGAGGCATTCAACAGCGGCGCAATAGGCGGAGCAATAAATAATTATAATATTTTGGGATATATACAGACTGTTTCAGACCAAGCCGGCAAATGGGGAATTACGAATTTACCAAAACTTGATACAGCAAACGCTACGAATTATTCGAATAACGGCGGAACCGGCTGGGCAGTAATGTCAGGCTCAAAAAATAAAGAATTGGCATTCGATTTTTTATCAAAAACATTCGGCAGCAGTGTAGAACTGTATGAGACGATTTTACCCGACAGCGGAATTATCGGTGCATATTTGCCTGCGGGTCAAAGCGGCGCTTATACGAAAGCCCAAGATTTTTTTGGCGGACAGGCAATATATTCGGATATATCTGCTTATGCCGCAAAAGTGCCCGAAATTATTACGGGTGCATATTACAATGAAGCAAGGGAGGCAGTCGGAGCAGCAGTTACAATCGTTGCCGCCGGTGCTGATGAAGTTCAAGCTTTAAAAGAAGCTGAGGATACGGTTAATTCTCAGATAAAATAATAAATTGACGAACAAAAACATTATTCAAACCCGATCCTCAGAATCTACCGGCTATGCGGAACGGGTTTGAAAATCTATTCTTTATTTTCATCTCTTTCGCGTTGCAATTCCTTATAGAATTCATAACGTTTCTCAAACGTGATTTCCTCGAGAATTTGATTGACCGTCCATATATAACCATAAGGATCGGTAATCTCAGCATGACGCGTTCCCATAAACTCCGACACTTCCTGACCTATTACCGCACCATTTTCGACAGCCATTTTGAGCGTAGCGTCAGTATCTTCCACAACAATTTGCAGCCACATCGAATCTGTTTCATCTTTATTAGGAGGATGACAATCGTAGTCACTGTTTTCATCAATCAGGCGCAGGCAAACATCGCCGATCATGATGTTTGCCTCATTTTCGGCGTTTCTTTCGGGAAAATGGAAAACATCTCCCCTTACCGCATTGAATACTTTTTCATAAAACTCCATTGCCGATATTGCGTCGGATACCACAAGATTGATGGTTAATTTAGAATTTAACAATTTATTATTTCGCCTCCGAGTCATCTTGGAAAATGCCCATCAAAAGTCCTGTCGGGTCAATAAAATAAGCACAATAGCCCATACCGGTAATCGGCATTTTCGGTACAGCAACAGTAGCGCCTTCCGAAATCACGTTTTCCATGTATTCGTCAATATTCGGAACGTCTATGACGTTTATCATGCGAGAAACACCGTCCGGAGATTTTAGGAGTCCCCCGTGGATGCCGGGTGTAGCATCATCGCCTGTATAAACGCCATAATATGGGTCGCCATCGAATTCATATTTCTCAAAAGTCCAACCGAAGTTGTCCGCATAGAATTTCATGCTCTTTTCAGGGTCAGTGGTCTGGATTTCAAAGTGCATAATTCGGTTATTCATAAAACTCATCTCCTTGGATTATTTAAAGCATTTTAACAATGCATTGATACAATGCGGTTTCATTTTTCTTGATTTTAAAAAGATAATTCTAATAGTAAGTAAAAAATGAAACTGCTATAATATTAACATAACAATCGAATCAATTCTATATCTTTAATAAATCAAAAAAAGCCGTCAGAAAATATAATCTGACAGCATATTTTTTAAAAAAATATCAAATTTTAACCGCCGATAATCGTTGGCAGGACTTTTAATTCGGCTCTGTCGTGTAAAATTTCATTTTCGTCAATTCGTTTTCCGTCTACAACCAAAATACCGATGTCGTTTTCGGAAAATCCGGCAAGTTTGGCGGCTTCGATGGCCGTGAGGTTTTCACCGGATACATTTATTTCTCCCATAGGGAGAATTTTTTTCGCCCAGCCGGAGGCGCTGACTTTGACAATCATTCCGTACCTTCTTCCGCAAGCAGAGCTTCAGCTTTTTCACGGAACATATTAATTAAATTGTATGTCCTGTTTTCATCTAAAACGCCGTTTATGCTTTCTGTTTCAAAATAACGTTTAGGAAGTTTAATTTTTCCCAAATCAAAACCTAAATCTTTTTTGATTCTAAGCTTTACGGCATAATTTCGCCTTGCGGCCGCCGAAAGCTCCTCGTCGCTCATTTCCTTGTTTATTCCTTCAAAAGCCGATAAAATCGTCGGTCTATCGTATATTTTACGGGCAAAAAGACACATTACAAGCGAATTAAGCATGCATCTTTCAACTTCTTCCGAAAAAAGCGAATTAACGATGTCCTCGTCAGGCATGCTGGATGCGCCTTTCGACTGGTCAACAGAATATCCGCCGTTGCAAAGATGAGAATGCCGTGCGCCAACAGAAGCGCCAACAAGCGCAGAATATCCTGTATGATAACCTGCCATTTCATTTCCTGCAACCTGCATTGCAAAGTCTTCGCCGCCGTATTTTTCGGAAGCGTATCTTGTGCCTTCTCCGAGAGCTTTATAAAAATCGTTTGCACGTTCGGAAATAAACTTAATTGCGTCATCATAGCCCTGTTTATTGCCATATTTCAAAGGAACGATTGTATCTTCTTCGGAAACAAGAGATTTTTCGAGAGCCTCTGTTGCCCAAGCCAAAGCGACTCCGACCGACATTGCATCCGATCCGTATTGTTCAGAAGAATCAATTAGTTCTAAAATTTCGTTCGGATTATTTATTCCAATCATAGAACCGAGAGAATAAATAAGCTCATAGTCATAGCCTACGGAGATGGATTCATATTCATGCCCTTTATCAAAAAGCCTGCGGAACTGGCCGATATGAATACAGCCAACCGGACAGCCTGTACAAGACATTTTCCTGACAAGATTTTTTTCTGCGAACACTTCTCCGGAAATATCTGCGGCATCTTCGAATCTGTTTTGTGAAAGATTTTTTGTAGGCAAACCGCCGGCGGCGTTCAAAGGCTCAACGTTTATTGGTGTGCCTAAATCATGGTATTTCTGCATCATCTCTGTATCTGTACATTTTTTGGATATTTCTTGATAAGTTTTGAAATATTTTGGAAAATTCGGGATTTTTATCGAGCGTTCTCCGCTCAGAATAGTAATCGCTTTTAAATTTTTAGAACCAAAAACCGCGCCTAAGCCTAATCTTCCAAAATGTCTGTAAGTATCAACGCAAACAGAAGCATATTTAACAAGGTTTTCGCCTGCGATACCGATTCTGATAATAGAACGTTTTCCGCCGCTGCTTTCCCTTTCTCTCAAAAACTGCCCTGTTTGACTGCTTGGAGAATTCCAAAGCGCGCGCGCGTCTTTTATCAGCATATTATTATCGCTTATCGAAAGATAACATGGTTTAGGGCTTTTTCCTTTGATTACAATTGCATCAAAGCCTGCTGTAAACATAGTCATGCCCAGTCTGCCGCCGGCATAGCTTTCGCCAAGCTCTCCAGTCAGCGGCGAAATAAATGCGGCCACAGTTTTGGTCATAACGGGATAAACGAAATTAAAAGGTCCGATAGCAAAAACAATCGGCTGGTCTTCCGAAAGCGGATGAGCTTTTGGATTCATATTTTCGTGCAGAAGTTTCATTGCAACGCCGACTCCGCCGATATACGGCAAAAGGTCTTCTCTGCTGTCGATTCGGATTTTTCCGGTAGATAAATCAATATTAAGAACTCGTATGTAATTACTATAGATCATCGGATACATCCTCCATTATCAAACATTGGTGAGGGCAGTGGCGCGCGCACATTCCGCAATGTTTGCAGATTATTGGTGTGTTTTCATCTTTGTCAAAGCTAACCGCGCCGACAACACATGCAGATTCACATTTTCGGCAGCCGATACATTTTTCTTTTTGTAAAATAACACCGCCGCCTTTTCTTTTTATGAGCGCACCGGAAGGACAGGCTTCCGCACAGGCGCGCTCATCATTACATCCAAGACAGACTATTGCAATAAAACGTCCGGTCATTCCGCCGCTTGTTTTAACATGAATTGCACTTCTGCTTATATTAAGATTTGATTTGTTGACAGCCGCACAAACCCTCATGCAAGTAAAACAGCCGAGGCATTTGGACATTTTTGGTGCTCTTAATGTTTTTGCCATTATTATCTCCTTATAATAATCTTTTTAAAAAGGATATCTAAATATTACTTTCTTTCTGCGAAAAAATAATTTTTGCTATATCGATAGCCGACTTTGCGTCTTTTGCGTAATAATCTGCGCCGATTTTTTTCGAATATTCCTCGGTAAGAACTGCGCCGCCAACCACTATTTTGCATGTATGTCCGGATTTTCGTATATTTTCGATTGTGGACTGCATATTTTTCAAAGTAGTGGTCATCAATGCGCTGAGACCGATAAATTTAACGTCTTTCTGCGTGGCTTCTTCAAGTATTTTTTCTGTACTTACATCTTTCCCCAAATCGATTACTTCATAACCGTAATTCTGCAAAAGTACCTTAACAATATTTTTGCCTATATCGTGAATATCTCCTTTAACGGTAGCGAGAATGATTTTTCCTTTTGAAATATTTTTATCGCCTTTTAAGGAGATTTTTTCTTTGATTACATCAAAAGCCGCCTGCGCCGCTTCGGCAGACAATAATAATTGCGGCAGAAAAAGCTCGTTTTTTTCAAATTTTTGACCAACAATATCCAATGCTTTTATTAAAATTTTATCAATGATATAAAATTCGTCCAAAGTTTTTAACAGCTCTGTGGCAGATTTTTTTGATTCCTCGGAAAGTCCCATAATTACAGCAGTTTCGAGGTCAAGCAATTCAGCTTTCTTTTGTGTAACCGGCGTTGTTTCGGCAGAAAAAATATTAATATATTTCTTTGCGGAAATATCTTTATTAGCTAAAACATTAAACGCGTGAATTGTATTCATCACAGAATTTATATTCGGGTTAATGATTGGTAAATCGAGCCCTGCACCCAATGCCATTGCCAAAAAAGTATTATTAATCAATTCGCGGTTAGGCAAACCGAAAGAAACATTGGAAACCCCCAAAACGGTTTTTAAGCCGAGTTTTTCTTTAACCATCCGCAAAGCTTTTATAGTTTCCAAAACATCTTTCGCTTGAGCCGACGCAGTGAGCGTAAGGCAATCTATATAAATATCTTCTTTTTTTATCCCGAATTCCAAAGCCGAATTTAAAATTCTTTCGGCGATTTCAAAGCGTTCCTGAGCCGAAGACGGAATTCCGCTTTCGTCCAATGTCAAACCGACAACGGCGGCATTGTATTTTTTTACAACAGGCAGAATTTTTTCCAATGTAGATTTTTTCCCGTTTACAGAATTTACAATCGCTTTGCCGTTATAAACCCGCAGTCCGGCTTCCAAAACCTCCGGATCGGATGAATCTATTTGCAGCGGAACATCAACAACTTTTTGGAGGGCTTTAATAATCAGCGGCATAAATTCTTTTTCGTTGATATCCGGCATACCGATATTTACATCCAAAATATCTGCGCCTGCCTCGATTTGCTCTACCGCCTGCTTGATTATATAATCTATATTCTTTGATTTAATGGCTTCTTTTAATAATTTTTTTCCTGTCGGATTAATTCGTTCCCCGATAATTCTGACCGAATCTAAATAAACAGTTTTGGTAGAGGAGCAAATGGCAGGTATTTTTTCAATATCTCTTTTTTTGGTTTCACGGTTTTTAAAATTCTGAATCACGCTTATAAATTCGGGGCTTGTACCGCAGCAGCCGCCGAAAATCGTAACTCCGTTTTCATAAAATTCATTCAAAACTTCTGCAAATTTCGCAGGGGTTATTGAGTACTCGCCTGTCAATGGGTCAGGCAATCCGGCATTAGGCTTTATAATTATCGGCAATTCACTTTTTTCGCGAAGACTTTTCACAAGAGGCCGCAATTCTACAGGGCCGAGAGAACAATTTAAGCCAATTGCGTCTATGCCGATATTATCGAGCGTATTCACGATTTCATCCAGAGAACAGCCTAAAAAAGTGCGCTGATTTTCTTCCAAAGTCATTGTGACCATAATCGGCTTATCAGAATTTTCTTTTGCGGCAATCACAGCGGCTTTTACTTCGTATAAATCCGTCATTGTTTCGATAACAATCAAATCGGCATCTTTTCCCGCCAAAATAATTTCCTTAAAAATCTCGATTGCGTCCTCAAAAGTCAAATTTCCGTTCGGCTCAAGCATTTGTCCGATAGGTCCGATATCCAGAGCCACGAATTTATTTTTGGATTCCGAAATAGCTGCGGATTTTGCGATTTTTACGGAAGCCTCAACAATTTCTTTTACGGAATGACCCTCGAGTTTATATCTATTTGCGCCGAAAGTATTTGAATAAATTATATCCGAACCTGAATCAAGATAAGATTTATGTATATTATAAATCAAGTCAGGATTTTTTATTGATAAAAGCTCGGGAATTTCGCTTATTTCATTTTTTTGGAGCATAGTTCCCATTGCGCCGTCCAAAATTAATATTTTATTTTTAATTAAATTTCTAATCATAACAAACACGACCTTTTTTTCTGTAAATGCATTTCGATTGAATCAAACAATTTTTGCAGCCGGCGGCTTTTCCGGCCACAGGCTTTTCGCCGATTCCGATTATTGAAGTTATGGATTTTCGAGGAATCATAATATGCTCTTCGTTTGCTGACAGACCGATATATTTCTGCGCCGAAAGCAGTTTTAGGATTTTTGATTGAATATCAAGCGGTAAATCGCCGTAACCCGGACTGTATGCAAATGTAAGATGCTCAAATGGCAGACTCATAATAGCTTTATTTTGAAAATTTTCCACGGCGACCGAAGAACAAGCGTCAATTATAAGGGCTTTTGTGATATTGGTATTTTCGTAGCGTCGGATTAAGGAATCCACGCCGATTCCGATTGTGCATGCCGATAAAATATATTTTTCACAGCCTGCCAAATGCTCTTTTATGTCATTTCCCAATAAAAAAGAATATGTTTCGCTGTTGATTTCGAAGACTTTATAAATATGTTTTGGCTGTATAGATTTTTCTGTCAAAACAATACATTCGTCAATCAAAGAATCTACCGTATCATTGATTTCGCTGTCGTTGTACGCCAAATATCTTAAGACTTCATTTTTAGGAATCATAATTATTCTCCGAATTTATATGCTGTAAAATATTTTTTATATTGTCGTGTATGGCTTTTGCGATTTTCGGATTATTCATCGTATATAGATGTATTCCCGATACATTATTTGATAATAAATCAATAATCTGTTCGGTTGCGTAATAAACCCCGGCATCAAAAAGCGCAACGGGATTATCTTCGTAACGGCTGAGCATTTTTACGAATTTTTTCGGGAAGGTTGCGCCGCAAAGACTGATAATCCGGCGGATACTGGATTTAT
This sequence comes from Eubacteriales bacterium, assembly GCA_031551135.1. Taxonomy (GTDB): domain Bacteria; phylum Bacillota; class Clostridia; order Lachnospirales; family JAITVM01; genus JAITVM01. The sequence continues at coordinate 25,405 of JAVBOA010000007.1, read as the reverse complement.
TGATAACAGGCATGATTCCGGCTTGAACGGGTACGTTTATTCCGTATTCCCGAATTTGATACATGAAATTATAAAAATCATCATTATTAAAAAATAATTGAGTTATCAAATGCGTTGCACCGCTGTCGACTTTGGATTTTAAATTTTTTATATCCAGATTAATATTCGGGTTTTGCGGGTGACCTTCGGGATAGCATGCCGCCACGATATTGAAACCGTAATTCGGTTTTATATGTGAAATTAATTCATCTGCATAATTAAAATCCCGTTTTTCTAAAGAATTATCCGCAATATCGCCTCTCAGGGCAAGGACGTTTTGGATTTCATTTTGCGATAATTCTTGCAGGACTTTATCTAATTCGGATTTTGTAGAGTTTATGCATGTCAAATGCGCCAAAGGCTCGATTTTATATTCGTGTTTAATTTTTTTTGCTATTTCGGCGGTTAAATTTTCAGAAATATTACCTCCGGCATTATAAGTAACCGATATAAAATCAGGAGAAAGTGTAGAAAGCTTGTCGAGCGTATCATATATTGAACTTATAGAAGAATTATTTTTTGGCGGAAATATTTCGAATGAAAAGATCGCTTTTTTAGTTTTAAATAATTCGTTAATGTACATTGTGATCTTCCTTTTTTGTTTATTCGCTTTGATACTAATTCCCTTTTAAAGAATAGAAAAAAATATTTCATTCCGCGCCTAAAGCGTTGCGCGGAACGCTTCGCTGTGAAAATTTTTTTCTACAAATCAAATGGGAATTAGTATGAGTTAATAATATTTTGGTAGTAGAAATTATCAATTATTATATCGCTATTATATAAAAAAAGAAATATAATAAGTAATACAATTTCGTATGTTATGAAAAAGAATTTCATGTTGGAATCAATGATTTAAAGAATTGATTGTGTATTTTTAAAGGAGTTTATATGCTAACATTTGAAGATATTAAAAATAATGAAGAAATACAGGTTTATATAAAAAAAGCTGATGAAGTTTTGGGAGTTTTGGGATATACGGATCATTCCACAAAACATACATTAAAAGTCGGAACGTCGGCCTCGAAAATCCTGCAAAAGCTAGGATATTCAGAAAGAGAGCAGGAGTTGGCAAAAATCGCGGCATATTTGCATGATATTGGAAATATTGTAAACCGGAATAATCATGCCCAAACGGGAGCGATTTTATCTTTTGATATTTTATCGAGGCTTGGAATGGAGCCGGCAGAGATTGCTTTAATAACGTCGGCAATCGGAAACCATGACGAAGGTACGGGTGTTGCCGTAAATCCAATTTCGGCTGCAATAATAATCGGAGACAAAACCGACGTTCGCCGAAGCCGCGTGCGCAATAGGGATTTTACGACTTTTGATATTCACGACAGAGTAAATTATTCTGTAGTTAAATCGGAATTGTCGATTAGAGCTTCCGAAAAAATTATAAGTCTAAATATGGTTATCGATACTTCGATTTGTTCGGTTATGGATTATTTCGAGATATTTTTATCAAGAATGCTAATGTGCAAGCGTGCGGCGGAATTTTTGAAAACAGATTTTGAACTTATAACGAATAATATTAAGCTGCTGTAATATTGTATACAAAAAACATTGATTTTGGCAGAATTTTTAAATATAATGTTTATAAAAGAAATATATTTTTTTATTTCTTCAATTGAAAATAGTGCAAAATAGAGATTAAGACGCTTTAATTTTTAAGGGCTTGGGAGCAGATATGGACTTTGTATTTTTGGAAGCAAGGGCAAAAATAAATATTTCTTTGGATATCAAAGGCAAGCGAGAAGACGGATATCACGATTTAGCGACTATCATGCAGTCAATTAATTTGTTTGATACTGTTTTTATAAAAAAGACAAATACCGGTGATATACGGCTTGAGACCAACGCAGGATTTTTGCCGGTCAATGAAAAGAATATTGTATACAAAGCCGCCGGATATATGCTGAAAAAATTTGATATAAAAAGCGGACTTTATATAGATTTAAAGAAAAATATTCCGATATCAGCGGGTTTGGCGGGCGGAAGCTCGGACTGTGCCGCGACTTTGGTAGGAATGAAAAAGCTTTTTTCTTTGCCTTTAAAATATGCTGAATTGCTCGAAATAGGTGCGGAGCTTGGTTCAGATGTGCCGTTTTGTATAAACCGAGGAACTTATTTAGCAGAGGGCAGAGGAGAGATTTTGACAAAACTTGCGCCCCATCCCAAAATTTTTGTTGTTTTGGCGAAACCGCCGAATGCTGTTTCAACAGCTTCTGTTTTTGCCGAATATAACCCTAAGGCTGTGAAAAAACATCCCGATACCGATTTGCTGATTAAAGCTATTTATGAAAAAGATATAATTTCGATTGCGAATAATTTTTGTAATGTACTCGAATCTGTTACCGAACGCAATTTACCGATTATAACCGATTTAAAATCCGCAATGATAAAAAACAATGCTCTTAACGCAATGATGAGCGGAAGCGGCCCGACGGTTTTCGGTTATTTTATCAATAAAAATGACGCGCATGCGGCGGTACGTTATATCCATAAAAATTTTAAGCAAGTAAAAGAAGTTTTTTTAACCACTGTCTACAATCCCAACCAAAGGAGAATAAAATGTCGGACGATTTTAAGGTAAATATAAATGAGTATTTGCCGCTAAGGGAAATTGTTTTCACAACAATAAGAGACGCGATTATCTCCGGCAAATTAATGCCGGGAGAAAGGCTGATGGAAAAGCATTTGGCCGAAAAAATCGGTGTCAGCCGAACGCCCGTGCGCGAAGCTCTCAGGAAACTGGAAATAGAAGGTTTTGTTTTAATGACACCCCGAAAAGGTGCGATAGTGACGGTTATTAATGAAAAAGATATAAAAGATGTGCTGGAAATCCGTGCTGTTTTAGAAGGCTTGGCCGCCGCTTTGGCTTGTGAAAATATGATGGATGCGGAAATCGATAAATTAATGAGCACAAAAAAAGATTTTGAAAACGCTGTAGAGGCAAAAAATCTTGATTTAATGGTTGAAAAAGATATCGAACTTCATGATTTGATTTTTGCTTCGACAAAAAATAACCGGCTGGTTACGATTATAAATAATCTGCGTGAGCAGATCCACCGCTTCAGAATAGCTTATTTAAAAGATGCAAATTATTTAAAGACAATTATTATCGAGCATGACAAAATTGTTCAGGCGATTGTTAATAAAGATAAAGATGTGGCGCAGGAGCTTTCTGTAAATCATATCAAAAATCAAGAAAAGGCTGTTATTAAATCAATAAAAACTACCTGAAATTATCTTTGGTAGTTTTTTTGTTAATGTTACATTTTTACTATAAATAAATAATTCAACTTGAAATAGAATTATTAATAATTTAAAATAATACTAATTCCCATTTATTTTTGTAGAAAAAAATTTTCACAGCGAAGCGTTCCGTGCAATGTTTCAAGCGCGGAATGAAATATTTTTTTTCTATTCTTTAAAAGGGAAATAGTATAAATATTACGAATACTTTAAACTTTTTAGAACGGGCTTGAAGAGTTAAACAATACTAAAGCGAAGTATAGAATTTTTTGGGGGTTTTATTTAATGAAGAGATTAAACATGAAAAGCTTGGTAATATCGATTATTATTGCGATTTCATCCGTAACTTTTGTATATGCGGCAAAGTCAAACTTTAAAGACGTTTCGGAAAAACATTGGGCTATTGATTATATCAATTATGTATACGAAAAAGGGCTTATTGTCGGCGACACGGCAGGCTATTTCCGGCCGAACGATTTACTGGACAAGTTTCAGGCTTCTAAAATTTTGGCAAGAATAGTAGGCTACAAATACACGAATTTAACAGCATCCGAACAGAAATATATTTCTACGGCGCTTGAAAAAAACAAGGCTTTTCTAAAGCAGTACGATGATAAATTTACAAAATGGGTTACAAATGCGGATAAAGAAATTTCGTATTTGCTGGAAAAAGAAATATACACGCCAGACGATTTAAATCAATTTGTAATTGTGCGGACAGACGGAAAAGAAAGCTTGCGTGCTTTATCAAAAGAAGAAGCGGCAGTGTTTATTGTTAAGACTTTGGGCAAAAAGGAAATCGCGCTTTCTTCTACCTATGATTTTAAATTTGCCGATGACAAAGACATGAACATTGCGTATAAACCATACATATATTATTTGAAAGACAAGGGAGTTTTTACGCCTGATAAAGAAAATAAATTTTATCCGAAACAAGGTGTTTCGCGCGCAATAATGGCGACGATTTTAACAAAAGCACTGACTTTGCAGGAATCGACGGATTTAAATGAAGAAACTACGCCGCTTGGCGTTCCGGAGGATATTAATATTTATACCGACAATTCAACGCCGGATGTAACAAAAATTTTCTCGATGTCAGGAACTATAGACAAATATTATGAACAGCTCGACGCAATCCAAATTATAAATAAAAGCAATAATCAAAAAGAGCTTTATACATTGGATTCGGATTTGAAAATCTATGTTGACGGATATTTAAAAACAATCAAAGATTTAAAACAGGGTATGAGCTTTGATGCGGTAGTGAAAAACTCCAAGATAATTGAGATCAAGGCCTATCTTGTCAGCTCTACCACAAAAACTGATACGGCGAATAATGTAAAAACCTCTGTGATTTCCGGGGTTGTTAAAGAAATTTCGGCAGACTCGATTGGGATTCAGGTTAATATAACAAATTCCAAAGGTGATTCGATTTCCGAAATCCGAAAATATATAGTCGATAAAAATTGTAAATTCACCCGCTCGGGAAAAAATATAAAGTTTTCGGATGTTGTTTTGGGAGATATGGTAGAAGCCGAAGTATCTACAACAAGTATTTACAGCCTTAAATTATATGATAAGAATCTCAGTTTAGAAGCGACATTGGTTGAAAAGAAACTCGATATTATAACAGAACTTCCGATTTTGGTAGTTGTTGATAAAAACAATAATGAATATTCTCTGACAGTTACGGCCGACAGCGTTCTGACCAGAAAAGGCGTTGGCGAAGTAAATTACGAAGGCCTGCGAGTTGGGGACAAGCTTGAAATTAAAACAGAATATAACGAAATAATCGACCTTTACGCCGTTGGCGAAAAATCGACTGTCAGGGGCACTTTGCAAAATCTTTATATCAGCAAAACAAATACAAAAGCTACACTTCTTGTTGATAATAAAGAAATGTCGTATAATGTTGTAGGAACGGTTGATGTTTATTCGCTTAGAATCGGTTCTGTAATCGAAGCAGAGCTGGACAGCAGCGAGATTTGCAGTATTAAAGTTATTTCACAGCCTTCCAATGACCGAATAACCGCCAGTATTATTTCGAAATCGGATAAAATCCTGAATATACGGGATAATAACGCAGGCGTTTTACGAGAGATTGCTTATGACAGCTCGACGACAATTATTGATTCGTATTCGGGCGAAAAACTCTCAGCGTCCAATCTAGGCGTAAATATGCAAGTTTATATTATTTTGGAAAATTCGAACAGCAACCGTGCTAAGACTATTACTGTACTTGATTAAAGAAATTTGAAAATACCTCTTTGCAGCATTTTGTCCAAAATTATGGAGGTTTTATGAAGACTCAAAAGGATAACCAACCGGTAAAAGAATGGCCTAAATACGTCGGCGTTGAAACGGGCAGAAGAAGAAGACGTACACGAAAAAAGAATTTACTATATTATTTTAGAATGTTTTGCAGAAAAATCTATCGGTTTTACAAAGAACAAAAGAAAAAGAAAAATGGGATTCATAATTATGCAATTCCGTTCTTAGTGATTTTATTATTTGCATTTTCAGTATATCTTCTGTTTTTTAAACATAACGCATATCAAATTGTTTTTAAAGACGAACCGGTATGCAATATAAAAAATACAAAAGATATCACTCCGGAGATGCTTAAAGAACAAGTTCTTGTGAAATTGAAAACGGAAGTCGGCTCTGAAGTACAGCTAAAAGACGATTTCACATTAAAATCTGTACATTCTTCTACAAAAGATTTAGTAGATATCGATACCGCAACAAATCTGATGTATAAAAAATTTGATTTTTTAATCGAAGCGGCTTATATAAAAGTCGATGGTGCAGAATTGGCTATTTTGCCAAACGAAGCCGCGGCGCAGTCGGTTTTGGAGGATATTAAAAATCAATATAAATCTACAGAAGATTCCGGAACGGAATTTGTGGAGCAGGTCGAAATACAAAAAAAATTCGTAGACAAAAATCAGGTCTATGATGAAAAAAAAGCATTGGAGATTTTGACCGCCACATCTGAAACAAATGATAAATATACTATTGTGAAAAATGATAATTTGGACAAAATTGCTTTGAAATATAATATGACACGTCAGAAATTATTAGAGGTAAACGAAGGATTAACCGAAAATTCGGTTTTAAAAGTCGGATATCAGCTCAACGTTATTACTTCGAAACCGGTTTTGTCTGTTGAAACAACGGAGAATGTTTTGACTACCGAGCCTGTAACGTATGCTGTAACAGAAGTGCCTAACGAAAACGAAGGCCCGAGTTATAGAAAAATAATTCGTGAGGGCAAAAACGGCGAACAGACCATAACAGAAAAAATCATTAAACAAAACGGTGCAGAGATTTCGAGGGAAGTTGTTGATAAAAAAATAACTACCGAGCCTGTTGACCAGCTTGTTGAAATCGGAACCAAAAACTAGAATTATTTTCCGATATTTTCCGGATTAAAAAGCAGACTGTGATAAAAAAACGGCGTATTCTTTTTTATACTATTTTCATTATTAAGGATAGAAAAAAATGAAAATAGTATTAGAATAGCCGTTTTTTTGTGGGTGGGGGTCTATTAAGCAGTGCACAAAATTTTGATTTTTGCATATAATAACAATACTTATACTATTTCCCTTTTAAAGAATAGAAAAAAATATTTCATTCCGCGCCTGAAGCGTCACACGGAACGCTCTGATAGGCAGAACCAAATCATTATTAAATCAAAAGAAAAGCATATTTTAGAAAATTGGATATTATTGTATCCGTTTTTTAGCAAAACTGAAAAGAGATGATAAATTTTGATTATTACTTGATTTTATTCCGATAAAATTATACAATATTAGTATGACATAATTATTTTAACTCAAAAACCGCCATATTTTTTACTGATAAATACGGGTTTTGAAAATTTATAGTTTACAAACATATCTCTTTTAAAATTTTCAATTTTAACACTCAAATCATCTCTAAAAAATATCTTGGAATTTCCATAAAATTTATGAAAACTCAATTTATAACTTTGTTATTACAAATTAATAATTTTGTATTAATTTGGTAATATTTTTTCGCATGATTTTGTAGTATAATTAATAGAAAAAAGGGGGGAGAAAGTTGAAAACAAAACGGTTAATTGTATCAATTCTACTGATTTCATTTATTTTGAATTGCTTTCCGATTAATGTTTTTGCAGCTTCTAACGCTAAGACTTCCAGTGCGGCCAACGTCAGAAAAGGGCCGGGTATTTATTACGATATCATCACTACTCTTGCAGGCGGAACGCCTATTAATGTTCTGGGCAAGGAATTGGGATGGTATAAGGTACAAACAGGGAATACAACCGGTTACATAACAGAGACTCTGGTTACAATCACAGATTCCGCAACAGCTTCTCAATATGGAGGTTCTCAGAGCAGTTATGAAAAACTTGCGTCTTATACAACAAGGTTTTCTGCTTCTGATTTAAACCGAAACCACAATATGGAGCTTGCCGGTACTAAAAACAGCGTGATTGTTAAACCGGGTGCAGTCTTCAGCTTCAATAGAAATACAGGGAACTCCACTACTACCGCAAACGGTTGGAGAGAGTCCATTGTATTGGTAAACAAAGAGAGAGTAAAAGGCATTGGCGGCGGTATTTGCCAAACGTCTTCTACAATACACTCAGCTGTTAAACAAGTAAAAGGCCTTACGATTTTAGAAAGGCATCCTCACTCTTTGCCGGTTGGCTATGTTCCGGTAGAAAATGAGGCTATGGTAAATTATGGTTCAGCTGACTTTAAATTCAGAAACGATTTATCTTATTCTATTTATATAGAAGTAAAAATTAATCACTCGTCGGGTTCTTTAACAGCCACGGTTTATAAAGTAAACCCCGCGGGTAGCCCTAGTTCGTCACCCACTCAACCATCCGTGACGCCTCCTCCGGAACCACCAAAACCAAAGGATACTCAGGCGGACGTGAAGAGGGCTTATGTTAATAATATGAAGACTATAATGAGTAATCCGAAGTCTATCTTGAAGACTGTAAAATCTGACATCTCGGAAGCTAACGTTCATTATATCGAAATTTATTTTACAATTGAAGACATAGATAAAGACGGAAAATACGATAATTTAATTCATTATATAGTTCATACTAAGGACGGAACAGCCTATAATTACTATCTATTATATTCTTTCAACACAGAGAATATGTATTTGGTTAAAACTTATTACGCAGGAAACAACAGCAACGAGGTTTTGGAAACAAAAGCTTATAAAAACAATAATTCCGGCGCAATTTTATGGTATACCGTTAATCATAACACAGCTAAAGTTACAGAGATTAAACCGGGATTTAAAGAAGGCAAAACTTATGATTGGTCGAGTTTTATCAGCGAAAATACCGCATTTACGGCCAATAAAACTTTAATGACTTATGAAGCGGTTGTAGCTTTCGAAAAATCTTCGCTGTTTAAACCTAACACCATTGCTTCTGTAAATCTTGACGGCGTTAATATAAAATATAATATTCCGCCGCAAACAATAAACGATAGAATTTATATAGAGATGCGTTCATTATTCGAATCTCTTGGATATACAATCACTTACGATAATTCTACAAGAGAAACCGTTATCGGAAATGATTCGGAACAATTTATTTTGAAATCCGGATACGAGTCAAAAGAAGTTATTCATATCAGAGACGGCGTAGAAACTGCTATTGCGGTTGAAATACCGATTAAACTCGTTTCGGACCGTACAATGTTCCCGCTTAGATTCGCAGGGGAATTAATCGGATATGATATCTATTGGGACAGCAACTCGTTTACGGCTTATTTAACAAGCGGTAATGTTATTGATATCGAAGAAGCTGCCGAACAGGAATTTGATGTTATTTATGACGGCCGCTCAGAAGAAGATTTGCCGATTATAGAGGCAAATGAAGTTGATGCCGCACCGGAAGCAGACAATGCTTTTGAAGAAATTTCTGTTCCGGAAGAAATCGGTCAACCGACAGTTCAAGATGCGTCCACAGATGAAGTAACAGTTAATAACAGAGGTTAAAAATAAAAGGGGCTTATTGCGGAATTCCGTGATAAGCTCTTTCTTATTTTGGCGGTTTTTAAAAAATATTTTTTGTATATGTTTTAACAAATTAAAGACAATTTCTTTCAATTAATAAATTCTTATGTTAAAATGTCTGTATTAAATATTGAAAGGATTGAAAATATGTCATTAGATGCACTTAGTATCAATACAATCAGATTTTTATGTGCCGACCAAGTTCAAAAAGCAAATTCGGGGCATCCGGGGCTTCCGCTCGGAATAACTCCCGCTGTTTATACTTTGTGGTCAAAAGTTATGAATCACAATCCGCATAATCCGAAATGGGCAAATCGTGACCGCTTTGTTTTGTCGGCAGGGCACGGCTCTTCTATGCTTTATTCGTTTTTGCATATGTTTGAATACGGACTGACTATTGATGATTTAAAAAATTTCCGCCAATTGGGCAGCAAAACTCCGGGGCATCCTGAATACGGCCACACTGTTGGGGTAGAGGTAACGACCGGACCTTTGGGACAAGGAATCGCAAACGCTGTCGGCATGGCGATAGCAGAAAAACATCTCTCAGAGATTTTCAATACTCCGGATTTTAATTTGATCGACCATTATACTTTCGCGCTTTGCGGAGACGGTTGTTTGATGGAAGGCGTTGCTTCCGAAGCCGCTTCTCTGGCCGGAACTTTAAATTTAAACAAGCTTGTGATTTTATATGACTCGAACAATATTACAATAGAGGGCGATACAAATATTGCGTTTCGTGAGGATGTTAAAGCACGCTTCAAAGCTTATGGCTTTGATGTTTTTGAAGTAAAAGACGGCAACGACACAAACGAAATTTTAGACGCGATTAAAAAAGCGAAAGAATCCGCAAACCCTGCTTTTGTTGAAATAAAAACGAAAATCGGATTCGGTTCACCTAACAAACAAGGAAAAGCCGCTGCGCACGGCGAGCCTTTGGGAGTGGAAGAAATCCGCTTGACAAAAGAAGCTTTGGGATTCGGATATTATGAAGATTTCCATGTTCCAAACGAAGTTCGCGAATATATGCATGAAACGGTTGCCGAGCTTTCTAAAAAAGAAGAATTATGGAACAAGCTTTTCGAAGAATATTCTAAGAAAAACGCTGATTTAGCAAAACTTTGGGATGTATATTTTGGCGATGACATGGTTGATTTATTGAATAACGAAGATTTTTGGAGCAACAGCGGCGATTTGGCAACCCGTGTTTCTTCGGAAGTTGTACTCAATAAAGTTGCAAAGTTATATCCGAATTTAATCGGCGGTTCGGCCGACCTTGCGCCTTCTACAAAAACAATTATGAAAGGCAGAGGAGATTTTTCGGCAGAAACTCCGGAGGGCTGTAATATGCATTTCGGAATCCGTGAACATGCAATGAATGCAATCGCTAACGGAATCGTGCTCCATGGCGGTTTAAGAATTTATGTTTCAGGATTTTTTGTATTCAGCGATTATTCAAAAGCCGCAATGAGAATTTCTGCGCTTACAAATCTCCCTGTTATAAATATTCTGACTCATGACAGTATCGGTGTTGGAGAAGACGGACCAACGCATCAGCCGGTTGAGCATTTAACGGCTTTGCGTTCGATTCCTAATTTCACGGTAATTCGTCCTTGTGATTCCAATGAAACTTCGGCGGCTTGGTATCTTGCTTTGAAACGCAATTCTCCTTCCGCAATCGTTTTGACAAGACAAAATCTTCGTCTTTTAAACGAAACCGGAAAAGCCGCATTGAAAGGCGGATATATTTTAAGAGATTCGGAAAATCCGGATATTATTTTAATGGCATCCGGCTCGGAAGTATCTTTGGTTTATGACGCTTTCGACAAACTTGTAGAAAAAGGCTTGCGTCCGCGTGTTGTTTCTATGCCTAGTATGGAAGTTTTTGAAGAGCAGGACGAAGAATATAAAGAATCCGTTTTGCCTAAAAATATCAGAAAACGTTTGGCTGTGGAAGCCGGCGTAAAAACTTGCTGGTATAAATATGTTGGATTCGACGGAGATATAATCGGAATGGATGGCTTCGGAGCGTCTGCGCCGGCAGGATTGTTATTTGAAAAATTCGGCTTCACCGTTGACAATGTTGTCGAAAAAGCCTTATCGCTGTAAAAACTCTTATTAGAGCGGATTAATCCCTTTTTTACATTAATTCTTTCATTACTATAGAAAACTCAGAATAAAAATATTTTGAGTTTTTTATTTTTTTGTAGAAAATAGTCTAATCATTTGTCAGAAATTGTCCGATAAGAAATATAAAAGAAATAAAAATAAAATATACAAGTTGTAGAAAAGAAAAACTTTTGGATTGATAAAATAAATATAAAAAAGATAATCGAAATATTTCGATACGGGAGATGAAATGAAGATGGATGAAACCCTGAATTTAAAAAAAAGATTATATGGTGCACATAAAATTTTTATCTCCGCAATCGTTGTTTTTGTAGTGAGCATGGGATTTTTGAGGCTGAATGTTAATCCGGACATTGTTTTGGCAACTTCATTGGTTCTCTACTCTCTGCTGAATTTTTTGGTATACTCGAATTTTTTGTCGAAACAAAAACAAAGATTGCATAAGATTTCATATTATATCGGTCAGCTATCGGACGGAATAATTTCTACCGATATAAATTTAAAAGATTTTGAAGGCTCGGACGAATTAAATAATTCTTTAGTAAAAATATCCGACCAGTTTTCCAATATTTCAAACGAAATCGAAAGTGTTAATACAAATATCTTAAATGGGAATGTGGATTTAAGAGTATTGGAGAATGGGCGAAAAGGTTGCTTTTACGATATTTGCTTTAATACAAACAATCTGATTTCATCTTTTCAATGGATTTTGGATAGCTTAACAATTCCGTTGGTGATTGTAAATAAAAAATCGTCGATTACTTATTTGAACAAGCAAGCGGCGGGTTTTATAAAAAAACAAAGAATGAAACTATTGAATAAAGGCTTTTTTACTTATTTTGATTTGGAAGATGCAGCCGCCGACGATAATATTATAAAAACTTGTTTTAAAACGGGTGAGATTTTGAATACAAAAACTAAAATTTATATAGAAAACGAAGTTAAAAATGTTTATTATTCCGTAATTCCGATTAAAGACGATAATGCCTGCATAACTTCGGTTTTGATATGCTTTATCGATTATATGAGCATTTCGGGCGATGATTTTTATAAAAACTCTGAAGACATTTATTTTGAAAAACGCATAAACAGGCTTATCAATGCGGTTGAGGAATATTCGAGATACGAGCCGACGGCTAAATCTTCGTATTTAAAAATATAATGCAGATTAATAATAATTTACCTGCCTTAAGCGGCATAAAATATTCGGCTGTTGATTTATTAAAACTTGTCGGTTCTTCAAAAATAAAAGCCGAAATTATATCTTTGGAAAATAATGAATTGACACTGAAATTGCCGGACGGTCAAGTAATTAAAGGTAAGCCCGACCAAAACGCGACAGGCTTTAAATTAAACGAAGTGCTGGATTTTAACGTTAGGCTTGTGAATAATAAAATTATTTTCAGCCCTGCAAAAAGCGAAAAATCAATGACTCAGCCTTTGCAAGACCCAGTCCGGGATTTTTTAAACGATGCGAATCTTGCGCCGACAGAAAAAAATGCTAAAGCTGTAAACACGCTTATAGAGAACAATTTGCAAGTAAGCAAAGAAAATGTTTTGAAACTAAATCAGAATTTAAGCTTGACGGATAATGTTGATCAAGCAGTATTTCTTTTGAAAAATAAAATTGCACCAACTAAAAATAATGCTCAGATTTTAAAAGATTTAGTGAATCACGAAAATTCTATCGGAAATCAAATTGACGATATTTTCGGTTTAGTCGAAAAACTCTCCGATCCGGAAATAAAAAGTCAATTAATTGATATATTAAATACTAATGAAAACAGCACAAATGATGAAGAGATTTTAATTACAAAAGAATTTTTAAAAACAAATGAAGCATCTGAACCAGATGCGCCAAAGAATGTTCGGTCAAAAGAAATTGCAACAGAAGACAAAAAGATTATCCAATCTTCGATACAAGAAAATAAAGAAAACAACAAAGAAGAGATAAAAAAGCCGGCTTTTGATTTTATAAATTCAACGCCTGAAGATTTGGATGAATTTTTGGAAAACCTAAAAGAAAAAGCAATACAAGCAAAGCAATGCCTTGCAAAACCACAAACCGAAGAAGCCGAAACTCTGCAAAAAAGCTTTACTAAATTGAAAGACAATATTGATTTTTTTGTCAATACAAAAGAAAATATTTTTTTACAAATTCCTTTGCTGATTGAAGATAAAAAATTAAATTCTGAGATTTATGTTTTTGATGAGAAGAAAACAAAAAAAATAAATCCTTCGGACTGCTCTGCGCTTGTCACTCTGGATACGGCGCATCTTGGCAGATTTGAAACTTTTATTAAAAAGAACAATAATCAGCTGAATTTTGAATTTAGATTGGAAAATACAGAGATTGAGGAATTGGTAAAGCAAAATATAATTAATTTAGAATCGGCACTGGCGCAAAAAGGCTATAGTTTTTCGGGATTTGGTTTTAAAACAAACGATGACTTTGATATTACACAAAATACAAATGAACATGTTTCACAATTTATTTCTTTTGACTTTAGAGCATAAAAAAAGGCTATGAAGAATTCGGACGGTACAACCGGGTTTTTCATAGCCTTGACTAATACTATTCTCATTTTTATATCCTTTATATTGAAAATAGTATAATTTAAATTTGTGCTAATTTTTTTTCGATTATTTTTCGTTTAATTAATTCGATAATGATTCCTGCAATAAATCCGAACAGAGCACCGCCCAAATGAGCAGCATTATTCATACGCAAATCAAAAAATCCCATTATCACAGTTATCGAAATATAAACAATAAACGAATGAAAAGAAAAACCGCGGATATTGTTTCGAGAAATTAAGGACATGCCGCCAATACAACCGACAAGCCCGTATATACAACCCGACGCACCCGCAGACACAACATTTCCCGGCATAAACAGAAGCGTTGCGAAATCTCCAAAAATTCCCGAAAAAATATAAACCGCAAGAAAAAGAAAATGCCCTAAATATTTTTCGAGAGATTGGCCGTAAATATATAATGCGAACATATTATAGAACAAATGCGAAAAACCGATATGAATAAAGCAGGAAGTTATAAAACGGTAAATTTCTCCTTCAAATATAAGCGATTTTTCGAATGCACCGAATTTTATAAGGTTGTCGGTTAATGTTGTACCGCCGTTCAGCTCCATAAGTCCAAAATATAAAATATTTAATATAATTAAAATATAAGTAACGAGCGGCTCTTTTGCGTGTTCTTTCAAGGTCGAAAAATTTTTGGCAATGGCTTTATAATCAGAGATATTAGTTCCGACTTCATCTAAAATCTTTTTGTTTTCATATGAATCCAAAATAATTTTATTCAGATTAAAAATATCATTTGGTTGGTTTTTGTCATATATTAATTCTTTTTTATTAAGATTTACCGCCCAATAAATCGGATATATTTTCTGTCCGCTAAAAGCTTGCGGCTCAAGGGAATATTTTTCGAAAATATCAATATCGTCATCGCATATAATTAAAGTGACAAAGAAAATATTTTTAAAATTTTTTTCATCTTTTTTGAGCAGTTCAATATTTTCATTTAGCTTTGATTGAAATATATCTTTTTGTAATACAGATTCGCTTATTGCATGAAATAAAACGAATGATCCGTTTTCGATTTTATAAAAAAATAATTCTTTTGTGTTTTTTATATTAAAATCATCTTCGCCGGAAAAGATATAATTATGGGAAAGAAGATTGAACGTTAAGTTACTAAAATAATCAATCAATAAAAACCCTCCTTTTGCGTTTGATAGGATGTGAAAATCTGATTGTTCGTCAATATATACGTCGAAAATCATAAAAAGATTTCAGCCTGTAAAGATTCTATCAGATACAAAGATTGCGCACAAGTGCAGTGCGTTAATATAAAATAATGGAAAATGTCGATTAGATTTGGTATTATATAAATATAGGATTCGTTTAAAGTGATACAGTAATAGAGAGGATTTTTTATATGAACAGACCGAAAATGTACGGTGTAATACATATTGGGTCAGATGAGCTGCGGCTGCGTATTGCGCAAAAAGAAAAAACTAAAATGGTCTTTATCGAAACCTTGAGATATCCGCTGAGTTTGGGACGAGACACATTTAATAACGGCAAAATCAGCTTTGAAAAAGTCGATAAAACATGTGAAGCAATTAGAAATTTTTTGCAAGTCCTGACCGAATACGGAGTTACGAATTATCGGGTTGTCGCGACGACAGCGATTAGAGAAGCGACTAACCGAAATTATATTTTGGATCAGATAAAAATAAAAACCGGCGTAGAAATCGAGGTAATCGACGATACGCAGGAGAAATTATATATTTATAAATTAATGTTTCATCTTTTGGATCGGGAATATAAGCTTTCGTCAATGCTTGTTCATATCGGCTCCGGAAATATCGGCTTCAATGTCCTGCAAAATGAAAAATTTATTTTTACCCAAACAATTAAAATCGGAACTCTTAGGATATTTGAAATTTTTGAAAAAATTCAGGATTATTCCAACGAGTTTTATAAAATTGTGGAAGAATATCTAAATTCTTTTACAGAGCCTTTTTCGGATATTGTAAATTATAAAATCTCAAATTTTATAGCGTCGGGGCACGAAATTTCTTTGATTGGGGATCTCTGCGGCGCGAATGCGGCGGATTCGTTTCTTGTTATTCCGCGCGAGAATTTTTTTAAATTATATGATGATATTAAATCTAAAACAGTCGAAAATATTTGCTCGTCGTACGGCTTGACGATGGATAGAGCCGAAATTTTATTGCCGGCGCTTTCGGTTTATAAAAATCTTTTGAAATTTACAAATGCAAAAGAAATAATTGCGCCGATGGTATTTTTGTCGGATGGAATCTGCTTTGAAAAAATGTTCCATGAGGAATATCAAGCTATTTCCAAGACTTTTTATAAAAATGCGGTTTCGTATTCGAAAATTCTTGCAAGCCGTTTTGATGTAAATCTAAAGCATAGCGAATTTGTGGAAAAATACGCGCTTGAGATTTTTGATAAAATGAAAAAAGTTCACGGGCTTTCCAAAAATGAAAAATTGATCCTAAGTTTATCGGCGATTCTGCATGATATCGGGAAATTTATAAATCCTCGGGATCATCATTTTCATTCGTTTAATATAATAAATGCGTCATCTCTTATCGGCGTTTCGGACAGAGAGGCACTGCTTGTCGCGAATACTGCTTTTTTTCATTCTTCCGCAACACCGTCCGAGAACTTTCAAAATTATAGGGATTTAACGCGGAAAGAAAAAGTTATACTATCGAAACTAACGGCGATTTTGCGCCTGGCCGACGCTCTGGACCGCAGCCATAGCCAAAAAATTAAAGATGTCGGCGTGAAAATCGAGGATAATCAAATTATTTTAACTATAAATACTAATAGAAATATTGAATTGGAACAATGGTCGGTAAAATTAAAGGGACAATTTTTTGAAGAGGTTTTTGGACTGAAAATAGTCTTAAAATCAAAGAAGGTGAGTTAATTGGATAATTTCATAAACCGTGAATTGAGCTGGCTGGAATTTAACGGCCGTGTTTTAGAAGAGGCACAGGATAAAACGAATTTATTATTCGAGCGTTTGAAGTTTTTGGCTATTTGCTCAAATAATTTGGATGAATTTTTTATGGTGCGTGTTTCGGGATTGATGGATCAAGTGGCCGCCGAATTAAATATAAAAGACGAAAGCGGAATGACTCCGAAAGAGCAGCTTTTGGCAGTAGAGGCAGTCGTTAAAGATATGGTCACAAAGCAGAGCAATTGTTTGTTGCGTTCGCTTCTGCCGGCATTGGAAAAAGAAAATATTTATTTTTTGCAATATAAAGAGCTTTCCAAAGACCAAAAAGATATGCTGAAAGAATATTTTCATTCAACGGTTTTTCCGATTCTGACTCCGATGGCGATCGACCTCAGCCGACCGTTTCCGCAATTAAATAATAAAGCCTTGAATATGATAATCGAACTAAAAGGCGCAGAAGATGAAAATCCGATTGCTTTGATGCAAGTTCCGACGGTTATTCCGCGGATAGTCAAACTGCCATCAAGAGAAGGAAAAAAAGAATTTATATTTCTCGAGAATTTAATAAAAAAATATATCGATACGCTTTTTGAGGGCTATGAAGTTTTGAATGTGTATTGTTTTAGAATAACCCGAAACTCTGATTTAGAAATTGATGAAGAGGACTCGGAGGATTTTTTGAAGGAAATTGAAGACTCGGTAAAGCGCAGGCGCTGGGGATACCCTGTGCGTTTGGAAGTCGAAAGAAAAATGGAAAAACATTTAATTGCATATTTGAAAAAATATTTTGAGCTGGACCCGGAGGATATTTTTGAAATAAACGGCCCGCTGGATAATACGGTTTGGTTTTCGTTTATATCTCAAAAGGGTTTTGATAAATTGAAAAATGCGCCGTATACGCCTGTTCCGATTGTGGATTTTATTGATAAAAATATTTTTGAAGCCATAAAAGAAAAGGATATACTAGTGCATCATCCATACGAATCTTTTGATTGTGTTACGAATTTTGTTTATGCCGCCGCTAATGACGAAAATGTTTTGGCGATAAAGCAAACACTTTACCGTGTTTCCGGTAATTCACCGATAGTTTCAGCTTTAATCAAAGCCGCCGAAAACGGTAAGCAAGTTACGGTTTTGGTGGAATTAAAAGCTCGTTTTGACGAAGAAAATAATATTGTTTGGGCGAAAAAGCTGGAAAAAGCGGGATGTCACGTGGTTTATGGGCTTGTGGGTCTGAAAACGCATTGCAAAATCTGTCTTGTTGTACGCAAGGAATCGGACAGAATTAAGAGATATGTGCATTTGGGAACCGGAAATTATAATGACAGCACGGCTAAAATTTATACAGATTTGGGATATTTTACCTGCAAGGATACTTTCGGTCAGGATGTCTCTACGCTTTTTAATCTGCTTACCGGATATTCGACGAATTACAATTTGAAAAAACTTGCTGTAGCACCGGTAACACTGCGTAAACAATTTGAAGAGCTAATCGAAAACGAAATCAGTAATAAATTAAGCGGCGGCGAAGCGTATATTATTGCGAAAATGAATTCACTTGTAGATACGGATATAATCAAAAAGTTATTCAAAGCATCACAAGCCGGTGTTAAAATAAATTTAATCGTTCGCGGAATTTGCTGTTTGCGTCCGGGAATAAAAAATGTAAGTGAAAATATTGAGGTTTGCAGTATTGTGGACAGATATTTGGAGCATAGCCGGATTTATTGTTTTGCGAATAACGGTAATCCGCGGATTCTTTTGTCTTCGGCGGACTGGATGCCGAGAAATCTTGACAGGCGTATAGAAATTACTTTTCCTATAGAGGACAAAGAATTGAAATCTAAAATCATGTCGATTTTGGAGCTTTCGCTTTCGGATACCGTTAAACAGCGGATTTTGCAGCCGAACGGCTCGTATATCAGAATCGACCGCCGCGGCAAGGAATTTATTCAATCGCAGTTGAAATTCATAGAAAATGCAATCGAAAATTACAATAATTCGATTGATGACCCTGAAAAAAATATATTCACTCCGATATATCAAAATGAGATTTTGTAATTTGATACTATTTCTATTTTTTAGAATGGAAATAGTATGATGCTATTTCTATCCTTTACAATGGAAATGCCATGAGAAAATGGGGAATTTATATAAAAGTATTTAAATTGATTTTTATAGTCACTGTAGCGCTTTTGCTCTCTTCATGTAATTCAATAATTGGAGGGTCTTCGAAAGAGGAGGATTCAACGATTATTTATCTGAAAGAGGCGCGCAAAAATTTCCAAACAAATTTATTAAATGAAAAAAATACGGATTCCGAAGCGGTGAAGCCTGCAAGCAAAGATTTGGAATTGATAAAATATGATACGGAAATCGGAAAAATGTCCGCTTATATAAGCCCCGACCCAAAAGACGGCTCTAAAAAACCTTTAATCATTTGGCTTTCGGATGGCTTTGCGAACTCGATTTCCGATATTTCTTGGAAAGAGCAAACAGAAAATGACCAATCGGCTTCAATATACCGAAAAAGTGGTATTCTTATGATGTATCCGTCGCTTAGAGGCGGCAATAAAAATCCGGGTAATGTGGAATCTTTTTACGGTGAAGTTAATGATGTTTTTTCGGCTCTAAAATATGCTGCGTCTTTGGACTATGTAGACAAAGAGCGGATTTATTTGGGCGGACACGGCACGGGCGGCACGATCGCGCTGTTGGCTGCCGAATATGACAGCGGTTTTCGGGCAGTGTTTTCGTTTGGTCCGGTTGCGGATATTTCTGATTACGGTCAGGAAAATTTGAATTTCGATATAAATGATAAATCAGAAGTCGCCGTCCGTTCGCCGATTTTATTTTTAAATACAATCTTTACGCCGTCTTTTGTTTTTGAATCGATTGTAAACGGAAACTTTGTAGCTTTGGAAGCTATGCTAAATAATAATAAAAACAAAAATGTTCATTTTTACGCAGTGGAAAGCGTTGACCATTTCAGTATTTTATCGCCGGCGAATAAACTTATCGCCGAAAAAATAAACAACGATATCGAAAAAGATACAAATATAATTTTTTCGAACGATGAAATACAAAACCTTTCTGATTATTAATATAGCGGTTTGATTTTTTAGAAACCAATGTGAAAAAATTTAAAGGAATGGTGTAATTGTACCATTCCTTTAATAGAGCTTTTATTTTTATTTTATAAGGGACAAAATTCTGTTAATTTTCAAACTGACGTACTCTTAAATGCCCCGAAATTTCAGATTCCGAATCTAATTCAAGATAAAATGATTCGGAAGAAATATATGGGATTTCCTTGGCTATGTATTCTTGCGGTTTAACTTCAAAAGAATTTATTTTGGCTTTTGCATTAAAAAGCCCTTTTTTGAAAAGAGTAACATTAACCGCGGATTCTCCGGTATTTAGAAAAAATACATCTAAATTATTTTCGTTTTGCGGAGCAAAATCATTTGTTACGAAATTTTTGTTTTTTTCGGGTATTTTATCATTATTGTATAGCGTAACATAATTCCTCGTTTGCATAATGACTTTTGTTTTTATAATGTCATATTTCATATGTATATTAGCCGCAAAAACATTTGTATGGATAGATATGGCCATCAGGCCAAAAAGTAATATTTTTTTAATCATATTTTCGCGCCGTTTCGGCAATACTCCTTTCGTTTATTTTTTTTCATCAAATTTGTTTAAGTAATTATAACATAAGTATTAACAAATAAAAACAAAATATTAAATTATTTTATTAAAAGAGGAAAATTTAAATTTCTGCAAAGTCTAAAAAGAGGATAAATCAAAAATTCCTTTTGAAATACCCTCTATTACTATTTGTTTATCTCTGTTATTCTTGTAATGTCAGCTTCGGCTGTAATTGCGTAGAGTTTTCCGTTCATCACCGCCTTCATAGTTATTTTTTTCACATTATCCGCCAAACGAGGAAGAGGATTATTTTCTGTTTCGGGCTGACCGGGCTGCGGCAATCCAACAAAGCTGAACGCTATAATACTATTTTCATTATTAAGGATAGAAAATAGTATAAACGGCAGTTATCTGAGCCGAATGTACAAAAGGGAAACCGGTGACTCGATTGTTGAAGCTTTAAACAAATACCGCATAGAAAAAGCAAAGAAATTGCTGCAAAACGGGAATTATCTGGTGTTCGAGGTAGGCGCAATGGTTGGGATAGAAGACCCGGCGTATTTTACTAATGTTTTCACTCGCTATGTGGGGGTAAGCCCAAAAAAATACATGTCGACGCAAATGCGTGAATAGGAGGAGCAGGAAAATGGGAAAAAGGGCATTTATATTCGATTTGGACGGAGTATTGACAGATACGGCAAGATTGCATTACGAAGCGTGGAAAGAATTATCTGACGTATTGGGATTAAAATTCAATATCGAGGATAATGAAAGGCTAAAGGGTGTCAGCCGAAGAAAATCTTTTGATATAATTTTGGAAATAAACCGGAAATCCTATTCCGAAGAAGAAGTTGAAAGATATTTAGAGCAGAAAAACCGAAGATATGTTTCTTTGTTGGATACAATTACACCGAATGATATTTTGCCGGGGATATTGGAATTTCTAAATAATGCGCGTGAAGCCGGTATATTATTAGCAGTTGTTTCGGCCAGCCGCAATGCGGATTATGTACTGGAACGCTTAGAAATCAAAGAGAAATTCGATTACATAGCAGATGCAAATTTGATTAGCAAGCCAAAACCTGATCCCGAAATATTTACGGTCTGCGCCGAGGCATTGGGCGTTGCGCCGCTGAATTGCGTGGGTTTCGAAGATGCCGAAGCAGGAATTATTGCAATACAAAAAGCGAATATCTTTGCTGTGGGAATCGGTGTGCAATCAGATACAGTAAAACCGGATTTAGCTTTAGAATCTACATCGGATTTGGATATTAATATGATTTTAGAAGTAATTATTTCAATCGAAGAAAAAGCCGCCGCTTTAGCGGAGAAATTACACAAAGGGCAAACGAGAGATGAGGGAACACCTTATTTTTCTCATGTGCAAAATGTTGCTCTACGAGTTAAGGAATTGGACGGAAAAGCGGAAAATGTGGTTATTGCATACATGCATGACAGCATGGAAGATACGGAAATAAAATACGAAGAAATTTGCACTTTGTTTGGTGCGGAAGTAGCGGACGGCGTAAAAAGTTTGACTAAAATAAAAGATTCGGAATATAGTTTTGAAAAATATCTTCTTGGAATAATTAACGACGAAAATCCTTCAATCTTGACAATAAAAATAATTGACCGAATCGACAATATAAAATCTTTGAAAAAAAGTCCGAAAGCAAATAAAATAAAAAAATATTTAAATGAAACAGAAAATGTTTTTATACCTTTAATCGAAGCAAGGCCTTTGTCGGATTTAAATAAAGAATTAATCGAGGAATTGAAAAATGAATTGATGAAATACGAATAAATTTTCGGAACAATTATTTATGCAAATCGTTTTTAAAATAGATGAGTTTGAAAATATGTGTTTTATCCTATGAGGAGGAATTTTTATGAAAAATTTGAAAATAATTTTAACAACGGTTGCGTATTTAATTGTGGGTTTGATTCCGGTAGGCTGTTCGGGCAGTGACTCTGCAAATCCAATTAATTTAGTAGAAGTTAAAGCGAAAGATTTGGAAGAGCCTAAATATAATGAAGAAAATTCTGCGGCGCAAAAAGTCGCGGATGGAGCGAATGATTTTGCTTTTAAATTAAGCTCTGCTCTTTCCCAAAAGAACAAAAATGAAGATTTTTTATGCTCACCGTACTCTGTTTGGCTGCCCTTGGCGGCGCTTGTTAATGCTACCGATTCCGCAAATAAAGAGGCACTTTTGAATGCGCTGGGTTCGGCAGGGATAAGCGAAAAGGATATAAACGAGGCTTCTTCGAGAATGCTTTTTAATTTGACCGGAGGAATGGGAAATACACGAAATGAAAATAATACAGATATTGATGGTCATAACCCTCTGAAAATCGTAAATGCTATTTTTATTGACAATGACATGCATATTAAAAAAGATTTCGCGCAGAAATTTATGGATTATTTTCGTGGTGCCGTTATAAATACAGATTTTGAATCTGATGAAGCTGTTAAAGAAATAAATAAATGGGCAAGCGATAATACAGATGGCTTGATAGATGAAATTGTGCAGAAATTCGACCCGAATACAATTGCGGCGATAGCGAACGCAATTTATTTTTCGGATAGATGGAATTGGGAATTCGCTCCCGAAGATACAAAGGAAGATATTTTTTATTCACCGAACGGAGAAAGCAAGGCATTTTATATGCTTCACGAAGGCGATAGTCAATTTTATTATGAAGATGATAACGTGCAGGCAATGCCGCTTAAATTTTTGGCAGGCGGCGGAATGTTTATCATATTGCCGAAGGACGGTGACGCAAAAAATCTTTTGGAAAATATGACGAGCGAATATTTTAATAAAATGAACGCTGAAGCCACACCGCAAACCGGAAAACTTCTATTGCCGCGCTTTTCGATTGAAAGCGGTTTAATGGACTTAAAAGATTCTTTGACAGAGCTGGGTGTACCTTTGTTTGATGATAAAAAAGCTCCGCTTACCGGCGGTTTGATTGAAGAAAATTTACCAATTTGGATGTCGAAGGCTGTACAAAAAGCTGTTATAGAAGTGGACGAGAAAGGCACGACAGCCGCCGCGGTTACAGTTATGGAGCTTGTGGCTGGTGCGGCAATGCCTGAGCCGACAGAGCCTTTTGAGATGATTTGTAATAAACCGTTCGTTTTTGTTTTGTACGGAAATACCTATGACGGAGGAAATCAGATATTATTCACGGGATATGTAAATAAACCGTAAGTATAAATTTTTTTGGAAATCCAATAATTATGAAAATGGCGCGATTGCGCCATTTTCATAATACTAAAATTTATCCGCAAGAGATAAAGCTGCAATCATTAAAAATATTCGCATTTTCCTCAAATTGCAGTATATCGGACACAGTGCTTAGAATTACGGCAACCTGCGGCAAATCCATCAGCCACCGCATTTCCTGCGAATCTCTATTTTCAGACTCTGCAATTATAATCGGAGTGCTCTCTATCATTAAAGCATCATATAAAATATCCGCATCGCAATAATTCCATTCAAAGTGATTGAGTTGCATTTGAACAAAATCCCATTCGAAAATTTCCTGTATACGCCACAGAGTTTTCAAACTGCCACGGAACGAGAATCCTAAATATCGTATTTTACCCATAGTTTTTTGTTTTTCAAAGTATTGAATGCATCTGCTATCTATAATCTTTTCAATAGTCGAATCTTGTATATCATCGATTATATAGAAATCTATATAATCTGTATTCAAGCGCTTTAGCTGATTTTGAAAATATTCCGCATAATTGGGATTTGTATTGTATTTTTCGGCGAGGAAATAATTCTCACGAGGATATTTTGAAAGTGCCTTAAGCAAAAATAATTCGGATTCGTTATTTTGAGATATATATAAATTTTCAAAATAATTCACGCCGTGACTTACCACATAATCTATAATCGACTGAAATTTTGTATAGTCAATCGCAGTTCCGTTTTCATTATTTTTTATAGGCAGTTGTTTTGTACTCATGCCAAGCCGTGAAAGCTGAATTTCATCACGAAAATTTGTGTATTGCATATTTACCTCCTTTTTGGCTCAAACAAGCCTTGACTTCGAGAAAGATTAAGTATTATGATAATAATAAAACTTAAAGCCAAGTTTAAGTCAAGATGTATTTTTCAGGAGGTTTTGATTTTGTATTACACAATCGGAGAAGTATCCAATATAACCGGGCTATCCGGTTCGACCCTGCGGTATTATGACAAAGAAGGCTTGTTTCCGGCAATGGGGCGCAGTAACGGCGGCATACGGGTTTTTACGGAAATGGAAATCGGCGCAATAAAAATGATTGAATGTCTCAAATCGACGGGATTATCTATCAAAGAAATTAAACAATATATGGTCTGGTACAGTGAAGGCGACGCAACATTGCAGGAAAGGCGGAATCTTTTTTATGAACGTTTGGAAGTTGTGAAAGAGCAGATGAAAGCCGTTGAAAAAACAATGGCTATGATTAAATTTAAATGCTGGTATTATGACAGGGCGTTAGCAATTGGTTCGGAGGAAGAATTAAAACAACAAAGCACGGAAGAATTTCCGCCGGAAATACAAGAATTAGCACGAACGTTTCAATAAATAATACTATTTTCATTGTGATAAGTATATGTTTGCTGATAAACATTCCATCTTTTTAATTGTTTATCAGCAAACATTTTCCGCTGTTTATAGGCAAGCATTAATGATTTTGTATTATAAATCATTAATGCGACCTATATAGAAAAAAATTTTTCACAGCGGAGCGTTTCGCGCA
>JAVBOA010000024.1:0-2984 GCA_031551135.1 Eubacteriales bacterium | reverse complement strand
TTTCAAACTTACTATGATTGAATTTATAAGATGTCTACGCGTTAATGAATTTCAAACCGAGCTTTTTATTTTTCTTCTTAATTTTCTATCTGCTTTTAAAACTTAAATTGTAATATTATGGATAATCAACAGGCCTGTTTTCATATATAATGCAAATATTTGCTAAATTTAGCAAATCGCACATTTGATAATTAATGAAGGGGGGCTCAAAATTATTATTTTGTATTCAAAAGAAATTAAAAACAAAGGAGATTAAAGAATGCTAAGAAAAAAATTATCTGAATGTTGATGGCGTTGATTTTAATTTTCAACTCAACTATGCCAGTATTTGCACAAAATACTGAGTAAACTTTCAGTTTTTATGCATGGCAACATTGCTACCATAATTGATAAATCATAGAAATTTAAAAAATAAACAAAATATGAAATAATTGATAACTTATGTTATGGATATTATTTGATAAAATGGCGATGAAATATTCGCGAATCAATTACACATTTTAGGAATACTGGTATAAACTTCACAAATGCAAAACAGACCTTATATCAATTATTTTACATTCAGACTAATATTTCAAATTTTTACGAGATATAAACTTTATCAATAAATTCTAAATTCTTCATACCAATAGGTGAAATTCAATGCTAAGTCATTTTGATCTTTTAACGCTCAAATGTAAATTTAATTAGCTTCATAAATCTGTATAAATAAATAATTATCAGCTCTATGTAATAATGGTGAATTTATTGCTCAAGACCATAAGGATATATTTGGGATTCAACTTTATGCATTTCTTTTGTTTCAAGATAGCAATTCATTAATTTAACTATTGATACAAATTAACTATTAGAAAAGGATGTGGTTCTTATGATTGATATGTAAATATGAGTTATATTTGTGAAAATCATTCTATCGAAAACTAAAAGGTGGTATAAAAATGAAACTTATATTAAGGCTAATCGCATCAGTATTTTTCGTTTTACTTTTGACATCAGATCAATTCCAAACATTGGATGCTTCAACGGTAACTTTATCAGGTCTTGCTAACCAGCAAATGCAAGGTTCCGGAACTTCTTCCGATCCGTACCAGGTCACTAACGTCCAACAACTTAAAACTATTAATAGCAAATTGCAATCTAATTATATTTTAATGAATGATATAGATTTAAAAAACGAAGAATGGGAGCCGTTAGGTAATTTTTTCCCTTTTAAGGGTACATTTGACGGTGGTGGCTATAGAATAAAAAATCTTAAAATACAAACATTTTCTTCTATATCAGGTTATGGCTTTTTTGGATTTGCACAAGGTGCAACTATTAAAAATTTAATAATAGAAAATATAAATCTTGAATCGGGCAGTAAGGATATTGGTGGGATTTTAGCCGCTGCTTCCGATGTATCAATTATAAATTGTGCAGTTTTAGGTAATGGCAAAGTTAAAGCTACGGGTTCGAATTACGTTGGCGGACTTGTTGGAATTGCAAGTAATATAAAAATAGAAAAATCATTTTCAACTATTGATATTGAAGGAACGAATAGAATAGGCGGTATTGTTGGAGATGCTGGAGGTGATAGCTTAATAGCAAATTGCTATTCCACAAGCACTATAAGACCTGGATCATATTATTACGGCGGCTTAACCGGACCTTTAAGTGGAAAAATAAGTAACAGTTACTACGCTGGAACTATAGAAGGTAATCAAAGTGAGTTACGCTTAGTATCAAATTCGTCAAATCCTACTTTTGAAAATTGCTATTTTGATGTCTCAAAGTCTACAAATGGAAAATACCGTCCAAATTCTTTTGCCAGAAGTACAGAAGAAATGATGAAACGAGATACATTTATTGGGTGGGATTTCGAGGGAATTTGGGAAATGAAAGAGGGCGTGACTTACCCTGGAATTAAGTCAATAGATACAGAAGATGAAAATTCTCCTGAAGAGAAATTTCCGGAAGAAATTAAATTTACACAAACAAATAATACTCTAACTTTGGTCTGGGAAAAAATTAACGGAGCAATAGCTTATGAAGTAATGTATAACGATCAAATCTTAACTGCTACGTCTGAAAAAATAGAATTGGAGATTAATCCAAACATTTCTGAACATATTTTTAAAATAAGAGCTAAATTTGCCACTTATATAGGCGATTGGAGCAAAGAATTCACTTATAAAAAAGATGTGACAAATATTGAGGCTGTAGCTTACAAATATGATAAAAAAGGAAGATTAACAGAAGTTATTTACCCAACGGGAGAGAAATTAATATACACATATGACCCGTCTGGGAATATAAAATCTGTAATTAAATCGAAAACTGAATAAAAAATCAGTATATTTATAAATTAATTTTAGACATAAAACCTAATTACGAGGGGAGTATCTCTGTGAAGATAAAAAAGTTAATTTCATTAATGCTTTGTTTTATAATGTTTTTCTCAGAAACACAGATTACAGTTTTTGCAAACTCTGATATTTTTCAAAATGAGCAAGTCAATGTAGAAAGTACGGAAAATAATTCGAATAATTCTGACTCAGAAAACAGCACTGAGGCGGATAGCGCAGCTATTGAAACAGAAAATGAAAATATAATTTCTTCAAATGAAAGTCTTGAAGGTAAAAATTTGCTTTTAAGCGAGACTGGTTCAACGGAAATGACTGGCTCAGGAACGCTGGAAGACCCTTTCTTAATAAAAAATACAGATCATTTAAAATCAATAAAAAATAATCTCAGCGCACATTATAAACTTGATTCAGATATTGATTTGAAGAGCCAAGAATGGATTCCAATAGATGGTTTCAAGGGAGTCTTGGACGGAAATGGTTATAGAATCAAGAATTTAACAATTACAGGCAGCTATAGTCAAAATAATAGCGGTTTGTTCGGTACTACTGTATCGGCTAGAATAAAGAATGTGACACTGGAAAATGCAAAAGTAAGTGCTTATGGAAAAGTAGGCGCACTTGTTGGATATGCATTAACTA